>CAZFMY010000254.1:0-2566 GCA_964520345.1 uncultured Gemmatimonadaceae bacterium | reverse complement strand
TCGTGCCGCCGGTTGAAGAGCGCGGCGGCCGTCACCGCACCGCTGGGCTCGGCGACCAGGCGACTGTCCAGCGCCAGAGTCCGCACCGCGGCGCGGATCTCCTCTTCGCTGACGGTGATGATATCGTCGACGTATTCGCAGATATAGCGGAAGGTGATATCGCCCAGCTGGGTCGCTCGCATACCGTCCGCCGCGGTCTCCCGGGTCTGCTCGATCGGCAGCGCCACGATCTCGCCGCGGCGCAGACTCAGCTGCGCATCGTTGGCCAGCTCCGGCTCGATGCCGACGATCGCGACCTGCGGCCGGCTCATCTTCAGCGCCGCCGCGATCCCGCTGATCAACCCGCCGCCGCCTATCGGCACCAGCACCAGATCGATGTCTGCGACCTCGTCGAGGATCTCTAAGCCGCAGGTACCATTGCCGGCAATGACCGTCTCGTCGTTGAACGGCGGCACCATCGTCAGGCCCTGATCTTCGGCCAGCGCCTCGGCATGGGCGCGCCACTCTTCTTCGCCGCCCTCTGAGAGCAGTACCACCTCGGCCCCCATGGCCTCGGTCTTGACCCGTTTGATCTCCGGGGCCCGGGCCGGCATCACGATCACCGCGCGGATCCCCAACGAACGCGCGGCATAGGCCACGCCCTGCGCGTGGTTGCCGCTCGAAAAGGCGATCACGCCGCGGGCTCTTTCAGCCGGCGAGAGGCTGGCGATCTTGTTGTAGCCGCCGCGCAGCTTGAACGCACCGATGGGCTGTAAACTCTCGGGCTTGAAAAACCACTGCTCGCCGGGCGCGCACTCCGACCACGGCACCAGCCCGGTCTTGAGCGTCACCCCTTCCAGGCGCGCTTCTGCGGCTCGTACATCGGCCAGTGTGATCAATTCAGCCCGCTCGGCCCAGGCGCGCATCTTCGGCCACGACCCATTCGGCCAGTGGACGCGGCATCGGCGCGGGCGCGGGCAGACCGTTTTCGCTGCGCCAGCGCAGCAGGGGATGCGATCGATCCTGTTGAGGCAGATCCACCCGCCTGCCGTAGGCCGCCGACTCGAAGATGCCCATCATGATTTCGACGATGTGGTGGCCTACCTGGCCGCTGCACTCGTGCTCGCGACCCTCGTCGAGCGCCGTGACGTACTCGTCGACAAAGGCGTAGTCGTCCGGATGGGCCGAACTCTGCGGATCGTAGCTCTCGCAATAGACGGGCTCGAGCACTTCCCAGTTTTCCCGCTGATCGTTCAGCGCATAGTGAGGTTGCGGCAAGAATAGCGCACCGATCTCTCGTTTCCAGACCAGCTGCGAAAGCACTAGACGGCCCTCGCTGCCACAGAATTCGATCACCGGATTGACCGACGTGGGGAAGCGATGCTGCAAAAGTGTGGCGCTGACGCCTCCATCCAGATCCAGCGTCGCGGTGATATGCTCGCCGGCGATGGTGCCCATCCCCTGCGGAGAAGGCACCACATCGCTCGGGACGATCGGGCGGCCATCGGTGGTGGCGCTGGCCACAACGCTGCGGCACTGGCCGGCGAGCTTGAGCATATTGTTGATCATATGCGTGCCGATATTCATCAGGTTATAGCCGCCGTAGTAGTTTTTGCCATGACCGTGAATATGTTGCAGCTCGCCGATCCGGCCCTCGGCAAAGGCCCTAGCTACGGCCTTCATCCAGACCCCGGTCCGGCCCTGGTGATGTACCGCGATCTGCGCATTCTTCTCTTGCGCTTTGGCCAGCACCTCGTCGGCCTGTGCGCAATCGACGCAGAGCGGCTTTTCGATATCGATATGGACCCCGTATTCGAGCACCCGCAGCGCCAGCGGGTAGTGGAATTCGGTGCCGGTGGGGATCGCGACAATATCGGGCTGATGCCTGGTGATCATGGCGTCCAGGTCGGTGTAGCGAGCCTCGACGCCCAGTTCGTCGCCTAGCGTATTGAGCAGATCCTGTTCCAGGTCGCAGAGCGCGACGATATCGGTCCGTGGGTGGGCGTGATAGGCGCGGGCGGCGGCAGAGCCGCGACCGCGACAGCCCAGGATGGCCACGCGATAGGTTTTCATTCGGTCCTCCTTGCGTTGGTATCGACTTGCTCGGATACGGATGCACCAGCGGGCTCGATCCGAATCCGCTGGCCTTTTTTCATTTCTATTTCCACGATCCGCCCTCGAGCGACAGCCGCACTCTTGCCCCACCGCCAAACTAGTGGGCCTTCGCCCCAGGGATTGACCAGGCGAAAGGTACCCCCGGCCAGACTCTCCACGACCACCGGTCCTACCCGACCGCGAGTTCGGCGTGCCGAAACCAGAAAAGCCCCTTCGGTGCGCATCTTCTTAAACCCCACCCGCTCCCAGCGGGCAGGCGCACCGGCGAAGAGGCAGGTCGCTCCCTGCCTGACGTGCAACAACATCTCCTGAATCGCGGCCACACAGCTCATCCCGGCTTCGATCTGCATGATCTCATTGCGCCCATCGTCATGCTGCACCGGCCCTTTGCCCATCAGCGAAAATCCGGGGAAATCCACATCGTGCAGCGTGCCGTGGCCCTCATTGGTAAAGAGCCGCTCCCAGATCTCCA
>CAZFMY010000253.1:0-2574 GCA_964520345.1 uncultured Gemmatimonadaceae bacterium | reverse complement strand
TTAAAAATAGAGCCGATCTCTCACGCTAAGTGGTACCGAAATGGGGAGCAGTCCGTATAAGAAATGACTCACACCGGAAGTGGTTCAACTATTGGAGGGCACACCACTCACCGACATCGCGTATCTCCACGAACATACCAGCGGCGGCGGTTCCGTTGCCAAACGCGTAGGCAAATGGGTCTCCGAATTCCGAGGCACCGACGCCGAAGAACGCCTCAATCAAAAATCTGAGGAAATTGATCGAACATTTAAATGAGGGATGGATCACTAAGGATAGGATTCCTCCCTACTTCCACGCCTTTTCCTCTCTTCGGACTTTGATTGTGTTTTGTATCGTCCCGAGCCCATAGCAGAAACCCTGCCCGCCACCGCTATCGATCGAAAGCGGGACTGGAACACCTCTGCACGAGCGCTCGTAGACGGGGAGAAGCTCCTGGTTACCGATCTGTACAGTACGGGAATGAACACCCTGTCTGCACTCCGGCTGCTGCTCGAAGCTTCCCATCCCGGGAACCGGCAGGATCTCACCGGCGACAGAGAGTTTCGCGGCGACTATCACCGTGCCTCCCAGAACTTGTTGGCTCCGGTCGCGTCCCATCGCCTCGATCTCGACAAGGCCCCTGAGATCGGCTGGTTTCGTGAGCTCTATGAAGACATGTCAGACTTCCGCTTGCCTTTCCCTCAGGTGCAGGGGCTGAACAGCTCGTGGCAGTGGTTTCAGAAGGGAATTCAGATCCCTGTTCTCGGACGTCGTCTGTTTCCGTTTTACGGCACCTACTTCCCGACGCGATTTGCGCATCTGGAGCTGTTCGAAACGTGGCTCCATCAGTACAGCGGGCCACGCAGGCTCGCCTATGATGTCGGTACCGGCTGTGGGGTCCTGGCCTTTCAACTGCTGCAGCAGGGATTCGCCCGCGTCATTGCCACCGACTCCAACCCCAACGCCGTCGAGAGTGTACGTAGGGAGTTGGACCGCGATCCCCCGACGGGTGTGTTGCATGTACAGGAAGCGGATCTGTTCGGCTCGCATGACGAGCAGCCGGAGTTGATCGTCTTCAATCCGCCCTGGCTCCGAGGTGTCCCCCGCAATCCGATCGACCAGGCCATCTACTACGAGGAGCCACTCTTCGAACGCTTCTTCGAGAAGGCCCACAATCGAATCGTAGCTGAAGGTCGGTTGGTTCTTCTGTTCTCCAACCTCCAGCAGGTTGCCGATTCGTCAGCGCCACATCCCATCCAGGACGAGCTCAACCGAGGTGGTCGCTTTTCGCTGGTGGACATCAAGAGGCATCGTGTTCAGGCGGCCTCGCCGAAGACGAAGCGCCGCAAGCGCGACCCCGGTACCGAGTTCGTAGAACTCTGGGAGCTGGCCCCCACAAGTTAGCGAAGTATAGGAAATTCAAAGCCTGTCCTCCAGGTCGCTGTGGGGCTCGTCTACTTTCCTCCCGACTTCGTCGTTCCCACGCGCCCGATGATCGGGTGTATCACCCTGGCGTCGGTTGCCTCCTTCGAGATCGACTGCGGCGGAAACACGGATTACAACTCCTACCAGGCCGGCAGCACGGTGCACATTCGGGCGCAGAAACCGGGCGGGCTGATGACTCTCACCGATGTGCACGCCCGCATGGGAGACGGCGAGCTCACGGCCACGGGTGTTGAAATCGACTCCGCGATCACGCTGAAAGTGGATCGCTCGCCGGGATTCCCCTGCAGCAGCCCGGTGGTGGAGAAGACCAAGCACGTGGAACCGGCAGAGGAGTGGCTAACAAGTGGGCGTGGCGCCGACTGGGAGGAGTCGGTGAAGATAGCCTGGAGCGAGATGGTCGCCCTCATCGCCGATCAATACGACACCACGGCGGAATTCGCCAACCTGATCGTGGGCACGATCGCCGACGCCCGTCCCGGGTATGCGGCGGGGGGCATGAACCAGCGCGGACAGCGGGGAAGCAAATACGTCACCTGCCAGCTGGCGGTGACCAAAGAGCTACGGCGCACGGGGCAGCCGTACAAGCCTTGACGGGAGGGGGTCGGTTCTGTGGAGCTCGCTGGGGACGACGATCCGGGGGAAGGGTGCCTCCTCGAAATGGACCCAGGAACGAGTCATGGCCCCAAGCTCTTCGCGGTGCCGCATCCCGGTATCGGCCAGCATCGTCGCTAAAAGGCGGGAATGGGGAGGGCAGTCGGAGAGCAGTAGTGCCAGCTGGTCCTTTTCGGAAGGCAGTTAGTCATGGGCGATTTCCAGGGAGGGGTCCTCTATAACGTCGATCATAGCCAGGATCTGAGCCTTCTGATCATCCGATAGGCTGGGCCAGGCGGCCACGACGGCAGCCAGATCGTCTGGCATAGATGTGGCATTGTCTTTTTGCACAGAAGTGCAATCCGCGTGCAAGCCACCCGCAAGGGTGCCGTTCGGAGGATTGTCAGAACGCACTGTATTGCAATGCACTTGCAACACGGGTGCATTATCCGACGCCGATGGGAGGTCGGTTCGATTTTCGCCGCCTCCACCATTTTTAAAAAGTGCAACTCTCTGTTATTTAAGGGGGTTGCACTTTCTTGTTCTGCGCCGACGGC
>CAZFMY010000252.1:0-2719 GCA_964520345.1 uncultured Gemmatimonadaceae bacterium | reverse complement strand
TTGACCTGGTCGATAGGGACGCTGAGATCCAGTAACCGCGTGACAAAGGTATGGCAGGATCTGATTGGAGTGTAATCGTAGGATTTCTTGCGTATTATCTTAGGGGTAGGTCATGCCATGTCGGGGCCAGCGCTTGAGATCTCAGGACAACAGCAGGGCGGGCAGTTCCGACCAGTGATCGATCTCAAAGGTGGCCTGGTCGTCACTGGTAGACTGGAAGGATCGGAAGAGGATTGAGTCCCAGCCTGCGCCTTGCGCCCCGGCGATATCTTTGTCGACCCGGTCGCCCATGTAGATGAGTCGTCTGTCGCCCATCTGTGAGCGCTCTTCGGCGATTCGGAAGATTTGTGGATCCGGCTTCTCGACGCCCTCGTCGCCGGAATACACGCGGTGGGCGAAATACTGCAGCAGCTCGACACCGCGGAAATTGCGGTCCATCACCCATCCCGGCACGTGGGTGTTGGCGATGATCCCCACGTAGAGGCCGGCGTCAGTCAGACACTTAAGGGTCTCGACCACGCCCGGGAACAACCAGGAGTGGAAGCGTGGGCCCGACAGGACACCGGTCACATAGACCACGTGGTCGCGCCGTGGGGGGGCACCGATTCGATCAAACAGGGAGCGGACGAGCGTCTCCTCCGTGTAGCCCGGTGGGCTTGAGCGACCCTCCGCATGCAGTTGTTGGATGTGCGCTGAGATTTCCTCAAGTGTTGCTGAGATACCCAGCCACCCCAGAGCTGCGTGGGCCCGGGTGGCCATGCTGGCCCAAACATCGGCGTGGCTCGGGTCGCCGGATGAGTCGCCATCGAAACCGTAAATCGTTCCGCCTGAGTCAAAGAAGATCCCGTCGTAGGCCATATCATCGTCCTTGCTTTATCTGTCTTGTTCCGCCAGGGAAAGTTTGACCCCGACAGGTAAGTGATCGCTCAATTTTGTGCCGGTATGATCCGGTATGTCGAAGTTCTCAGGCGTCGCCAGCGCCTCGGCCCGCAACTGGCTGGGATCGATCCACACGTAGTCGATTCGTCGAACACCGGTCTTTTCAGGGTGCGATTCGTGGAATCCTGCCTGCACCATGTGGTCATAGACGCGGCTCTCAGCTGACGCGTTGAAATCGCCTGCCATGACTGCCGGTGAGGTGACCTGTGTAAGGGCTGTGGAGATCTCCCCGAGGCGAACGGGTTCACCTTGCCCATCCGGGGCGAATCGATTGCTCGACAGGTGTAGGTTGATCACGCTCAGTTCGCGGTCGTCGGTCCTCAGCACTAGATGCATGAAGATTCGCTCAAAGCGTTTCCCCGCAGGGGTTCTGCAGGACGTGAGATCCTCCACAATCACGTCGAGATCAGGGTTCCACAGGATACAGCCACCGTATGCGGGGCGTTCACCACCTGGGACGAAGTGAGTGCGCATGTTCAATGATTCGCTCAGTGCTGCGGGCACGTCTGGGCCTGGTACTTCTTGGAGCAACAACACGTCGGGTTGCAGTGAGGTGTATAACCCGGTCAATGCCGCCAGAGCCTCTGGATGGAAAACCTGGAGTTCTTCGCCCCAAAGGCTCGGTGCGCCCTGAAACCAATAGGCATTGTGGCTCCACAGGATCATGAGACGACCTGCCTGGGAGAATCCTGGGCGGCGATGATGCGGGCCAGTTCACTGAAATGGGCCCACTGCACCTGCTTGCCCAAGCTGCCCTGCACGCGACGGCAGACTTCATTGAGAATCCTGAAGCCCGTTTGGCGACCATTGCTGAACAGCGGCTGCCAGTGGGTGACTATGACCATGGGTGTTCCTGCTGTGTGCAACTGCGCCAGGCGACCACCGCGTTCGTCCGCCATCAGATAGGCGTCGGCGATCGATTGGACGTAGGCGTCATCGACGCGAAGTGATTCCATCGTCTGCCAGAGAAAGTCGTCGACCTGAGCCCAGAGACTGACAAGCCAGCTGTCGTCCTGCCACCGGGCTACGTGCGGGCGGAGTTCTGTACTGTAGTGGTCGGCATGCAGGAAATCTTTGATTACATCCATTATCGACTCCTCTATATATGACGAAAGGAGTACCATGAAATACGCTTTACTCGCAATCCTTCTCTATGCCGCAGCCTTAATGTCTTGCACGGATGAAAGTACCGTGATCAGTTCTCCGTTTTACAAACGATGAATGGGGCATCGTCAACGGCGAATGCCAGGATTTAGGTGTCCACCAACTGGGGCTTTTTAATAACGATTCCGACGTCGTGACGGCAATGAATAACGCCGGATACGGTGTTGCCACTTGGAACGGGCTGCCCGTATACGGATCATACTCTTGCGATAGCGATAGAGCAAATGGTAAGGGCAGAAGGTATAAGAACAGTGACACTTGTGCAACGTGCAAAGAGTGCGTGACGGGTAGTGATGGGAGTACGACGTGGTATGCGGTAAGGGGTGAGGGTAGTGGTCGATCGAAGGGTCGTAAGAACGCGACAATAGACCCAATGAACTGTAACGATGACTGGAATTTACGCAACGGGATGGTAAACAGTGACGCTTGTGATTGGAATCCAGACACAGATTATCAGTAAATTGACCAACGTCGTTTGAGACCGGCAACGTGCTAAGGCCGCATACACTAGCATCTGGTAGTCGCAGGCGCTCAGCCCGAGGCTGATGTCTTCTGCGGTTGCCAGGTGCAGGTCTGAGCATCGTATTTCGGGATTGGGAACCCCACGATACCCAGC
>CAZFMY010000251.1:0-2875 GCA_964520345.1 uncultured Gemmatimonadaceae bacterium | reverse complement strand
CTACAGTGCGTTCCGCGGATTCACAAACGGGCTCTCTTGCAGGAGGATTACACGCGGATTGCACTTCTATGCAAAAAGACAATGCCACATCTATGCCAAACAATCTGGTTGCCGTCGTGGCCGCTTGGCCCAGTCTATCGGATGATCAGAGGGCGCAGATCCTGTCCATCGTCGGAGGACGAATAGCTTAAAACACTCGGGATTTGATCACAGAGTTGGACGTGGATAGAATGTCGGGTCAGTACTGAAACCTTGGACACGGCGAGGAGTGGAGAAACATAGCTACATCCCCAACCAACGATCGCCCGTCCCACTCCTCTATCCACTCTTTATAACTTGATCTACTTCACCAGCATCATCTTGCGCGTCTCAACCCGACCGAGTGCCTGCAGATGCATCAGGTAAACTCCGCTCGACAACGGATCGCCCGTCTCATTTAACCCGTCCCACGGCACCTGATAACGACCTCCCTCTTGGAAATGATCCACCAAGCTCCGTACCCGCTGACCACTCAGATCATAGACCTCCAAGACCACCCCACTGGCCGAGCGCAATTCATAGTCAATCGTCGTCGCGCTATTAAAGGGATTCGGATAGTTCTGCGACAAGGACAACGCCCGAGGCAGGCCAATCATCTCCTCTGCTAACGCGAAGAGCTTGGCTTGTCCCGTGCTGCCAAAAGCATCCGCAAACATGAAGAAATCGAGAAAGTCCACACTGCCACTGCCATCCAAATCGTAGATCGGATCCGCATTAGGATTACCAAACGCATCGGCAAACATGAAAAAGTCCGTGAAGTCCACCGAGCCGTTACCATCGAAGTCCCCCACTACCCACGCACCCGGACCCAACACAATCACCTCGTTGGTCACAATCCGCTGATCCGGTAGATCCGAAAAGTTGAGGGTCACCTCCGTCAACTTCACCTCCGTTTCTTCTGTAAGTTTTACGAGCACCCGTAACGGCACGGTCGCGACCTGCATCTGCTCAACCTCGGACCCATTCATCATCACCGCACCCAGCTCGACCACTCCATTGCTCAGACTCCGCGCCATTGGTAATACCTCGCTCCCCTCGCCGATATCGATTTCATACTCATCCAACACCACCTCAACGAGAATCGGATCATATTCGAGCTTGGCTCCAAACCCCCGGATTGGCATCGTTCCGTCGTAGTGCACTTCGAGGATTGTCTGACTATTGGGTGCCACATTCTTCTCTTTCAGTCCCTGATTGCCACTGCGCCCGTCCAGATCCATCAGCAGCGGGGAAAAGAGCGGAGCCGTTGTCGGCACCACCACAACCTGCCACGTAATCGAATCCATCGCCCCGTCGGGGTCGGTCGCCGTGAAGGTCAGCGTATATTCTCCTACGTCCGACCCACTCGTCCTCCAGACCAAACGCGAACCAGACAATGTGGCCGTTGCAGGACCATCACTGATATTGAAGGTAATTGTATCGCCATCTGGATCGGTGGCTACCAAATCCACACTCAATTCCTCCCCGGCTACAACCTGCATCGCCGACAAGGGCTCAAGAACGGGAGGGCGATTCACATTGACAACCGTGATCTGCACGGAAACGCTGGTCGATCCTCCGTGTGGGTCAGTTGCCGTAAAATTCACGGAATAACTACCGGCTTGACCAAAATTCGGCGTCCAAGTAAATACATTGTTCTCCAAGCTACTACCCTCAGGAGCTTGGAGAACAGAATAGCTGATCATATCCCCGTTGGCGTCGGTGGCCTCCAGCGTTAAGTCCAGTTTCGAGCCCTCTTCGATTACCGGAGCTTCAATTGAGGCAAAGATTGGGGATTGGTTCTCGAGAACGGGTTCGACACCAAGTCCGGTCAGACCCACTTCGTAAATGGCCGCGCCAAAATCAATCTGCAAAGTAGCGGCGAGTGAGTCCGTTGTGAGAGGCGTGAAAGTAACCTGCACTTTCGAGGCACTATTCCCAATCACAGTAACACGCTCTTTGTCCGTCGAGAGACGCCGCCAGCTTTTGCCCCACAGAGTAAAGCTCCTACTCGTAGCGGCCGCCCCACCAGAATTAGAGATCCCGATCTCCAACGACCGAGTCTCTCCAATTACAACAGGGCCAAAATCAAGTACGAGAGCGTCGATACTCAAGAGGGCCGGACGAGGCTCGACCGTGATCGTGATCGTCTCCGAGGCACTACCCCCATTACCATCACTCACCGTAAACATCACCGTATAACTACCCGAGTCACTGTTGCTCGGAGTCCAACTAAACGTACTGCCCGATAACGAAGAGCCCGATGGGTTACCCGATACCGAATAACTCAACCCATCCCCATCCCCATCCGTACCCGAAACGGAAAACGATAACGTCGAGCCTTCTGCTACCGACTTGTTGCCAATACTCCCAAGCGTCGGAGCATCATTGACCGCATTAACCGTGATCGATACCGTCGCCGCTGAAGAAGTGATCGTTCCATCCGATACCGTAAACGTAAAACTGTCCGATCCATTGTAATTCGACGAGGGCGTATACGTCACCGTATTACCGCTCAAACTCGCGCTGCCATTCGAGGAACTCGACGCCAGGGCATACGTTAAACTATCCCCGTCAGGATCACTGCCCGACAACGTGATCGACTGCGATGTATCCTCATTACCAGACACCGACTGGACCGAAGCAGAAGGAGCATCATTGACCGCATTAACCGTGATCGATACCGTCGCCGCTGAAGAAGTCGTCGTTCCATCCGACACCGTAAACGTAAAACTGTCCGATCCATTGTAATTCGACGTCGGCGTATACGTCACCGTATTACCGCTCAAACTCGCACTGCCGTTCGAGGGACTCGACGCCAACGTGTAGGTTAGAGCACCAGTTGGACTCCCTGCAA
>CAZFMY010000250.1:2265-2891 GCA_964520345.1 uncultured Gemmatimonadaceae bacterium | reverse complement strand
GTTGGCCCGCGATATGAGTTCCCGCAGCTAAGGTGCCGTTTCCACTGCCCAAATACAGCCTATTCACCTCACCTATATTCCCAACGATCAGGTCCAGATCGCCGTCGCCATCCACATCGCCTAAACTCGTCGACCTCGTTTCGTGCGCATCCGCGGACACATCGGCTGCGCTGTTGCTGAAGACCGCCGGACCGCTACCCGCCAGCGCGCGGAAGCGATAGACGCGCGCCGGTGCCATCGCCGTACCACCGGTGCTGAAAACGATGCTGGGCGTCAAGCGTACTTCGACTTCTTCACCGGGGTGAAAATCGGCCGACGGATTAAAGGTTAGCGTCGTCGTCTCGTTGCCGCTATACGTCCCGACGCGCTGACCGGACTGGTCCCCATGCACCACGAAGCTGCTCGATGAGGCGCCGGTCACTGCGCGATTAAAGGCTAGGGAGACATTGGCGCTGCGCGGAGCGTCGAGGTCAGCGACCGGGGGCGTCGGGGTACCCACGGGTGCTTCGTTGCGATAATAGAAGATCGTGCCGTAATATTCACCAATGAATGCGTCTAAATCACCGTCGTTATCGATATCGACAAATGCAGGAGCACTATCGGACCCCACATCAACCGCATTGAAT
>CAZFMY010000250.1:0-2165 GCA_964520345.1 uncultured Gemmatimonadaceae bacterium | reverse complement strand
ATGAATGCGTCTAAATCGCCGTCGCCATCGATATCGACAAATGCAGGAGCACTATCGGACCCCACATCAACCGCATTGAATGGATTGCTGGGCCCTATCTGTGCACTAAAAGTCGGTGAGGTCGAAGTACCCGTATTCTGATAATAGTTGATCCTGCCGTCTGATTCGCCAATGAATGCGTCTAAATCGCCGTCGCCATCGATATCGACAAATGCAGGAGCACTATAGTCCCCCACATCAACCGCATTGAGTGGATTGATGCCCGTCGTCTGTTCGACAAAGGGCCCGATATTCCCGGCCCTGGCCGGCTCCGCCAGCAGATGCAGCAGGACCAACGCCGCCAACACCGCATGCTTGACCGAGCCGAGGATCCACTCGAGCAGCGAGGCGTCGCCGCGATGCCGCCGCAGAAAAAGCCGCACCAGCCGCCGCAGCCGGGAGCTGCGCCCCCGCCAGTAGAGCGCAGCATGCCCCACCAGCAGCCGCTCGCAACGCACCTGCAGGGCACGACGCGACTGCCGCTCTGCCCGCGCGGAGGGTACGCGGGTCTCGGGGTCCGATTTCAAAGGCTGGTCCAAAACACGGATGCTTCCTCTCTATAGCGGGTCGCCGTATGGCTTCGGCCCACTCGCCTGGCGCGGCTTCTCTGCGCCCCAGAACGTGGCATTCGGCATCGATAGCGCGCGTTGGGAAATCGGCTGACCGGTGCCAACGATCCCGGGCTGGCGCCGCCCAGGCACAATCTGAATATCGTAGATCTCTTCGCAGGAGTTGGCGTATCTGAGCTGGCCCACGATCGCCCCGGTGGGCAGATGCAGCACGACCACGCCGCAGAATGTCTCGCCCCCACGAGCCAGCGGCAGGTCGCCGAACGTATGCTTGGCGCGCAGGCGCGACGAGCCGATAAAGAGATAATCGCCGCAACGAGCCATGCCGCGCACAAAACCGGATATCCGGTTGACCACCTCGTACTCTCCCGTATTTATATCGGCCTCGACCAGCTCACCTGTGGCCGAGAGCAGCACATAAAGCCGACCGTCGTACATCCGTGGCGAATGCGGCATCGCCAAACCGCGCAGCAAAATTTCCCCGCTGGGTATGTCGATCAGGACCCCACCAGCCAGTTTTTCGTCGCGCCAGCCGCCAGCCCGATCGGTCGTACCCAGGGCTGTCACATAGTGCAATTGGCCACCGTCCAGCGCCAATCCGTTGAGATGGCAGCGATCCTCCGGCGCCAACTCGGTGATAAAAGGCGGTTGCCATATCGGCGCGAAGCTGTAGTGCTCATCGAGACGAAAAAGACACGAAAAGAGGGTATTGACCCCGACCAGCCCATCCTCGCACCAGACCATGTCATGAATATTGAGCTGACCGCAATAATGCGACGAACGAGGTATGAAGAGGGCATCGTAGTGATCGGGCTTATTCGGATAACTCGGCGCCAGCCGCTCTTCGTCGACCAAAAGTTCAACCGCATGGCGGGTAGCAATGGCCAGTCGCCGTCCGTCCAGCGCGACCCCCATCGGCGTGTCGAAACTGCGCGGCAATTGACTCAGTTGCTCCCCATTGGAGCTGATCAAGATAACTTTGCCCGCCTGGTAGGTCGTGACCAGCAGTGAACACTCAAGCTCCGCCAGCAGTTCGGCAAATTCCGGCGTCTGGGTCAGACTGAACGGCGGGAGGGTGGCCTGCTGCATAAACTTCTATACCTCCCACAATCTGAACATTCCTACCTAATTCATCCCTATTATCTTTTCATTTTTATCTTTATTTTAATAAAAAAGATAAAAATACATTTAATTAGAAATAATGTTTAGTCAATATAGAATAAAAGAGATAACTAATCAAAAAAATTTCACTCGAATATCCGCATCGAGAGGCTAGCCCCACGGCCTATCTGACCAGGCCCCAACTAGGGTGGGACGATCCGATCAAATCGCGTATTGCGCAATCTTAATTCGAGGCAGGAAAATCAGCGGCAAATAGCCTGGACAGAGTCCCATTAGGAAGGGACCTGGAGATCTCGGACGACCACTCACCACCACCGGGATCTAGCCCGGTGGCTGGTCTCGATCAGGTGCCCGGCCACGGCCTGGAGACGGAGACGGAGCTTATCGCAGGAGCATGATCTTGCGGACCTGGGCGATCTCTCCGGCGTTGAGCCG
>CAZFMY010000249.1:0-2898 GCA_964520345.1 uncultured Gemmatimonadaceae bacterium | reverse complement strand
ACAATAGCAATTTGAGGAGTACACCTTATGATCAAATTCGGCATTGTCGGCACGGGTTGGCGATCGCATTTCTTTCTGCGCGTTGCCCAGGCCTGTCCCGATCGTTTCACCTGTGCAGGTGTCGTAACTCGCGATCCTGAACGAGCTGCACCTTTGGGTGAAGAGTACGGCATTCGGCTCTATCCCGCGCTTGACGATCTGCTTTCGCAAAAACCCGATTATGTAGTGACCAGCGTGCCGTGGCCAATCAATCCAGGATTATTGCATCAGCTTGCCGATGCCAATATGCCCGCTTTGTCGGAAACACCGCCGGCACCCACAGTGGAGGAAATGGCTGAGCTTTGCAGACGCACCAGAGACGGTGCTATTATTCAGGTGGCCGAGCAGTACTTTCTGCAGCCACATCATGCCGCTAAGCTCGCCTTCATCAAAACGGGTAAACTGGGCACTATTTCACAGGTTCAGGTATCTGTAGCGCACGGTTATCATGGCATCAGCCTGATCCGAAAATTCCTCGGTGTCGGCTTCGCAAACCCCACCATCACCGCCCGCGAATTCACTTCTTCTCTTATCAAAGGGCCTGACCGCGCCGGGCCGCCAGAGGCAGAAGGCATGGACACCAGCAAACAAACTATCGCCTACCTCGATTTTGGCGATCGGCTCGGAGTATTCGACTTCGCTGGTGATCAGTACTTCTCCCACATTCGCAATCAACGGGTGCTCATCCGCGGCGATCGGGGCGAAATCATCGACGACACCGCCACTTATCTCCAGGATTATCTAACGCCTATCACGGTTCGCTTCTCTCGCCAGTGCGCCGGTGCTGAGGGCAATCTCGAAGGTAATCACCTCAAAGGTTATCTCATCGGCGATTCCTGGATCTATCAAAACCCGCTTGCCCCCGGCGAACTTTCCGACGACGAAATTGCCGTGGGCGAGTGCATGCGTCTCATGGGCGAACACGTAAACGGTGCCGGCCCCTTCTACCCCCTCGAGGAAGCCTGCCAGGACCACTACCTCAGCCTGTGCATTCAACGGGCTCAGCAAGAAGGAAGAACCGTTACTGTCGAACCCCAGCCATGGTCTTGAGTCCAGCTTGAGCCCAACCATGGTCGTGCCGGGTTGTTCGGTTTTGCCGGACGTTTCATCGGTGGGGGCCTCTACGGTTTCCCCCTCTCGTCGTCGCTTAGGTTGGGTGGCTTTAGTGGCGCGGATCTTCGCCGTGGATGTGATGCGTCGTCCGAGTTGTGGTGTCCGACTGCTCTGGGGTTGATGACTGAGTACCGGATTCACTTGAAAGAGGGCGTTTGAATTTTCTATGCTTGTCACGCCGCAGCTTGCGGCTGGTTACTTTGTCGATGAATCCTTTCATTTAAGTTAGTTACTTTCTTGCGCGTCTCTTCGCGTGTGGTAGTAGGAAACTCTCAACCACGCAAAGGATTCACCTTTTGACACAAAGCATTTTTCATCTTGGTGATTTTCGCCTTCGTTCCGGCGAGGTTTTGCATAACGCTCATATATCGTATGAGACCCACGGCCGACTGAATGCTGACAAATCGAACGTAATTCTCTACCCAACCTGGTATGCAGGCACCCATGATAGCAATAGGACCGCTATCGGCTCTGGGCGGGCTATGAACCCCGAGGAATTTTTCATTGTCGTACCAGACATGTTTGCAAATGGATTGTCATCGTCTCCAAGCAACACGGATGCCCCACAAGATGGACCAAGATTTCCAATCATAGACGTTTATGACAACGTCGTCGCGCAACATAATTTGCTGCGGCATAAATTTGGTATTGAGGAAATAAAGTTAATTGTGGGATTCTCAATGAGCGCACAGCAGGCGTTCCATTGGGCCGCCCTTTATCCAGAAATGGTGAGCGCAATTGCGCCCATTTGCGGTAGTGCGAAAACTTCAACACACAACTGGCTCTTTTTAGAGGGGTTACGCAGGGCGCTCACTACTGACGCTAATTTTAATAATGGCGATTACCAATCCCCGCCGAAACTGGGGTTGAGAGCCTTCTCAACTGTCTACGCAGGTTGGTTTGCTTCGCAAACTTTTTACCGGAAAAACTTACATCTATCTTTTGGTGGAACCAATTTCGACGACATGGATGCTTTTTTACAAGAAGCGCACAATCTATTTTCTAAACACGATGCGAATGATCTACTGGGCATGTTGGGTACGTGGCAGCGAGCCGATCTCGGCAAACATTCAAGATTCAACGACGACTTTGCTGCGGCACTGTCCTCGATTCGAGCGAAGGCAATCATCATGCCTTGCGCAACAGATCTGTATTTTCCTTCGCAAGACAGCGAGATCGAAGTGGCCCAAATGCCTAATGCAGAATTGCGCGTGATCCCATCTGAAATGGGCCACCTTGCTGGCTTACCACGTATCGACCGTGAGGCCGACAAATTCATCGAGGATGCATTGAGCGAACTCCTGCGATGATACTGCGCGGTTTGTCTCGATGCAGAATATCTCCTCCTTGTCAACCAGCGCGAATTGGACCTAGTTTTCTGAACTAGGCTATTTCGTTGTCGCCGTCCTCCGACCGTTGTGCTAAGCGTTCAGAAGAGCCCTTCTGTGCCTGCCCGGCAGGATCATCGGGTTTTACGCGTTGCGCGGTCCAGATCCGGGCTTTTGGACTTTAGTCCTGGCCTCAATGCTCCCCTGCATGTGCTCTAGGGTCGATGCCTGGGTGCCGGAATAAGTTGCAAGCGGGCGTTTGAATTTTCCATACTTAGCACATCGCGTAGTCTGCAGCACAACACAACTATCTGAGATTGGTACCACGACCTGCTGAAAGCTTTTAGCAGGTCGTAATTTTATGGCCAGTAGGTTTGGAGTATATCGCGAGCGGCCTGGGAATCCTGCTCTGCCAGCG
>CAZFMY010000248.1:0-2978 GCA_964520345.1 uncultured Gemmatimonadaceae bacterium | reverse complement strand
GGCGGGTTGTGTCATCCTTATTATCCATACCTTTCAGATGGTGGATGCAATATATAAATTAGGTGAGAAGCATCTAATTCGCTCTCGACATTCGGGCTGGAAAGTGCCGTCAGGCAATGCCGATATCTTTTTTGTCTCGTACCCCGCCTCCAACCCGGGCCCAATTTAACCTTCGCTTTTGTACAGAGCCGGGATGGATCCGGCCGCAATTAAATGTAGAAGATTCAAAACCCTCTTCCAAGCTATCCTGGCACTCAGGCTGGCAGACTCAGAAGTGCCCTTCCGATCGCTTAACACAGAATGGCCACCTTGGCAACCGGTTGAGTCGCCCGCGCGCTTCGGCTAGTTGAGATCGTAGTGCCGCGACACATTATCGGGATAGCTACGGGCAAAGTAGTTCCATAGCTGGTCGCCGTAGATGTCGGGGTGATACCGACTGGCCATATCCGCCACTCCGACTTCCGTCTCATCACGTTGTGCCATGAAACCCGCGCCAGCGTGACGCGGGCTCGCTGCAACCTTGTCGGCTAATCGTGGCCCCAGCGGCAAGGCGTTCAGGCGGGTTTCCAGGGAGGGACCATGAAAATAACCCAGCGATTGACGCTCCGCGCTGGTCGCTACCCGATGCGGTGTCGCCACGAAGTAGTTGCCGCTCATCTTCTGTAAGACTTCACCCAAGTTAAGCACCAGCGCGCCCGGTACGACAGGCACCGTTATCCATTCACTCTGGTCGTTCTGAACTTCCAATCCGGGGGTCGTGCCGGGTGAGAGCAAGGTCAGAAAGCCGGCATCGTGGTGGGCGTTGACACCAAACTGTCCGGACGGCGTCGGCGGATAGCGGATGATCTTGGTCAGTGACATTCGCTCCCGGCCAAACAGCTCTTCAAAATAAGACGGTTGCAGTTCGAGGCTAATGGCCAGCAAGCGCATAATCCTGGACGCCAGCGCGCTCGTTTGTTCGACCCACGTCTGCACGGATGCTTTGAAACCCGGCACTAGTTGATCGGATGGCCACTGATTAGGCCCGAGAAGCCGCAGATAGGTTGGATCTACGTCGCGAGTGCGGGCGGGATGCTCGGTCCACAGATCTATTTGCTCGCGAGTGTCAGGACGGTTATTCGTGTGTTCGGCGCCTTCGGGTTCCCAACCGCGAAAATGGCGCGATTTGCGTTTATCGATGCTGAGCTTCTGGTCAAGCGGCAATTCGAAGAAGTTTTTCGCCTTGGCAAATACCTCATCGGTCAATTCACTCGATACGCCGTGGTTCGTCAGGAGGGCGAAGCCGATGTGGTGGCAGATTTCGCCGACTCGCGGCGCCAGTTCGCGCTCCGCCGCCTCGTTGCCGAGGCCCTTCAGATCGATGAGCGGGATGCTGGAAAAGTCTCCACGAATGTCCATGCACGGCTCCTGCTATGGGGCAGCAAGCTTTTGCTGGGACAGCTTCTCAGGAGATGCCCCAGCTTTGTCTGCAACTTAGTTTTTGGCCGACAACAGGCCGCGTCCGATGACGTGGGCCTGAATTTCGCCAGCTCCTGCGAAGATGTTGAGAATACGAACGTCGCAGAGCACCCGGCCAATCTCGAACTCCATCGAATAGCCATTGCCACCGTGAATCTGCAGCGCAGTGTCGGCGTTGGACCAGGCCATCCGACAGACTATCGCCAGGCGTCTCGAAATCTTCGCAGCGATCTCGTAGCTGCGCTTGAGACTGCCCTGGGCATAGCCCAACTCGTTGGGGTTGTGCAGGTCCCCCCAGTAGAGGTTCAAATCCGCCATCACTCGGCCGCCCTCCGCCTGATCGCCTGCGCGTCGGCGATATCCTCCATCCCCGCTGTGACGTAGAACACCCGCAGAGACTCGGCCACCACCAGCCGCATGCGCCGGCCCGGGTGGGCGAAAACCGTGTCGCCCGGGCCCACCGTCTGCTCGCCGTCGTCGGTCTGCACCTTCGCCGTCCCCTCCACGATATAGAGCACCTCGGTCTGCGGAAACATCCCGTACTCTTCGTAACCCTCCGCGACCTCCCAGTGCCCGACCGCCATCCCCCGCTCGCGGTCGGTGTAGAACGCATTGAAATCCGACCGCTCAAAACGGCCAACTACGCTGGTCATATCCATGGGCACATCGCCCCAGCGGACGATATCCGGTCGCTCCGACGGCATAGTGCATTCCCTCCTATTTGCCGATCGCCGCGGCCATCGCCCTAACGTGCTCGGGCCCGGTGCCGCAGCAACTTCCCGGCTAGTCGGTACCCGCGGCCAGCCCGCGCAAATTCGGCAAAGGCTTCCGGCGTCTGTGTACAGAAGAAATAAAGGGCCTTTTAGCGGATTGGGTCAATCGGTAGGGCTCTAAGTGAAATAAATAGCGGTTGAAAACATGCTTTCAACAGGTTGGGCTTTTTCTTGAGCCACATCAATTCATCGGTTAGCCATTGTCGTAAGCAGTTGGTATCTTTAGGCGCATAGTTGGTCATGCGTCTATACTTGACTTCCACGCCCAACCCGCGGAATAAGCCACCATGGACATCGAAGTGCAGGAACTCAAAGGGCACTACACCGCCGACCGCATCGAAGTACCCTGGCTCAAGCGCCTGATGGACAACCTGGCGGGCCGCAGCCTGGCCCGAACCCGGGCGTCGATCAGAGCGATCGAAGACTTCGCGCGGGAAAACTAATGGCCCGCTTCAGTGAGCATCTCATCATGGAGGGCTTCGGCTACTCCTTCGGGCTGGCTGTCGGCGATATCACCGGCGATGGCTCGCTCGACATCACCGCCGCCGATGCCGACGGCCGCGCGCTCTATTGGTTCCAAAACGACGGTCAGGGCCATTTCACCCGTCATCATATCCAACGCGACCACCCTAAGGAGCGGCTGGAGCGCCACGCCATCGGCGATATCAATGGCAATGGGCACCTCGACGTGGTCTGCGTCGAAAACCTCACCGGCGACCTCTACTGGTTCGAAAACAACGGCACCCC
>CAZFMY010000247.1:0-3002 GCA_964520345.1 uncultured Gemmatimonadaceae bacterium | reverse complement strand
GGCGCCACTCTAGCCGTTCTGCTTTAAGCAGTCCACACCAACTAAGGACCAGGATAAACACCAGGTCTTCTTCATGAGCAGCCTCCTTGCACTGCGGCCAATGACGCCTGAACCCCTTCATAGCCCCCCTGCGCGCAGAAATTGACTCAAATGTCCAACTTGGTGACAAAGCAAGAGGCTTTCGCCTCACTGCACATCTTGACGGGTCAGTTCCTGCGCTTCTTTGGCAGACGCACCACTCCCAAGTACCAGGCTGATACAAATCGACCTCAGCGTCAGCAGCTTCCCTGGCAATACCTGCTGCATCAAGATCTTTTGCCAGGTCCGCGTGACGCCGAACAATTCCAGCCCATAGGTCAGGGCGCGGGGCGCAACAGCCGCCGTTCCTCGGCTATGGCGGCGCGCCACTGTTCCTCCTCGCGGCGCAGCGGGCCGCCATCCGCCGTGTCTGCCGCGAAGAAACGCAGCACGCGCCGGTCGCCACGTGCCTCCGCCTCTGCCACCAATCCCCGCACAAGCGGCGGATCAGTGAAGTCATCGCGATGGGGCAGGCCGGCGCGCACGACGAAGGAGGTGACCATGTAGCGCCAAGCGCTCTGCGCGCGATTAGCCGAGCCGGAATGCAGCATATCGCAATGGAAGAACACAACATCGCCCGCTTTGGCGTCCAACGGCACCACCGCCGCCTCTTCCTCGGCGCCCTCCGGCTCGGCGCCGAACGCGGAGCGGTGCGATCCCGGAACTACGAGCAGCGGCCCCCCTGGCCCGTCCATATCCTGCAGGTAGCAGAGCATGTGCGCTGCCAGCGGCGGCGTGAACGGCTGGCCCCCGTCCGCCAGATCGTCAACGTAGCCGGGATTGCCGCGCCACAAGGTGTGATGGTTGTAGGCATCGCGGTGCCATTGTGCGGCTTCGGCCAGCAGCTCTTGTCGAGAGGCGACCCCGGTCGCCCGACCGGTCAACTGAGCCGGTGGGGTGCCAACCACGTAGAAACCGTCACCCTGGACGAAGGGACCCATGACGCGCTCAGCCAGGTCGAGTAGCTGCGGGTTCAGCAAGAAGGGCTTGATTAGCGGCTCGGCCAACTCCGGCGCTGCCGCCAGCAGCCCTGGAAAGCCGATGGTGGCCGAGTCATCAGGGCCACCGATACTGATAGTACGGCCCGTCGCGGCCAGTTCCGCGCCGGTGGCGGGCTTTCCCTCCACCTCGCCGAGCTGCGCCTCCAGCTTCGCGGCTATCCGCACGTCCAGCTGCGCCCGCAGCGACGCCACCTCGGCCGCGCTGAGCACCTCGCGCAGCACCGTAAAGCCGCGGTTCTGGAACTGCTCAACCTGCTCTGCCAGTAGGGTCTCCTCCGCCGCGCTCGGTACGCTCCCGCTCCGCGCCGGCAGCAAATCTCCAACTGCCTGGACAACTCTTTGTGTGTTCGACGTAATGGTACTCAAGATCTACTCCCATTTCATACTGAGGTTATTTCAAAAACACTGCGCGTGGGTAGAGAACAAGCATAGGAATTATAAAGGGCCTTTTATGTGTATTAGTCAATACGATGTATGCTCTTTGCAACGATCTCTGCGTGAAATTGAGCCGAAGCCTGATCGCCAGCATAATTTGAAGGATCAGCTTTGAATTTCTTATACTTAAACGCACCCACTACATATACGCTGGAAAGAGGAAAAATGAAGTTTTTCCCGATCGTAGTACTTATTCTTGCCGGTTCGATTGCAGCACAACCAAGTATGCGATACAGGTATATTCGGAATTTCTTGGTGATACTAAGGACGATTTTAGAAGATTTTCTCGCTAATTGGGACTGAAGAAATTAATGATGTCTCACTGTCAAAACTTAGGAATGGCTTAGTCCATGGCGATTCAGATACCATTTCTCGGATTGATAGTTCAACTTTCGCAAAGCTGCATTCGTTTTTATTTGATCCACCGAAACAGGTGTACTAAAGGGAATATTGTTGAATTCTATTAAGTGTATTTAAGAATTTGGCAAGACCTCGAGAATACCTACCATCTTCATTGCTAGTTAGGTGATCTTAAGACTATGTTTTTACTTGATGATCAAAATAAAATCGTTGACGCCGAATACAGTTTGGATTTGTTCGAAGAGTCTCCGTGTGTTGTGATAGAGAGCAGCGGTGGAGCAAATCCTGCTCGTGGAATAAAGCGTAGGAACCCCGATTACAACAAATTACTAAGTCTTGTCTTTAGAAGGTTGGCGGTTTCTGGAATCCAGATCACACAAGTCGTCCTAGACTCCAGCAAGGTCTCGAACATTCCAGTAGAAGAACGTATTGCAATCTTGGATAAGTCCTATCCTGTTGATCTAGAGTCAATTGATATTGAAGACTTTAGAAAGATGCTTCAGCGAGAAATCGCATCTATGCATCGAGATCCTTCTGCAAAGAAAGGAGGTAATGCACAGAAGCGCATACGAATCTGCCTTAGTAAATCAGTTGCCCCAGATCAGCTACTTGCAGAATCGGGTAACTCTGAATCTCCTGCGCAGATACCAAATCACGCCCCAGGACTAAATGAGACCGAAACAAAGTATTTGCGTACAGCCCGTCTTGGCCAAGGTCAGTTTCGTAAAGACTTGCTGAATGCATATGGAAACACCTGTCCCATAACCGGTATCGCAAACTCAGAGCTGCTAATCGCCTCCCATATCAAACCTTGGAAGGCATGTACTAATACCGAACGATTAGACCCAGAGAACGGAATCCTTGACGAAGACGGTTGTATTGTTATTTCGCCCATTCTTTCACCTATGGATTCAGTAAAATGCGGCCTCGACTGTACGCGTGCAATCGACTTCTCCGAGCGAAGTCGCCACTACATGCAGTATCACCGTACCATTGAATTCAAAAACAATTAACAGTGCTTGGCAGTAACGCATAGGAAATTCAAAAGCCCTCTTCCAAGTTATTCCGACACCCAGGCATCGGCCAGAGAGCGCACACCGGTGAGCATTGAGGCGTTATGGAGAACCG
>CAZFMY010000246.1:0-3099 GCA_964520345.1 uncultured Gemmatimonadaceae bacterium | reverse complement strand
CTAAGCTCTCAGCCAGCAGCGGCGAAATTTCCAGTGCCAGCGAATCCAGATGCATAGATTCCCACAAACTCTCGGTTTCGAACTGCACCTGGATTTTTACATAGCGACCCGGCGGCACCCGGGGCTGGTCACCGCCTTCACGCAATGGAGCAGTCCAGAAACTCCAGTTGTCCACGTCGTCAACTATTGGCCCCTGCCACCCCAGCGCAAAGGGATCACCCGTGGATCTACGAGGCTTCAATAATTTATATTCGGCTAGTTCTACCTCTATGGCCTGACCAAGTTCGTCAAAGGAATAATAGACTGTAGGCGAATCGTCCACACCACTCTTCAAGATGACCTTGGCGGTTGCCGGAACATCTGGATCTGCGACACCTTCGTCCTCTCCAACCCGCCGTGCACTTGTGGCGAAGACTATATTTGCAACATTCGCAACACTACCCAAATCGATAACACGCGATTCCCAAGTTGCAAAAGGGACGATTCCGCGGCCATAGATCTCTAATTCTGCAATGGCGAAACGGGAGTAATAACCCGAGCCAAGCGGCGGGCCTGCCTGTGGGGATGAGCCCAGCGTGAAATCAGGCTCTCCGTCGGGAAAGGGCCGGAAGCGGAAGAAACGGAGATGCTGGAGCGGAAACGCGACATCGATCACCGAAGCGAAATTTTGTTCCTCCTCGGCCAGAATGATGTCCAACGGCGAGGCCCTTTTCGCAAAACCTGCGATGGGAAATACCTGTCCTAGATAGGTGTAGGACGCGCGAAACTCCGGCTCCATGGTATTTACCAATTGCTCGTTATTGCTGGCCGTCAATCCATAGCCTTCAAAGGACCAAAACGGGCGGTACGGTATCTGAGTGCCCGGATCAATACCCATCGGCGGAACGACTACAAAACGCTCCACCGGTATCGGAGCTCCCATGTCGAGGGTATAAAAAACCTCGCCGGCCGGCAAAATGACATCGACAAACGCGCTATTGATATCTCCGTCAATAAATTTCAAGAAATTCTGAAACTGAAGCCCTCGCGAACTAGTACCTGTACCCTGCCAAATCCGTGGCATTCCACGACGCCAGAGTGGATTAATCGGGCGCCGATATAGTGAGCGATTCCAATAGGAGAGTTGGCCGATAACGTTTATGTCGGGTTTTAACTCCAATGGTTTCAACGACTCGGTAGAATCGTCAACCATTAGGTCTAATTCCGTCCATTCCGCCCAAGGCAAACCGGCTTCGCAGCCGAAGCATAGCCTGGTGAACTCACCCTGGGCAGCTGTCGTTGTTGGGCCGGCGAAGACGGCGGAGAAAATAAATACCAACAACCAGGCTTGCGCTGCGTAATATCGACGAGCAGGATCAAACGTAGGTGAAAACGGTTCTTTATGCTGTGTGAAGTATAGGAAGTACAAATGCCATTTCCAAGTTACTCTTCTGCTCAGTCATCGGCCATAGAGCATGCAGGTGGAATTGAGGCGCAATGGAGAACCGATGGAGCCATTGGGAGGCCGGGGCTGAAGTCCAGAACCCGGATCGAGACGGATCAACGAATTAAACCCTACAGGGTGATTCCGGGATTCTTACTGGCTAAATTTTAATACCATTTTTTTACAAACTCGAAACCCCACCTGAAGGTGGGTGCTCAGACATCAATGAGGGGCAGTCGGATAGGTTCCGTCCAGAGCCCGCTGCCGATCGCGGCGCACCCTGGCCAGATAGTCGCGCATCGGCTCGATCCCAAACTCCGCGATCAATTCATCTGTGCTCATATGCGGCAAGTGTGAACGCAGCGTCAACAGACACTCGTCACCAAGATGCTCCACCGTTGCAGCGCCAGGACCATGCCGCTCAAACAATGACCGTACGCGCTGGATATTGCCGTCGTGATGCACCACCCGTATATCCAGATCAAGCCCGGCAGTGATCAGCGGCGCCATGCCGGTCTCATCACTGGTCCGGCGCGGCACACTGCAGATGGGCCGGCCGGCCGGATCAATAAACGAACCGCCGCCGGCAAACACCCCCGCCATATAAAAACCAAACTCAATAGCCCAGCGGCTCATCATCCGCACGCCGGTCCACATCGATGACCAGACGACCAGCTCGGGGCAACTAGCGCAGGTTGCATGTCCTACCTCCCAGTAATTGATATCAAAACAGATGGTCAAAGCGACGCGGCCAAAGTCGGTTTCAAAAACAGGCGTCTCAGTGCCGGGGATGATGCCAAGGTCCAGTTCTGTATGGGTCGGCACATTTTTGTGATATACGCCAACCACCTGGCCCGCCCGGTCGATCAAGATCGAACTGTTGCGGCGCTTGTCGCCCTCCATAATTGCCTGCGGAATTACAACATATACCGAATGGGTGCGGGCAGCAGCGGCCATGGCCGTAACCGTGGGGCCGTCGAGCTCTTCAAAGACCCACGCGTCGGGCGCACCCAGATAAGAGCAGATCTCCGGAAAGACCACAAGATCGGCCTTTTGTGCGGCGGCCTGGGTTATGTGCGTCCCCATCTTTTCAAGGGTCTTGGACAGCCGATCAGGGGCATCGCCTACGACCGGGTCGTAGCTAACCAGTGAAATAGTCGCGATCCGGTTCATTATATATTCTCGTTTTCGTTCCCTAAAAACAGCTCCTGCGGAGTCTAGTTGAGGACGCCTCTAAAGGCGCGCTATAGTCGTTAGCGGTGGCTGTGTGGCAGAAAAATTCCGCGGTTGTGCTTTATTCCCATTCCAAAATGACCGCCATGGCTTCGTCGGGATGCTCGTAGAGAAAATGATAGGCTTCCGGGGTTTGCTCCCAGGGCATCCGGTGGGTGATCAGGGGAGCAACCCGGATGGTGCCTGCGCTCAGCATCTGGACGGCATCGTCGCGGTGTTTGGCGCGCGGTTCCGGCACCCGGATACCGCCGACGAGCAGCTTGCTCATCATCAGGCTGGAGTCCAACGACAACAGGCCGTCTCCTGGTTTTTTCGCCCCCTGATAGAGGGCGATCAGATGCAGGACGCCATCGCTTTTTACCATGTGTTGGGCCTGTTCGAAAGATTTAATGCCAGCCGTCCCGCCAACGCATTCCACCACTACATCGGCGCCTTTGCCCGCG
>CAZFMY010000245.1:0-3118 GCA_964520345.1 uncultured Gemmatimonadaceae bacterium | reverse complement strand
CAGGAGCTAACTTAAAACCCTGACGGATTAAGCGCGACCACAATTCTAAAATATAGTTCTGTGCATCGCCAACGTATAAGAATGAGAATTTATCACTGGTTTCAGATGCAGTTTTAAACTGAATCCATTCACTCCAGTGATCGCCATCGCCAACACGGTAGCCATAAAGAGTATTGGGTTCTAACCCGTTAAAAGTAACGGAATGATAATTGGCCACTATGCCCGCATCAATTACCTGACTGCCATCAAGCAATGTGGTTTTGGCAGTAAAACGTTCAGCAGTTCTCCAAAACCTGGGAGCAGGTGTTGCTTTTGCAATTTCGGCATAAGCGGTTTTAATCTCAGTGTTAGTTCTCCAGGTAACGCTGGCAGTTGTGGTGGGGTCAGCCCCAAAGTTTAGCATAATGCGATCGGGGTGAAGGCTTGGTTGCATCCACTCTTCCTCATATTCAGGGGATTCGTAAATATGATGATGATGATGACTTTGAGCTATACTGCTGCCAGCCCATAAAACAAGTGTCAATGCACTAAATAAATTTTTAAATTTCATTTTTTTCTAATTGTGGACTCTTAGTAGAATCCATTAGTTAATTTACAAAAGCAAAAAATATATAAAATTTGGTTTCAGATGTAGCTAAAGTGTTAACTATTATTTAAGTATATTCCGCGGAAAACCAAATTAAAGCTAACATTGGTAGAAGTATTGTCTCATATTTTTTCCATAGGGATACAGCGTGTCTTGATTTCCTAAAAAACGACAATTGTCGAAGACTACTTGATCCGCATCTATTCGTACAGCAACAGCTTGACCAACCGGCCCTGCCGAGTTTTCAAATGTCAAGTTCATAGCGTGAAAACCGTCACCAAAAAAAAGTATAGGTAATTCAAACGCCCTCTTCCAAGGTATTCCCCCACACCCAAACATCGGCCATAGGGCACGTGCAGGGGAGCATTGAGCCGTAATGGAGAACCGATACAACCATCGGGAGGCCGGGACTGGGGGTCCAAAGGCCCGGATTTGGACCGATGAACGAGCTAAACCCGATGAGGGCCTAACGGGCAGACACAGAAGCCCCCTTCAGATCGCTTCGCGCAACGATCGGCGGACGACAAAAACGCAATAGCCTAGCTCAATAAACCAGGTCCAATTCGCGCTGTGGCGGAGGACGAGCCGCTGAGACCGCCGGGGGATAGGCCGCTAAGCCAACCCCGCTCAAATAGCGGCCTATCGAGGCTGGATCGCTCAGCACCGCTACCAGACCAAGTCGGCCACCACAGCATAAGTTTGCCCCTCCCAGGGACCCGGGTACTAGAATGGAGCGATTAAGTACGCCTGGGCAAATTAATCCCTATCGTTCGGTGCGTGATCGTTGGCTGAACACGCGGGACTAAATTGACGGGCATGTTGCCAACGATGAAATGCCCATCAACCATATTTCTCGCCAGGTTTTACGTGTTCCTTCATCTGTTCTCGGTACCATTCGACCCCATGAACCTCTTTCTTGTAATGCCATCTCCATACTTCCGGATACATCATGATCCCGCGGTCCTGAATAGGGAGTCGGACCGCTTTCCCGTCTTGGCGGGCGGATTCACGGATTGCGATCGCTATTTCGAGAGAGTGGCGAAGGTCATCGCCTGTGGTTACTTCAAGCGGGCTGCCGGTGTCGATAGCCTCAGCTACAGCCGTTATAGTGGCCATCATTACCTGGCTCGGCTTCCGCCAACCTTCCTCGTCTCGCTCGCGGGGACTGGGAGCGGCAGGGAGGAACGTACCCTCAACCTCGAGGAGTTCGGGATTGTCCTTTGGGTTGTCAGTCCTAAACATCCGTAACCCAACGCCAGTGTTGTTGATGTTACGGATAACACCATGAGTGCCTACCACCTCGATCCCAAGATAATCTGGGCCAGTATAACTGCTGAAGCACTCAACACCATTGGTGAATCGGATATGTCCCCCTAACCAACCGTACCAACGCTCACCTTGGCCGTAGTCTTCTTCATATTCTCCATGTGGGTCGTTCGATACGAAACCTGTTACAAAGTCTATGTCTGCTTTGTTGGCGAATTTTCTGGCAAGGTTCAGCCCATGAGTGCCTACTTGGTTATTACCCTCATAAAGGTTGATACGAATGACCTGTCCGATACCACCCTCAGCCGCGATTTTGTAAGCTTTAACGTAGTCCGGGTGGCTTGAGATAACCAAACCTGCAGCAAAGGGGATACCACGTGATGCGCACGCTTCTACCATCAAGTCTGCGTCTGCAAGACTCCCGGCCAATGGTTTCTCGCTAAAGACTCCCTTAACGCCAGATTCGGCAGAGGCTATAACTGCTCCAGGATTTGCCTTCACAGGCAGGTTTGGTGCAGAGATATCGATATCCTCGTTTTCTAGCATTTCGGTGTAGGTTTCGTAGCCAGGCACCCCGAACCGTTCCATAAACAGTTCTCTATTCTCCGAGTCAGTATCAGCTACCGCGACAACCTCAGTTCTTGGGTGAAGCTGATAACCACGCGCATGATGAGTCCCTTGCCTACCTCCGCCGATTAAGCCCACGCGGTACACTGGTTTGTCAGTCATAGAGGCCTCCTAAATTTGTGGGGTTGATACGCTAACAAGCCTAGTACCTTATCGATCTCTGGTCCAACTCGACAGGCTGGCTGCTAGCTACCCCCATGGAACTTCCATCAGTTCGTCAGCCCAAATAGTAGTGCCGGAGTATCGGCTTCCAACCTCGCGGATAGCTTTAGTGTGTTGCTCAGGCTGGTCGAGATTGTGATTTTGGTGTACCAGTAGCATCTTCTTTACGCGAGCATCTGCCGCTGTTTGGCCGCACTAAGTATAGGAAATTCAAACGCCCTCTTCCAAGTTATTCCGGCACCCAAGCATCGGCCCTAGAGCACGTGCAGGAGAGCACTAAGCCGTAATGGAGAACCGATGGAACCATCAGGAGGTCGGGACGGAGATCCAAAGGCCCGGATTTGGACCGATGAACGAGCTAAACCCGATGAGGGCCTAACGGGCAGACACAGAAGACCCCTTCCGATCGCTTCGCGCAACGGTCGGCGGACGACAAAAACGCAATAGCCTAGCTCAATAAACCAGATCCAATTCGCG
>CAZFMY010000244.1:0-3411 GCA_964520345.1 uncultured Gemmatimonadaceae bacterium | reverse complement strand
GATATAAGCCACCGCTACCGCAGCCATTGGCCAGGGTTGTCGTGATATTCAATAGCGTACCGTGAGTGCGCGTATTACCCATTTCGTATCCTGCGGAACGGGCCTACTAAAAACCTATGGCAGGAGGTATTCCATGATGATAGGAAAAACTTCGTCTTCGAAAATTATTCTCGCGATTGTTCTCGCGGCTTTCGTGGGCACAACCGCGTACTCCTCGGATAGTACTGACCCAAAAGCGTCAGCAGATTGTGGGGCTTATGCAGGCGTCTGGCGCTACGATGTAAAAGGAACAGAAGGAATGATGATTGTATCAGGCAACTATGCTATAGGATTAATGACCCCGAAAGATCGCCCGCCCATGGGCGACTCACCCAGCGAAGTTGAGCTTGACCAGGCCTTTACGACACCGTCTGCATGGGCCGTAAAAATTCGGTGCGAAGGTGATCGTATTTATAATGAGTACCTGTATAGTCTGAATCCGGCTGACATTGGCCAAGTCGTTGTATCGGAGAATGAAGTGGGCGAAAATCAGGTTCATTGGTGGCCACTTGCAGAAGATGGTTCCCGAATAGACATGCGTCTTTCTGCAACTCGCGTGCAGTGACTCAAAAGCGAGGATGGTTTAGCCGCCTATCTTCGGGCGATCATGATCTTTTTCACGGTTAAAGACCCAATATCATGACAAAACTGGGGGAGCGCCGTAAATGGCTGCTCCCCCGTTTTGATTCTCCTCTCCTGCGCCTCACTCACCGTCTTCGCTGGCGTTAACGGCGTGTGGCGGTCGGTTCCGCCTGATGCGATGGTTGGCGACGGCCTAACAAGGCGATCAATGCCCACCTGCACGTGCTCTATGGCCAATGCCTGGGTACAAGAATACCTTGGGAAAGAGCGTTTGAATTTCCTATACTTACTCTAGGCCGATACACGAGAGATGAGGATACCCATGGCAGCACCCGTGCGCATCATCAACAGCGTTGCCCCAGTCCGCATCTGCGACAACGGGGGCTGGACCGACACCTGGTTCGCCGAATACGGTGCGATCTTCAATATCGGGGTCTTGCCCTATGCCGAGGCGCAGTTGAAAGTATTGCCTCGCGACGAGGTCGACGACCGCATCGTCATACATGCCGAAAACTACGGCGAGCGTTTCCCGGTGCAGCCGGGCAATCGCAAGTGGAACCACCATCCCTTACTGGAGGCGGCGGTTGAATACATGGACGTGCCAGATGACGTGGCCTTCGAGGTGTCGATCTACTCGGAGGCACCCGCGGGGGCGTCGACAGGAACTTCTGCCGCAGTTACGGTGGCACTGATCGGTTCGCTCGACATGCTGACGCCAGGGCGGATGACGCCCTATGAAGTGGCGCAGACGGCGCAGAAGATAGAGACGGAGATGCTCGAACAGCAGTGCGGAATTCAGGATCAACTCTGTTCGGCATTTGGCGGGATCAATTATATCGAGATGTACCAATACCCGCAGGCCTCGGTGTCGCAGTTGCACGTGCCGGATCCGACCTGGTGGGAATTGGAAAAAAGGCTGGTGCTGGTCTTCTTGGGCAAGTCGCACAGCTCGTCTGACGTGCACGAGAAGGTGATAGCCGATCTGGAAGGCGCGCCGCCGGACAATCCCAAGCTTGAGGATTTACGTCAGACGGCCGCCAAATCGCGCGACGCAGTCTATGCGGGCGACTTCGCCTCACTTGGCCGGGCGATGGTCGAAAATACCGAGGCGCAAACCAGACTGCATCCCGCGCTGGTCAGCGCCGAGGCGCAGCAGCTTATCGAACTGGCTCAAGAGCACGGCGCATTGGGCTGGAAAGTCAATGGCGCGGGCGGTGACGGCGGATCACTGAGCTTGCTGATGGGCGCCGAATCAGCGCAAAAGCGCAGCCTGATTCGCGACCTGGCAGGAGCCAACAACAACTTTCAACACATACCTACCTATCTGAGCCGCTTTGGTCTACGGGTATGGGATTCGCCAACCCCATCTTTCACTATCGCCAGAGCATGAGTTACGACCACACCTGCTTGCGTTGTCATATGAGAGCGCCTCCTGCCAAAGGGTAGAAGAGCGTCGCTTGCGCGGAATGCGTGAGCGACTGTGGGACGAGTGCTCTACGTAAACCGCCAGCGCCGCACAAGCAAAAAGCCCCCGTCGCATCCAAGTGGGGGGGCGTTAGCGGCCGTCAGGCGGCGCATAAGATGACACCGGTATTACGGATATGCCAAGACGAGCAAAAATCCAGGAGAAGAGTTGGTGAAGTGTAGTAGGAAATGCGATCCTCGCTTACGCTATTCCTACACTCTTCATCATTGTTAACACATCGAAATATTGCCGAATAGCTTTCGATCGATCGCCGTCCAATTCCGCGAGCCAGCAGCCGCGATTTGCGAAGGGCTTATTGGTTGGTGGAATTTCGCCGGTCGGACTATCCAAGGGGCCAGTCATCGTTCCGGTCCAACTCAATTCAAAAATCACCGTATTCTCAGATAAGAAGCTACGTTCAATTTGTCCACGGGCATCTGGTAACGTCTTCGCCCAACCCTGCCACAATTCAATTATCTCTTCGACACCATCAGCTCTACGCGTTGCAACTTCATCGTAATAGCAATCGGAAGTCAAGGCCTCTCGTACGGCATCCCAATCTTTGTTGTTGAATGCTTCAATTGCACGCGAGGCGACTGCGATCTTATGATCTGGACTCATATTGGTTCTCCTCCTGCCAAAGGTTAGAATAGTAGTCGCCAGCGCGGAATGCGTCAGCGACTACGGGTCGAGTACTGTAAGAAAAACCGTCGCTGCCGCACAATAGCGAAAGCCCCTGTTGCATCTAAGCGGCGGGGGCGAATATCTTCGGGCAAGTGATAGTCTATAAATGGGCCGGCTGAGGCGCAGGCGGTGGCAAACATAAAGCGGTGAGGGCCACCCCGCTTTATGTTTCTGCCGTTCAATGTATTTGGTATTTATTTGGTCATTCTTGAAAAATTAATCGTCGCAGATTCTTCGTCTAAGTTGAGTTCAACACGTGCAAAATGGAAATTACCATCTGATACATCATCAAGACTGTATAGTGTGACGTTTCTTTCTTTTCTTACCCATACTCCGCTAAGTGTAGCCGTTGCGCGCTCACCTGCCGGCCCGTAGCCCAATGCCTTTCCAGTAAAAGAGCCTTGAGTCTCCACGTTAGGGTTCATCTTAAAGTTGTAGGTTAGATAGATCAATCCATAAATATCCTGATGGCCAGTAACATTACATGAACCCCCTTCTTCACTGAGGGTTACAGAAGTAATTTTACCGTCATCAAACGTTAATACGTCTCCATCAAATTTGATGAGTTCAGAAATTGACATAAAGAACCTCCTGCCAAAGGTTAGAAGAGCGTCGCTTGCGCGGAATGCATGAGCGACTGT
>CAZFMY010000243.1:0-3447 GCA_964520345.1 uncultured Gemmatimonadaceae bacterium | reverse complement strand
GATCTGACCGAGACCAATGGCGCTCATCGTTTTTCTTTCGCCTACGATTTCTAAAGACGGCTACTGAACTCCAACCGGGAACTAAGACACTAAGGAGACGCACAGATGACGGTCTGGGCTGGACTTATCGTGCTAGGATTGGGGCTGGGAGCCAGTATCTTCCTGCCAGTGCCGCAAAATCTTAAGACCAGTTTTGATGCTGGACAATCGCTCTACGCGCTCGGCGAGTTTGAAGGGGCGATCATCGAATATTCGAAGATCGTTAAATTCAAGAGCAAAGCTGTGCGCACCGATAGTGTACGGGTCGAATTTGGCGATGAGCTGGAATTGCCCGTAGTTGCGGCGGCTTGGTACCAACTGGGTAACGCCTACAAAAAGAGTGGCCAGCATGAACAGGCGGTCGATGCCTATCGTCATGTCCTCGATGTTGGGGGGGTGTTGGAGGCTTTCAGGTCGTTGGTGCAATTTCAGGTCGCTGAGACCCGTTTTCTTGCTAAAGAATACGGCGAAGCTGCTAAAGAGTACAAAAATTACGTCGAATTGTTTCCCGAGACCGACGAGGCGGGTAAGGCGTATTTTTATGCAGGTTGGAGCGAATTTAACCTGAAAGAGTACGATGAGTCGATCGAGACTCTCAAGGGCATGCTTGATGCCTATCCCGAAGACCGCTATGCACCAGATTCGCAGTTTCGGATCGCCAGTGCGCTCTATGAGAAGGGCCTCTACGCGGAATCTGTCGAATATGCCCAGGCACTTCTGGACAAGTATCCCAATAGTCCGGTTATCGCCCAGGCGGTCTACCTCAAGGCCAATGCGTTTGATAAGATGGGCCAAAATCAAGATGCGATCGTCAGTTACCGCGCCGTGCGTGACTTGTACGACCGGATGTTTGAACTCTTGCGCGGTTCATTCCGCGAAGGTAAGAACGTCGATTTCGAAAACTACCGACAACTCTTCGAAACCTCTTCGTTGCGCGTAGCAGAGATCTTTCGTAAGACTGACCAATATGAAGAAGCTTACCAGGAATTGATCGCCGCGCAGGAAACGGCTGAGGAGCGGTTCTATAAAGCCAAAGTTCAGATGCGGATCGGCGACAATTACATGGAATGGGATAAGTTCGAAGAGGCTTGGACCGCTTATAACCAGGTGATCGAACTCTATGGCGATACGCCTTATCCGCCCAACGCCCAGTACCAAAAGGGCGAAGCCAAGTATTTTGCGGGTGATTTTACCGCTGCTCGTGACGATTATCTGCTCCTCTTGGACAAATATCCGGATAGTGATACCGGTTTGCGGTCCGCTGCCCTTTATAGTGCTGGGTGGTCTTCGGAGAAGCTCGGAGATTCGGAACAGGCCATTGCAAATTATGGGTTAGCGGTAGACAACTTCCCGCGCTCAGATCAGGCGCCGCTTTGTTTGTTGCGGATTGCCCGTCTGAGCTACGAGCAGCAAAAAGTTAAGGAATCGATTGAAGCCTACAAGGCGATAACGGATAACTATCAGGAAACGCGGCATGCAGCCGATGCCCATTATGGCCTCGGGATTCTCTATCGCGACGAAGGGCGTAATGATGAGGCTGTCGCCGCTTTTTCCAAAGTTGATCGCGATGCGCGCGAGACATACATTGCTGCGCTGATCGAAGCGGCCAATATTCACATTTCTCAAGATCGGGTCGACGCCGGTCGCGCTTTGCTCAAAGAGTTGCTTGAAGGCGTGACCGGAGATCGGGTATTGGAGGCCAGAGCCCATTTCCAGATGGCCCAGCTTGATCTCAACAATAAGAATTATGTCGACGCGGTTAAGCGCTACTCTTTGGTGCTTGATGAGTACCCGGAGAGCGATGTGGTTCGGGACACCCGTTACGGTCGTGCCCTCGCCTATCATTATTCAGGTCGTTATGACCGCGCTTTGGGCGATTATAAATGGTTGCTGGATACTAAAATACCCAAAGCGATGCAGTTGAAGGTTTCGTTCTCGATGGCGCTTTCATATTCGGCCGAAGGTAGCGATGTCGAGGCAGAGAAACTGCTCAACGAGGTTGTTGCGTCGGGTGATGAGAGTTTGGCGCGTTCGGCGAGGTTACAGTTGATCTCGATGGCCGAGAAGAAGGGTAATCCGGAAGAGGCGGTTCGGATCTATGAAGAAATGTTGGCTTCGACCACTTCTGGTGAGGATCGGGAGCGGGTGCTTATCCGTCTGGCCAATGCCTATTTCAAACTAAATCAGTTTGATCAGAGTATTGAAGCGGCTCAGCAACTGATTGACTTAGCTGTCAATGATGAGAGTATTGCCAATGCGCTCTTTGTTCAGGGCAACAGTCTTTACAAAGGTGGTCAATTGGTCCCGGCTATTGCTACCTATAACAAGATTATTGAGAACTTCCCGCAGATAGCTTGGGCTAGAAACGCGCAGTTCCAAATCGGTGTGGCCTATAATAAGCTCTCTGCCAGCGGCAATATCGAAGTGTTGCCAGCAATGTCTAAAGCGTTTAATACGTACTACAACCAATACCCAGATGACGAGCGCGCCGTACATGCTTATTACTACGATGCTTGGGCTCATTATCGGATGGGTAAGTGGCGGGATGCGAGCGATCTTTTTGAACGACTTGCTAATAAGTTCCCGCGAGCCCGCTATGCGTCCGAGGCACTCTTTCGCGCAGGTGATGCTCTCTTCAACATGACGAATCGAGGTGGTTCGCAAAATAAAGATCAGAGTTTCATCGATGCGATGGTCTTTTACGATCAATTAGTGGAGCGATATCCGCGCTCGAGTCATGTTGACGATGCGCTCTATAATAAAGCATGGTGTTTGATTAACCTTGAGCGCAAAGAAGAGGCTGTGCCGATCTTTGAGCAGATCGTTGCTGAACATTCTGGAGGGACTTACGGTCCGCGTAGTCAGTTTACCCTTGGGGATTATTACTATGGTCTCAAGGAATACGATAAAGCTAGAGAAAGTTACCAGACCTTTTTAGAACGCTTTCCGGCAGATAAACTTACGGCACAGGATCGGGCTTTGCCGCGCAAGGCCAAGACGCTTCTGGGACACCTTGGTGAGATCGATGCCTACAATCTCTACTCGGCGGGAGAGAAGCTCTTCGATGAGAAGAACTATGATGAGGCGGTGAAGATCTTTAAGGAAGTGCAGCAGAAGTACCCCCAGAGCGATCAGGCTGTCAACTCGTTGGTTAATATCGCAGCTGCATATATGGCTCAGGAGGAATATCGCGACGCCGGCGCTATCTTCCAAGAGGTTGTCGATAACTACAGCGATAATCCCAAGTTTTTGCCGCAAGTTGATTTTGCCAAGCAGCAATTGGAGGCGATGCAAGAAGCTCGCGTCCTCTAAATTGAGATCAGAGTATGACTCTTTCTTTGCGTCCTAACAGGAGGGATAGAGAAAATGATTGAATTTTTTCAAGAAGGCGGACCTTTCATGTGGCCT
>CAZFMY010000242.1:0-3521 GCA_964520345.1 uncultured Gemmatimonadaceae bacterium | reverse complement strand
CAAGGTGGTCTTTCCGCACGCGGACAAACTCGGACCCGTGCCGGCGCTTCCGCCAGCAGCTCCACGGGGTTGGGATTACGAGCCTGTGTCGGAGGAGGCCGAAGTATCAATTCCTCCAGGTGAGATCTTGCCTGCGAGTATTGACGCCGAGAGCAGCCACGCCTATATCTGGGAGCACGCGGCCTCGGCCGCCGCGGTAGTGCGTTCGATCTGGAATGAGGGTGAAGAGGGCAGTGGATCGCTGGTGGGCATGTCGTCGGCACAGATTGTCGCGGCGTTCTTCATCGCTGTCGGCGAGGAAGTCGGGGCGCGGGTACTGGGTGGTCTGGATCGCGGCGAAGCAGTGGCCGTTGGACGGGCGATTGCCGAATTGCGCGCGGTCGCTCATCAGACGGCCATGGCGGCCCTGGCGATGGTGCAGACGCGAATCGAGAGCGGGGCCTATTTCGAGCGCGGCGGCGCGGCCTATGCTCAAGCTCTGCTCGGTGCGGTGGGCATGCCGGGATGGGCCGAGCGGGTGATTGCGGAGGAACCTCATGCTCGGAGCGACGACGAGATGGCCGGGTCTGCTTCCGGCTTCTATCTGCTCGAAAAGATCGGGCCCGATCAGCTTGCTCCCTTTATCAGCCACGAGCACCCGCAGACCATTGCTCTGATCCTCTCGCAACTCGATGCCTCTCAGGCCTCGGGCATCCTCGCTCGATTGCCCGAACACCCGCGAGCGGATGTGGCCTATCGGATCACCTGCATGAACGTTGTTTCCGCCAAGGTTCTCAGACGGGTTGAGGAGTACCTCGAAACTTCGCTCTGCGGAATACTCAGCGTCAACCTGGGTGTCGGCGGGCCTAAAGTCGTGGCCGATGTGCTCAACCTGTGCGGATCGAGTATGGAGAAGAATATCCTCGGTCAGATCGACGCTCGGGATCCGGAACTCGGCGAATCGGTGCGCAATCTGATCTTGGTCTTTGACGATATTCGCAAGCTGACCGATCGCGAGATCCAAGTCTTGTTGCGGGAGGTCGATCAGAAGGATCTGGTCGTCGCGCTCAAGGGAGCTTCCGACGAGCTCAAGGATAAGTTTCTGAACAATATGTCGGAGAAAGTGCGGAACTTTATCACTGAGGAAATGGGGTTTATGGGACCGATGCGGCTTTCGGAAGTAGAGGAAGTGCAGTTGCGGATCGTGAAGCAGGTACGGCACCTGGAGGAAGAAGGGAAGGTCACCATAATAAAGGGGGACTATGATGATAAATTCGTATAGAGGAGTTGGAAAATGACGGATCTACCTTCTGGGCAGGAATCAGATGAGCTATCAACTGCGGGCGATGGTGGCGACGATAGTGCGAATGGCGCTGAGCCCAAACCGCATCAAAACGTCATCAATTACGATTTCAAGCATCCGGCGCGGGTCAACAAGGACCAGCTGCGGACGATGGAGAATCTGCATGAGAATTTTGCTCGACTTTTAAGCGCGACCTTTTCGAGTGCGGTTCAGGAGGTGGTCGAGGTCAACACCGCCTTTCTCGATCAGACCACCTATGCCGAATTCATCATGAGCCTCTCGAATCCCTCGCTCTCGTACCAGTTCATACTCGAGCCGACTCGAGGCGGTGCGGTGCTCGATATCGCGATGCCGATCGTCTTTGCGGCCATCGATCGGATGCATGGCGGGCCGGGCTCGTCCGAAGGAATCGATGCGCGGCAAGTCACGCCGATCGAGATCGGCGCTATGAATGAAGTGGCTAAGCAATGCTTCGAAGATCTGGAGGCGACCTGGCAGCCTGTGTGCTCGGCAGAGATCGCCGACATCGAATTGGAGACCAACCCCGAGTTTATGCAGATCACGGCGGCTTCGGAAATTGTGGTTCTCTTGGCTTTCGAGGTCAAGATGCCTCGGGCTTCGGGGCTGGTGAGCCTCTGCTATCCGTTTTTTACGCTCGAGTCGTTATTGCCGCGCCTGGGGACGGGTGGGTTTCAGTCCCTGCCCCGCAGCGAGGAGGACCAGGACCGGATGCGGTGCGGAAATCGCCTGCGCCTCGGTGCGATGGAATTGCCAGTCAGGGCCGAGCTGGGCCGGGTACCATTGAGTCTGGCCGCCGCACGCCAGCTCAAGGTGGGCGATGTGCTGGAGCTGAATAGCCGCGCGGCCGATCCGGCGGTGGTCTATCTCGGTGACCAGCCTAAATACCTGGGTTATCCCTGCATAAGCCAGCAGGGGCGAAACTCAGTGAAGGTGGCTGGACCGATTTCGACGGTTGAGCAGCAGAAGTATCGCAAAGGGGACGGGTAGAGCTTCGCATGGTGAGTTATGAGTTTAGCAGAGGCCTAGATGAGCCTTATCAACGGACAACCCTTCGTCGGGGGAGAGGCCGTGGTGCTCTGCGAGAGGATCTGCGTACAGGTCACTGAAATGGTGGATTTTCCGCAAGAGGTACGAGCATGAATGGTACAATTACCAAGGTGGTCTTTCCGCATGTGGACGAACTCGGATCCGTGCCGGTGCTTCCGGCAGCAGCCCCGCGGGGTTGGGACTACGAGCCTGTGTCGGAGGAGTCTGAAGGCGTTATTGCGCCGGATGCGATCTTGCCTGCGAGTATCGACGCCGAGAGCAGCCACGCCTATATCTGGGAGCACGCGGCCGCGGCCGCCGCGGTGGTGCGTTCGATCTGGAATGAGGGTGGAGAGGACGAGGGGGCGTTGGCAGGCATGTCGTCGGCGCAGGTCGTTGCGGCGTTCTTCATCGCTGCCGGCGAGGAGGTCGGGGCGCGGGTGCTGGGCAGTCTGGATCGCGGTGAAGTCGTGGCCGTTGGACGGGCGATCACCGAATTGCGCGCGGTCGCTCACCAGGCAGCTGTGGCGGCGCTGGAGATGGTGCGGGTACGAATTGAGAGCGGGGCTTACTTGGAGCGAGGTGGGGTGGCCTACGCCCAAACTTTGCTCGGTGCGATGGGCACGCCGGGATGGGCAGAGCGGGTGATTGATCGAGACGATGTCGTCCAGAAGGTCGACGATATGGCCGGGTTTACTTCTGGTTTCTATCTGCTCGAAAAGATCGGGCCCGTTCAGCTTGCTCCATTTATCAGCTCCGAGCACCCGCAGACCATTGCCCTGATCCTCTCGCAACTCGATGCTGCTCAGGCCATGGGCATTCTCGCTCAACTGCCTGAATGTCTGTATGCGGATGTGGCCTATCGGATCGCCTGCATGGATCGTGTTTCTGCCAAGGTTCTCAAGCGGGTTGAGGAGTACCTCGAAGCTTCTTTCTGCGAAATGCTCACTAGCGCTCGGCGTGTCGGTGGTCCTAAAGTCGTTGCCGATATACTCAATCGGATCGAGGCTGGCGTCGAGAGGGATATCCTCGGTCGGATCGACGCTCGGGATCCAGAAGCCGGTGAATCAGTGCGCAATCTGAGCTTTGCCTTTGACGAGATGCGCAGGCTGACCGATCGCGAGATCCAGACCTGGATGCGGGAGGTCGATCAGAAAGATCTGGTCGTTGCGCTCAAGGGAGCTTCGGACGA
>CAZFMY010000241.1:0-3673 GCA_964520345.1 uncultured Gemmatimonadaceae bacterium | reverse complement strand
TTATGCATAAAGAATCAAAGTCTGGTGCCGTAGATCCCGACCTCGCAATATCGTACGACGATGACCTCTTTGTTGAATATGCTTGCGAGCACAGACTCATCAGTAATCTCGGGTCTTTACTAGTTGGAACGATATGCGATATGAAAACTCGGATCTTCCGCAAAAAGACCAGGATCATACCGAAGTAATAGACGCCGATTGGTTCACACCTCACTCTTCCGGTAAAGGTTTTTCATCGTAATATTTCTTCAGTGGACCTATCGCAGCGTGGAATTTCCATTGGCCCTGGATTTTTTTCAACATCCATAGACTCGTCCAACCATTAGTCACCCTTAAACCAGCAGTGGTGTCATTTCTGGCATGTTCCATCTGAGAGACGGCCACTGCATCATCCCCATCTATAGCGATGTGCACAACTTCCCATTTATGCTCATAGTCCAGGACTTCGTCGTCCAATATCGCTGAACGACCAGCCCAATCCTCTGACGAGACACGCGTTTTAATATCATCGTACGTGTATCTCGGCTTGGTTTGAAGCCAATCCGTTGCTCCATCGTAATGTCGAGCCCAGACCGCGATAAAATCCTCGCTATGTACGTCGAGCAGAGCCTGAGCATCACCCGAATCATTTGCGTTTTGTTCTCGATCGATTACCGCACGAATAGCTCTATGGTCATCTGTTTCTTGCGCATATATACGCTCACCACTCGCAATAAAAGCAGTCATAATAACATATATGATCAGAGATTTCATATGTCTTTCCTATCGTTAAGATTTAACAGAGAGAAGAAAAATCTCCTACCATCGACGCAACTTGTTTTTCTATAGTTTCAATCCGACTCTTCCAATGCTTTGCGCCGATCCTCTGCCGCTTGAGCAGTGATATAAGCACGGATTTGATCGATATTCTGATCCGTTAATTGGCCGGCAAATCCCGGCATCCCCTTCAGACGCAGCAAGCCATCTCTGACGATGACCTTGAAATCCCGACGCGTGGATTCATCCATCATCCTCAAATCGGGCACCACCCCGCTCGAATGGGCAAAAAAACCGTGACACCTCAGGCAGAACTGATTGTAGAGTTGCTCTCCTCGTTCGATTTCCAATTTGCTGGCCTGGACGGCAGGTTGCTTGGGTATGTTCTGGTTCCGGTCGAGGGGAACGGGCATCTCGAGGGCGCCGTCGAGTTTGTATACCAGCAGGAGGCCTTCGTTGCGATATTTTTCCGAAGCTGGACCAGCGTCCCCGACAGTTCCAGATCCTCCGCCAGTACCAGCCAGGATAGCGACGTATTGTATGCCATCGACCATGTAGCTAACCGGAGGAGCTAAAAACCCTCGATATGCATTCGAGGTCCAAAGCAGGTCACCGGTTTCCGCATGATATGCATTGAATTCTCCCAGGCTATTGCCTTGAAAGACCAGCCCACCTTGAGTAGCCAAAACCCCACCATTCCAATGGTGTGGAAATTCGACTGCCCATTTCTCCTCGCCACTGAGCGGATCGAAGGCCTTCAGATACCCGCGCGCTTTGGGCGCATCCGGCGTATTTAATATCAACTGGCTCAACCTAGGCAACTCGACTCCGAGACGGAAGGCGCCCCTGCGCCGTGGATACTGTCCGGTTTCTTTCCAATCCTCATCGATATGGTACACGAAAGGCGTGTCCATCGCGGGCAGATAGACGATCCCGGTGCGCGCATCGTAGGACATCGCCTGCCAGTTGTGCCCTCCCAACGGCCCAGGCAAGATCCAGCGCGGTTCCTCCTGGTAATTATATTCCGGGTTTTCAACGGGGCGACCACTTGTCATGTCCACGTGGGTTGCCCAGGTCGTGGTGACAAAATCATGGGCCCGCAACAACTCGCCACTGGCGCGATCGATGACGTAGAAAAAACCGTTTTTAGGGGCCTGCATCAGCACTTTGCGCTCAACGCCGTCCACCTCCATATCGGCCAGCATCATGTCCTGTACAGCAGTGTAATCCCAATTGTCTGCCGGAGTAGTCTGGTAGTACCACTTCATCTTGCCGGTTTCGACATCGAGGGCGACGATAGATGCCAGAAAGAGATTGTCGCCCCCACCGGGTGAGCGGATGTCCCTGACCCAGGGGGAGCCATTACCCACGCCGAGGTATACCTGATCGAAATCTGGATCGTAGACAATGGAATTCCACACCGTACCGCCGCCGCCGAACTCCCACCAATTGCCATTCCAGGTGCTGGCAGCCATTTCCATTTCGGGATGTTCGAAAGGCTTCGAAGGATCGCCCGGAACGGTGAAAAAGCGCCAGACTTGCTCCCCCGTTTCGGCATCGTACGCCGTGGCGTATCCCCTGACGCCAAACTCGGCCCCGCCGTTGCCGATAAAAACCTTGCCCTTTGCCGCTCGCGGTGCCCCGGTGATGGTGTAATCGCGCGTACGGTCGATAATTGTATCGACTTCCCATAGTTGTTTGCCTGTAATCGCGTCAAGGGCAATCAGGCGCCCATCCAAACTACCCACATAAACCTTACCCCGGTATACGGCAACGCCGCGATTGACCACATCGCAGCAGGCCCGGCTACGCCACTCGGGCGGCACGTTTGGATCGAAGGCCCAGACCAGGGTACCCGTTGCTGCATCAAAGGCGTAGACCTTGCTCCAGGCACTGGATATGAACATCAGACCATCTACTACAATCGGGGTGGCCTCGAGCCCGCGGGTGGTCTTCATGTCGTAGGTCCAGGCCAGACCGAGACGGGAAATCGTTGCCTGGTCGATTTGATCGAGTGGTGAAAACCGCTGCTCCTCATAGGTCCGGCCATAGGCAAGCCAATTTTCCGGCTCCTCAGCAGCATTACGGATCCGCACCTCATCAATCCAAGCCAGATCGCGAGCCTCCGTATCTGAGTTCAGGTCCTGTGCAGCGGGTAAGTGCTTCGGGGCCAATAGCGCTATCCCGAAAACGACAAGAGAACAAAAGAGTCGATTCAGCATCGCAGATAATCTCCTTTTCTCAGTCTTTGGATTGTGGCCGAAATCTAGAAAATGGTTCATTAAGTTTGCGAATTTCGCGGGATAATAGAGTTTTCAGATGGAGAGGCCAATCGCAATAATGGCTTATAAGTGCAATGCATAAACGGCCCTCCAAAATTTGCACCATGCGCCTGATCGCTTGTATTCATTGGAAGGTTTTTTATAAGAGAGCAGAAGATAGGCGCGATCTTGCGCCAAGATTCCTGCTTGATCGGCTTAAACGCAAAATCCTCCTTTCCCGACCGGTTTGGGGTGATTTATACGATCCTCAGATCGAGGCCGGAATCGGGCTGCCACCCAATTTCGTTTTATCTGTATAACTTCGAATAGAATATGAAAAAATAAAGTGCAAAGCAATCGATTTACGCAATATTCAACAAAAAAATATTCGATTTATCTGAATTATACTCGCACAGATAAAACAGGGGATATCTAACCGTTTTCGGCAACGGGACTCATAGGAGCGAGAAATGGGATTTTGGGATGAGGCTGCGAATCGCGCTGGTTCAACCAACACGGCGGCAACTGATCGGAGGCTCCCGTCGCCTCTCACTTGGCGATAGATCCGCTCCAGAAAACGCTTCAACCCAAAAGGGCATAAACGACGACCAGCGCGATGAACAAAAGTGCGCTCAGCACCCGGTAATTGCCGAGTC
>CAZFMY010000240.1:0-3824 GCA_964520345.1 uncultured Gemmatimonadaceae bacterium | reverse complement strand
ACTACATGCCCCTACGAGTAAAGAGCCCTTTGAGGAATGGCTCCAATCCATTACGCATACGAAAACAAGAGCGATTATCCGCACGCGCCTTAACCGCGTAAGGATGGGAAATTTTGGCGATTCTAAATCACTGGGCGACGATGTCTACGAATTGCGAGTTCACTATGGCCCTGGCTACCGCATCTACTTCGCAGAATGGGACGGCACAATCATCATTCTCTTATGCGGAGGTTCAAAACGCTCACAAAATAGAGATATCCGTAGGGCCAAAAAATACTGGCAGGAGCTGAGGAGCCGACATGACTAAGAAGAAAATCGAGCAACTAACGGCAAGTTATGAAGAGCGATTGATTGAATCGCTCAAGGATCCGCTAGAGGCCCAGGCATATTTGGAGACTGCCCTGGAAGACTATGAAGAAACTGGGGAGACGGATCCTCTTCTATTGGCGTTGAAAGATGTGGCTAAAGCCCAAGGCGGCATCGGCGCACTATCGCAACGCGCAGGACTCAATAGAGAACATTTATATAGAGTGTTATCGAGCAAAAGCCAGCCTAGATTAGATAAGCTGCTAGCCATTGTATCGGGTCTAGGATTTCGGGTGCGATTAGAGCCCCAGGAAAGCATGGTTTGATCTTTGTAAATCAGATAATCTAAGAATCACCAATTGTATTACACTAATTCAGACCGCTGCTATATCGCAGCATAGAGATGGTAATTGATACTTGAAAAATCTACATTTAGTTTGTCTAAACGAGGATGCCCAGTAATGGTGAATCCATTACGGCTCCGGCTATCGCATCTATTCTGGTGATTGGACGGCACACCTAAAAGTACCGATTGGCCCCGATGAGTACCCGACTACTGAACTACAACGTGAGTGAGTGACACCTAATCTATTGTAAATACTTCCAATATTAAGCGATTGCAATGTAACCATTTTTTGATTACATTGTTTGCATGTATGAGATTACCATCAAAAAACGCACTCTCAAAAGCATTCAAAAAATGCCGGAGCCCATACAGCGTAAAATGGCTAATCTCGTCGAAGATTTACGCGATAAAGGTCCTCTTCGTAAAGATTGGCCAAATTATAGCAAGCTCTCTAAGAACCAATATCATTGCCATTTATCCCATAGTTGGGTCGCTTGCTGGCATTGCGAACGCAATTCCGTCATAATCGAGGTGTATTATGCAGGCAGTCGTGAAAACGTCCCATATTGAACTCAAGATTAAAGGTGAGATCTCTCCCAAACTGATTGCTGTTTTGGAAGAAGAGTTTGGTCCAGAGTTACAACTTGAACAAGAGCAGGATGATGAGGTCCTCGATATCTTTGAAACGGATTGGTATACTCAAATCAGATCGAGGATGACACCTGGTGATAATTTGAAGATCTATAGAGAGAACCGAGGCTGGACTCAAACTCAGTTAGGCGAAATGATAGATAGTATGCCTAGACAGCACATATCAAATATGGAACGTGGTACCCGATCTATAAGTAAGAAAACAGCTCGGAGATTAGCTCAGATATTTAAGGTGCCGACCAGCAAATTTATCTGACGTAAAAAAGGTTGATGAAATTCAACTTCGCTTGACAACGGCATACAACTACACCCTGGCGCCCAATGCTGATTGTCGGCGCTTGGTCGTACCCGGTCGGTGTCCACGAGCGCTTCATCGGCGGGTGTTTCTTCCGTTTCCCCATCTCACCATAAACAGGCAAAGACCTGCTACTCGGTCACCCCTGGCAGGACCGCACACCTAAAAGTACCGATTGGCTCAGATAAGTACCCACACCTCTGAGTTACAATATGAGTTACACCCTCATAACCCATTGTAAATACGGTATAGCCTCTTGCTTGACATGCAGGAGGTCCGCAGTGCACTAGCGTGGTCTTCGACCCAAGTCTGCGATTGCCCACCATATGAATAGCCCCCAGCAACATTTTCGAGTGTTGCCGGGGACTTTTTTTATTTTTCAAATATTTGTTTTTATAGAATAATACAGCATCGATCTCGCATTGCCATTCGAGGAAATCCTCGGCAATGTCAACGATTTTAGAGCAACTATAGAGCGCCTGCTTCACCGCAGGATGATCACATACTATTTAGAGAGAGATTAAGCGAAAATATAGTATAAATGAGTTACTATATGAGTTACAAAACGAACGATCCAAGGCTCCTTGAAATGGTCCCTTGTCCAAGAATGAAGCATTGATAACGAGATGTAACTGAGTTACATTAGTATAATGGATAAGAGAAAACGGTCGCCAAAACATCCGCAACTTATGGAGCGGATCAGCAAAGCGCTCGACTCGGGAAAATATCGAGACGTCGTGCATGCCCAGGTTCGGCAGCAGGAGCGCCAGATCACGCGTCCAGAGTATACCTATGTTTTGCGCAACGGATTTCACGAAGCGAGGAAGGATGAATATAGACCGGAATACAATGCGTGGAATTACGCTATACGGGGTCGCACAGTAGACCGGCGCGATCTCCGAGTGGTCGTTTCTTTTGACGAAGATGGCATGTTGATTATCACTACAATTGAGGTAGGAAAATGAGTGACAGACGGCTGCAAAAAGAATACGTGGACCATGGTTTTGGCTTCCCCATCAAACTGCGCAATGTGCCTATGGTGAAGGGGCGCGGCACGTGGACCCCCGATCTCAACTACGAGGCGTTGGCCAACGCCGTTCTCAAGGCGCTGTGCTTCAAACCGGTGCGACTGACGGGTAACGAAATACGATTCATCCGACTCAAAGCAGAAATGACTTTGCAGGAATTTGCCCAACGATTCGGCGTCACACACCCCAGTGTCATCAAATGGGAAAAGCAGGCCGACGAACCCACCAAAATGAGTTGGTCGACGGAAAAGGACATCCGTTTATTCGGGCTATTGCAAACGGAGGATGATAAACAATTCTTGCAATTGTACCGCACACTCGACCGGGAAAAACCACTGCGGAAGCGCACGAGCAGTATCGATATTGCCAGTATCGCAGCCTAACGGGATGGAACGGAGCAATGAGCAAAGCATCTCCTGATCGAGTCCCCCGCAACCTAGTAGAACGCCTGATCGACCAAGGATCTTCGCTCTCGCCCCAACTCCGTCGCGACATCCTCGCGTTGAAAGAGGAGGCCGTACGTCCGCTGATCGCAACCGTCGAAGACGAGGGACTGCAGATGGCAGACTCCCCGAGCGAGGGATGGGCCCCTATTCACGCCATCGAACTGCTGAGTCAACTGCGCGCTCCCGAGGCAATCCAGCCGCTAATCCGCGTATTGCTGACCATCGACTGGAACACCATAATCCACGACCGAGTTCTCTCGTGTTTGCGCCCTTTCGGCCAGGCCGCGGTCGACCCCGTGCTTCAGGCCCTGGAAGGAACCGGCGATGGAGAAACGAGGAAATCGCTGTGTAGCGTGCTGGCCGGCCTCGGAGTGCGCGACGAGCGCATCTTCCCCCTGCTGCTCGAGCAGTTCACAGAGGATATGGAACTGGGAGCTGCTCACCTGGCCGAATACGGCGATCCGCAAGCCCTCCTCCACCTGCAGCAGGCCCTTGACGACTACGTACCGGTCGCAGACGATTCACCCCTGACCGGCCAAACCCTCATCGAATTATATGCGGCTATTGAAGAGTTGGGAGGCACACTTACTGAGAGCCAACGGGAAAAATACAATAGAGTCAACGCATCTAGGGAGCAGTCCAGACGGCGTTTCGAGCCTCTATCCGAAGGGATTGGGCATACTCTAAGCTATAAGAAACTGGGCCGTAACGAGCCGTGCTGGTGCGGTAGTAGTAAGAAGTACAAGAAATGC
>CAZFMY010000239.1:0-3825 GCA_964520345.1 uncultured Gemmatimonadaceae bacterium | reverse complement strand
CAGGTCGCGGATGCGCTGACGTAAGGCCGTATGCTGCGGTGCTCTGCTTTGATATGTATACGTCGATCGGGCCAAGGGAATCACCCGACACGCCCGTCGAATACCTAAGCCGTAGGTCGATCTAAGATACTGGACCATAGGGCGTTGTTGCGCTGGTTTCACCACTTTTTTTTCAGTACATCCTGGAGCATGTGCTTATCCAGCGTCAAGTCTGCCACCAATTGTTTGAGTTTCCGATTTTCATCCTCCAACTGCTTGAGGCGGCGCAATTCGGCTACACCCATACCCGCGAATTTCTTTTTCCAGCGGTAAAACGTGGCTTCGCTGACCTCCATCTTACGGCAGATCTCAACCACGGGCACGCCGCTTTCTGCTTGTCGTAAGGCAAAGGCGATTTGCTCGTCGGTGATGCGTTTTCCTTTCATGATCGGGCTCCTTCCCGACCTCAAAATAGCGCCCATTCGCTCGCAATCCAACTGGTACAGCTTTCAGGGAGGAGACCAAACGGCTTTTTAAGTGTAAATACGCACGTAAAAAGGGACCAGTACCAAGCAAAAACGCGCTGTCAAATCACTAGCTCCACTGGTTCAATAGGCCACGGCGATAACGCCTACTTTTTCTTCGGATCCGCTGTCGGTCTCGAGTCGGATGCGATACAAATAGAGCCCCGGGGCGACGAACTGGTCCTGGTTGTCGCGCCCGTCCCAAGTCATGGACAATGCCCCTGATTTGACGATATTGTTGACCAGGGAACGGCACAGACGGCCGTTGAGATCGTAAATCTCCCCCTGAAGGCCGCGCCACGCCACCACTTCCCGCACTTTCACCGACAGCTGCAGTTGGTCGTTAATGCCGTCGCCATTGGGGCTAAAAGGATTGGGCAATGCGGTCGGCTCGACCAACAGGTCGCCGCCCACCCGGGTGACCACTGCCAGCGCGTCGCCGGAGAATTTGAAAGTGGCATTGCCCGCTTTCACCTGCTGTTTGATGCGGTCCGGATCGTCACTGTTGAACACCCAGCCCTGAAATTCGGTGCCAAAGCGCAGTACGACCACGTCAAAATCTACTTCTACGAGTTTGAAGCGGTCTGTCTGCGGACTCTGCAGCTTGCGATCCAGCGGTACAATGAGGCGGTCGGCTTGGATTTCGGGGACAAATTCCTCCAGGTCTATCGGGACTCCGCCTATCCGGACCTCGTGCACCGTAGAGACGCGAGTATGAGTCAGAATTTCCAGTCGGTCAAAGCCGGTGTCGCCGCTGACAAAATCCGGTTGCACGACGTAGGTAAAGGTGTGGAATTCAAAATCATCAACTGCAATCGGCCAAATTTCTCCCACCAGCTGCGCCGCCGAAAACGTCTGCGCCATCTGGATCCACAGCGCGTCCAGCTGTGGTGCCGTATCTTCCGTGGACTTTAAAATAACCTGCAGCTGCAGGTAGCGGCTGGGGCTGGGCGACTGTAGAGGCATGCCATCCTCCCAGGCCGAGGCCGGCACAGAAGGATCGCGCTGCCCCCGAACAAAATCGTAGGGCGGGGACCAGTAGCTCCAGTACTCGGTATCGTAAAAGGGGATCTCGCGATCCCGCACCGGCAACTGGAAATGTTCGTCGTAGCTGATCACATCCGGTTCTCCGGTGATGCGGTTGGGTTGCCAGTAGATATTGGGATTGAAGTCGTCGCCGGTGCGGGTACGGATTTCGATGCTGGTGCCGGGCGGGGTCTGGCCACTCCAGCGAATCTTGCCCCAGTTCATCTCTCGGCCAAAATCCAGGATGTCGGTGATGTACACCGCTCGGCGTCCGTAGCCTTCGCCGAAAATCTGCACCTCGGCGATCTCCCAGTCGCGAATCGGGTCCAGCGCCCTTATCGCCACCCAGCGCACGTGCCGGCGCGGGAAACGGTAATCCACCACGATATCGAGATTTTCGCGCACACTGCGCATGATGGTGTAGGCCTCGTCATTGGCCACCCGGTAGCCGCCGATGCCCTGCGCGGCCAGGACCTTGTGCCAGCGCTGGCCTTTGGGAATGGCAAAGACGTCATCGGCAATAGGGGCTGTATTATCGGCGACACCGATTTCGTACCACTCTAGGTAGTTGGCGGCGAAACTCTCCTCGCCAAAGCTGTCGGGATCGGGCTTGGGCTCCGCCATGGCTGCGATAATGTGGGCGTCCTCTGTTTTGCTCAGGCGCGGAAAGAAGCGGATGCGATTAATCGGTATTTCGCTGCCAAAATTGGTGATCATAGTATTCCTGTAGCCGCGGCCGACCCCAGGAGGCGCCCCTATGCGCTGGTTGAATATCCGGAAACTCGACGTGGTCGGATCGCCGTCGTAGGCCAGCAGAACGGAGGGCAGGGTCATGCCCATAAAGGCGCCGTGCTCCCCCTGGGTTACGCGGATATTGCCGACGTCGTAGAAGGGCACCTGGGTCTGCCCGTTCTGGTCCCAGCCGACAACGTGGGTCAGATTCCACAGTGGATCGATAAACACCGGAGCCAGGGAAAGGCTGTTCAAATCGACGAGGGTATCCGCCCCGACCCACTCTGGCGAGGTGCCCACGGGCAGGTTTTCGGCGATCTGGCCTGCGGTGCCGAATACCTGGTAGAAGCCGGCGGTTTCCTGCAGCGGCGCCAGCCAAGAATTGCCGCTCTCCCCTCCCAGAACGTACTCTGCCCGCCCGGCGATGGCCGGGCCGGGCAGAAAAAGACTCAGCAAAAGAATACTGCAGAACGAATGTGACATAGTCCCTATCCTTTCTCAGAGCATGCTCAGCGGTTGTCGGGACAGTTTAGTTCCTTGCTGCGGACAGGTGTCAAGCCCCAGGATTGTTGGACACAAATTTAAAGGTTATCCAGCCGCCTCTGCGTACTGGACTTCTCGTTTTTCCTGGCGCACCTGCGCCGGGGTTTTATAGCCGTGGCGTTGTAGGATCCAGTGTTGATTGTATTGCTGTTTAAATTCAACCAGCGCTTGCCGTAGCTCTTCAATGGTAGCAAAGGTGCGCACCCACAGGAGATTTTCCTTGAGCAGGCCAATGAAACGCTCGGCGCAGCCGTTCCCCTGGGGTTCTCGTACAAAGGAAGGCGATGATTCCATACCCAGAAAATCCAATTCGTCTTGGAAGTCATCCGACAGGTAGACCGAGCCATGATCATGCCGAATCTTCAACCCCGCGGCGATTTGGGCGGTATAGCCGCCAAAGTGGTCGCGGACGCCTTGCCGGATCGGCTCCAACGCTTCGAAGCGGTCGCCTTTTTTCGCCGCATGCAGGCCGATACATTCAAAGGTGCAATGATCGACGCTGACAAAAACATGGGCTTGGCCCTCCTCGGTGGTGATCGTCGTCGTCGCATCGGTACCCCACATGACATCCGGATTTTCGGTGATAATCGTGCCGTCGTGGGCTTGGGGACCATGCGGATGCCCCACCCGCGACGGCGCTTGCAAGCCGTGCTCGCGCATCAGCCGCCGCACCCGCTCTTTCGAGGTGCATGTATCGGAAATATAAAGGACCTTTTAGGGGGTTAGGTCAAGCGGTGTGGGTGTGGGTGAAGCGGCCTGGCTGTGCGCGGCGCCGGCTTGCCTGGTGGGGTGCCGGCCTTTGCGCGGCGCCCGCTTCGGGCTTGGCCCGACCCGACGGACGAATGGGCTTGTTTTAGGGGCTGATGGGCAGGGGATAGACGGACTTCGAGGGGCTACGTCGTCCAACCAGGGGGGCCCGCTCCCCAGGGACTTGGCACACAGGCTGTATGAATCTGCTCGATCTGAAGAACCGAGCCGCCTCTACGCCAAATTCCACAAACGCAAGCAGCACACGGCCACC
>CAZFMY010000238.1:0-3969 GCA_964520345.1 uncultured Gemmatimonadaceae bacterium | reverse complement strand
CGCGCAACATTTTGATCCTTGTAATTTATGTGTACTTCTCCCTCAATTAAAAACATTAGCGAAGTCGCTGGTTCGCCTTCTTTAAGAATCGTTGCGCCTTCCTGAAATCTTCTCAGCGGCATTTTATGCACCAACTCCAAGATTTCATAGTCTGTCAATTTTCCAGCTAAAGGAGAATGCTCCTTTAAAATGTCTACTAGATCTCTCCGTCTGCTTTTCATGCGTTCTCTTTTCACTTTATGAACTGAAAAATACCTGCTCTATGAGGAGTATCTATCGCAATAGACACAAAGAGGATCTGCTACACTAAACCACTGACCGTAGAATTACGACATGCACACGCATCAATGCCAACCTACGCGCCAGCACTTCACGTCGGCCAAATCCGCAACAGACACCGTATAGACCGACTTTATCTGCACCGCTTCCAAACGCACGGTTTCGATGGGGTGCTACCGGGCAGATCGCTTAGCGCAACGGTCGGCGGACGACAAAAACGGAATAGCCTAGCTCAATAAACCAGATCCAATTCGCGCTGTGGGGGAGGACGAGCCGCTGCGATCGCCGGGGGAGCGGCCGCTAAACGTGAAGACCCAGGCAATTATCAAATTAATTACGAAAAGCACTATTTCTATCAGCGCTAATACAATGATGGGGTGTTTGAATTTTTGTATATTTTGACCTGCTATAATAGCCCCAAAGCCGAGGCCAAACATAAAAACCAGTACCACAATCACTGCACTTAAAGTCTCACTTCCACCTAGGAAGATTTTTAAGGCCCTTTGCCAAACAACTTGATTGATAATGGAGCCAGTTCCTGATAAAAATAAACTGGTTAAAATGATTGGAAATCTAAAATATATTGATGAACGTTCGCTCATGAAATCTCTACATATATGCCCTTTAACGCAATATCGCAGTAAAGAGACTTACTCAAACGGACTAGTTGAATAACGCTTAGCGAACTCATGGGTCTCATCCCAGTTCTCTGACTCTTTAAAATCCCGGCCATATTCAATAATGGGCAAATCATCGGTAATTATTGGTATGTCAAGCTGCTGAATTTTTTCACGCTTAGGGATCATTAGGCGGGCGGTGAACTGCTGTGGTGACCTGATAACCGTTGTTTTAAAAATCTTTGAACCTCGCGCAAAGGCTTCTCGCACCTGGTGCTCAAAATTTTCTGGGACCCCATCCTTAAATCCCAATAAGTACAAGTAAGCAGAACTTCTTCCAGGTTGCGAGTAACTCACTAAAAGCGCATCGGGAAAGACGGACAGAAAAGTTTTGACGATCATGATCGAGCTGAAACTAGGCGAACGTGGGACCCATTGTTGCGTCAGCCCTCCGGCATTGAGTTTTCGCTTAAGCAACGTAAAATACTCTATTGAAAATAGATTCGTACTTCCTGGATCGGAGCTTCTAGTGGTACCCGAGAAAATAAGATCGTAGGTCAATGGTGAATGTTCCAACACGAGCCGCCCGTCATCGGGCAAGATTTTAAATCGGGAATCTTTAAACGGACCATCACCAAGCTGGGACCAGGTCTTTCTTGCTAAAGTGACCACCCCCGGTGAGATTTCCGCCGTATCAAAACGTTCGACCTCCGGAAAACGTAGGATTTCATACGCTTCTAGTGCGAAGCCTAAGCCAATTGAATAGGCTGTTTGAATCTTCGGCTTAACCATTGCCGACACCAAAAAGTCACCCTCGATAGTCCCCTTGGCTGGAATACTTAGAAAGTTCTCGTAGTAGTCGTTTAAATACAGCACGAAGCTACCACCATCGCGGGTTGACTTACGAACCACATTCCACTGGCCCGATTCGTCTTCTGCAGACCACAGTGCTTTGTGCCCGTTGATAGTGTTCCATGCACTCTGCGGTATTGGCGGATATACTAACAGCCAAAGGAGCAACGTGGCGGCGAGGCCGTAACGCGAGAAGTTAGCTTCGCGTGGTGCTTTGGGATCAAGCGTCAGCAGGATCGCCCCGAATAACAACAATGTACAGAAAAGTGAGACGACATAAAGATTCGTTAATGGAATCAAGAAAAAGCCTACGATGATAATCGCAGCGATGGACCCGATGTTATTTAACATCAGCGCGTGTCCAGTGTCTTTGCTAACATGTTTCAGATTACCGCTAAGTAGATATAGCGTCTGCGGCATAGCGAGCCCCATGAAAAACATGGGTAGGAAGGCATAGATGGAAGCTATCAGTAACGCCGAGGCTTGATACCCTAGCAGACCTTCAAATGTAGAGTAGTGCAATCTGGCGGTAAACGCCATGAAACCGACCATTGTCGATAATAACGAGCAGAACAAGAGCGTAGCAATGCCGTTTCGTTTTGGAATGTGGTTTCTTAGCCACAGGCTAGCGAGCAATGCTCCTATCGCGTAGGCCATTAAATAGACCGAAAGTATCGAGGCAAATGTGTAGATTGTATGTTCTAAACTCATGTATGCGAGTCGATTCCAAATAATCTCAAGGCTTAGTGACGCAGCCCCTGAGAGCATGAATGCATAGCTGAGCGATCTTGTAGCTGCGTTATCAGAGTCCTGTGTGCGCTCGGTGGCACTATAACTGGGCGACGTGGATAATGCGGTATTGCGACTTAGACATATCGCAATCACCACGCCGATCACATTCAATGAACAAGCGATGTACATCTGTGTTTGACCATGAAATTGCCCCATTAACCACACGGTGGTAATCATGGCGCCTATGACAGCGCCCATGGTATTAGCGCATGTCACCAGTCCCATCCAAGCACCGCGCGTGCTCATAGACTTAATACATGCTTTATAAAAACATGGCAGAGTTGCCCCCATGCACACCGTCGGAAGAGCGAGTATGACCAGGCATAGCAAGGCGCGCCCACCTAGAAGTGCCTGTCTGGATTCCCCAACCACAGAGCCAAGAACTATGTTGGCTTCGCGGATTACGTCGAAGGCGTTGAACGATAGCGCACCAAAGGTGGCAATGATTGTCTCGAGGATAATGATGAGAATGAGGATATTTCGAAACCGGTCCGCATACCGTTTGGCAAAGTATGAGCCCAGGGCGAAGCCAAGGAAAAATATGAGGATCACAATCGTGGTTGCGTAATGGGCGAGACCGAATATGGTTGTGAGTTGGCGTTGCCAGTTAATTTGATAAATCAAAGACGCACTGCCGGAAAGAGCCGCAATGCTCACGACTCCATACAATATCAGTGGATTTGATAGTCGATGGAGCACTGGTGCACGTGAAGACGACTCTTTGTGTATTCGATCTACTGCAAGTTCATCAACTTTTCTATAAAACCTCGACATGTCATAATACACTAAAGGTAAAAATCCCTCCGCTTGGTTAATGTAAAGATCGTGACCAATCTGGTCAGAATATTTAATTGTAAGTTTTTCATGGTTAACACCTCTGTGATTTGTTTGCGTTATACCAGGAATTTAATCAATAAATACTGCAGGGTTTTTCGAAATTAACGTAACCTTGGTAAAAAGTCTGTTGTAGTTTTGTAAAGATTTGTAAGGTATAGCGAGGGTGATTTGTAACGAATGCGGTCCAGTGATCGGTAAAAGTACGTTTGTATCGAAGCAATTTCTTCTTAAAGGGGTACTGGGCATCCCTTTGAAGGTGGCCTAGTAGTGGTTTACGGTTTGTTTTTTGTTTTTTTTCGTTTTGCTAGGATTCGCGCAGTAGAGACATGGGGTTGGGTCTCGTCCTTTGGTTGTTTAGGACGTGGTTTTTTCGGTCCCCGAGGATGCTTTTTGAAACGCCGGAGATCCACCTTACTGGCTAACTGGAGCAGCATCGAGACCAACTCGAGCAGAGTCCACTGACGAAAGATCGCCCACTGCTCCGGTGCAATGGCAATCATCATGCCCCGATAGGTGGTGGCAATCTCGTCAGCCAAGTAGTATCCGGAAAACTCCTGCTCAATTTTCTCGACGCCGTGCACACCGCGCAACG
>CAZFMY010000237.1:0-3973 GCA_964520345.1 uncultured Gemmatimonadaceae bacterium | reverse complement strand
CCATAATGCGGCGCGTATGTATAACGATGCGGTGCTGTTCCTCGGAGAGTTGGATAATCAGGGTCCAATATAGAAAAGGCGATTTGCTCTTCGGTGAAGCGTTTCCCTTTCATGATCGGATTCCTTCCCGACCTCAAAATAGCGCGCTTTTACTCGCAATCCAACTGGTACAGCCTTGGGGGAGGAGACCAGGGGCACTCTGGGGTATTGGTTTATGTCTTGCGTAACATCTCGTTTTAGAGTAGGGTTTCGGATCTCATAGTCCGCTCTCAATGTATCGAAAATGATTTGTGAGTACGGACTTTCTTAATAACCTTTGGCAGGAGGTTTCCGATGAAAAAAATGAATTTGCTGCTCTCTTTTTGCTTGGTATTTATTTCCGTGACTGGGTGTAGCGAAGAAAATTCGAGCTCTACAAAATCCTCATCTTCAAAGGGATTCGATTTAAACGGTCTATGGATCGGCCAAGGGTATAGATGCTGGGGCAATCTGAATTCAGATGGATCTCAGATACTTTTGGATGAGGACATAAAAATAGATCAGGATGGTAGTTTCGTAGTTGCAACAAAAATTACCGGTGACGAGTGTATACATGCAGGTGAAATAACTTGGGATGGAAAAATTAACGGCAGTGTTATCGACGGTATGGTAAGGGGCAGACGCCCGAGCGAAACGGAAGTAGTCAGTGATAGAGTAAGTATTCATATCGAGAGTAATAATCGCCTCAAGTTAGTGATACCTGCTCAAGAAATGCTGTTCGGCTTAATCACGCTTTCACCGAGTGATTCCTTGGTCTTCATAAGGCGTAACGGAAATTGAACTTTCCAATTGTTGTGGCCGCCAGATGCTTCTGACGATACTCCAGACTCTCTTAATAACCTTTGGCAGGAGGTAAATCTAATGCCGTATAAGTTGCTGATGACCCACCGGGTAAAGCCTGGGCAATACCAAGAGCTTAAAAAATGGTTTTCCGAGGCAGACAAGAGTCGTAAAAAATCCAATCCAGATTACGTACGGCCCAAGCGGTATGTTACCGTATTCGGCGAGACCCAAGAGGTTATCACGGAAGTCGAAATGGACGAAGTAACGGCTCGGAATAGTTGGTTGGAAAGGAGTGGTAACCAGGAGTATATGGATAGTGTGAAAATGACTGTTCTGAAGGAGATTGATGATTACGACGAGTAATTGACTGACTCAAGAGCGGGTCGGCTGTTAGGGCCGTCCCGCTTCTCTTTACCTCTTTTCGCGCCTTACTCGCTCGATATAGACATCGCTATCTCACTAACCATGTAGTAACAAGCCACTGCCGCCATAGGCCAGTGTTGTGTCGTGATATTCAATAGGGTATAATGACTGCGCGTATCACCCATTTCGTATCCTGCGGAACGGGCCTACTAAAAACCTTTGGCAGGAGGATTATACGTTGGCCGATTTGCAACGTGCCGTACAGGCATTATTGGATGAGCTGGTAGAATCCGGCGAGGAAATAGGACTTCAGGCCGCCGTCTACGTCGATGGGGAACTGGTGGTCGACTGTGTTGCCGGATGGCGTTCCCAGGAGCGCGATATGCTCGTTGCGAACGACACGCTTTTCACTATCTACAGTGCCACCAAGGGCGTCGTCGGTAGTGCCGTGCATATATTGGCAGAACGCGGACTCATCGACTATGAACGGCCCGTCGCCGAGTATTGGCCTGAATTTGCCAGCGGCGGAAAGGAGTCAATCACCGTCATCCAAGCTCTCAATCACGTTGCAGGCATTCCTCAAGCCGTGCGAGTCGACGGCATGGCCACCAGTGAAATATGGGCAGATTTGGACCTGTCCTTGACCGAAGTCGCCCGACTGGAACCGATCTTCGCGCCTGGGGCCACAGCTTGCTACCACGGTCTGACAATCGGTTGGATTGCCGAGGGCATCGTTCGTGGCGTAGGACGTAACTTGGGGGAATTGGTTTCAGAAGAGATCGTCAAACCGCTGGGCATGCAGGGCGAGATGTACCTGGGTACACCCACAACTGAGCATATTCGGATGGCGACGCCTTTCGACAAGCCGCTCACTGGCGAACCGCCCGAACTCGACCCACTGGTGCTGCAGTGTGTACCCCTGGATGAACCTATTGCCGAGATTCTCAACCGACCCGATCTGCGCACCGCCCAGATTCCTGCGGCTAATATCAGTGCCACGGCCCGGGCTCTGGCTCGCCACTACGCGGCCCTGGTCGGCGAGGTGGACGAGTACCGGTTGGTATCCTCTGAGCATTTGGAACAAGTCCTGGCACAGCGCACGGACCTGCCTGATGCCATGTTCCAGTTGATCAGCGTTATCCCCCAGGAGACCCCGCGGGCTGGAGCCTACCAATTGAATACCGGTAAGAAGGAGCACCATATGTACTACGGTCCCAACCTCGGAACTTTCGGCCACGATGGCTATGGCGGCTGTTTCGGTTGTGCAGATCCCGATTCGACCGTCGCACTTGGTCTCACAAAGACATTACTTCACTCTGGTATACCCGCCCGGTTTGACACATTGACAAAACCAAAATTTGTGGAGACGGTATACGGCAACCTGTAGCTATATAAGAAAGTGGTCAGCCGCAAACTGGTAGTTCCGGCAGTAGCAAGGTGGATTTCAAGATAACGGGGAAGGAATATATATTCATGGCAAAGTATCGGAATCAATTACCCCAACTTGATGGTAGCACTTATCTGACAGATGGCGGTATGGAGACCGTCCTGATATACATTGATGGCATTGAATTGCGAGAATTTGCTGCCTTCGAGCTATTGAATGATCAGAGGGGAACAGGCCGATTATATGATTACCTTGCTCGGCACGCCAAGATTGCCGTCGAGAACAAGACAGGTTTTATCTTGGACGGGCCAACGTGGAGGGCAAGCGCTGCCTGGGGTGAGAAACTGGGTTATTCCATTGCTGACTTAGAAAGAATTAATCTTCAGTCCATCGAGCTTCTTGAGCAGGTGCGGACGAGTTTTGAGAATGAAGCCAGCAAGTTTGTGATCAGTGGCACGATTGGTCCCCAGGGAGACGGTTACCAGCCAGCCGAACTATTGAGTGAGCAAGAGGCAGAAGCATACCATGCGCGACAGATAGCAACCTTTGCGGCGAGTACTGCAGACATGGTCACCGCGTTTACGATCACACACTCGGCGGAGGCGATAGGCATTGTCAGAGCGGCGACATCAATCGATATACCCGTCGTGATTTCGTTTACCGTTGAGACTAATGGTAACCTGCCATCAGGGGAGACTCTACAACAAGCTATCGAAACCGTAGATCAAGCAACCGACGATGCTGCCGCTTACTATATGCTCAACTGTGCTCATCCTCTACATTTTGAGCATGTCCTTCGTTCAGATCAGACCTGGGTGGGCCGATTAAAGGGACTACGTGCTAATGCCTCGAGTAAAAGCCACGCAGAGTTAGACGAATCGGAGGTTCTCGACGCTGGAAATCCCGCAGAGCTTGCTCAGCAATATAGAAAGCTCAGGGAGTCGCTCCCGGATGTGAATATTTTAGGGGGATGCTGTGGAACCGACCATCGCCATATTGAGGAGATTTGCATCGCATGTGTACCCAAATAATTTCGCATTTATGGAAGAGACGCTGGTAGGTCGGCGGCCTCATCGGGTGTTTACCTGGTGCGACTGGCAAGCGGTATCTATAATGAAAAAAAAGAAGATCACGTTGATGAAATAAGTCTGCTTTCAGGTTTGTTCGAACAATTATCTGATATTATTTAGCCCCCGGTTGATCCTGTTAACCGGGGGCTATCTATTGGCGTTCTTGTTTTATCCGATTACAATCGTCTACCTCTGCTTCCACCTTGCCGCCGCCAACGCTTCTACCGCGACAGGCTACGCGATTAGCAGAGGCTACGGATACGTGGGTGAGCGAAACGGGACGGTTATTAGGACGTTCCGCTTCGCTTCTCCACCTTCGTACTGGGGACAG
>CAZFMY010000236.1:0-3990 GCA_964520345.1 uncultured Gemmatimonadaceae bacterium | reverse complement strand
TCGGCTAGAATTTCCAAACCGGGCAAATCGCTTGCGGGAGAACCGTGCCATTCCCAGCCCACCAGGCCTTCGACCGTATCGCCTTCTTTCATGCCCGTGCCTTCATACAGCCAGTGATCGGCATTGGTACAGGTCCAAGCGCCTCCGCCAATACCCGCGGTACGCCCACCCATGAGCAACGCCGCGTCCGGCCCCGCTGGGTACTTGGCGGGGGTGCCGCGTCGCTCGTTAAGCATCTTGCTGAGTTCTTCGCCAATGAACTTATCTTCGCGTCGCATGACTCGGTGGGCTTGCCCTGCAGTGGAGAGCAACAAGGGCACCACGCCCCAAACCGAATTACCACTCAGGAAGGCAAGGTTGACCCCTGCGTCCCTGGCCGCGCCAACGTGGTCGAACATCTCCCGCGTCCAATACTCATCGTGTCCCACGGAGATAAAACCTTTCGCCCGCAGCAGTCCCGGTCCATCCGTGTGCGTATCCACATTGGAGATATACGACACATCGTAGCCCTGCTGCTCGATCCAGTAAGACAGGGGAAACTCCCAAAGCAGGAACTCACCCGTGCCCACGGAGGAAGGCCGATCGACTAGATGGTCCTGACAAAAATTGGCGTACGGACGGTCAAAACTCACCCACCCGGTATCGTTCGCATCGGTGCTCCACTTCTTTCTTCCCAGATGTCCCGTATCGCCATTCGCGTCGTTGTGGTAAAGGGACCACTCGTTCGTAGGCCAGCTATTGTAGCAGGCCCAGGTCATGTCGCTGCACTGGAAAAGCAGATCGCAGGGCCTGTCGTCGCGGACAATAAAAATGACGTAACTCTGTACGCCCCCTTTTTTCGCGGTGAGTTTGCCCAGATAGACGCCGCTCAGCCAATCGTCGGGAATTTCAAATTCCACCGACGGTTCCCATTGGCATTCGCGCAGACGGTTTTCACCTATCTCCGGATCGTCCTGGGTTTTGCCCTGTATGGCATCAAAGCGCTTCACGGAACGCCCGCCGGTCCCGCCGTAATACCCCGTACGGAAAATTTCCAGACTGTATTCCGACACTGGATTCGTGCTCACCATGACCTTGAGTGTGTCGCCAACGCTCACACTCGTCGCGGAGCAGTAGCCCTCGATGCGCGGAGACCGCCACAGCTCCACGGGCTCTTTGGCAGTGATGTCGGTCTTGGTAAGTATCCAGTCGCGCGTGCCGGGCTTGGCGTTTTCACGCTGGATCAGATCCCGCCCGAGCGCACTGAAACGCGATGAGGGAGCAGGGGCTTCCTGCGCTCCGTAGGCGCCCGTCGCCAGGGCCAGGCTTACGGCGGTCATGCCTTTGAGTGCATCCCGCCGATTCAAGCTGCGCTTAGATTCGCTCGGTTCATTCATTACAATTTCGTTTTCGTTGTTCATGCTGGTACTCCTACAACTGGAATACAGCGCCCTTCGTCCAAGCGATCTGCTTTGAGCGAACGGGCGCTATCAAGCGTCGCCTTCAACCCCTTGTTGTCTTACCCTCTTTTCTTGAGGTATCATCTTTATTTGTTGAATAAGCCACTTCGTGAAACCCAGTACGGAATGTGGATCCGTTTCCGGGCCGACAGGACGACCACGGCCATCTGCGTGGGGGAACGTATTGAGATAATAGTGCATCCGGTGGTGGTGTTTTGGCAGTCCAGCCTTCCAGAATTTCTCTAACCAGTCTCTTTCCACAAACTCGTAGTACACCTCCCCTTTCCAGCGTATTGGGCCGTAATAGAAGATGTATTCCTTGTTCTGGTCGAGCGTCCACTTAGCGCCCTTGATTATTTTCTCGGGTTTTCCCCATCCTGTTTCCAGCGGCCAGTGGCGGTTGAATTGGTGGCATTCGTAGGCTATTCCTTCAACTTTATCCATAATCGGCTGGAAGCGTTTGTCGGTGGCGAAGAATGAAGGTTCCTGGACCATCTGGATCAGTTTGTAATTATCATGCTTTAGGATGTTCTGTTTGTGGGCCTCCTTAAACATGGCTCGTATATCATCAATGTCCTGCTCATATAGAATACGGGTGTCTTCCTTGAACGGACCGGGTTTCGCATTCTTGTGTCCCCTCTGAATCGCAAGATCATACTCGCGGCAGATCAGGATATGTTCAACAACGGCACCGTTGGATTCCCAGTCGCGAATTGTTTTGATCAGTAAGTTCTTTTCCGGGGCGAGATCATCACGGGCCTCGCTAAGTCCCCAGTAGTGTTCAAAGAAGATCCGCTTGGTTTTAAAGTCACCGTCCAGCCATCCTTTGATAATATCGAGGTGGTCGGCGACGAAGGGGTAATTGCCTTTCTGTTCATCAAAAGTAGGGGTGCCTGCCCAGGATCCACCGTGACTGTGGCCGTGGTCCATTTCTGCAGTCCGAGGCAAGGGACGAAGTCCCACAAGGCCATGAGTTGAGCTTCCTTCCTCAGATTCGGCATTTGAGAGAAGAGGTGTGAGCATCATGAGAGATAGAACCATTGTCCAGTTTACTTTCATACTTATAGGCCAACTAGTTAATTATGCAGGAAATATCCCCAATAGCCCAACAAGTGTGGACCTTCGTCGCCCAATTCACGTCGCGACGCTTCAATCGGATGCCTACACAATGTCGGTGAGGGCCCAGGCGATGAGGCCAAAAGTGATCAGTTGGGGTCTTTGTCGATCGTCTAACAGATAATGGATAGGGAGAATGCCTTCGCCGGTTTGGGCGAAACTGCTGTATGTGCCGGAATCGAGATCGATAGGCCCTTCATCAATCAGGCGTTGCTTGGCGCGTAGCACAGACAGGTCTTGCAGCATGTCGAAAGTAATGGGAAGCGATAAAACATTACGCATCAGGAGATGAGGTAGGGTCCAGTGGCTCAGGACCGTATTTTGGGCGTGGTAATTGTAAGTATCATCTTGGGATTGGATATGGCCGCTACTATTTCGCCCATGTTCGCGTAGTTCCGAAATAGGTACCGGATCGCCATTTGCATCTTCGCGGTATGTATTCAGCGTCCAGGATTGGAGTGAGTCGTCGAGATCGGAGGTTATTTCGGCGTTGAGATGGGTTGCCAGGCCGCCAATATGCGTTTTTTGCTGGATGTGGTACAGGGTAGCGGATGGCGTTGCTTGGCGTCTGATCACGAGTGATCCGTAGACCCTGTTCGGTGCAGGGGGCGGTGTGTGTGGTCTGAAGGTCCAGTTGAGAATATCATAAGTGAGCGTGGCATTGTCGGGATCAGAGGTGTATTTCTCAACGGGTGTGAATCGCGTCAGAAGTTCGCGGATGGATGTAACGGCATGAGGACCAGTCGCAGTGTCGATGGGCATGGGTTTAGGCCTCGTTGAGGACTGAGGTATACCAGTCATTGTATTCGCGGTACAGATTGCCGCGTGCCAAAGCCAGATCTTCTATATTCTCGGGCTCGGGATACATTTCAATTTGTGCGATATATTCGCGGAAGTGCGCTCGATGACGGGCAAGGGTTTCCCCATGGTCTGGGTCATTGGCCAGATCGCGGATTTCAAGGGGATCGTTTTGCAAGTCATAGAGCCGGGTGTGGTCGGTAAATATGATGCTTTTGTAGCGCTCTTCGACGATGGCGGCCGCAAGCGGGCCGATGGATGTTTCACCGACGACATAATCGCGCCAGGGACCATTGCTCTGTTCAAAGAGGGGCCGCATAGATTTAGCTATAGTGGTTTTGGGCAAAGGGGAGGCACCTGCGTAGTCGCAAATGGTGGCGGGAATATCCACGCCTGAGATGAGGTGGTCACTATCCTGGACATTGGCGGGGATATGACCTGGCCACCAGGCGATGGTAGGTACGCGAAAGGCCTCTTCTTCGAGGAAGCCTTTGCTGACCTTGGCGTGGAAACCCGCACCATCACCATGGTCCGAGGCAAAGACGACGAGGGTGTTCTCTGCATACGGAGAAGCGCGAAGCACGTCCATGACGCGGCCGATTTCCGCATCGACCATTTCGACCATGCGATGATACTG
>CAZFMY010000235.1:0-4135 GCA_964520345.1 uncultured Gemmatimonadaceae bacterium | reverse complement strand
TGATTCGCCAGTATGTGCCTAAAGGCATGGCCCTGGATGCGCTGTCGGACGCACACATACACCATATTATGGACCGGCTCAATCATCGACCGCGAAAGGGCTTGGTGTTTCAGACACCCCATGAGATTTTGTCCAAAGAAACAGGACTTCTTTCAACATAAACCGAAATTGCACTTACGAGTTGAATCCGCGAACCTCTTTTCATCTAACAACCAGCAATTTGCGCGTCTCCGTGCGCAGATCAGTGCGAAGTCGGTAGAAAAATAAACCACTGGCCACAGCCAACCCATTGTCGTCCCGACCGTCCCAGCGCAGCGTATAGCGACCGGGCATCTGTTGCTTCATCTGCACTAATGTTCGCACCAGTCGCCCCAGTGGGTCATAAACGGTCAAGTCGACTGGTCCCTCCGTCTCTACCTCATATTGTATTGTCGTCTGCGCATTGAAGGGGTTGGGATAATTTTGTTCAAGAGCGAAGGAATCGAGTTGATGCTGAGAAGCGCTGGCTACGAGCGTCGAAGCATCCAGGCCATCGATCCAGCGCCTGATCAATGCCGCACCCTCTTGGTCCACGATAGACGATGCCACCGGCGGCATCCGATTGGAGGTGAGACTCAAGGTGCGCAAAAGCAAGGTGGATTTTTCGGCATTACCCGGATTTATGATCTTGGCACCAGACGCATCGAGGCGCCCCAACATCGGCGACCAATCAACGGTGTTGGTCTCGGCCAGAGGCGTATCGTAGCGCAAATCGATATTGGCGCGGTCGACCCCGCCAGGACGGTGACAATGTCCGCAATTGACCGCCAGATACGAGCGAGCCCGCAATGGTAGAGGTACGATCTCGTCAAGCGGATTTTCCCAGCGGGGAAACTCGCTGTAATCCTCACCTATAGAATCGCTGAACACACCGATATGATTGAGCACACGCAACTGATTATCAAGTATTCCATCATAATCGCGCAGACCGTTCAGTTGCGCCGTCCGCACACCCAAAACCCAGCCGGCGGCCTCGGTATGGCATAGAGTACAGTCCTGGGGACCGGGAAAAAAATAGCGATACTCCGAAAAAGCTTCGACCGCATCCGGGTCCTCTATAAAGAGGGGCAATATTTCGCGGTCCGAGAGCAATACGGCATCACTAGCATCATCGTTCCACTTATAGCTCAATCCCCGCCATCCGTCTGTGGCGCCGACCTTTACCAAGAAACGGGTTTCAACTATTTGACGACTATCAGGGTCACCTTTGATAAATTCCACATAAAAATTCTTTACCAGGACCGTATTATCGGGAAATCGCCAAATCCCGTCGCGCGAAAATTCGATTTGCGCCTCACCCGGCAGAGCGAGATAGCGCGTCTTATACGCTCCATCGGACCAAAACTCCGAATTGACCGAATAGGGGATGAGCCCAGGTGCAGGTGTCTGGGCCGCCACATCGGAAAACAGACCCGAAGCAGAAATGGTCGTCGGCACCAATCCGTTCTCTATATCTATCAGCAACGACGTGTTGGGAACGCGCTCGACCAAACCATATGGCTGCACCTGTCCCGTCGCCAGATTCGTCAGACTGCCGACACTCATCCCCAATACTACCAGATAAAGCCAGAGATATCGCGTTGCCACACTGCGATAGTCTCCTCGCAGATAATCAATTATATTCAATTTTTTACATAGACAGATACGGGATTCATCCTACTCGACTCGATTAGTGACATGCGTGCTTAACCACGAATAGATTATCCAAAAGCGACCCATCGAGCACAAGAGCCATGTTCATGACAAAAAAGGATATATTCTTTCTCGACGCCACGATTCTTTTGAAAATATTCGCCCTGATCCCAATCAAAAGCTACCGCCTGCCCCTCGTAGAGGTCGCAAAAACGTGGCGGATTTATCTATGATACGTGCTTATACACCAATGCCAGCGGGTGCTTGAAGCACGCCTGCCTAAATTTCGATCACGACGCTGAGGAAGAGCTTGTATCCACGCCTACCCATCCGCAACCCCAAGGAAATTCTGGGATGAAGTTGAACAGCACTCAAACTGCACAATTCGCAGCAGAAGGCTACCTGCTGCTGCGCAATGTACTCGCTGATTCCGATCTAGACCCGATAATCGCAGAATACGAACAACATATCGACCGCAGAGCAAAGGAGTTATTGGCCGAGGGCAAAATCGACGAGATCCATGCAGACGCACCTTTCAACCGCCGGCTAGCCTTAATCTGTCGGCAATGCGACGAAATATACTCTAATTTAGACATCATGCACTTCCGCGGTCGGGCTTCCTTCGAGTTTCTTCACAATGACCGTCTGCTCTCTATCGTCGAGGGGCTCGTGGGATCGGAAATCACCTGCAGCCCCGTCCAGCACACCCGTGCCAAACTGCCCGAAGGCCTGACTCCTAACTCAGGCGATCCGCATATCGCCCCCTGGCATCAGGATGCCGGCGCTTATTATGAGGAAACAGATCCCCACTTTGTCCTGACCGTGTGGTTACCGCTATCCGCAGCCACACCAGAAAACGGATGTATGCAGATCATACCGCAGGTACACCATCAGGGTCTCCAAAGACACTGGATCGAACGAGGCCTGGTTACAATGGGCGTAAGTGACGAAAAATCGCGCGAAGAAGGGTTGACCGTACCAATGGACAAAGGTGATGTGCTCTTGATGCATAAGGGAGTCCCCCATCGCTCGACGCTCAACCTCACCGATACGGTGCGGTGGAGCATGGATCTTCGCTACCAGCAAACGGGCACTCCGTCAGGTCGTCCTTATTACCCAGACTTCGTCGTGCGGAGCCGCTCCAACCCGAACTCAGTGCTAAAAGACTACGATCAGTGGTGTCGGCTGTGGATAGAGGCACTGGAGGGAAATACGACCAGTAAGAGTAGAGCAGCACGATGGGAAGTGATCCCCTAGCGAATGTACCCATTCAGCAATGATGAATATTGTGCCCTAACTACACGACACCAAAAGTCGGGTAGCCTCACCTAGCTGTTGCGCTTTCCCCTCGGCGTTTGCGAGGAGGTGTTGCAGGTGATCTAAGCCTCTTCGAAACAAGCTGATGGCTCGCTTTCCATGCTTTTTGATGGCGGTGGCTTTTTTCTTTTGCAGTTCATGGCCGACGAACAAAGCCCACAACAAACAGAGGGAGAGCACGCCCATCAATCGCTGCATGCGCTGGGGCTTTTTCAACCGAGTGGATTCCAGATCAAATCCTTTGGATTTGAGAAAACCGAACGCCGTTTCAATGGACCAACGCTGTTTATATAGAGGGACGGCTTGGTCGACGTCCTCTCGATTGGTCACCAGAAAAAGACGCGGTCCTTTAGCTGGACGGTGACACACGATATGGAGCCGTATGCGCCCATAGAGCAGCGCCTGTTTATAGATCCGCGTCGTGTTTTTCTTTTGCCGTCGGGTGTTGTCGTCCAGGTGTATACGCTTGCCATCGGTCTTTTCGATCCAGTGGTTAGACCGCAGTCGAATGACGAAATCTAATCGCTGATGCAGCAGAAACTGAAACCACTCTCGGCTGATAAACTCTCGGTCGGCTAGCAGGCAGCACTGATCGATGGGCAAATACGCTAACGCCTTTTTCAATAGGTGTTTGCGCTCTTTCGTTGATGAGTTGCCCGCCTTGCCCAGAGAGCAGGTTGCTATCGGAATGGAAACGCGCCGATGCAGCAGGCCCAGACACAACAGATTCTGATGGGTTTGCCCGTATTTCCAATGCGTCCGATCCAGCGTCAGAAACACCCGTTTGCCCGGTCGGACGATGCGTTGGACGATCAGTTGAGTAAAGACGTGCGGCGACAGATCGCTGCTGAAAAAACGCTGCAAACGACGGTAGTGACTGTCGATCTGAGCTGATCCCGATAACGCCGCAGCTAGTTTTTTCAAATTGACGGAGCGCGTTTGAATGAGCGCGCTCATCAGACGGCAGAGCAGATCGCTTTGGTAGACAGAAAAAGTATTCGGCACTTGCTTCAACGCTCGTTTTAACGTATGGATTATCTTCACAGTGCAGCTCCGGGAAGTTGGGGTTTAAAGGGTGTTATGGTGACAACCAATAAACCTAACTCCGGGCTGCGCTGCTACTTATAACTGGTGTCGTGTATTAAGA
>CAZFMY010000234.1:0-4224 GCA_964520345.1 uncultured Gemmatimonadaceae bacterium | reverse complement strand
CTGCACAGACCTTCCGGCATTTAGCCACGCAGCCCGACTGGAAAGGGCCGCTGCTGATGGTGCTGATCAGTGGGCTGGTCGGAGCCATCGGCGCTGCGACACTCCTCTTGGAACAGACTCAGGCGGCGGCCGTGCCCACGATCCAGGCCGTCTTTACGATCGTGGGCCTGGTGCTGGTCTTTCCCGGCGTCGTGCTTATGGCCGGCATCGCGTGGATCGCCGAGACCGCGCTCTTATGGATACTGACGCGTCTGGCCGGGCAGGCTCCATCGTACATGGCGGTACTCTGCAGCACCGGCTATGCCAATATGCCCAGCGCCCTGCTCGGCACGGTGGTCGCCGCTGTCGCCATCCTCGCCGGGTACGATCTCAGCCAGGGCTCGCCCTTAAGTCTCGGCGGTCTCTGGCCCGGCCTGGCGACTGGCAACGCCGTACTCACCTCGATCCTGCAGCTGATCGACCTCTTCACACTCTGGTCGCTGGTGCTGACCGTGCCCGCGCTGCAGGCAATAAGCGCGCTCACGCCGGGTCGGGCCAAGCTGGTGGTCGCGGCCCAGGCCGCCATCACCCTGGGTATCATAGCCGGCTTCACCGCCCTGGTAGAGGCGGTCTCACAGCTGATGAGCAGCCTCTAAGATCTTTTGACAAGGAGCTAAAACGATGACGATGAGCGAGATAGAACATAGTGCAGATGGGGCGCCAGAGCTCGCGCCTGAGCACGGTCGCACCGGCATGGTCCTTTGCGCGCTGGTGGCCCTGGCGCTGGTGGCGTTGGTGGTGCAAATCGCCATCGACCACGGTGGTCGGCAGATCCGCATCAGCGAGGGGGGCATGGCACAGGAACCGGCCGTGCCGTTCGGCGAACCCGCGCCGGACTTCGCCCTGCCCGCTCTGGACGGCGCCGAGGTCCGCCTCGCCGACCAGCAGGGACAGGTGGTGCTGGTCGACTTCTGGGCGACCTGGTGCGGCCCCTGCAAAGAAGAACTGCCCCATATCGAAACCTTCCATCGCCAGTACGGCGATTCGGGCCTGCGGGTGCTGGCGTTGAGCACCGATATGGACGACGATGCGGTGCAGCCTTTTATCGACGAGCACGACTACACCTTCACCGTGCTCCACGCCGATAACGCGGTGCAGAGTGACTATGGGGTATCGGGTATTCCCGTGGTCTATCTCGTCGACCGCCAGGGCCGCGTGCGCTGGCACCGCGTGGGTTTTGGGCCGGGCGGCGAAGAGGAGATGGGCCGGGAGATCGAGAAATTGCTCAACGAGCCGGCCGAGGCGCCAGCCCCTGATGCAGCCGGAGACATACTCTGAAGGAGAGCTCAATGAATCCCACGAGACCGCTCTCGCGAATAATCTGCATAATTTTCGTCACCTTATTGCCGTTGGCTGCATACAGTTCACCGCAACCCTCGCCTAAACCTGGACCGGCTCCGATTCCGCAGCAGGCAGAGATCGCATCAGCACCCTCCAGCGGCGAGCACAATACGTCTCCCAGCGTGGCCGCAGCCGCGCTGGTGGAACTTAACGTCGGAAATACGGATTTCGCGTACGATCTCTACCAGGCTATTCGGAAAGAAAGTGGCAACCTCTGCTATTCGCCGTTCAGCATTTCTACCGCTCTGGCCATGATCTACGCCGGAGCACGGGGAGAGACCGAACGACAAATCGCGAACGCGCTTCACTTCACCTTGGCTCAAGATCAATTGCATCCCGCCCTGAATGCGTTAGAACTCGACCTCGCTCCTTCCGGCCCAGGCGATCCGGCCCCAAAGCCAGGCTTTGCGTTGAGCATCGCCAATTCGATCTGGGGACAGGTCGATTATCCGTTCCTAACGGCCTATCTCGACCTGCTCGCCGAAAACTACGGAGCCAAGATGGGCTTGCTGGATTTCGCAGATACGAAGCAAAGCCGACTGACGATCAACCACTGGGTCAGCGATCGCACCTTGGGCAATATCGAAAACTTGTTTGCCCCGGGAATCCTGACCAGGGACACCAGGCTCGTGCTGGCCAATGCGGTCTACTTCAAAGCTGAGTGGAAAACCCCGTTTTTGCAGCAGACTCGAGAGGAACCCTTTTACCCGGGCCACGGAAAGCAGGTCACCGTAGCGATGATGTCCCGCCGGACGATGACTGGCTATGCGTGGGGCGCGGGCTATCAGGCAGTGGAATTGCTCTACAAGGACGAGAGGATGCGGATGACGATCATCCTGCCAGCGAAAGGCAAGTTCGAGCAATTCGAACGCTCTCTCAATAGCGAGCGCATAACCGCAATCACCGAGAGCCTGACCCGCGAAGACGTTGAATTATATCTGCCGAAATTCGATTTCGCTGCAAATCTCGACCTTGCAAAAAAGCTGAAAGAGATCGGAATGCCAAATGCGTTCGATTCCCGTCGAGCGGATTTCTCGGGTATCGACGGTACGCACAAGCTCTACCTATCGGCCGCAGTGCACAAAGCATCGATCACCGTCGACGAGATGGGCACAGTGGCTGCTGCTGCCACGGGGTTGGGATTCGGGGTAGAATCGATGCCTACCGAGGTCGTAATCAACCGTCCTTTTATTTTCGTCATTCGCGATGTCGAAAGCGGCACGACACTTTTCGTGGGACGCGTCCTGGATCCGAGTGCGACATGATTCCTCATCCGGTCGGTGGCAAAACGATAAGGACAGGAATGGATCTGAATAGATAGCTGGACATCACCGAATACCAGCGAGACCGCCCGCTCAAGGAACTATCGCCCACACTTGCCTGCCATGCCCCCAATGGCGTACCCTTTAGCACAGCGATCAAGCGGTGTGAACACTAACCATCCTACCGCCCAGTTCCACAACAAGGGGGAAGCAATGCACGATGCCTTAAAGAAAAATGTCTTTCTGGTCAAAGAGCACGTGGGCATGTTCAAAGCCGCGAACAACTACGATATCCACGACCCGCAAACCGGCGACCTGCTCATGGAATGCCGTGAGGAACGCCTGGGTTTTCTGACCAAACTCTTTCGTTTCACCGACTACAAACGGATGACCCCTTTCGATATACAGATCCGCACGCCGGACGGGCAGCAACTGATCCGCATCACCCGGGGCATCTCCATCTTCCTCTCCACGGTCAGTGTCCTCGACGAGAACGATCAGGTCATTGGAGGGTTCAAGCAGAAATTCTTCTCGATCGGCGGCGCCTTTAACGTCCTCGATGCCGACGACCAACCGGTCTGCGTCCTACAGGGTAAATGGACCGGTTGGGACTTCAAGTTTATGGCCGGCGAGACCGAGTTCGCCCATATCACTAAAGAGTGGGGCGGCATCGGCAAAGAATTGTTCACCAGTGCCGACAACTACGCGCTCGAGATCTCCGACACCGTCCCCGCGGACCACGTAGCTCGCCAGCTCATTCTCGCCGCCGTCATGTGCATAGATATGGTTCTCAAAGAATGAGTCCAGCAGCGCAACGACCCGTTTTTTCGCTGCACCAACGCCCGTAGAACAACGCCGAACCTGCGGGTAGAAAGCGCAGGTTTCAGCCGCGCTCAGCCAGCTCCCTCAGCGCCGCACCCGTCACGCGGTTGACCGTCCATTCGTCCATGGGCTGAGCACCCAGCGAGCGATAGAAGCGAATCGCCGGCTCGTTCCAGTCGAGTACCGACCATTCGAGCCGCCCGCAGCCGCGCTCGACGGCCAGACGCGCCAGGTGGATCAGGAGCGCGCGCCCGCAACCACGCCCACGCCAGGCCGGATCGACGAAGAGGTCTTCGAGGTAGATCCCCGGCTGAGCCAGGAAGGTCGAATACGTTTGAAAGTAGAGCGCGAACCCGATCGCCTGGTCGCCGGATTGGCCGAATACGACCTCGGCGGCCGGACGCTCGCCGAAGAGCGTCTGGCGTAGCCGGTCTTCGGTGGCGACGAGTTCGTGGCTGAGTTTTTCGTAGGCAGCCAGTTCGCGTATGAAGTGGAGAATGGTCGAACAATCGGCCTCGACGGCCGGGCGCAGACTGAAGTCGGGAATTTCACTTGAGCCGATCGCCAAACGCCCTGTCCTTTCGAATGGGATGCCCATAAGGTCGGATGCTTTGCGATCGCCGACGGCCACCTCGCCGCATCTGCTGCGAAGGAATCACCCCGCAACCGCCAATCTTTCGTCGCCGATCTCTGCGCCAAACGCCCTGTCGGGTCCAGGTATCGGTTAATTCTCTTCGCTTTCTTCTGGATCTTCCTCAGC
>CAZFMY010000233.1:0-4262 GCA_964520345.1 uncultured Gemmatimonadaceae bacterium | reverse complement strand
AGCTCGATCAGCGATGCTAGAATATCCTCAATATCGAAACTAGAGGAGATGGTCTCAGAAAGTTCATGCAGGTTGAGGAGTTCGTCCATCGAGGCACGCAACTCCATGTACTCGTGGCGTTCGCTGTGCAGGCGCTCCTGTAGCTGGCGGTTCTCCTCCTCGACGCCGCGCTGATGGGCAGCACTCTCCTTGAGGGCCTCAGAAAGCGTATCGATATGGATCCCCAACTCCCAAGACAAGCTCTCGGGAGCCTCACCTTTAAGCTGAGCTAAAAGTTCCCGGATGCGTTCTAAAGGCAACTCTTCGGTTATGGCGGGCACGCGGTGCTCTAATTGGGCCATCGAGCGACTTTCCGGCTGCTCTCAAGCGGCCTTGATGTCTCCTCCGTCCGCCTCCTCGTTCACTCCCTCTTCATCCTCGTCGGGAACTTCACCATTGTTGCCGTCCAGATCGGTATCTTCTCCGCGGGCGATTTTGGTAAAAGCGGCGGCCCGCTCCATCTCCTCATGCAGCAATTCGCCGTATCCAAATATTCGTCTCATCGCCGCCTTCGGTTCTTCGTGGATCCCAAAGGTACGCAAGGCGGCCGGATCTAGGTTGGGCAGGCGAGAACCGCCGCCGTCGCCGATTTTCTCGCGCCGGCAAAGAAAATCAGCCAGGTGGATTAGGGAGGGCAATTCAGCTCCACGTGCCAATCGCCCAGGCGTGTGGTGGAAAGCGATGGCCGATACCAACTGATCCGGAAGATTCCACTTTTCGGCCAGCCAATGACCAACCTCGGCGTGGGTTAGCTCTAAAACCTGTTCTTCGGCCTTGCCAATATAGAGGTCTTCTTCTCGCACCAGAGCGAGAATCTCAGCAAATTCGTCGGTAAAGTACTGGCTGAGAATCAACTTGCCAATATCGTGGAGAATACCTGCAGCAAAGGCCTCGCCCTGGACTCGGTAGCGCAACTTATCAGCCAGCATCCGGGCCGCTACACCGCATCCAATAGAGTGCTCCCAGAACTTCTGCCGATCAAAGTCGGTCTCGCCTCTGCCACCAGCGAAACGCTCCAGTACCGAAACACTGAGTCCCAGACTCTTAACCGTCTCGAATCCGAGAACGACCACGGCGTGGTTGACCGTAGAGATCTCACGGGGAAAGCCATAAAAGGCAGAATTGGCCAGCTTGAGAATCTTGGCAGTCAAGGCCTGATCGGTCGAAATCAGGCTCGCAACATCCTTGGCCGCAGTCTTGGGGTTGTCGATCAGACCGATCATCTGGGTGATGACCGTAGGCAGAGTCGGCAAACCGATAATGCTCTGAGTGATTTTCTTTATACGCTGCTGTCTCTGCTCATCCAAGATAGCGACCTCGTGTACGCAGATGGGCGATAACCGCCCTAAGCCATGAAGCGTTTTCGCAACTTGGCCCTCAACCCCAAAACAGCCTTGGTGTGCAACTGAGATACCCGGGACTCGGATAATTCGAGCACCTGCCCAATCTCTTTGAGCGTTAGTTCCTCGTAGTAATAGAGTGCCACAACCAACCGCTCCTGTTCGCTAACCTGCCCCAGTGAATCAGCGAGCAGATTGCGCATTTCCACCCGTTCCAGATTGGCCTCTGCGCTGGGCTGATTCTGGGCACTCAGAGTATCGAGCAGAGGTACCGGTTTGTCATCGTCGTCACCAAAAGCCATCTCGTCCAAAGAAAGAAGTGCAGCCGAACTAACATCGTCCATAATCCGGTAGTAATCGTCCATGCTTACGTCGAGTTCATCCGCGAGTTCAGCCTCAGTGGGCGAACGCCCCAACTCTCCCTCCAGCTTGGAAATAGTGCGCTCAACCTCTCGGGAGCGAGCCCGTGTCGAACGGGGCACCCAATCCATTCCACGCAATTCATCGAGAATCGAACCACGGACCCTTAGCGAAGCATAGGTCTCGAATTTGACTCCCTTACTCGCTTCGAAGTTGCCGTAGGCCTCGATCAATCCGATAACACCGGCGTTGATCAAATCATCCATCTCGACCGAACGCGGCAGCCCGATAGCTAAGCGACCAGCGATATACTTTACCAGCGGTAAGTAATCAACCAGTTCACCCTTACCCCCGTTCTCCTCAGTGGATGGAGACGCCTGCTGCTTAGCATACTGCTCACTGGCTCTCTTCACTGGTTTTTTTGGGACGCTCATGCCATCGCTTTCGCTGTGTATCGTGGATCTAACCCGCACTGACTACACGGTGCCCTAAAGCCCGAGTGAAGAAGCCTACTCCTGAACTAGGGACCGCAACACCACCACTCCCAAACTGACCAGCTAGCTGCTCCAGAGCTTTTGCGGCAGGAGAAGGCGGCGCCACCAGTGAAAAGGGCACCTGGCGCTTTACTGCTTCGCGCACATACCGATCTAAAGGAATATAACCCCGATTGTCAATTTCCGCCCCTAGAAAACGAGCCACGAGTTCCGAGAATTTATCATATAATTCCATTGCTTCATCAGCAGAATCTGCCATATTTACCACCAATCTCCCCACGAAATCCGGATCCAAGCTCAACAATGCTTTGAACATCGCATAAGCATCTGCAATCGCAGCAGGTTCGGGCGTGATCACCAGTAAAACCTCATCGACCGCCACTACCAGATCGAGTGTCTTGTCGGCGATCCCGGCCCCAGTATCGACTACTAGCACATCAAATTCGGACGCGAAGGACTCCAGATCCTCTACCAACGGAGCTTCCACCAAAACCTGATCCCAGAAATCGGATCCACCTTCAGTCGATGCTGGTAGCACCGCTAGCCCATTTGGCCCTTCGACCACCGATTCGGCTATGCTAGAACGACCGAGTAACACGTCTTCAAAGGTCCATTCGCCATCCACACCGAGTAGCAAAGCGACATTGCCCAACCCCAGATCGCCGTCGAGAAGCAATACCCGTTCCCCACGCTTTGCGAGGTCTGTGGCCAGATTGAGAGCAATGCAGCTTTTGCCTACTCCTCCCTTACCGCTGGTCAGCGCAACTGAGCGCGGCCCTGCTGTTTTTTTACTAGTTTTTTTTCGGCTCATAGCCGATGATTCTCTCCACCAGTTCGTTCAGGTTTCCCGCTTCTATATCGCCTGGCACCTGGGCACCGACCGTCATATAGGAGACGGGTATTTGACTGCTTATCGCCGTGTTGAGAACCGGCCCCGACCGCACCATCTCGTCCATTTTGGCGAAGAGCAGCCGGCGCCCGGGAAATACTCGGCTAGCCTCTACCATATCTAACATATGAGACAGCCCATGTAATGCATCAATAACGATGTGTACTTCGCTTACTCCAGCCGCAGTGAAGAGTTGCTCCTGGCGTGAGAGCTCGCGTTGATCTTGAGGACCACAACCCGGTGCATCGACGAGGATCAACCGCGCCTGCTGGTGTTTGGCCAGCACAGCCTGCATCTCCTCTTCGCAATCCGCTGTTTCCAGAGGCACCCCGATGATCCGAGCAAAGGTGCCGACCTGATCGCGTGCGCCGACGCGCCGGTCGTCGGTAGTAACCAAAACAATATGATTTTTGTGTTTACGCGTAAAACCAGCGGCGATCTTGGCAGCAGCGGTAGTCTTCCCCGCTCCGGAAGCACCGAAAAAAGCGACAACCTGGCGATCGGCACCGAGCTTGATGCGCTTAGGAGCAGGAACCATCCGCAAGAGTACCTCGGCGGCGCGCTCCCCAACCTCGCGGCGATCGGCCAAAGCCTTGCCATTCATGTCCTCCAACAATTGCCCCATAATTTTATCGGTCAAGTCCTGACCCAATTCTACGCTCTGCAATCGCTCGCTCAACCTCGCGAGTTCGTCGGGTAGGACCACGCCACTCTTGCGCTCGAGTCTAGCCACCGTATCCTGCAGACGCCGCAACCCTTTGATAACCTGGTCGGTCCCGGCAGCGGTTTCACCTGCAGGCGCGGGTACTGGCCGGACGGGCGGCTCGGCACTTGGAGGCTCAACAGGGCTCAGCCCTGCCACTGGCACGGAACCCGCCGCTTCGACCGGTGCCTTATGCTCAGTCGGCGAGGCATGAATGCCGTATTTGCTGGCCGCCAGCCGTGACTTACCCACAGGTGCATCAGCAACACCCTCGTCGTAGGCTGCCGTTACCTCGACACGAGCTTCGTCGTGCAGATTGAACCGGTTATTACGGCGCAAAGTCCGCGTATTCAAGATGACCGCATTGTCACCGAGGTCATCTCGGACTTGTTGCAGGGCTTCCGGCATGTTCCGGGCTACGTATTTCCGAATCTTCA
>CAZFMY010000232.1:0-4284 GCA_964520345.1 uncultured Gemmatimonadaceae bacterium | reverse complement strand
GCATTGGGCGCGAGAATGCCGTGATAGCGCAGCAGGTTGAGACGGGGCGGTGGGACGAGGGCGGCTAGTTTCTCAATCAACTCCAAGGGCGACAACAGCAGGTGGGTTGTCCCATCCGACCAGGGGGTTTTGAGGCGGAAGGTGAGGTGATCGGTATCGATACACTGCAGCCGACCCGCCGCCAGCGGCGGGCGAGTTACGTAGCGACAGAGCCGCTCCAACCCCGTCCGGTCTTCGGCCTCGATACGCGTGGCCGCATGCAAAGAAAAGCCCCGAGCGGAAAAACACAACGGTCCGCTGCGCAGGCCTGCGCTGGGAGTTGGTGGAGTCTGCGGAGATTCTGGCGGAGATTATGCACCCGGACGTTTTCGCCTTTGGGCACGAAGGGATCGGTTGGAAGCGTCTCGGCGTATGACCCACGATATAAGCCACCGCTACCGCGCTATCGGCCAGTGAACTCCCCAATACGTTTATTTGCCCAAGGCTTCTGTTTGTTCCGTATATTGACCGCGAAAGTTTAAACTCAACAACCCTCATAAACCGTTGTAAGCGGAGCTAAGTCGTTACGAAGCTATTCGCGGCCGCAGCCGCAGCCGTCCTGATGCTCGTCGTCGCTGTTGTAGATCATGCAGATGCCTGGCTGCCAGAATATCTTGGAAATGGCTTTTGTATTTCCTATACTTGGAAAATTCAGGTCCAAAATTTTTAGTCAACACCAGCAAAACTGCTGAGGATCGTTGCTAAAAAACCATTCGCTGGAGACCAAATTTACAAATACATTGAAGGTGTAAATATGCTGACACATTCCGGTCCACAGATCACCCTGTGGCTCAACAATCTCGAAGAGGCGACTCTCCGTAGGGTGAAGCAACTCGGTGTGGACCACGTATGCATGGGCGGGCCCGAGATCCCCTGGTCGACCGAAGACCTGCGCGAACGGATAGAGACGCTAAGCGCGGCGGGGCTGGAGTTGCGCTTGCTGATGATTGGTGGTTTCAACGATGCCATCTACGGTCGTCAGGGCCGGGACGAACAGATCGAGCAGGTCTGTGCCTCGATCCGCGCTGCCGGCCAGGTCGAGCTGCCGGTGGTGGAATACAATTTCTACGCCCACCGGATCACGGAAGGGTATTTTGAAGCGGAAGGACGTGGTGGCGCAGGGCTACTGGCCTTTGACTACGAACGCGTGCGTGATCTTCCGCCGCTGGAGGGAGTGGGGGCACACTCGCTGGAGCAGATGTGGGAGAATGTGACTTACTTCCTCAAGGCGATCGTGCCGGTGGCGGAGTCAGCGGGCGTGCGGCTGGCTCTGCATCCCAATGACCCTCCGCCGCCCATCAGTAGAGGCTCAGGCCAGATCATGGGGAGTCTAGAGGGTTGGAAGCGTCTCGTTGATATCGTGCCGAGTCCGCATAACGGAATAACCTTCGATCCGGGAGTGACGCGGGAGCTCGGTGAGGATCCGGTCGAGGTTTGCCGCTGGTTCGGCGAGCGCGATTGCGTCAACCACGCCCACTACCGCAATGTGGTGATGCGCGTGCCTCGCGAGCAGTACACGGAAGTGTTCCTTGACGAGGGTGAGGTCGATATGTTTGCTGTGATGCGGGAGTTGGTGCGGCAGCGCTACTCGGGGTTGGTATATCCCGAACATCCACCCCAACTCGACGCTGATCGCGAAAACAGCTTCCCTGGAGCGGGCGGCGCCTACACCGGATTCGCTTATACCGTCGGCTATGCTCGTGCCATGCTGCAGGCTGCTACGGCTGTGGAGGGCTTGGCCTAGTCATCGATGACATCTCTCCAATATGGGTTATAGCGGACGTGCTGGATTCGCTATAACCCATCTGCTTCTCTATATACCAACTCTACCGCTGGGGATCTGGGTTTGAACCTGAAAGCTGCCAGTATCCCCAAACACACTTCCGGAGCAAAGATCGACGTTCTTGCCTATTCTGTGGAAGGGCACCCTTGTGTCCGCCAGGTAACCCCTCATGGTTTAACTTGATAACCCGTGCAGATCCGGGCTTTTGGACCCCTTCCCGGCACCCCAATAGCTCCAACGCTTTTCCACGATAACGCAATGCCCACCGGTGCGCGCCACGAGCCTAATGCCTGGATCCCAGAACAACTTGGAGGATTGCATTGAATTTCCGATACTTTAGACTCGAGGAGCTGATCGCGCTCGAAGGAGACGCTGTCGGCTCGGAGGTGGGCCAAGAAGACGGATCCATCTGGCTCAGCGACCTGATCCACACGGATCCGATGTCCGACTTCTGCTATACTCACCACGAGCTGCCACAGCAGGTCGATCAGCAGTAGCACCTGCGACTGGAGACGGCAGCCCGGCTCACTGCCAAGGTGCGAGTCCTCGTGGACATGTGCTAACCATGACCGATACATCGAACCCTGCGGAGCAACCTCAAATGATCGCCCTCGACGGTACTGGCAGGCTCGTCTACCGAGCCGACGCAGAGGGCAACTACGTCCCCGACTTCTCCCATGCCGGCTACATGGGAGGCGGCGTTCCCATACCTCAGGTGCCGGCCAAGGTCGCCTTGAGGCCCGGTGACGGCGACGACAGCGCCAGCATCCAGGCGGCTGTCGATGAGGTCTCCCGCCTGCCTCGCGACGGCGAGGGCTTTCGCGGCGCGGTGCTGCTCGAGCGCGGCCGCTTCATCCTCGACCAGCCGATCGTTATCCGCACCGGCGGTGTGGTCCTGCGGGGGGAGGGGCAGGATGAGGACGGCACGGTCCTGTTCGGACGCGGTGTCATCGCGGGACAGCGACGCCAGGACGGCACTGGTGCCGCGCTCATCCGCGTGGAAGGCGCGTGCGAGCGACGCGTGGTCGGGCCGCCCCTACCGGTCGTCGACGAGTTCGTCCCCACTGGCTCGCGCGCCCTGACCGTCGCCAATGCCGCCGGTCTCTCCATCGGTGACCCGATTCTCGTGCGCCGCCTGAATACACCCGCGTGGTACCGCATCATGGATCTCGATGACAGGGCTCCGTTGCCGCATGAGTGCGACCGCATCGTGATCGGCATTGAGGGTAACACCATCTCCCTCGACGTGCCCCTCCCCTGCCCGATCCTCGCCAGGTGGGGCGCCGGCGAGGTCTCTGGCTGCACCGAGTCCGGCCGCATCGACAAAGTGGGAATCGAGAACCTTCGCGGCGTCTCCGATTTCGATCGCAGCTTGCGCACTTCCGAGTACAGCAACATGGACAGACAGCCCTTCGTGGGCCCCGAATACTACTGTGACGAGGACCACTACTTCGAGTTGGTGCGCATCGATGGCGCCAGCGATTGCTGGGTACGGGACGTGACCGGCCGGCATTTCGTCAACAGCGTCGTATTCCTGGGCGACCGGGCGAAACGCTGCACGGTGCAGGACTGTGAGTCGCTCGACCCGGTTTCGCGCTGCGGCGGCGGCCGCCGCTTCACCTTCCAGATCAGCGGCCAGCTCTGTCTGGTGCAGCGCTGCCGTTCGGACCGTGGCCGACACTCGTTTGTGCTCGGAGGCCAGTCGACCTGCGGCCCCAACGTCTTCCTCGACTGCTCGGCCACGCGCCCCTTCTCTTCGAGCGAGCCCCATTCGTCGCTCGTTGTCGGCAGTCTCTACGACAGTGTCCGGGCGCCCATCGCGCTGCGCTTCGCTAGGAACGTGGAGGGCCGCTGGATGGGGATACACAACTACCTCTGGAACTGCGAAGGCGACTTCCTCTGCCAGAAGCCACCTGTGGGCCAGAACTACGCCTTCGGACAGATCGGCGTGCACGCCCTGGTCTTCAACACCAGGCTGCAGGACCACAGGTATCCCAACGGCCACATCGAATCCTGGGACGAGCACCTCGAGCCGCGGAGTCTTTACCTTAAGCAGCTGGAAGAGCGCCTGGGGCGGGTGGCGGTCGAGGCTCTTGGCGCTTGAGAAAGATGGGCGGGTCGTGTTGACAGCCCTGGTGGTATCTCGCCGGATGGGAAGATGTATTCTCTGGTTCTGAAGGCGGAAAATGGTGGGTCAATCCCCCCATAGGGGCATACAGCTCGAATTGAAGCCCAATCTCTCAGGCTCTTCTTTTTTGGTGAGAAATTGAACATTATACTCAGCAAAACGAAAGAGTCTATAGGGGTAACTAGGGTACGGGTGACTACGGTTTTCTGCGACTGTGCCGCCCGGGGCGCAGCACCAGCCGCACGGTGGCGTTTTATATAAGGGGCGTAGTTTCTGCCCTGAGCGGGACCTAAAAATTGGCCCAATTAGGGTGTGAGTATTTTGGTTTTTATAA
>CAZFMY010000231.1:0-4298 GCA_964520345.1 uncultured Gemmatimonadaceae bacterium | reverse complement strand
GGCCGGATCGCTCAGCACCGCTACCAGACCAAGCCGGCCACCACAGCTCGGACAAAGCGTCACATCCACGGCGAAGACCCGCGCCAATAAAGCGGCCCAACCTAAGCGACGACGAGAGGGGGAAACCGTAGAGACCCCCACCGATGAAGCGTCCGGCAACACCGAACGACCCGGCACCACCAAACGACGAAAACCGGCATTGGGCGCCAGGACACCGTGGTAACGCACCAAGTTGAGCCGGGGCGTAGGAACCAGCGCAGCCAGTTTCTCGATCAGTTCGGCGTCGGGCTACCGACCTAGCCGCCGCCGACGGCAAACGGGCCGAGCACACGCCCAAATCGCTTGACCTGAAAACCTAAAAGGGCCTTTATACTTCCTATACATTTTAGCTCGACGGAGTTTGATGGGGAATGGTGGGCGTTAAGCAGTTTGGCATAACTCTTGAGGTTTCTCCTGCCAGTGCGTTCGATCTTTCGAGGACGGACTTTGATCATAGTCCGCTTTTTACCATTAGCACTGATGTAGAATTCCCCAGTGATGACCGAGTGAAGTCGTCAGCGGCTTCATTTGGTGCTGCTGTAAATGGAGACAAGTAGCTGGCCGTGTGGACCTTTACTACATCTCCCACGTTTAGCAGAAACAGCCAAGCTATAATTAAGGTTGTCAGTTTTTCTATTGGGCCGACTTCTACCGACAGGGATGTATTTGATGCTGAGGACCTTGGGTCGCCTCTGTTTATCTTCAACAATTCATCCACCTTTGGAGGGGCCCCCACCGGCGGGGCCCGTTTCTTTGGACGGTGACCTCACTGATGGCGACTAGGAACAACGTCTTATTAAAGACGGCAGTGGAAAGGTCGATTTCAACGATTTCTTTATCTTCGCCGACAATTTCGGCAAAGCAAGAGCGGGCTAAGTTGATCGCCCTGGCGTTAGAGCTGATCGGTTTTCTGCAAGCGGCCTCGATAGCGGCCTGTCTACCTCTATACTTACGCTGCTAGTGCACAATATTTCTTTAAAGAGATTGGCAGTGGCTTATTCTGCCGAGGTGATCTGGGCATGGCAAGTGCCAACGTATTAATGAATGATAAAGAAAAAGGAACAACAGATTCCGGTTTGGGTATACTGGTAGGTGTAAGGTATGCCCACCCCATCACATCAGGTACTCGAATTGCACTTAATCTCAATTATGCAACACGCAATATTGAGGGCGATTCGTGGAATACACTAGGAATTTCACTGGGAGGCCTCTTCTAAAAGAGCAAACGTGGAATGACGGATGTCTTTTTCGGGCGGAGAAATTAGCTTTGTGAAGGTATACTTTCTACGACGATCCCGACTTCGTTACGTCGCATAAACGGCGGAGTCCAGGGATCGTTGTAGCGCATTAGAAAAGGCTTTCCCTGCGTTGTGATGCCGTGTTCGTGCAGTACTTCTAAGAGTTGGGCCGTCTTTTTTTCCACTCGCTTGGCGTTGGTGAACCACGAAAACTTAAGCGTAGCCACTTAGCGCGATGCGACGGTAGTAAACTGGATTGGCTGACCGTCAGGAGTGGGTGCGCTTTGCTCCGATAACACGGCGGGCAGAATGAACGACATCGTACCGTCGGTGATGACGGGCGCGGTCATCGCCACGTTTTGCCGTTCCTTATTGCGACCGAATATATAGGAAGCTAGGACGGAAAACGATGCGTTATCTGTCGTATCGGTCGCAGAAATCCAGATCTGTTGATCATATTGACGGATCTCGACCTGCCTAGAAAGACGCTCTAGCACTTCGTAATGGGGTCGTTCGATTCCATAGATGATATATACGCCCCAGCCAACCCACAGGAAAGTAGAGCGCCGCCAATGACCATAAGAATTAAGTTCGCTTTCATCGTGTGGCCTCATTTTCTCTTTGCATTACAGAACGTATCGGCCCAAGGTATATTGTCAATTATTCACTTTTAATTACGTGGACATTTATCGACGAAATCGAATAAAACAGATGATGAAATTAGAATTGTGTACTGCTTCAATTGAAGCAATACAGCTTGCAAAAAAGCACGAATTTTCCAGGATTGAGTTGTGTCAGAATCTAGAACAGGGAGGAATGACACCCTCATCGGGGTTAATTGAATATGCATTGGCTTGTGGTGTGGAAACACATGTCTTGATTCGTCCACGGCCCGGTGGATTTAACTACAATGATGAAGAGATCGAAGTCATTTTAAGGGATATTCACGAATGCAAGAAAATAGGTGCACAGGGAGTTGTAGTGGGTATCCTTGATGAACGAGGGCTGATTCATGAAGATGCAATGCGCATGATTCGAAAACATGCTTCGGGTATCAAACTGACCTTTCATCGTGCCTTTGATGATACTTGTGATTATGAAAAATCATTAGATACCATCATTAATCTTGGGGTAGACAGAGTGCTATCTTCCGGATTAGCGCGCAACGTCGACATAGGAGCAAGAGTGCTGAAGGAGATGAAAGAATATGCTAGTAGTCGAATTGAGATTATGCTGGGCGGCGGCGTGAATGCATCAAATATTGCTCAGTTAGCTAATAATGTTAATCCAGATGCCATACATTTTTCCGCCACAAAAAAACAGGTGATTGATGAAGGGTCTACGTTTTCAGAAACTATTTTGATGGTTGATGAGAATAAAGTCAAAACCCTGTTGAATGCATTGAATTAGTTAGAGCATGTGTCGGTGAGCATTGAGGCGTCATGGAGAACCGATGGAACCATCGGGAGGCCGGGACGGAGGTCCAAAGGTCCGGATCTGGACCGGGCAACGAGCTAAACCCGATGAGATCCTACCGGGCAGACACAGAAGGCCCCTTCCAATCACTTCGCGCAACGGTCGGCGGGCTGAAGGTTTAGAAAAGGCATAGGTAGAGGTTGGTTAAGCTGAAGTGATAACACGTTACAGGTATCCCGAACATACCCCAAGAAGGCCGGATTGGGAGCCGCAAACCCAAACTACGCCCCGATCAACGCAAAGATATTGCAGAGAATGTCCTGCAGGTGAGTCGAGACTATTTGTGCTGACCCCAGCTGGTGACGAACTCATCGACTCCAAAGTCGAGTGGCATCTCTACGTCGGAGTCTAGGCTGGCCTCGAGCGGTGCGAAACGCTGCCTGAGCAGTTCTAACTCCTGAGTCGAGAACCGCCCGGCGATCTCCTCCGCCATGTAGAGACTAGTCCGCTGGTCTCCGACCGCCTTCGCGCGCGCGCTCAGCGGCAGGCTGGCTATCTCCGGAGTGCGCAGCTCATAGATTTTGGTCGCCAGTCGGGATAGGAGCACAACGCACACGATGCGCTCCGCCTTCCCTGGATGCAGTACCGCAAGCTCGGCACGAAATGCAGCCTCATCCTTGGCCAGGACTGCGCGGAAGAACGTCTCGATGTGGTCGTGTTCCTCGGCGCTGAGCTGGGCAAAGTGCTCGAACTGGGCGCGCGCGGCCTGTGAGAGATGCCTCGTGAAGCGCAGATTCCAGTAAAAGTACGCACTATAGGGATAAACCTGTCCCCCGAATGGACGGTAGCTGAGGTGGATCACCCGCCGCAGCTTGGTGCTGTAGTTACTAGGCCAGTGCAAGATCATGCTGCTGTAGACCACGCCGTCTCCGGCGTTGAGCTTTATTTGCATGCCGCCCGGCAGGGGCACGCGCCGTTTCTCGGCCAATTGTCGGTCTTCATCGGGTGTGTTTGCCCGGCGATGGCTGCCCGGCACAATCCACAGCACGTCATCGTCGTAGAGCGGGATATTCCACTGCACGGAGGGTGGTGTGTTGGCCAGCATGTCCTCCTGCAGCCCTCGCAGCGGCGCCTGGCGCCGGCCTCCGACGTCGCGGTGCCAGCGGTCAGGACCGTGATGGGTCTTGGGATTGCACATGAAGAACATGGCGGTGGGCGATGCATCCGGTGCCTGCATGATCTGGCGGCTCACTCCGAGCGTATTGTCGTGCAAGCAGAACTCTACCGTATCTGCTGTAGCAGCATCCACCACAGAGTTGAGTACTATGCGCGGCTGCTTGGCCTTGTAGTCCATGCCGATCGGCTCGTCCCACTCCAACTCACCAGCCCAGAGCTGGTGCTGGCGCTCGACGAGCTTCTCATAGCTTGCCCGTAGGGACTCCAGGCGGTCGGGAGGGACAACCTGGCGCAGGATGATGTAGCCGTCATCTACCCACTGCTGCGGATTGACCTGCATTGGCGCTTCCTTTTCTCGAAGAGTAGAGACTACTGGCGCTCGTCCCAGCTGGCGATGAACTCCTCAACGCCGAACTCGGCCGGCATGTC
>CAZFMY010000230.1:0-4428 GCA_964520345.1 uncultured Gemmatimonadaceae bacterium | reverse complement strand
AGAGAGGTGGTCCGCCTCGCGATCATCCCCGGGTAGGCCGCACCGAGGCGGCGGGTGACCGCCGTCCCAGATGAATGCCCGCACAGCGCGTCATTGCAGACGCGTGGACAGAACTCGGCTTATAGACCCACTCCACCTCTCTCCCGGAGCCCCTCAAGGCCCGGGAGAATTTTTTTCTTTTCTCCATATCGCCTTAAGTGTATTATCAATAACAGGCTTTATTCACTTGGAGACCGACCATGCTCCCTCTGCTCATCGCACTGGTATTAGCTGGTGCCACTCACCTGCCGGCCCAAGAGTCCACCCGCGACTCCGAAAGCAAAAATCACGTGCAAGAACCGCTGACTCTCGAGGCCGGCGGTTCACTTATCGAAGGCTATATCGACTGGACCAAAAATGAATTGGTCGTCTACGGCGACGCCGTAGCACCCGACGAAATTACCAACCCTGCGCAGCGTCGGCTGCTCGGATTTCGCGGGGCTAAAGTCGTGGCCTTCCGCAACCTTCTCGAAATGGTCGGCCAGGTCCAAGTCGACACCGAAACCCGGGTACAAAACGTCGTCCTCGCCAGCGACTCGATCCATGTGCGGGTCCAGGGTATCATCCGCGGAGCGCGGGTAGTCGCTGGTTCGCAAGTCGAAAACGACGGACTCTACCGCATCGCTCTGCGCCTGCCGCTTCTGGGTGAGTTCGCCAATACAGTACTACCCGAGGTCGCATCGATAGACCCCAACAGCTACGACCTGAGTCTGCCTTACTCACCACCACCCGAATCCGATCCTGCCGACTCGCTGGCAGCCGAAGAGGAACCGGTAATCTTCGTCCCACACGAGCCCTATACCGGCCTCCTGGTCGATACTCGCGGCCTAGACCTGCAACCAAGTATGTCGCCACAGATCGTCAGCGAAAACGAGCGTATTATCTACGGCGCCGCCACTGTCGACCGCGCCTACTCCACCAAGTTCGGCATCGCAGGATACGACAAAGATATCGAACGGGCTCTTAAAAGCGACCGTCTCGGCGGTGAAAAGAGCAACCCTTTCGTGGTTAAGGCTACGCGAACGGCGGGTCTTTATTCCGGCGATGTGGTACTCAGCGACTTCGACGCCACACGGGTATTGATAGCCGATGGAGAAAACAACTTTCTCCGCGAATGCCGGGTCACCTTCGTCCTCGGCCCCGAGCCAGCGATCTTCGAGGAGATCAGCACCGATTCCACCCATACCGATACTGCACTGATTTCAGAGGGAGATGAACTTGAGCTTTACGGAGAAACTGAAGCGGGCGACCAGCCGCAATAACTCGCTGGTCTGTGTCGGACTCGATACCGACACCGCCAAACTCCCCGATTCCATCCGCGACAAAGACGACCCGGTCCTCTACTTCAACCAGCAAATCATCGACGCCACCTGCGACCTCGTCTGCTGCTATAAGCCCAATTTCGCCTTCTACGGTGCACTCGGAGCAAAAGGGTTTACCACGCTCCAGCGCACGCTCGAACACATTCCTCCCGAAATTCCGGTTCTCATCGACGCCAAGGTCGGCGATATAGGCAATACCGCCGAGCAATACGCACGCGAATTCTTCGAAATACTCGGCGCAGATGCACTGACGGTCACTCCGTACATGGGCACCGACGGCGTCACACCCTTTACGGCCTACTCAGACCGCACCACCTTTTTGGTCTGCCTCACCTCCAACCCCGGCGCAGACGACTTCGAAAAAAAGATGATGGGAGATCGCCCACTCTACGAACACGTTATCGCCAAAGCTCACGACTGGAACGGAGCCCAGAATATCGGCTTGGTCATCGGTGCAACTCAGCCCGAATATTTTGCACAGGTGCGCGCACTCGCGCCCGAAATGCCGCTGCTGATCCCCGGTATCGGCGCCCAAGGAGGCGATATCGAAGCAGCGGTCACCAACGGTCAGGACGCCCGCGGAGCGGGTATACTCATCAATTCCTCACGCAGCATCCTCTATGCATCACCGGGCGACGACTTCGCCGCCGCTGCCCAGAGAGCCACGCTCGAGCTCCGCGATGCGATAAACGTCCATCGCAATACTTGACGCCGAACCATAAATCCCCTGCTCAAAAGCCGGTCAGTGATCCCCAAAAGCGCTCCGGGTATTTAACGGGCAGAGTCGCACGAATTTCATTGTGGAACCCGTCAAGCACAGTGCGCTATTGCCATTGTGCACGGCTACCGCTATTTTCTGAACGAGAATTCGGGGTGTAGCGCAGTCCGGCCAGCGCGCCTGCTTTGGGAGCAGGGGGTCGCCGGTTCGAATCCGGCCACCCCGACCATTTCACACCCCTCGTAAACACCAGTGTTTGCGAGGGGTGTATTCTTGTACAGTACCTCCATTTCGAGTAAGGTTAGCAATGACCTGGCCTCGACACACTCAGCAACGGGAAACTATCTGGTGTCATTGACTCGAACCAATGGATAGCTCAGGCGTTATACTAGAGACCTACAACAAGAAGGTCGAAGCCGAGATATACGCTGACGAGTACGACAATGGGCATCTTCAACGCGTACAACCGCAAAATCATAAGAAAATCAGCCTGGTCCGTGATGGCGAAACCGCTTTGGCGTCACCAGACGCCAGCCCGACCGGCGAGGCTGACCGGCGCTGTCGCGATGCCTCGTCGGTACGGCGATCGCATCAGCCCACCGTCCCCGCCATCCGCTTAGATGAGACAGAGACCTTCGCATACTGATACAGCAAAGGAACAGCTATTGAAGATTGAGGAACGATCACTTCAGTTGGAGCGGCACAACAACCGCCTGATCACAATCCCAATGCTGCTACCCCTAGCTCTGTGTGCAGTGTTGACCCTAGCCGGATTACCAACAGCAATCCAGGCACAAAATGACAATACGCAGAGCATTGGATTTGTAGTCGGCTCTACCCACGGCATAGGAATCAGCTACGCACGCCAAAACAACCAAAGTGGAATCGGATGGCAGATTGCAGGGATGCCGTTGTGGACCCCAGAAAAAAGACGCCTCTTCGGTGCTGTGGCTTCTTTCAAGACACTTAACGAAGGCAAGCATGGGCGTGTATTTCTCTCTTTTGGAATCTCAGCGCATTATAGCAATGACATTTACGAGGAGAGAAGCGGCAATGATGATGGCAAATATGTTAAGATTGAGGATGAGAACCATAGCTTTTTTTTAGGACCTGGGGTGGGATTGGAACGCCGTTATGACGAAAACTTTACGGTTTCCCTCGAAATACCGGCAGCCATTCATATAACCGATGATGGCATTTCAATACTACCAATACCTAATTTTGCATTTAGCTATCGCTGGTAAGCCACAATCCTGCTACCACCGACGAGGCCGATCGACGCTGTCGCGATGCCTCGTCGGTACGGCCAGCACCAAAAGCACCAGACAAAACGACACCCCCTCGCGGGCGGCGTTGGCGAACGGACCGCCACCCGCGCTGGCGCCTCCGAACCCGAACCATACCGCACCACGCCCACACATCTCCTGCGCTGCTGCCGCTGAAAGCGCCTTAAATTGCCTGGTCGCCACTATACCCCAACGCCCCCGCCTATCCGTCTGGATAAAGACAGAGGGGGCATTGCATCTATTGTAGATAAACCTTTTTTGAAGGAGCGGTTATGCTGGCCGTCGAGCAAAGGCTGGACCAACTGAAGCGGCACAACAACCGCCTGAGCACAACCCCAACGCTGCTACCCGTAGCTCTGTGTGCCGTATTGACCCTAGCTGGATTACCGACAGCAATCCAGGCACAAAATGACAATACGCAGAGCATTGGATTTGTAGTCGGCTCTACCCACGGCATAGGATTCAGCTACGCACGCCAAAACAACCAAAGTGGAATTGGATGGCAGGTTACAGGGATACCTTTTATGGGTGCAGGCGAGACTTTCCTCTCCGGTGCAGGCTCTCTTTTCAAGACACTTACCCAAGGCAAGATTGGGCGTGCATTCCTATCGTTTGGAGTAACAGCGCGGTACTATGAGTGTAGTATCTGCCTAGATGATAATGGGAATGGTGAGGAAACCTATGGCCTTGTTTTCGGGCCTGGGGTGGGATTGGAACGCTTGTATGCCGAAAACTTTGCGATTTCTCTCGAAATACCGATAGCCATTCATATTTTCTCTGATAAGGCCTTTAAAATACTACCAATTCCTAATTTTTCACTTGCCTATCGTTGGTAAACCACGATCCTGCTGCCGCTGACAACGCCGCTAAACCGCAAAAACAGTGCTACAGCGTTTCAGTCTCGTGACCCCACAACTGCCTTGACGTCATCAAATACCAGCCCGACCGGCAAGACTGACCGATGCGGTCGCGATGCCTGGTCGTTATGGTCATCATTGCCGCCTCTGGCAAACCGGTCACCAACGGCCACTCACTCCGGCGAACCCACATATACCGCATTTAC
>CAZFMY010000229.1:0-4448 GCA_964520345.1 uncultured Gemmatimonadaceae bacterium | reverse complement strand
GCAGGCGGAACATGCTCGATTTTGCTTTTAAGCGGCCAAAACATCGGATACATGTTTAGAGCTTTGTTTGTCAGTAATGCCACTGCCAAAAAGCTGTTTGAAGCAGCGGAAGCGTGGCGCATTTTTGCGGCCGCATCACTCGGAGTTGGTGCAGTACTCACTCTCACCAGCGCAGTAGAAATGCTGCACCATTTGGATGATCCTTTTAAATTAGTCGTGGACCTGGCCGCCGCCATGCTCACTATACTCTACGGACTGGTGATAGCCTTCGTGGTCGCTTTGCCAATTCAATCACGCCTCGAACAACGGGCAGAATCTGCAGGCTGAATTGTAGAGCAGTCTCCTTAGAGAAAAGCCCCCGCCGCTTGGATGCGACGGGGGCTTTTCGTATACTGTCGGCAAACCTTTGGATAGGGTCACACCCGCCGCGCGCGTCGATCATGTAGATCATGCTGGCCGCCATCAGCCCCAGGCCGGTGTGTACGCCGGCCTTAATCAAACACCATTGCACCGCATTTGTGTCCCTCAATATAATCCCAGTCCAGTTCCACGCCCAAGCCCGGCCCCTGCGGCACGGGCACGTGACCCTTGGCATCGACGTTTTCCAGCTCGTCGGTGAATTCGGGTGGGTAGACGGGGGGTTTGGTCTTGGCGACTAAGGGGTGGAGCAGACCCAATTCATAATAATTGGTGTTGCGGATGGCGGCGACGCAGTGGCGGTGGGCCAGACCGCCGCCGTGGAATTCGCAGTCGAGGCCGAAGCCCTCGGCGGCATGGGCGACCTTCATCGCACCGGTGATGCCGCCGTCCTCGTAGCAGCCGACGCGGACGAAGTCGGTGCCGCCGTTGACGATGAAGTCGACGTGTTGTTCGAGGCCGAAGATGTGCTCTGTTTGCAAGAGCGGCGTCTTGAGCAGCTCGCGGAGCTTTTTGTGGGCGAAGATCGAGACGCCGCCGTCCTGGTAGGGGTCTTCAAGCCAGAAGAAGCCGGCCTCGTCGCAGGCGCGGCCCACTTTTAACGCGTCGGCCCAGGTCTGGTATTCGCAGGCGGGGTCGATCATCAGGTCCATGCGGTCGCCGACGCGTTGGCCGACGGCGAGCACGTTTTCGATCTCGCGGGTGATGGGGGCGTTGCCCCAGCCATGGATCTTGAAGCCGGGGTAGCCGAGCTCAGCGCATTGCTCGGCGAAGTCGGCGAAGGCCTCGGGGGTGTCGAGACCGCCGTTTTCGTCGCCGTGGTAGGTGGAGGCGTAGCAGGGGATGGTGTCGCGCCAGCCGCCCAGAAGCTGGTAGATGGGGGCGTTATAGGTCTTGCCGGCGAAGTCCCACAGTGCCACGTCGACCGAACATAAATCAGTGCGAGCCGAGTGGCGCAGACCGCGTTTGAGATCGTTGTAGATCCGCTCGCGGGCAAAGGGATTTTTGCCGAGGAGGTAGCGGGCGACATTTTCGGGTATGGCGCCGCCCATATATTCGCCGGTGACGCCCTCGCTGGTATGGATGCGGGCGATACAGCGCGTCGTTTCGAGCACCGCGCCCTTTTCGTAGACCTGGTTGAAGCCATTGTAGTCGGTGCCCAGGTTTTCGATCTGGTGGGCGAAGTGGATGTTTTCGATTTTGGTGATTTTGGGATCGGCCATGGGAGGCTCCTTGGTTGACAATGGCTCTATTAAGAGCTCGTCAGGCAGATTAATATACCTCAAAGGGGGAAGTAGTTCAACGATTGGACGCGTGGTGTACGTATCGCACTTCACTCCTAAATTTTCTGGTATGATTTTTCGCATCCGATGCGCCTGCATCCTGGTCATTTTGGGACCCACGTAGGGATAATGCTACGAAACTCGTTGGAAACGTAGCGTCCGAGGGCGAGTCCGAGCCAGACAAAGATCGCATTAGCCGGGGCAGGATCGACAATTGGGTAATCAACACTGCTTTAGTCTTGGGCTGTCTGTGCGTTCCTTACTTTGAAATCGGTATACTTACATTCGCAGAAATTATCTTTTCTGTCTGGGCAAGCGTACGTTCTTACCAAAATTTTGGTCGCGCTAAAAACAAAGTAGTTGGTGCGACAGTATTGAATGTTACGTTTTTCTTTGTTTCTCTTATGCACTATGAGCACATCCCTTCAGCCCAACGGCAAAATACTGGTGGGTATCCGTGCGGCAGCCGCCGAGCGCCATGATATGCTCCATGGGCACGCCTTGATCCATTAGGCGGGTGGCGTAGGTATGGCGGAATTGATGAGGGTGGATATGGTCGGCGCCGATCTTTTTTGCCGCCCTTATACTAACCCAGGATTGGACACTCTGGTGGGGACAGGTCAAACCGGCAGGAGGGATCGTCACTCTTTGGAAATTTGGTGTGCATTATGTTTGTATCTGACAACTATAAGCAGTTAATCGATGATGGCGCGGCGCTATGGGATTGGACGCAGAGTCAGGCGGGTTTTCGACGCCAACCGTAACTTGAAAAAAAATTGTGCCATGCTCTAAATTTTAGTACCATGATTGGCAGTGACTTGGTATTCCGCGATGTCGGCGCAACGCCGCAAAGCACAGCACGTGTGAAATTGCTGAAATCCAATCGACCATGCATTTGCAATTGTCCTCTCAATAATACGATACGCAAACATAAGTAATCGAGGTACAGATGAGACCAAAAACGAAATCTCTCTTTTGCCTGCGAGTCATCATCATGTCGGTGGTCATCGGTTTTGCCGGAGCCGAAGCCGTGGAGGCTACAAAGTGGTATCGTGTAGACAAACACACCAAAAAGGGATGGCGCGAATCGCGCAAATGGCTGAAGAAGGCGGCAAAAAAGGGCGTAGGCGTCGCGGATTTTGGCGCCATTGAAAATTTGGCCAACGATGGACTGAGTCTGGCCGAAGATGGAATCGGAGATCTTGCCCATTTCGCGGAGGATATCACAGACGACGCGCTGGCCGAGCTTGAAGCCCTATCCAAAACGCTAGTTGAAGCCGCGGTCGATGAGACGGTAGGCGAGATGGAACCACACATGAAAAAGACGGCGTCGTTTCTCGAAAAACTCTATGCAGAGCGACCCGACCTCGCTGAAAAGGCGGTCGATAAGCTTTCTGCCATCAGCGATGGTGGTAGCCCAATGGAAGCATACGAGGTTTTTCGCGAAATCAACGCCGCTTTCCCCGAGTTACAGACCTTGATTGATGAAGTGACATCTAGCGGACACTTCAATACCTCGATCCTCTTTGGCGCCGCAGGCTCAATGGCCCACTATATCGGCGGCGGTTCCGGCGTCGGACTGGCAATTAAGCCGGCCGATGAGATCAACTTCAATGCCTTTTATTCTTTTGGCGGCACCGCCGGTCTCGACTACGCCAATGTGGGTGCTGGCTTGTTCCTCGGCTTTGCCGTCGCCGACCCTGCGGATATCGCCGGTCCCGGACTGTCTGCCAATGTCGGCTGGAACATAGGCGCGGTAGACGTTGCCGGATCAGTAGAGATCAGCTTGCCGAAAATAAAGGGATCTTTCCCGGACTTCGACCTTGTTCCACCCGAGTTTTCCAGCTTTTCGGTGTCCGCAGGGGCCGGGGGCGGAGTGCCGATACCCTCCCTCACGGTGGGTGCGGGCTATACCGCGATCATAAAGGGTAGTTCAGTCTATTTCGATCCAGATGCGCCGCAACCACAGGATCATTTTGGCACCGATGAGAATGACCACATCGACGGTACAGGTGCAAAGGATATGATCTACGGATTAGAGGGGGACGACGTTCTCAATGGAAACGACGGAGACGATGTCATCGAAGGTGGTGGTGGTGACGATATAATCACTCCTGGCAGCGGCAAGAACGTCGTCTATGGTGAGGATGGCGATGACCGTTTCAATGTTGGATGGGGAACGAATTATATCCACTGCGGGGATGGCGATGATCTGATCGTATTCCCCAAGAAGAAGAAACAATATACGATCAAGAGGAAAGACAATCGCGTTAATATCCGCCAAAAGGACGGCAGGAGAAACCACTTCATATATCTCGATTGTGAAAGCGTCGAGTTCCAGAAGGGCTCGTATACTATAGACTAATTAATGCATCACCGTCGACCTTGTATTCTTCGAGGCAGGCGAACGCTTCCACCTCGCCGCCGCCAACGCCTCTGCACTGCTCGTCTTACCCGCCTCATCCAACGCCTCAATAGCCCCTCCGTAGCGCTCCTCGTTAGCATGGTCGTAACGCTTGGTCATCGCCATCGACTTATGGCCGGCGAGGTAGTTGACCTGTTCGATAGGGACGCTGAGATCCAGTAACCGCGTGACAAAGGTATGGCGGAGGTCGTGGGGCCTGACATGGCCAAGGCCGGCTCGGTGGCCTGCTGAGCTGAGGCTTTTGCGGATGGAGGTATAGGGGACGATTCGGTGCCGAGCGGGGCAGCGGTATTCGCCCACTTTACCACCGCCGTTGTCGTTGG
>CAZFMY010000228.1:0-4459 GCA_964520345.1 uncultured Gemmatimonadaceae bacterium | reverse complement strand
CCTCTTAGGTCCCAGAACCACACCTCCTCGTGGTCCGGAGCGTCCGGCCGCGTGTTGACGCCCAGCAGCGACGGCGCCAGCTGCTCTTCGTTGCTGAGGGGCTGGCCGTCGTGGCCGAAGCCGCGTGGTGGGCCGGCCACCAGCGCTCGGCGCTCCGGCGTGAGCTCGTCCAGCCAGCTACCCACACCCGGCGCGCCGTGGCCGAAGGAGCCCCCAGGGTAGCGGGAGTCGTCGCAAAAGATGCACTCCTGCAGCGAGGAGCCCGGGGCGGCGCCAACCAGCGTGGTGGCAACCGCGAGCAGACAGTCGCCAGCGCGGAGCTGCACGCGCTCCGTCGCCCCGAGCTCCTCGGCGCGCGCCATGCTCGGGGGCGGCTGGACGTTGGCCTTGTGCGACGCGGGACACACCACCACGCAGCTCTCGCCCACGGCCCACAGCGCGCGCAGCCCCCAGATGCACACCCGGTCGGGCCGGCTGGTCATGTCGTAGCCCAGCCGGCGCTGCTCATCCACCGTCAGATCATTGGCCCACTGCCCCTCTTCGGTCAGGCGGCGCGAAGGCCGGTCCAGTTCAAACTTGGTCGTGTGGAACTCCTGATCCTTCCCTTCGGTACCGTCGTACGCAGCGCGGTGCCACAGTGGTAACTCCCCCCCAGCCAGCTGATCAATCGCAGCCAGCAAGTCCGGATGCTCAGCCAGAGCGGCGGGTGTGGCGTGTGCCGCTGCCGGCGCGCCGAGCAGGTTCGGGAGGAGGATATAGCCGTCGAGTTCAAAGGCCCACCTCTGCTCCTCGGTCATCAGCGCCATGAGCCCGCTCCGTGGACATCGAAGAGGTATTTTTCCGTTTCGGTCATGAGGCAACCCTTTCTCTCACAGATAGTCGCATTAGCGATTTTAGTTTGTTAGTAGAGGGAAATACCGTCCATCCACAGACATGGGAATGATGAGCGCTATTAACATTTCGTTAAAAAAACCGAGTCAGTATCAGCAATCGAGCATGAAAAGATAAGTGCATGGCTAATCTTCCTTCTGCCATAGGTCAACTGCTATAACGAATTCCAAGTAGGACTGGGTGCATAAAAAGTATTGTGTTGCGTCAGTAGTATACGAAACGCCCCAATCGCATCCAAGCGACTGGTCTCGGACGAAGTGTTCGCTGCCCTACTCGAGATACTCCCCGAGTATCCGCGTTATCTAGTCTGTGTTCTGGTCTATACGGGTCTGCGCATGAGCGAGCTGCACCGAATCCGGTGGCAGGATGTCGATACCGTCGGGCGCCGCCTCAACACATATAAGAGCAAGTCCAATCAGTTTAGTGTCGTACCGATGACTCCCCGGCTGGCCGCCCTCTTTGACGGTCTTCGTACCGGCCATCAATGGCTCCAGAGCCAAAATGGTCGCTCTCGGAAAGCTATAGTATGGCCGGATGATAGCAAGCCGAGTGCCATCGTGATTCCCCCGATCGACATCAAGAAGTCCCTGATCTCAGCAGCAAAGAAGATCGACGCTGACCATATCCACCCTCATCAATTCCGCCCTACCTACGCCACCCGTCTAATAGACTAGGGTGTGCCGATGGAACATATCATGGGGCTCGGCGGCTGGAAGAGTTCGGCGATGGCCAAACGCTATGCCAGAGTGAATCCGGTTCATCTGTAAAAACATGCGGATCGTTTGAGGAGTTACCCGGTCAAAGGCCGAACGAAGAATGACGAATTGCTATGACCAAGCGCTACGGAGTGGCTATCAAGGCACTGGATGAGACGGGTAAGACGGGCAGTGCGGAATAGCGAAATGGATTATTGTGCACAATACGTATACAGCGATGAGATAATAGATACATTTCTACAATGTGCGTATGGAGTAATGCCCCACGGTCTGATGAGCGATGAGGTCCATCCCGCTTTTATGTGTTTCCCCCTTCAGTTCTCTCATTGACGTCCGTTTCGAGAAAACGGGGGAATTTTCGGTCACGCGAAATACATTTCTCCCTCGAAAGGCAGCGGCTCACTGGGCCACGGATAGCGCAACTGAGTAGGCGTTTCCGCCAATTTCTGTGCCCAGGCGTCGCGCCAATCTTCATACGCGGTTTCGGACGCAGGGTCGCTGCGACTACGGACGATTTGCGAGGGCCATTCTGGCCGCGGCGATGGCTCGCCGGTCTTCTGATAGCGTAAATCCATGCTCCAGCGCACCGCGTCTGTTTTGTTGGGGCCGGAGCCGTGCGGCGTCAGCTTGTGCATGATCAGCACATCGCCCTTGTTCATCGGCAGTGATACGGGTTTGACTTCGGGCAGGTCGGCCGCGTACGTCCAGTAGACCATGCGCTGTTCGTGCACGCCCGGCATCACCTGCAGACAGCCGTTATCCTCCGTCGACGGCACTAGCGGCAGCCACACCGTCACCTGTAGAATGTCTTTGGCTTCCTGGTTCGTAAACACTGCGTCCTGGTGGAACATCACGTCGGTGCCGGGCATCTTGGGGCGAATGTGGGAAACGGGATTCCAGGTGATTTCCGGACCGACAAAGGGCTCGATCGCATCGACAAGGCGATCATTGCGCAAAAATTCAAAGGTGTCGCGGCGGCGGGTCGCGCCGATGTCGGGGCAGAAACCGATTTCGGGTATCTCCTCGATTTCGGCGAGTTGTTCGGCCAAACGCGCGAGCCGGGTCTCGAAGGGCTCTCCCTCGCAGAATTTTGCAATCTTGCCTTGCGCGTGCAGTTCGCGGGCCTTCTTATCGACGATGGCGATGTGATCCTGGATCACGGGTTCGAGATCGTCATCACTTAGTACGCCCTCGAGGACGACGTAGCCGCGTTCCCGGTAGAATTCGAGATGTTCGTTGGTGATGATCATTGTGTCCTCCCGCCCTCAGGTCAGTGCATCGGTCAAAGCTTTGAGGATTTCGCCATCGGAATTCGGTCCGGCAAACAACAAACCTATAAAACACGGAGACTATAAATCATACTACGATGATGGGTCATACAAAATGGTTGGTCAATATGTAGATAATAAATTTTATGGTAAGTGGGTGCATTTTTACGAAAATGGGAAGGTGCGGACCTGAAGGATGTGAACCTGAAGGATGTGAACCTGAAGGATCCGAGCCTGTGGGCTGCGAACCTGGAGGGTGCGAACGCTAACGCCCCAACCCCGCCGCTTGGATGGGATGGGATATTTTGTTATACTCTTGGCAAAGCGAGGAAGATTATGATGATAGGTAAGCACAGGATATCCCGGCAATATTGTGCTCCGCTTTAGGGATCATCACATCGAAAAGCGGCTGGAAGAGCGCAAAAACCAGTTAACACCTCACACTTATCAGTACATTCGAAAAGTCATTGATCAAGGCGCTGAAGGCATTGGCCCCTACAAGCTGTCCAGTCTCTGCAATGATCTTGATTGTTTACCAACCGATATCATCGAATACGTTTAATTCGCTCGCTCCAGCATTCAGCAAACCGCTCGGGACTTTGGCGCTCGGCGGGCATCGGGCACCATGTAAACTGACCACCTAAACCTCAAATAAGGACATCAATGGCTAATTTCAGCGTGGAAGTATATGACCAGAGTTCTTTTGAACGGTCGTTGCGAAAATTTGGTCAAAAAACCAAGAAGTCTGGCATTCTCCGGGAAATCAAGAACAAGCGATTTTACACTAAGCCTTCGGTGCAAAAGAAGTTAGATCTTGCACGTAGTATTCGGCGTCAGAAAAAGGCAGATCGGCTCGCGCAAATGTCCACCGCCGATCGTGCGCAAATGGAGTTAAAGCGCAAAACAAAAAAAATCGGACGACGTTGACGTATGTTAGCCGGGGGCGTCTTTGTCCAGGCTGCTTCGACGACCGACCGGCATGCGTGTGCGCCGCCACTACCGCCGCACACGCCGTTTGGATGCAACGGGGGCTTTTGCTTGTGCGACGCTGGCGGTTTACGTAGAGCACTCGTCCCACAGTCGCTCACGCATTCCGCGCAAGCGACGCTCTTCTACCCTTTGGCAGGAGGCGCTCTCATATGACAACGCAAGCAGGTGTGGTCGTAACTCATGCTCTGGCGATAGTGAAAGATGGGGTTGATGAAAGAGACTTTGAAAAATTTATAAAGGAGGAATGGTCTCAATTGTTCAGTGCCGATGGCGGTGCAAAAGGTATGACAGGCCAAGTGGCTAAAGCCGATCGTGGTGACCGTGAAACAGGGCATTATCTCATTTCAATGCACTATGATTCGTTTGAGACAAGAGAGTGGTATTTTCCAAGGCCCAACGGCGTTGGACAAGGTCTCTCGGAACAGGGACAAAAAGAATTCGACAGAGCAGGGTTTGGCGACGCACACAAAAGGATTTTCGAGTTAGCCGAGTTAGAATATCGCGGCAGTGGTACCATAATCACGTAATGTATCCGTCTAAAGCTCACAAAAGCCCGCCCCCGCCGCTTGGATGCGACGGGGGCTTTTTGCTTGT
>CAZFMY010000227.1:0-4536 GCA_964520345.1 uncultured Gemmatimonadaceae bacterium | reverse complement strand
GGGGTGTGTTACAAATAGAGATACTCATCTTAACATGCAATTGACTAAGCCACAATTAGCAGCTCTGGATTACATTTCGAAATACGCGAGAGGCCGAAAAAACGACGCTGAGCGGACCCTCAAGGAAGTGCTTCAAATGTCCAATATCGCTCAAGAGACATTCGATGATGCCATCACCAAGATGAAGTCGCATGCCAGGGTTGCCCTACATTTCCATCCAGATAGACCCGATCCAACCATGAATACCGTCGCAAAGGCCATGTTAGAGCAGGGAATCTACACGAGTCAGTTTGAGACTTTGTTATCCAGCGGCAGTGTATCAGCTTACCCTGGCGGCGAACGTGACCTTTGGGAAAAGAGAATCTTTGGCGGATCTTACCACCTGGATAGCACGACTAATCGCGAACGTCCCAAATATGGGGCGCTCGATGTGATGAGGCATCCAGATGGGCCATCCCCGCGCTTCGGATCGTGTTATTTTCTCCTAAACCCTGAGGTTTCAAAGCGGTGCACATACACCTATTTGGATTCGCATCAAGACCCGAAGGAAAAAGGCACTTACGAGGAGTTTGAGGATATTCTAGCGGCTCTTATGAGAGACGCATTTCTCAGCGATTTCGCCATCGGTGAGAGGAATCTGACACCACAAAAGTTGGTTGATCACCTACGGACTAATCTTGAACAGCCGTTCGTGGATCCTTCTAGCAAAGAAGCAAATCGCAATCTCAATCATTATATTGAAGCGCAGGTCCATGGAGATATCTCTTTTCAAGATGACGTAGATTTGCTTATTGCTGATCCTTCCTTCAAGGGTACCTACATAGGCCAGATACTACAACAACTGTGCGCACGGGATTCGATTAATCTCTATTGGCACATGGGCTTTGCGATGAGGGTGGAGGACATTCCCACCAATTTCAGAGGTCCATCCATGTCCTCCTTAGCCAAGTGCATTGCCCAAGACGATTTCATCGATGTGAGTACGATTGGAATTGCGGCGTTGGATCTGAAGCGCGATCCAGTTCCTTGGGGAGCTCGCGGCACCTATGAGGAAGTACTTCAGGAATTAAAGCTGTTGTGGCATGTTCTCGTCAGGTACGGAAAGCCGCTTCGGTGCTTCAGTCAGTAAGAAAGTTCAACCTGCAGATGAACCATGTCAATCATCCTGTGTTTGACGTGGCGATAAATGAGTGAGCCTATCGCATCACATCCGCTCCACGCTGCGGCGCATGCGCTCCTTGGCCCTGTCGGTTCGTGGAGCAACAAACTGCAATGTCGTGATCGTATGAGCAGCGACAAAACCTTGAACCTTGCCGGTATCGACCAATGAAAGCAACGCGGCCGAATTGTGTACCCAAGGCTCTCTTTGGGCCAGGACATCCAACAACACATTGGTCTCCAGAAAGAGTTTCATAGCCGGTATTTCTCATCGAGGTGATAACGATCGCGGCTTGCGGCGACTACGTGGCCATGCTTATAGATGACGGAGAGCGCAGCTATCACACCCCGTCGGTCAAGGTCGCGAATGCGAAGAGCGGGCAACTCTGTGGCGCAACGACATCGGTGAGCCACAGCTCACCGCACTACCTGAAGACGGGAAGGAGCAGGGGCTCTATCTGATTCGCTCCGGCGAAGATATCGCCCCATCCATTCCGTCTCCGCAGGACTGGGTGCTGGTGATGGAAAGGAAAATGAGCTGATATCAAAGCGGAAAATCCGCCCGACACTACGACGCTGTCATCCGCATCCCGCTGATCATCGCCGGCCCGAGCATCAAAGCGGGAAGCGTCCGCGACGAGTTCGTTCAGCACGAAGACATCTGCCCGACCATACTCGATATGGACGACGCGCTGCTCGCCCATCATCCATGCACGCTGGTGAGACACGAGATCGACGAAGGCATGCCTCTTTTTGCCGGACGCTCGCTCATGCCGCTCTGCAGGGGCGAAGACGTGTCGGATTGGCGGACGTCCGCCTTCTCGGAGTCGTTCGGCGCACTATGCGAGGATCCGAATTGCGATAAGCTCATGGCGCATCCCTGGAAGAAGACCCTGCGAACCAAGGACTTCCGCTACTCCGTGTCGCCCGGTCGCGACGATGGAGAAGAGCTCTTCGACTTGAGGACGGATCCAGGTGAACTGGTGAACGTTGTGCACGCCCCCGACTACCAAGAGGTCCGGCAGACTCTGAAGAACGAAATGCTGCACAGGGTCATGCTTCAGAACTATCCCCTGCCGCCGCGGGATCTGATTGTGCTCGGTGCGCATTAGGGTCTCGGCGAACAAGAGGAAGAACCGACTGACGGATCTAGTACCGTGTATGGATGCCGGATAAGAGTTTGCACCGCGACGCAGCAACCGGGTCGCGTAAACGCTAGTATGGGTAGTATACAACTTCAGGTGGAGATAAAGTCCCACGTCGCCTAAGAGCAACGCTATTGGCGATGAACTGACGATACCAATACGGCAGGAACTAAGGAGCTACACGGCTATGGGAAGCGGACGAGTGACAATTGCCGGCATTCAATTTGCAGGTATCGCCGAAGAAAAGCAGAAGAATACAGAAGAGGCCACACGCCTGATTCGCCAGGCAGCGACAATAGGGGCGCAGATCGTCATGACGCCCGAGGTAGTGCTGACAGGTTTTGTCGGCGGCGAGAGCGAACGAAAAATGGCGGAATCCATTCCTGGCCCGTCTTGCGACTACTTCGCGGCGCTGGCCCAAGAATTGGGCATCTATATCATGGTCGGACTGTCGGAGTTGTCTGACGGCCAGATCATGAATGCCATGACTGTGCTTTCACCCCAGGGTGAGTTGTTAGGTGTGATGCACAAGGTACACATCAATCGCTATGAGACGAGTAGCGGTTGGCGCAACGGCTCGGCATTTCCAGTGTGGGATTTCAAAACTGCTACGGGCGCTTTTTGCGGAGGTATTATGATCTGCTACGACCGCGAAGTACCCGAGAGCGCACGGCTTTTTATGCTGCAAGGGGCGGATATTATTTTTAATCCGCTGGCCTGTGGCTGTCCCACCGACGAGGTACACCGCTGTTTGTTGCGCACACGAGCTTTTGAAAACGAGGTGTGGGTCCAAGTAGTCAACCACGCTGCGCCGACGCACAATGGCCACAGCATGTTCATCGATCCAGCAGGTATGATCGTCAACGAGGCGGCGGAAAGCGAAGAGGTTTTGGTGCAGGAGATCGATCTGGAAGCGCTAGAGAGGCATCGTGAAAAGGGAATTTACGGACGACACCACCGCCGGCCCGAGCTGTACGGCTTGTTGTGCGACCAGGAAGGTCAGGTCCATCCAAAGGACGCGAATTTGCCTTAAGGCCTTTTCCATGCCGTCGCAACCCTGACATTCAACCCGACGGGCTTGGAGGAGATCTGCCCACGGCCGATAATACCTGCTTTTCGCCGGTTCAGAAAATATGGCGATATAGGCCTGGTCGATGCCAAACAGATCAAAGAACTGGAAAAAGAAAACGCCGAACTAAAGAAGACACTGGTGGAATCGATGTTGGAAAATCGGGTCCCGAAAGAGGTCGATTTAAAAAATAAGAATCCGCCATTTGACAGGACTTAATCGAATCGATTGCTTTTTTGCCCAACCCGATCACGGAGACAAGATCATGGACGTGCTCATCATCGGCGGCACCCGCTACTTCGGCCGCAGCGCAGTCGAACAGCTGCTCGAGGCCGGACACAAACTCACCATTCTCAGCCGCGGCAACGTGCGTCCGCCATTCTGGGATCATATCGAACACATCCCCGCCGATCGCACCGATGCCACAGGCCTGCGAGAGCAACTCGCCGGACGCCGCTTCGACGGCGTGATCGACAACCAGTGCTTCAACCGGGAAGAGGCCGAGAGCATCATCGCCGCGCTGCGCGGGCGCGTCGGCCGCTACGTGGTAGCCAGTACGGTGTCGGTCTACGGCGAGGGCGGCCATGCCCACTACCGCCATACAGCGCGCAAAAAGCTGAGTGAAGAAGAGCGCTTCGCCGTCGATTATCGCTACCTCGAGCCAGTGCGCGAGACCGACCTCGACAACGCCAATCACCCATGGGAATACCGGACACAACTCTCCGAGTACGGAGAGGGCAAGCGGCATATGGAACGGGTCATGCTCGAATCGCCCGAGGACTGGCCATGGGTCGTCGTCCGCGTCCCGGCAACGCTGGGGCCGGGCGATCCCTCGGGCCGCTTCGCTTGGTGGCTCTCGCGGATTCTCGACGGCGGCCCGATTCTGCTGCCCGACGGCGGTCACCACGCGGTGCAACTCGGCTACTCGCGCGATCTCTCGAACTTCCTGATCCGGCTGCTGGAACAAAGTCCGAAACACACCATCTACAACTACGCCCAGGCCGAGACTCCGACTCTGCTCAACTGGTTGCGCGTCATCGCCACCGCCGCCGCAAAACCGCTCAACACGGTGCCGGTGCCCTCGCAGATCCTGCAACAGCACACCGAGCTGCCCTGGGAGGAGTGGTCGTACGCTCCGTTCAGTTATTGCCCGCTGCTGATGTC
>CAZFMY010000226.1:0-4560 GCA_964520345.1 uncultured Gemmatimonadaceae bacterium | reverse complement strand
ACTTCGACGTCATTCGAAATCGCAGAAAGCTTCCCGCCATACCGGGGTTTGGTCCGCTGCCGGGATTGGAGGACGCGCTGCGCCAGGTGGAGGTCGTGGCGGCAATCGTTGAGTCGGCGGAGAAGAAGCGATCGGTCGAGGTCAGGCGTATCTGAGGTTAGAAATCCTCAGCCAAAGTATATTGGAGCTTAATTGAATAAGGGCACAAGCATCCACTTACACCCTCCGACTAATACTTTGAGCGAAAATAGGCCTTCTACGCGTTTCGCCTCGCCGCCGACCGGTTTCGGCATTGAAGAGAAGTATAGGAAATTCAAACGCCCTCTTCCGGGAATGCTAACTCGTAGAGAGCCGCTATAGCCCCACAAGTCTGCTGATAGGCGACCTCGAACTGCTGGCGCTGCCGAGCATTCTGCTGGACCTTCTCAATCGCTACCTCTGCTTCTACCTCGCCGCTGCCAACGCCTTAGCTTTGCCCAGTTCGTCTACATCGTCCTCTCCTCTTTTGCCCGAATAAGAACTCGCCCCACCCGGACGCCCAAATCAGTGTAAAAAGCCACATCCAGGATAAATACGACTTTGGTTCGATCTAATCTTGGCATAAAAACCTCAAGCAAAAAAACCTCAAGCAAAAAAATCTTGATCTTCATCCGCTAGATACTTTTTAGCCTCTGGCACATTAAAGGCGACACCCAGACCTGGCGTATCCCATACAGCGATGTGGCTGTCCACAACAATGGGGTCAGGCAGACCCTCGACGATATCGTACCACCACTCTGGCTGACCAGTGGGATACTCAAAGGCAATGTAATTTTGGGGCAGCGCGGCCGAGACCTGCACCAGGGCCGCCAGCCCGATCAAGCCATCGCCAACCCCATGCGGAGCCATCAAAATTCCATGCAGATCGGCATATTCTGCTACCCATTTAAGTTCGGCAAGGCCGCCAACATCGGCCGGATCAGGACCAATAATGTTGACGGCCTTGCTCTCGATTAGCTCTTTAAAGTTGTGGCGCAGGTAGATTTGCTCGCCGGTATGGATGGGAGTAGTCGTATACGGCGTTACCTCGCGGTACTGATCGGCCAACACATAGGGATTATAGTCGCCGGTGATCATATCCTCCAGCCACATCACGTTCAACGGCTCGACAGCTTTGGCCAGGCGGAGCGCATCCGGGACCGTCATCCCAGGTCCGCAGTCAAGCGCCAGCCCAACCTCATCACCTAATACCTCTTTCATCGCCTCGATGCAGGCAATGGTATAGTTCATCCCTTTCTCGGTGATGAGTCCACGATTCGGATGACGGCCGACGGTGTTGATCTCCCCAAAAAAGTAATTCTCGGTGCGACTGGCCATCGGGCCGTGAAAAGCAACCCCCTCCTTGATGATGGAGAAGTTCTCCGGTCGCTCCTTCATTTTAGCCATAACTTCGGCATAGTGTTGCGGTTCATTACCCTGCCGCGGGAACCGAATCGAGCCGTTGTATACCCGCACCTTATCCCGGATTTTACCGCCCAACAGTTTATACACCGGCAATCCGGCTGCCTTGCCGGCAATGTCCCACAAGGCCATCTCAATAGCACTGACGGCGCTGCCCCAGGGCTTAAAACTCCCCATCCGGCGAATATTGATCATTACCCGTTCAACGTCTGTCGGATCGCTGCCCAAAATCAGATCGCGGTAGAACATAACGTGGGGTTTGAGGAAGGGCTTGAACGACTCCACTTGTCCCAAACCGTCTATACCTTCGTCGGTGGTAATACGAACAACGGGATTTTTGCCAATAACGGCGCACTTCAAATCGGTGATTTTCACGATTGTCTCCCTTTAACTTCTAGAGTACGGACTCTTTCATGTGACCTTCACCCCTCAATCTGCCTCACCTAGTTACTCAGAAGATTTTTTCAGTTCTATTTTGTCAATATACAGGGTCTGCCTCTTAGAATTGGAAAGAATGAGAAATCGAATATTCTCCATATCTTCGGTCGCAGTATAGCTAAGCGCGTATTCCTCCGCTTTATTGGTAATGGTGATAGCTTCGGATGTCCAAATCCTATTATTGGTAGGTTTATATTCCAAACCTATTTTGATAGACCCTGGATCACCTGGTGATTTTGCCATAAATGAGACTTGATACGTTTTGTCTTTTGTAAGGGATATGAGAGATCTACTGCATTCACTCCATTCCTTTCGGCCCATTTCATTTCCCAAATTTTCCTGAAAGATTGCCGCAGCGGAACTCTCTTGGAATTCTATTTCAAGAGCTCTATTTCCGCTAAGTCCCGCTGTAAAGGTGTCAGATATTTTTACGGGACCTCGAGTTTTCCATTGCCTTCTACCTGCATTAAACTCTGAATTGAGCAGTGGCGAGAGGGGAGGAGGCGAATCTGCCTTTACTCCTGTTAGGATATCCAGGGCATGCTGATTCCATCCATTGTCTGTATTTAATATGGAAAAGGCCCATTGGTTATTCATATATCCACAGTAATAGATCCATTCGATATCAAGCCTGGCGCATTCATCTACGATGTGCTTGAGGTAGGCGTAAAAATCTTCGGCAAAATTACATGGTGGGCCCCATGCTCCCCATTCTGTCAACAGTACGGGTTTGTCCCATTTGTTCGACCAGGAAACAGCTTCCTCCAATTTGTCTTTGACAATATCCTTCCAACCAGCTTTAAGATCTGAGCCGTGATAATGTGAGAAATAATAGGGGAGATACATGTGAAAGACACCAACGATGTTTTTATCTTCCCTGAATCCTGAGCGGTCCTCCAGTTGATAGTCCAGGTACTCAGGAGTCACATAGTTTGTAAGGTTTTCGGCTTCGTTAAAACCAGGTCCGCCAATAGCAAGGATTCGATTGGGATTACTTTTTCGTATAGCGGGAATGGCAGCATTTATAAATTCCATGGCTCGATTTTTGTCTTTTAGATCGATCGCATCTGGTTCGTTCAGGAGTTCAAAAATGAGTTTGTCATTGGGATAGTCTTTATAGTAGAGTGCAAATTTTTCCCAGTATGCTGCAAATTCCTCGGGGCTCCAGCTGCCATCTGCCCATAGGACAGGGACGGCAATGAGATCCCTCTCTAGAGCGTCATTTATCATACCTTCCCAGTGAGCAGGATTGGCACTAGGATCAATAAACCACCTTACATTTTGAAACCCAGCATCTTTGAGTGCATCAAAATACTCAGGTTGATGCTGGTATTTGACATCCGTTCCCTGGACAGAGACATCCATATTAATGCCTGTACCGATGATAGGTTCTGAATGTAGAGTCTCAAACGAAGGGCCGTGAATGATACCTGTGCCATTCTTGCAACCCATAGCAAGCATTAGAATCAAAATCAAATAACAGCGGAACTCATCCGTATAATTTCTTCTGGGCATAGAACACTTCCTGTCATCATATAGCAACTCTAAATGATTTGAGAGTTATGTAATTCGTTTTTATGGTTGATTGCTGGCCTCCTCCGGAGGATGCAATGAATTCATTAGACACTTTAAATGCCTTTATAGCCAGCAATCCTGATCCGCGTGAGTTGAAACGGGCGCTAACCGTCAAGATGGCGCTGATTCCTGTGCGCATCGCCAAATTCAAGAGGTCTTGGGCGTTGCGTCACGCTCCATCACCAAGTGGAAGCATCGCTTTCATCGGGGCAGGAGCCGATGGTTTACGGTTGGCGCACCAAGGCTCCCAACCCTATCTGGCTGCCGATCAACGACAGCAGGTGCTGACTTGGCTTGCCCAAGAGAAGGCGGTGTCGGCATCGGGCTTGGCGGCCTATATCGCTCAACGGATCTCGAGCAGATCCTCGACACCCGAGAAACGATTAAAAAAACTAATGGATTGACGGTCGGCCATCGAGGCGTCCCAAGTTTTCACTTTGCCGTCGCCTTCAATTGAGCGTAGTGCTTGATCAATCGGAAGAACACGAGGAACTGGAAGACCACGAGAATCGGCACGACGATGGTGGCCACGTACCAGTGTCCCTGTAGCCCCTGTAGCCACCCGGTCGGGCCATCGACCCACAGGAGCAGTCCCGAAAAGATGGTGACCTCAACCAGGAACAGTACCGTGAGGGGCACGGCCCAGCGTGAGTGGGCACGGAAGGCGACGACCGCCGCAAGGGCGATGGCCATGTTGAGTGGGTCGAGGATGCTGGCGACCTGAGCGCACTTCGGCGAGTAGGTTACTGCCACCACACCGTGGACAAGCGTTGTGGTGCCCACAAATCGAATGAGAAAAGGGAGGAAGAGCAACTCCATCTGCTTCCAGCAGTCGAGCTTGTCGAGAGCGGGTAGCAGGTACCAGCGCACGAGGCAGACAACAGCGATCGTGCATGCCACCGACTGGAACAAGAATACGGCGAGGTGTGTGTTGTCCATCTTTCCACTCAGCTAAGTTGAATCAGTGAATCAGACATTGAACCGAAGTGTGGCGCGTTTCGTAAGCCCCTGCAATGACGCCACTGCCTGAACCTGTAAACCTCCCCTTTTTAGGGGCTTTGTTGCACGAAACGGCAGGTCGCCATTACAATTGAAAAGCCACAGGCT
>CAZFMY010000225.1:0-4628 GCA_964520345.1 uncultured Gemmatimonadaceae bacterium | reverse complement strand
ACTGGGTGACCGCACGCCTTTTGAATTTCGATGTGCCCAACAGACGTAGGAAAACTCTAATTTAGACGGCCCTAAAAAGGGGATGATTACACAATCATCCACCCGTTCGAAACGGCAGGTGATAAATGGCCGATTACATCTAGTTATGCGACTGGATATAGGCGATTAGATCGGCAATGACCTTGTCGTCCTCCAGCATCTGCACGATGGAAATCATCAGCTTGCCTTCGCTGTCCAACTCGTGGGCGCCGCGAATCTTGCCTTTGAAGTTCTTGATTTGGTTTTCAAGATACCAGGCGTGCTGGTTGGAGAGCCTAGGGGCGTACTGCTTCGCCATGCCCTGGGCCTGGCGACCGTGGCAGGTGGCGCAGACGGCAAATTGTTGCTTGCCCGCTGCCGCGTCCCCGCTGCCGCCGTCAGGGGCTTTGCCCGGATCCAACGAGACGATATAGGCGACGACATTGTCGAGGGTTTCCTCATTGTAGAGCAACTTGGCCATCGGCGCCATCTGCATGCCGTAGATATCCTGCGAGTGCATACCGCGCACGCCGTCTTTGAACTTGAGCAGTTGCCGCTTTATATACCACGGCTCCAGCCCGGACAAGCGCGGCGAGTTGAAGGCCCGTTGCCCCTCGCCATTCATGCCATGACAAGCCATGCAGACCATGTAGCTGCTCCTGCCCTTGGACGGATCGCCGGGCAGGGCGGCGACCAGCGCGGCCCGGGCGGCTTTTTTCATGGCGGCGGCGTATTTGGCCTGGTGCACAGCCGCCGCGGCGACACGGGCGTTCAGCACTTCCAAACGCGCGGCTTCCGCCCTGTCCTGGGCAACCTTTTTCTCGGCGCGGATCTGTTCGACTCGCCGCAGGTGTGCCGCCGTCTGCTCCTTTGAAAACTGGTGGACGCTCAGCACAAAACCCAGACCGCCCAGGAGGGCGACCGCGACCAGCGTCAGCGGGTTATTTAAGAAAGACATCCGATTTTATCCTTGCGTTGGTCAATGGACGACAGGTCGGCAGCCAGCGCGGCCTCCGGCCCGTCGCCCTCGAAATTTATAAATGCGAGTTCGCGGTTCTTCCCCAGGCGTTGCCAACTAGGGGCGCAGCCGGTGCAGGCAAGTTCCTGCTGCGCTTGCACGAAACCTCTCGGGAAACTCGCTTCCTCCAAGCAGGCAAGTTCTAACCGATGCTACAACTCGCCCATCCCCTGCCGTTTCAGCGCTTCGACCACCGCGCCGTCGATCTGCTCCAGGCGATAGATCCGCCCGCCGTAATTCGCGACAAATTTCTCGGCTTTGACCCGACTAACAAAGGGTGCCAGTGTCGGTCCCATCGACCCCATCTTGGAGCTGCCGCTGACGATAAACAACTCACCGGCCAACACCCACCCGTCCGGGTGTGATTTCCAGGGGTGCTCGTCGAGCGCCTGCAACCACGTCGCCGTCACCTTTTTGCTGCGCGCCGGGTCCAGCAATTCCCCCAGCGCCTCCGTGGCGTTGCAGAATAGGGCGCGGCTGCCGTCGCGGCGCAAAATCTGCGCCTTGGGACCGTGGTGGTCGATGACCGTCATCCCGTCGAGGGCGCAGGCGTGCGCGCGGGTGATGTCGACTGGCGCGATCTCCAGCGCGACTTCTTCCCCACCACAACCGATCAGCCCGACCAGGGCTACTATAAACCATTTCACGACCGCCCTCCCCCCCACGTCGACCGCAATCGGCCGGTAGCGGCGCGCAAGCGCGTACCAGGCCAGCAACACCGGACCGGCGGTCCACGCCCCCAGCGCCGCCGCGACAAAAACCAGCCCACCGCCGCGCACGTTGAGCAAGGACTCCACCTGCTGTGGAAAGAAGGTCAGATAGCTGAGCAACCGGTACAGACCCAGCGGGTTGGCCACAACCAGCGCGTTGACCGCCCAGTCGGGCGCAGCGCCCTGAGTGAAGGCCAACAAGCCGATGACGGCGAAATCCATCAGCACCGCCAGCACCAGCCACGCACCCACGCACAATGACACTACCGTACCCCGGTTCAAACTCAAGGTCGAAAGCAATAGGCCAATGGAGACCACCGCGCCACCGAGCAATCCCGCATAAATAGAAAACACCAAGAATTCGCGCATACTGCCCCCGGCCAACTGCAAGCTCCACGCCTGTATCGCCATGCTCGGCACTAGCGCGATCCACAAACTGGCCATCAACCCCAACCACTTGCCGGCGAGAAACACGCCCTGGCTCAACCCCAGCGCCAGGTGCACATCGAACATCCCGCTCTCGCGCTCACCCAACACCGCGTCATAGGCCAGCAGCAGTCCCAGCAGGGGCACGGTGTAGAGCTGGAGGTGGACGATCGAGACCAGCACCGTCTCCGCCTGCACCTGCCCGCCGGTAAACGAAAAACCGTGCGCGCCGACAAACCACGACAACCCGGTGCAGACCGCGCCCATAATCGCGATCCACCAGCTCTTGAGGTCCGCGACCAGTTCTCTGACCACCAGCTGTCCGATATCCGCCAGCTTATTCACGCGCAGACCCCCCTTTGCCGAGTGGCACCGCGTCGCTCTGGCCATTGCCGCAGAAAGGTGCGGCGAAACCGCGCAGATACAGATCCTCAAGATTCGGCGGCCGGATCTGCACCGAGTCGACTTCGAACGCCCCCCCGCCGACAAGCCGCAACAACGACCGCACGGCGGCAGTCGGCAGCTCGATCTCCACCGCCCGACCCCGCCGCCTGAATGACCACTGCCCGGCACCGACCGCCCGATCTAGCGCCGCCGTATCCTCCGCTTCGATCACCACCCGGCATGGCAGACCCGCCGCCCGCAACAGCGCCGCGCAAGCGCCACTGTCGACGATTCGGCCCCCGCACAAAAAGGCCACGTGGCTGATGCGCCCGTCCAACTCGGCCAACAGGTGCGAGGAGAGCAATACCGTAGCGCCGGCGGCGACCCGCTCCTGGAGAATCGCGTAGAAGTCGATAATGCCGCGCGGGTCCAGCCCATTGGTCGGCTCGTCGAGGATTAGCAATTCGGGGTCGCCGGCGATAGCCTGGGCCAGGCCCAGCTTCTGCCGCATGCCCTTGGAATAGGCGCCAATTTTCTTGTCGCGCGCCGCCCACAACCCCACCCGCTTGAGAATCGCCTCCTGCTCATCGATGCCGGCGCCGCTGTAGCGGGCAAAGTAGCGCAACACCTGGGCGCCGGTCATATGGGGATACCACTGGCAGTTTTCCGGCATATAGCCGATCCGCGGCTTGTCCCCCAGTGCCTCGAGCCAGCCGCGCGCCGGCCGCAGGATCCCGGCCAGAACCTTGAGCAGAGTGCTCTTGCCCGAGCCATTGTCGCCAACCAGGCCCCAGATCGCGCCGCGGCTGATGGCCAACTCCACCCCGCATAGCACCTCCTCGCGGCCGTAGCCCATGTGGACGTCGCGCAAACGACACAGCTCGCTCATCGACCGCTCCCCTCCGTTTGCGCCAGCGGGTCGCCCATCAGCGGCCGCAACTCGATCACGCCCGGCGCCCGCAACACCGGGAATTGTGCCTCCAGCCCCTGCAACAATTTCATCGCCGGCGAGTGCATCACCAGCCGCACCGCCGGATAGCGGTACACTAGATAGGAGGCGATATCGGCGGGATAGTGCGCCTTGTCGCCCACCCCGTCGCCGTCTCGGTCCCAGCCCAGGTAATCGCTCCAATAGTTGCCTGCCCACTCGATCGAAGCGTAATTCTGGTAGGACAACTGCTCCTCGTTGCCCACAAACGAATTGCCCGATACCGCATTGTCCTTCGAATCCGAGATCAGCAACCCGAGCTTGTTCCCGGCGACGAAGTTGGCGGTCAGGGTGTCGTAGTTGCAACCGCTGAAGAAAAAGCCGTCGGCGTTGCCGGTGGTGCGGTTGGCATCGACGCGGCTGTAGTAGAGGTTGCGCAACAGGATACCATGGGTACGGTTGGCATGCGCGCTGTTGTCGCGCACTTGCAAATGCTTCGAATACATCAGCGCGATGCCCACCGAGGAACTGTCGGTGCGATTGCCGACAACCCGGTTGGCGTGCGAGTACATATAGTGGATGGCGAAGCGCGTGCGGCGGATGCGATTGCCCTCGATCAGCACGCCGGTGGAATTGGAGATATAGATGCCGTCGCGGCCATCGACCACCTCGTTGTCGGCGACCAACCCGCCAGTGATGTTAAACAGGTGGATGCCATTGCCGAGATCGGAGACGATTTTTTCGTCGGTGCGCCCGACGATCTCGCAATCGACGATCACTGGGTCCGGCGCCTTGTCGACCCAGATCCCGAATCCGCACCCCGAGACTCGCACCTCCGCGATCCGCACCCCGGCAGCCTGCCGACCGACCCACACGCAACTCTCCTTGTCGGTGACGTCGGTGCCGCTGTTTTGAACCTGTAAATCGCGCAATTCGATACCGGGCGCCGCTATCGCCAGCGCGTGTCCCCGACCGCCGCCGTCGATAACGGTCTCGACGCCCTGCCCGATAAGCACCAGTTCCTTATCGATCACCGCACTGGTATGGCGACTCGCCGCTAAGCGCAGCGTATCCCCTTCTGCGGCCGCATCGACCAGTGCCTGCAAGTCGACCGACTGTGCCGTCGCCGTCCCACCCGCGAGCA
>CAZFMY010000224.1:0-4635 GCA_964520345.1 uncultured Gemmatimonadaceae bacterium | reverse complement strand
CGGCTCAACGCCGGAGAGATCGCCCAGGTCCGCAAGATCATGCTCCTGCGATAAGAAAGATGCAGAAACTCAAAAAATATAGTTATTTGCCGATATAAAACATATAATATAAATGATCGATTCAGTCCATGTACTCCCCTGTATTTGGATCCATCGAGAGTGGGTAGTGTACAATGCCATGTGTGATCGATCTGTGGCATGGGTATTGAGTGAGTAAGTCATTTATCTGGTTTTGAATTTATGAAAGGGTGGATTCCCCACGCCCCATGATGAAAGTTGTATTGTGCCATCTCGTTTTGCTCTTGCTGGCCTTTCCCTCTGGGGGTCAGGAATTAGCGTTATATGGTCTCGATGCCAATGCTTCGCAGATTCTGCGTATTTCTCCCGTTTCCAATCAGGTAGAAGAAGAGTTCTCTTCACCGGTGCTATGTCGGCCGGAGGGAGCGTGTGGACTAGCGTTTAGCGGTCATAGTTTGTTCTTCGTCGATGCTACAGATCCCGAACACTGTATCTACGAATTCAGCCCCTCGGGCGAAGCGGTGTGGCACTCTTTGCCTGCACCGGGAGGCCAGGTAGATGGGTTGGCCTATGCCGATGGCGCACTGCTGGTCCAGAATTTTGCCGAAGATTTAATTTATCGCGTCGATCCTTTCGATGGTACGGTCCTTGAAGAATTCGAGCCCGGTTTGGATCTGATCGGTGGCTTAGCCGCTGGGCAGGGGCGAATCTATGCCTCTCAGATTCGTCCGCCGGTGGTATACGAGATCGATGCTGAGTCGGGAACGGTGCTGAATGAGATCGATGCGGCCGGATCTTTACCCACGGGATTGGCATTCCTGGGGGGCCGGCTCTTCGTCGGTGATTTCACCGGGCAGCGCATTCTGGAGTTAGATCCTGTCACTAGTGTGGTGATCGGCGAAAACATAGAGGCGACGGGGCGTTTTTCGGCGCTGGCATCGGGGGTATCCGAAGAGGTGATTCCTTATCGTCTGCGCCTCGATTCCGTCTCCGAGAACCTGGCTGCTGATGGGCGGATCGAAATGGTGCTTTGTGCCGGCTTGTACGATGATGAAGGACGCTTGATGCACACCAATCAACACACCGAGATTCGCTTTGTAACGACCGGTCTGGAGGATGAAATCGTACAGGTCGAAGCGGGTGAGGCCGAGATGGCTTTTATGCTGGATCCGGGTAGCGATATTCGGTTCGAGGCGAAGGTGCCGGGTTTGGCTTCGGTGGTACTCGATCGCCAGATCATCGCGCCGGTGACGCATATGATGATGCACTTTGCCGAACTCGATGATCATCTGATAGAGGTTGAGGTCGAACTCTTTGATGGGACGGGAAAACCGGCGCTGGGAGATACCAGCGCTCTTAGCTTCGGTGTGATGCGCGGTCTCGGGGCGATTGTTGGTCCGGAAGTGGTCAAGGCTCAGGAAGGTAAGGCCCGTACCTGGATTCGGATCGAGGGGCGTGATACCGATCTGGTGATTGCGGCAGAGATGCGGGATATAGTCCACAGCGGAGGCTTTCAGGTCTCGAAATTCGACGATTCTTCTGCAGCGAATACAAAAGGATTTGCTGTCAGCGCCAGGCGCGTAGCCGGGCGCGATCAGTTGCCTCCGGCTCCGCCGACCGAAGTCCAGGCCTGGCGTTTGCATGACCAGGTCGAGATTCGCTGGGAGCTTTCGGCGGACGACGGCGATGAAGTGTGGTTCGAGTTCGGCCAGAGCATGGTGCACCGCCGCGGCGTCGAGGGATATCGGATCTACCGGAGCCGGAATGGGGGATTGTACGAGGAGGTGGGCAGTGTGGGTTCGGGGATCGATCATTTTGTCGATACGATCGCAAGAGATGGTGCGATCTATCGCTACAAGGTCATGGCTGCAGATAAAGATAATTGGCACGAGGCATTGATCTTGCCTGGCAGCGACGAAGATCGGGTGCGCACGGTGACTAGCGGCGCTGTAGGGCTCAATGATGAGGGGGAGCAAGTCTACGGACTCTTCGATGATGACCTCGATGTAGATTTCGACGATTTCTTCCTCTTCGCAGACCATTTCGGCCGCGAAGAGGGGGAAGGTGATTTCGATTCGCTTTTCGACCTCAATGGGGATGGGGCGGTCAGCTTCGACGACTTTTTTATTCTCGCCGACCACTTCGGTCAGCAGGCGGACCGGCGCTGAGCGCTGGTATGGAAGAAGCCTGGTCTTGCCTTGAAGTGAACCGCGTCTCAGAGCGGTCGAGGTTGACCGCTTGCCTTTCCGTTCCTCCACTTAAAATTCTCAGTCCAGATTTAGGAGCCGCGTACGCGAGCGCCATCCTGTCCAGCTATGGTGGTGGTCTGGTGGCAGGTGATTGCGCTCGGTTGCGGGTCCGCTGCGGTTCGGGGGCCAGGCTCTTTCTGGGCACTCAGGCTTTTACCAAAGTATATAAGGCCACCAATGACCAGATCGCGCGCCAGCAGATCGAGGGTTGGGTCGAAAGCGGAGGCTGTGCGATCGTGCTGCCCGATCCGATTGTGCCCTATGCGGATAGCGACTTTGAGCAGGAGCAAACCTGGCATCTAGCTGAAGGAGCAGTATTGGTCTTGCTCGATGGGGGTACGGCGGGGCGGATCGAGCGGGGTGAGCGCTTTCACTACGGTTCGTATCGATCGAATATCACCATTTATATGGATGATGAGCCGGTATTGATTGAGCGGTTCACTTCGACGCCCGGTCGGCAGCCCCCTGACCGGGTCGGAGCCTTTGGGGCCTTTGCTGCTTTTGCCAATGCCTTCGCGATTGGTTCGCCCGACTCGGCTTCCTTTAGCGCGGTGGAGAAGAGCTTGTGCAACGAATTGGAAAAGCATGTGCAGAACCAGCTGAAAACTCGCCCGGATTCGGCCCTGCTTTCGCTGGCTGAATCCCGTCCTGGGGTCCTCGTTGTTCGTGCTCTGGGGCGGGTCAGCGGGGATTTGAGTTTCGTAACTAGCGCGCTCAGCACTGCTGTTTCGCTCCCCGATCTATTGGGTGGCGATCCGCTGCACCGCAAGTACTGAAAGGGAGTACTGCGCCCGATATCGAGATCGATCTGCATTTTTCGCTCCAGCGCCTCTTGATCTAATTGCAGTTTCCGGGTTTATTTAGTACAAAATTGTCGTAATAACGGTTTGAGTTTAAGCGGTTGGCGTTGGTGAATACACTGTTTCGCTACGGTTTCGCCTATGGTCGTGCTGCATCAATGCACCAAATTTGGGTCTGGGTTGGAGGGAAAGGGGAGCGATAAGCAGTTTAATAGTACAAAATTGTATCTTAAAAGGTTCAATGAAACAATTTTGTCTATTATTTTTTTAAAAACACCTCTGCAAATATCTGATTCAGATCGTCTAAAAAAAATCTCATATTTGTGTATCTACTTGTTTCACCTGTGTCATAGATCCTCTCTACGGCCTTTCGTGTACTCGCCTGGATCGCGTGTCGGTCCCCATTTTGCGATAGGTCGGGGCATACAATTCAAGCGCTTGGCTCCGGTTCGTGCCGATCCGCGTCGTTGTAAACCCCACATACCTGGGAGGGTTCCAATGGGAAAATCGACTCACCCCATCGTCCTTTTTGCGGCACTGGTTGTACTGGTCGTCGGTTTAAAGACCAGCGCCAGTGCTGAAGATCCGGTCAAAATTGGCGTGCTGCATTCGCTCAGCGGCACGATGGCTATTTCGGAGGTGTCGCTGCGCGACGCCGTGTTGATGGCTGTCGAAGAAATAAACGCTGCCGGTGGCGTACTCGGCACCCAGATCGAACCGGTGGTCGTCGATCCGGCTTCCGACTGGGATCTATTCGCCGAAAAATCCAAAGAGCTCTTGCTCGAGCACGAAGTGGCGGCGGTCTTCGGTTGCTGGACTTCGGTTTCGCGCAAATCGGTCTTGCCGGTTTTCGAAGAAAATAGCGGGTTGCTCTTCTATCCGGTCCAGTACGAAGGCGAGGAATGCTCGCGCAATATTATTTATACCGGGGCCACGCCCAATCAGCAATTGATCCCGGCTGCTCAGTATCTGATGAGCGAGGATGGCGGAGGGTACGAGAAGTTCTACTTGCTCGGTACCGACTATGTCTTCCCGCGCACGGCCAACAAGATCCTGCGGGCCTACCTCTTGGATCAGGGGGTGCCCGAGGCCAATATCATGGAGGAGTACACACCCTTCCACCATCAGGATTACCAGACCATCGTGCAGAAGATCAAGAAGTTTGCCGCCGATGGGAAGGCTGCTGTGCTGAGTACGATCAACGGCGACTCCAATGTGCCTTTCTACAAGGAATTTGCCAATCAGGGCCTGACCTCGGCAATGTGTCCGATCATGGCTTTCTCGGTCGCCGAAGACGAGTTGCGGGCGATGGATACCGAGTTTCTAGTCGGTCATCTGGCCGCCTGGAACTACTTCCAGTCGGTTTCCGCCAAGACCAATCGCGACTTCGTCAAGAGCTTCAAGCAGTACTGCAAAGCCAATAATCTGCCGGGTGGCCTCAAGCGCGTTACCGACGACCCGATTCTCTGGGCCTATACTGGGGTCTATCTCTGGAAGGGCGCGGTCGAGAAGGCCAAATCCTTCGCCGTCGACAAGGTGCGACCCGCGCTCTATGGTTTGAGCTATGA
>CAZFMY010000223.1:0-4782 GCA_964520345.1 uncultured Gemmatimonadaceae bacterium | reverse complement strand
CGCTTACCCGAGGATATACGCCCTCGTCAGTGGACGAGGAGGGGCAGTTCTGGGGGGCGGCGGGCCACCGAGGCTACACCAATCACAGCACGTTTCGGAGACCTGAGATGCGACTTAAAAGCAAATTTGTGACCGCAAGTGGTTTAGCCATCTTGGCGCATCTGCTATGCGCCGGCGCCGTCATTGCGGCGACCGCGGGCAGACCCGGTGTCGACGAATTGACCATTGCGGCCGGCGGGCAGACCTCGGCGGTGGTCGTCGTGTCACCCGGCGCAGATCCACAGGAGAAGCTGGCGGCCAGTGATCTGGCGAAATACATCGAATTGATGTGCGGGGCAAAACCGCGGATTGCAAATACACGGCCGGACATTGCGGCTGCAATGTCCGGTAAGACACCCGTTCTGATCGTTGGCGAGGAAGCCCTGAAAGCTCAGCCGAAACTTCGCGCAGCGCTGCACGCGGTGCTGAAGAAGAAGCCGCACCTGCGCAGCGATGGAATCGTGTTGAGGCGCGAAGCCAATCGCGTCTACCTGGCCGGCAATAATCCAATAAGCCATTACTTTGCGGTCGTCGAACTGCTCCGCCGTTGGGGTTGTCGCTGGTACATGCCCACTGAGTTCGGGGAGTGTATTCCAAAGGAGCGGGACCTGAAGGTGGGCAGCTTGGACTACGTTTACTCCTCGCCCTTCGAAATACGGACCTACTGGATCTCATGGTTGGGAGACAACACGGGACAACAGGAATTCCAGCATCGCAATATGATGCACTCGGACCGCGGCGGCATGCCGGCAACCGGCCATGCACTGGGACGGTATACAAAGGGCCTTGGCAAAGGCATGTTGAACTTCCCGATCACAGACCCAGAGACCGCTCAGCACATCGTCGAGCAGGTCGAGGACTCGTATACAGACGGCGGGGCATTCTCCCTGGGAATGGAGGACGGCTCCTACGATTCCGAGTATCCCAACGATCAGAAACTGATGACGTTGCAGTGGGATAAGTACTTCATGCGCTGGTCCGTAACCGATCCCATGCTGGAGCTGTACAACAACGTGGCTCGGATCCTTCAAAAGAAGCATCCCGACAGCAAGGGGAAGATCGGCTTCCTGGCCTACGCCAATATGACGATACCGCCGGTACGTGATATGGTTGCCGAACGGTCGCTGTACTGTGAGTTGGCGCCGATCGATATCGACCCGATCCACGGGATGGACGACCCGCACTCGGCCCCGCGTCGAGAGTACCGGGACATGGTGTACAAGTGGGCGAAGGTGATGCAGGGCCGGCTGTGTATTTACGACTATGATCAGGGCATGTTGGTATGGCGTGATATCCCGAATCCCTCGCACCAGGCATTTCGGCAGGATGTACAGCACTATCGCAAGGCCGGCATTCTGGGTGTGAACACGGAAAGTCGCAACGCGTTGGCGACGACATTCCTCAATCTCTACATCCGGGCCCGGTTGTTGTGGAACCCGGACGAGGACGTAGATGCTTTGTTGAAGGAGTTCTATCCTAAATTCTACGGGCCCGCTGCAGCACCCATGCGGGTCTACTGGTCCGCCATCTACGATGCCTGGGAAAACACCATCTGCACTGAGCACGAATACTTCGTGGCCCCGGCCGTCTATACACCGCAGCTCATGGCCGTGCTCAAGAAGAATCTGGAAGAGGCTGAGCACATCATCAATGGCCTTAAGATTCAGGGCAGACCGCTGACGCGCAACGAGCAGCTCTACGTAAAGCGGATGACGTTCACCCGCTACAGTTATGAGATCATCGCCGGTTATATGTCGATGGTTCGCGCGGCAAACACCGAGTGCGATTATGCAAAGGCCGTCCCGTTCGGCGAGAAGGCCCTCGCAGTGCGAGAGAAGCTGACGGACATGAGTGGCATCTTCACGACTTATCGCAGCTACAACGTGGAGCACCAAGGCTATGCCTGGTGGCCTGGCGAAGTGAAACAGTATCGAGAGCTGATCCCGTTCGTCGATGGCACCAAAGGCAGGCTTATCGCCAAGCTGCCCATCGAATGGGCCTTCCATCGCGACCAGGAAAACACAGGTCTGGAGAAAGGCTACGCGGTGGAGCCCATCGACCTGAGGTACTGGAATTCAAGTAAAGAGAAGCTGACGCTTGACACTCGCAAGGACTATCCCGACCAGTGGGAGATGATCCGGACTGACCTCTACGCTCAAGCCCAGGGCATCCGCCATCCCGACCGGCAAAGCTATACGGGTTACCTATGGTACCGCACGGGCGTGGAATTGACTGTCGAGCAGGCAAGGGCCTCGCCGCAGATCCGCTTTCCCGGCCTGTTCAACGAGTGTTGGCTCTACATCGACGGCGAACAAGTCGCCTACCGCCAGCAGGGAAAACTATGGTGGCTGAATGATTATCGCTTCGAATGGGACGTGGATCTGACGGGTACGCTGAAGCCCGGCAAGAACATCATCGCATTGCGCTGCAACTGCGAGCACCACCTCGGCGGCATGTTCCGGCGACCGTTTTTGTACAGCGCCGTGACCCCCTAGGCCCGTCAATTATTAGGTCTGTGTTTCTTCGTAGTAAGGTAGATCTAACGACAAAGTTTAATCGGAATTATTACATGATTTTTAGCCTTTATATATGTATACTAAAATAGATACGCCTTTCAATGGGAATAAACATGCCTCCTCAGTCTGAAATCCTAGGTACCAATATCAAACCGGTCGATATTCAGCAACTCAAGTCGGGTGGTGCCATCACCGTCGCTGCCACCGTGTGCGCCACTGAAGCCCGATGCGAGGCGATGCAGCCCGTTGTGTCTCAATGGCAACCTTTGTCGACGCCTCATTTCGCTGCCTACGACGCGACGATGACGGATGGTCTGATCTGCGCCGGTTACTATGGGGCCGTCTTTGATGGTCGCCATATTTATGGCTGTCCCATCCGTTCACGCAGAGAGCGGAACAGCGTCCACGGACATATTTTGCGTTGCGATACACATGGTGACTTCCACGATCCGTCCACGTGGGAAGCTTTTGACGCAGGTGGCACGGATGGACTGAATACGGTGTGCTACTATGGTGCAGCCTTCGATGGGCGTCACGTGATCTTCGCACCTCGTGATGATAGTTACGGCTACCACTCTCGGGTCCTGCGCTATGACACACTGGGTTCTTTCAAGGATGCGGATGCGTGGTCGGCCTTCGACGCGGATCTGCCGCATTCGGCTCAGGGCGCTGCCTACGATGGCCGGCATGTCTACTTCTGCCCTGGCTATGAGAGCATCCCAGGCGAACCGATGACAGAGAGCCTTCTCAGTGGCAAAGTCATGCGCATGGATACTGCGGCCGACTTCAAAGACGCTACCAGCTATCGCGTCTTTGACACGACCGTATTGGGCCCCGAAGCGGTCTGCTTCGATGGCGGCGCCTTCGACGGTCGCTTCGTCTACTTCGTGCCATTGCTGCATGGCGTTGTCGTGCGCCATGACACGCAGGGCCCTTTCGACGATTCAACAAGTTGGGAGGCCTTCGATGCTCGTGCAGTGGGTCTGGGGATGAATGTCGGTGCCGTCTTCGATGGTCACTGGCTGTACTTCTGTGCCTATGGCCATTCGTCCATGGTTCGCTACGACACGCGCAAACCCTTCACCGATCCGAGTAGCTGGGAGCAGTATGATGCAGCCCATACGGATGGAGTCGACACCGGTGGATTTGATGGTGGATTTTTTGATGGGCGCTACGTCACCTTCTGCCCGTGGACACGTACACCGCCCCCAGGTGAGATAGGTTACCATTGCAACTATCTGCGCTACGACACCACGCGAGCTTTTGATGACTCAGATGCGTGGTCGGGATACGACGCCAGTGCGACCGATGGGCTTGAGTCGATCGGCTACAACGCCGGGGCTTTCGATGGTGGGGCGTTTTATGCCGCACCTCTCTATGCGGCGGATGGGGAAGAATTTCACGGACGGATGATGCGCGTTGACACCCTCGGTAGGGATGGGGCTTTCAGTTTGCGATTCTGCGATTATGGTCATAATGGTGGTCTGTGCGCCGCGGTGCCCGGACCGAGTTTTCTGGTGAATACAAATGGTGGTGTTCGCAGTGTGGCGACACACCAACCCTTGGCGTCCGGTGTTCACCATCTGGTCGGGGTTTACGACGGTGCGTCGCTGCAGTTATGGGTCGATGGACAACTCTTGGCACAACGCGAGGCGCAAGGGGACCTGCTTGCACCCAATATTCCTGTCACGATCGGGCATCTCGGCGGCGGGGGCGCGAGCTTCGATGGCCAGGTTGAGGGTGTCGTGGTCGCAGCAAAGGCGTGGACTCCCGAGCAGATTCGGCAGGCCTTCGAGCAAGAGCGCGGTTGATTGCCCTTCGTCGTGCCCGGAAGTTGGGGAAATAGGTGATCCGGAGCAAATTCTGCGATGCAGTGAGGACGGCGTTGCTGAAAGGAACGTGATCATGGCAGATTTTCCGGTAGCGGAGATGGACCGCGTCGGCGAAGAGTTCGACGGTCGCTTTGGCATTTACGTCGAAGAGCTGAATAGCGGCGCTACGTACGGCTATTGCGACAACGAGCGTTTCCCGACCGCCAGCGTCTGCAAGGTGACGGTGATGATGGAGTTGTTCCGCCAGGCCGAAGCCGGACACTTATCTTTGGACGACCTCCGCCGCTTCAAGGGCGATGCCATTTGCCGTGGCGGGTCGCAGGTCCTGGACGGGACTCAGGACGCGCCGGAGCTGACCCTTAGAGATTATTGCCGGTTGATGATCACGGTCAGCG
>CAZFMY010000222.1:0-4791 GCA_964520345.1 uncultured Gemmatimonadaceae bacterium | reverse complement strand
GGCGGCCGTTCATGGCGGCGGCGCATAATGGTTTGGGTTCGGTGGTCCCCGGGGGGGGGGGGTTGGGGTGCCGATGGCAAGGATCTGGACCCGGATAAGGTGTCTGACAAGGAGTTGCGCGAGAAATTGAGTCGGCCCAATTCGCAGCGAATTTTCTACCTCAAGCAAGCCATAGACAAAGGCTATACTCGCGAGCAACTCCACGATCTTACGGGTATTGATCCGTGGTTTCTCGATCAGCTCTATCAACTCTCTGAGCTAGAGTGGCGGATCAAGCGAGAGGATCTGCTTGAAAATGCTGCATTATTGCGCCAGGCCAAGGAATGGGGTTTCAGTGATCGCCAACTAGCCTATCTCAAGGGGAGCGATGAGGCGGCGATTCGCAGAGAGCGTCTCAGGTTGGGTATACGCCCCGTCTATAAGACGGTTGATACCTGTGCTGCAGAATTTGAAGCCTATACCCCCTATCACTATTCGACCTATGATCGCGAGGATGAGTCGCGACGATCAGATCGGCGCAAAATCGCTATTCTCGGAGGGGGACCGAATCGAATTGGTCAGGGGATCGAATTTGACTATTGCTGTGTCCACGCCTGTTTTGCACTGCGCGAAGACGGTTACGAAACGATCATGGTCAATTCCAACCCGGAGACGGTCAGCACGGATTACGATACTGCCGACAAGCTATACTTCGAACCCTTAACGGTCGAAGATGTATTGCATATCATAGATCGCGAAAAGCCCGATGGAGTGATCGTGCAGTTCGGAGGGCAAACGCCTTTGAACCTGGCGGCGGAACTCGAGCGCGAAGGGGTGCCAATCATCGGTACATCTCCTGGGAGCATCGATTTGGCTGAGGATCGCGAGCTCTTCGGCAATTTGCTGCGCGAGTTGGATATCCGTCAGCCGGAAAATGGAATGGCGGTGAATGTCGCGGAGGCCTGTGAGATCGCCGAGCGGATCGGTTATCCGGTTTTGGTGCGGCCCTCTTATGTGCTCGGGGGGCGGGCGATGGTCATTGTGCATGATGCCAGCAGACTCGAAGACTATATGGATGAAGCCATCGGGATCTCGCCCGAGCGGCCGGTGCTGATCGATCGCTACCTGCAACGCGCCGAAGAATTCGACGTCGACGCGGTCTCAGATGGGGTGGATGTGGTCGTCGGCGGAATCATGCAGCACATTGAGCATGCAGGGGTGCATTCGGGTGATAGCGCCTGTGCCTTACCGCCTTACGATACCCCTGAGGCGCATATAGAGACGATGCGAGAGTACACCCATGCGTTGGCGCGGGCGCTCGGGGTGGTGGGGCTGATGAATGTGCAGTACGCCATATATGATGGCGAGGTCTATGTGATCGAGGTCAATCCCCGTGCCTCGCGCACTGTACCCTTTGTCAGTAAGGCCATTGGTCAGCCGCTGGCTAAGATTGCTGCGAGGGTCATGGTGGGTAAGAGTCTGCGCGATCAGGGCTTTACTGAAGAGGTGGTGCCCACACATATCTCTGTTAAGGAAGCGGTCTTGCCCTTTATAAAATTTTCCGGTGCCGATAGTCTGCTCGGGCCTGAGATGAAGTCCACCGGTGAAGTTATGGGGGTTGGCGAAGATTTTGGCACGGCCTTTCTCAAGGCGCAGATGGGAGCTGGTTCGCTGTTGCCGGCGAGTGGTCGGATTTTTATTAGCGTTGCCGATTGCGACAAAGAAGAGGTGGTACCGATAGCGAGAAGATTACACCAGGCAGGTTTTGAACTCGTCGCTACCCGCGGTACCCGAGATTTCCTCGAGCGGCACGAGATCAAAGCCGAAATGGTACGCAAAATTCACGAGGGGCGACCACATGTAGAGGATGCGATCCGCAGCCGGCAGATCGATTTGGTCATCAACACTCCTCTCGACGAGACTTCACAATACGACGATTTTGCGGTGCGAAGGGCTGCAATTATGAACAGTGTACCCTATACCACGACCATGGCTGGGGCCAGAGCGGCGACGGCGGGGATCGAAGCACTGCAAAGGACAGAGATGAGTGTCCAATCACTACAGGGCTATCACCGAGGTTAAGGGCGGTCGGTCCGGTGAATCCCGCGCCTAAACGCCGCTGTGAGATCAAGGTGCTGCTTCTTTTGGCCTCTTGTCTCTCGATCTCGTCTTGCGTCTACTTCAATACCTTTTACAACGCAAATAAGTACTTTCGCCAAGCCGAAAAAGAACGGCGCGAATACGAAGAAAGTTATGCCTACTGGGCTTTTGAGGAAGTCGAATCCCCCGAGCGGCGAGATCGATCTACTGGGGCCGACCAGCTCTACGACAAGGCCGCTCGCAAGGCGTCTAAAGTTCTCGAAAAATACAAAGAAAGCGATCTGGTTGATGACGCCATGTTTCTTATGGGCAGGGCTTTCTACTGGCGGGGGGAGTATCTGCGGGCGATAGAGTCTTTCCGTGACCTAGAGACCAATTTCCCCGCTAGTGAATTTTTCGATCGGGCTCGTTATTGGCGTGCACAGTGTCTCGAGGCACAGCGGATCTATAATCAGGCGTTGCAACTCTATCGGAGTCTACTCAGCGAAGCGAACGAGAAGGTAGCGGTTCAGGCCGGCCTGCGATTGGGCGAAATGGCCTATGAACGCGAGGACTACGTAGCGGCGATTCAGGAATATCGGGTGACGCTCGAGGCTTATCCAAAGACCGAGTTGAGTGCCCAGTTGTGGCTGCGTTTGGGGGATGCGCAAATGGCGCTGGAGGACGAGGCCCTATTGGGTGATGCGCAAGAGGCCTTTCGTCAGGCGCTATCGTCAGGCCCCGATAGGGATCAGGAGTACAGGGCTTGGCTCAACAGCGGTTTAGTACTCCATGCGATGGGCGAGGAGGAAGAGGCGCTCCAAACCTATGAACGTTTGCTTCAAGAGGGTCAGTTTCGAATGTTTGAGGGGCGCACTCGTCTCCTGATTGGCCAATATTACCATAATCGCCGCTTGCTCGCCGAGGCTCTCAGTCAGTACGAACAGGTTCGCGATGACTTTCCCCAAAGCGCCTCTTCGGCGATGGCGCTTTATCGCACTGGTCTGCTGCATTTACAAGAATACGGCGATACCGAACTTGCTAACGAGTATCTCGAAGAAGCCAATCGCGAGAAACCGGGTTCTCAGGGAGCGTTGCTCTCTCAGGAGATGCTAGGGCATCTCACCCGCCTGAGTCGATTCCAGGAACAGATTCACCGAGCCGATTCGCTATTTGCCGATTCGCTGGGGGGTATACAGGGGCCGCTGGTGTGGAAGGAGGGATGGGAAACTCCTGCCGATACTTTGGCAGGAAATGAGGTGGTTGTGGCGCGGAACCTCGAAGTCCTGGACCATCTCTTTAGCGCTTGTGAAATCTATCGCGATGAGATTGGGCAGGCTGATTCGGCTATCGCCTACTACCAGGAAGTGATCCGTCGCTTTCCCGAGAGCGATCAATTACCTCGGGCAGTCTATAGCATCGCCTGGATTACCCGCGAAATGGTTGGTGTCGAGGAAGATGCTATACCCTATTTATTGCGCTTGATCGAAGAGTTCCCCTCTTCGACTCAGGCTAATGAGGCCCGGCAGTTATTGGGCCAAGAGGCTGAGGTCACTGCCGATGAATTGGCAGCTCGGGAGTTTGAGCGTATTGAGGGTTTGCGACTGGAATCGCCTGAGGACGTAGATGCTTATGTGCCGCTTCTAGATTCTCTTATACAGCATTTTCCCGCTTCGCAGGTGGCTGGACAAGCCGCATTTTTAGTTGCAACTACGTACGAGAATGTCGTTGGGGATACAGTTGAGACCGAACGTCGCTATCGGATTTTGGCGGAGGAATTCGCGGAGACTAAATTCGGCAAGATCGCCCAGGAGCGGCAGGAGGCGCGCGCAGAGGGATTAATCGCCAAAATTGAGCGAAGTTTGAAAGCGGTCGGTGGACAATTGAAGCCGGGTGAAGAGATTGAATTGCTGGCTCTAGAGCCCGATACGCTCGATACGGTATCGCTGGCTCGCAAGTATCTTGGCTTTGCGCTGCGCGCCCAGCGGCGCAACGATATAAAACTAGCCCGCGATTTCTACGAGCGGAGCATTGAAGAGCAATTCAACAACCCCAGAGCGCTGTACTTACTCGGCAATATCACCTGGGAAGACGGCTATTTCGACGACGCGATTGAGTTGTACCGTCAGTCCCTGGCCTTTGACAAGAAAGGAAACCTCAACCTCTACTATCGGTTGTGGAAGACCTTTACTGCCCAGGCCGAAGAGGATTCGGCGAACTTCTATTTGCGCGAGATCGTTCGCAGAGATCGCAACAATCCTCAAATTCGTTTCCTGCAAGAGGAGTTCCCGGATTTTTATAGTGCAGAAGATCAAGAGGATCTCGATCTGGATCAATTGGAAGAACTCGACCTCTCGATACCTGAGGATAAGATCACCTGGGAAGAGAAAGATTTTTCCTTGAGCGAATGGCCGTTGGTGCGGAAGGTAGTTGTTCCGGTTTATCCCGCCTCGGTGCATGATTCCGTCGAGGTTTTGCTCGATGTACTGATCGACAGAGAAGGAAGACCAGAACAGGTAGAAATATTTCGCGGCGAAGATCCCTTTGCTTCCAGTGCTTTAACTGCCGCGTATGAGTATGACTTTTATCCCGCGGTACGCAGCAACGGAGCCGAGATCAAGGCTTGGGTCGAATTGACTATTCCCTTTGTCGCACCTGATAACGAGGGCGAAGATTCCCCTCGGGTCGAGATATCGGCAGAAGAGTTTAGCGGTAAAAGTATCATTGATTCGG
>CAZFMY010000221.1:0-4834 GCA_964520345.1 uncultured Gemmatimonadaceae bacterium | reverse complement strand
TGCACATCAGACAGCTATTCTCGTGCGCCACTGTAGATCCGCACTCTGGACACGTACTCAACGTCTTCGATTCACGAGACTGGAAAGTGCTCGGCGGCGACTCTAGCGCGACAACCTCCGGCTCTGCGTCAGTACTTTGAAAAACCTTACCCGCATTCCGCTGCACATGACGCTCTATGGCCTTGCCAATCGCATCAGGCGTAGAGAGCACCAACTCGCCATCTTCCCATACCGGATTCGGGCCCGAAATCCCCTTTAACTCGCTAATTACCTCCTGCGGATCGACCCCCGAGCGCAACGCCAGCGAAATCAGCCGACTAATCGCCTCGGACTGGGCCGCGGCATTGCCGCCGGCCTTGCCGATCGTACTGAAGACTTCGCAAATCCCGTACTCGTCCTCGTTGATCGTTACGTAAATCTTGCCTTCACCGGTATTGATCCGTTCGGTAATTCCACTAGTGACCGCCGGACGGCGGCGGCGGTGATGATAACCGTCTGCGCCAATCGAGCCAGGCACCTCCGGCACGCTCGCCTCCTCCGCGGACGCCTCTGAGTGCTCCTTCTCAGCCTGGGCCTCGGTCTGCAGGATACCTTCGCGACTGCCCTCGCGATAAACCGTGACCCCCTTGAGCCCCTCTTTATAAGCGGTGATATAGATATCGGCTACCGTCTCGGGGTCGATGTCTTCGGACAAGTTGATGGTCGAAGAAATACTGCTGTCGGTGTAGCGCTGGATCACACCCTGCATCCTGACCCGGAAGTAAGGATCGATCTCATGCGCCGTCACCACATAGTCCGGCAGATCTTCATCGCCGCCGAAGAGACGCTGGATCAGCGGGTGATAGACCTTGTATTCGCGGAAACTCTCGCCATCGGCCTGCTTGACACGGCGGGTATAACTAGTACAGAAAATCGGCTCAATGCCCGATGTAGTCTGCGCCACGATCGAACCAGTGCCGACCGGTGGCATCGTGATCAAGGTGCAATTGCGCAAACCGTGCTCCTCGATCTTGTTCTGGATCGACTCGGGCAAGCTCTGGATGAATTTGCTTTGCTTGACGCCTGCCCAGTCGAAAATCGGGAAAGCACCCTTCTCCTGAGCCAGTTCGACCGAGGTCTCATAGGCACTGTGGCAAATCGTGGCCATGACCTTGTCGATGACCTCCAGCGCTTCGTCGGAATCGTATTTGCGCTGCATCAAAACGAGTGCATCTGCCATGCCGGTGATTCCCAGACCAACCCGTCGATCGGCAGCAACGGCCTCCTGAATCTTGGGCATCGCATGGCTGCCCATATTGTATTCGATTACGTTATCCAGAAAACGGGTCGCCACCTGCGCGGCCTGACTTAGATCTTCATAGTCGAACTCTCCGTCCTCGCCGACAAAGCTCACCAAGTTCAGATTACCCAAATTACAGGCCGTGTACGAGGCCAACGGCTGCTCGCCACAGGGATTAGTACTCGTGAGCGGGTTGGCGTATTCGACGTTATGGTACTCGCGCATCGTGTCCCAGAATATGATCCCGGGCTCAGCGCTCGCATGGGCATTGCTAATGATCTTCTGCCAGAGGTCGCGCGCCCTGACGGTGCGGAATACCTCGCCGCCCCAGCGCAGGTCGAAATCGGAATCGGCCAATACCGCCTGCATAAATTCATGGGTGATCAAAACGCTTATATTGGCGTATTGCACCTTGGTGCGGTTGCTGTCGCTCTTGATCGAGATGAAATCCTCAATATCCGGATGATCGACTCTCAACGTCAGCATCAGAGCACCGCGGCGACCGGCCTGGGACACGGCATTGGTGCTCTCAGATAGCAGATTCATAAAGGCGGTGCAACCGGGTGAGGCATCGACGGTAGCATTGACCGGAGCTCCCTTGGGCCTGAGAATCGACAAATCGGTACCGACCCCACCACCAGTGCGATAAACCATCGCCGATTCGCTCAGGCAGCGGTAGATTCCTTCCAGACTGTCCTCTTCAATGGGAATCACATAACAGTTGGAAAGCGTCGGCTTGCGCTTGGCCTCATCGCGCCCGGCTCCGTGCATCACCCGTCCACCCGGGATGAATTTGAAATCCATCAAGAGCGAGAAGAAGCGGTCGTACCAATATTGTGGATCATCCTCAACCGAGGCCATAGCGCGGGCGATCCGATCCCAAATATGCAGCGGTCCCTCCTCGCCAGGCGCCAGGTACTTATTGCGCAATACATCGATAGCCAGTTCGTTATCACCATAGTACGTCTCAGCATCGGCGGAGCGGACCAGGAGATCATCATGGCCATTGCGCTTGAGCCCATGCCCCTCGAGCTGGGCGAGTAAATCTTCGAAACGATGCGCAACCATAGTTTGTTTTTTTACGGGTTCAGATGCCATTGCCGCCCTCCCTTTTTAAGCGAAACAAGGCCCATCCGCGAAGTGGGAGAACAACGCAGAGACTTGAGTCCTACAAGTATTTTAGGGTTTACAGAAATTGGGGAGTGAACAAAAGTTCAGCTACTAAAAACACACTATCTCATATAGAGTCAAATACCCAACACAAGATGTTGTGTGATTCCAAAGATAGGAACAAAGGAGGGCCTGTCAAGCGATTTTTTACTATTCATTGACCGCACCCTAAAAAGAGCTACAATGGGCCTTTTAATTGTTGGCCAATTGCTCCAATTCGCGCACGAAATCGCTCTTGTCTTTGAACTGCCTATAGACCGAGGCAAAACGAACATAGGCCACATCGTTGAGTCCTCGCAGATGGGCCATCACGCGCTCACCAATCTGCTTGGCGAGAATTTCCTTTTCGTTAAAATTACCTAATTCGGTCTCCACTCGATCGACCAACTGCTCTATTTCCTCGGCCGATACCGTAGTCTTATAGCAAGCGAGTTGAATTTTGTCGAGAAGCTTGCCGCGGTCGAAGGGTTCGCGTCGACCATCGGATTTGATAATCGAAAGCGGCACGTTTTCGATATATTCGTACGTCGTGAAACGCTTGGTGCAATTTATGCACTCGCGGCGGCGGCGGATCGCCATGCCCTCGCGGCATGAACGCGAATCCACCACTCTATCTTCCTCGTGATTGCAATACGGACAACGCATGACCAATCCTCCCACAGAGGGCTCTGCAGATGTATATCGCGATGTGGGGAGGAGAGAGACCGGGGGAAGAGGTACTCAAACTACCATTTTAGGATAATAAAAACAGCAAGATATGGCAATAGGTTTCTAGTTGAGCTTAAAGGTGAAAGGCAGACTGACCCAGACCTTGACCGGTTTATCGTTCTGGATCGCCGGCTCGAATTCCCACTTCTGCGCGGCGGCTTTGGCCGCGGCGTGGAAAACCTCAGGCCCGGTAATCTTACCAATCTGTTCGACTTTGCCATCCTTGCCGATCAGCGCAGTAACAAAGACCTTGCCGGTAATATTGGCTTTGCGGGCGATATCCGGATACTCAGGCACAACTCGCTTGGCCGGCACCGGTTGCTTCTCGACCCGCCACAACTCAACAATCTCGTCTTCTTCTTCCAACTCGACTTCCTCGACGATTTCCTCCATGGGCGGCGGCGGGGCCAGATCGTCGAGGTCTAGGTCGAGATCGGTATCCTCAATGGTCACATCGTCAGGTACTTCCGGATCGTCGGTAGCAACCGGAACAACTGGCCGGGCCGGAGGCGGAGGTCGGCGCTCCTGCTTGGTCTCGGGAATTTCCTCGAGTTGGATGATAATCGGTTCATCCGCCTTGGCATATGCTTCGGACTCGAAGTTGGGAAAAAGTCCAAAGAGCGCCGCGTGGAAAAGGACGGAAATCCCCGTACAGATCCAAAATACTTTCCTATACCCCAGGCGCAGGTTGGCTTCGGGTTGCTTGCCGCGGATCATTGGTCCATTTCCCGCTTGGTGGAGAAGTTCACTCTAAGTGCTTCGACCTTGCGCAACTCCTCCATGACATCGGAAATAACCCCGAACTCGGAGTCCTTATCGCCGCGCATTGAAATGATCAGCCGCGGGTTGGCCGTCAGATATCGATGCACCAACGCACCGACATCCTCCAGCGGGATGATCCGGTCTTCGATGCTGACCTTCCCTTCACTGCTGACCCAGAGCTGCAGCACATTGCGACGGCTCTCGAGCTTCTCGATTTTTTCGGCCTGGGGTAGTTCCACGGGCACGCCCCGATAACGGACAAAGACCGTGGACACCATAAAGAAAACCAAGAGCAAAAAAGATATATCGGCCATCGAGGCCGTGGGAATGGCGCTGCCCACCTTGGATTTGCGATTGAATTTCACTGACTACTCTTCCGGATTGGCAATCGAGATCTTGGTAGCATTGGCCAACTTGAGTTCATCGAGCACATCGACAAAGGTGCGGTAGGTCGCCCCGCGCTCGGTTTTCAACGATACGATCAGCTTGTCGTTTTCCCGCAAGCGGCCCTCGATCCGCGTCCTAAGTTCGGCAAAAGGGATCGGGGTCAGTTGATCGTTTTCGAAAAAAGCCACCTGATCACGGGCATTGATCCACAAGTTGAGGATATTTTTCTCCTGCACTTCCTTGGTCTCGCCCACTGGCGGCAGATGGAGCGAGAGTCCCTTGTCCTGATTCATCGTGGTAGTGACCAGAAAGAAAACAATCAGCAAAAAGGCAATATCCGCCATTGAAGCCGTTGGAATTTCAGGAGCAACCCGGCTTTCGCGCTTTTTTATCACGCCTGGTTCGCCTCGTGCTCTCGTTCGGCCAGAAGATCGATAAAAGCCGCCGTCTGCTCGGTCATATCGGCAATGATCTTATCGATCCAATTGGCGAAGAAGTTATAACAAAACTGGATTATAATGCCGACGA
>CAZFMY010000220.1:0-4865 GCA_964520345.1 uncultured Gemmatimonadaceae bacterium | reverse complement strand
GATCTGCATTTCGAACGCTATGAGGCCACCTATCTCATCAGCGACTTCGCAAGAGTCGAAACGCTCTTCTGCGAATTGCTGGACCAAACCCGTGAGCGCAGCGAAAAGGCCCGCCTCTACAATATAAGGTTGATGATGTACGCCACGCAGGGTCATCATCGCGATGCCTGCGATGTCGGCATCGCCGGTTTGCGCCTCTTCGGTATTGACCTCTCACCGTCACCCTCGCGCGTTGCAGTGATGGGCGAATTGCTCAGGGTCAAGCGCCGCTTGCTGGGCAAGCGCGTGCCGGATCTGATCGATTTGCCGGAAATGCGCGATGCCGATCGGCGCGTCGCGATGAGCTTCCTCTCCAATCTGACCGGCACGTCTTACCAGGCCGATCTCAACCTCTTTGCCGTGGTTGTGCTGCGCATGGTGCACATGTCGCTCAAGTACGGCAATACCCATATGGCGGCGCACGGCTATGGTCTTTATGGTGCGATGCTCTGCGGTTTCCTCAACGACTTCGCCCGCGGCTACGAATTCGGGCAATTGGGGCTCGAATTAGCGGAGAAATACGACGATATTTCCGCCATTTCACGCTCTTATTTCGATATGGCCGCCTTCGTCAGCCATTGGCGCCGCCCCCTGGAACACAACATCCCTCTATTGGACCGCGCCTTCCAGGCCGGACTCGACGCCGGAGATTTCTACGCTGCCTGCTACTGCGCGTCCAACAAACCCTTCCAACTCCTGCTGGGGGCGGCGAGTCTGGACGACGTGCTGGTGGAGATAGAGAAATCGGCCGAGTTCGTACAGCGCGCCGGCTACGAAGAGGGTTTGGAATTCATCGCTATCTATCGCCAGTTCACGCGTTGTCTGCGCGGTGAAATCGATGCACCGGGCAGCTTCGCCGATGACGAGTACGACGAGGATCGCCGCGTCGCCAATTTGCGCCAACGCCAGAATAAATTGCCCCTGCACTGGTACTCGATTCTCAAGATGGCTGCTCTATATCTCTTCGGCTCGTACCGCGAGGCCGTACGATTGGGTGACGAGGCCGCTGACCTGATCAGCTTTTCTGCTGCTTTCCCCTATGTTGCGGTACACGTCTACTTTCGCGCTCTGAGTCTGACCGCCGCCTATCCGAGTGCTGACGAGGCGACGAAGAAACGCTATTGGAAAGAACTTAAGGGACACCGCAAAAAGCTGCGTCTCTGGGCCCGCAATTGCCCGGATAACTTCCTGCACTTCGACCTCTTGGTACGCGCCGAAATGGCGAATATAGACGGTCGTGAAGAAGCGGCCATCCAGCACTACGAAGATGCTCTCCAGGCGGCTCGTACCAACCGCGGCGCCCACTACGAAGCCATTACCGCCGAGTGCGCCGCTCGTTTCCTGATAGCTCAGGGGCACGACCAGAAAGCTGCTGAACGGATCGATGAGGCTCGGCGAGCCTACGCTCGTTGGGGCGCCACGGCCAAAGTCTGCGTCCTGGAGCGCGAATACGCCCGCTATCTGGCTTCTGTCGAACGGCAGGATGCCGCCGGCATTGATCTCGTTACCGTAATTCGCGCCTCACAGGCACTTTCCGGTGAAATCGTGCTGCGTCGGTTGCTTGAGAAATTCATGGGTATCATCCTGCAAAACGCCGGTGCGCAGAAGGGTTTTCTCATCCGCGAAATCGGAGGCGGTCTCGTCGTCGCCGCCGAGGCAACCATTGACGACGATCAGGTCATTCTGTCCGACAAGCCTCTGGCAGAGGCCGAAGGCCTGGCCAGGGCCATTGTCAATTACGTCGCTCGCACTCGCGAGCCCGTGGTGCTCAGCGATGCCGCTGCCGAGGGCACCTTCGCCGCCGATCCCTATATCGCACATCACCAGCCTCGTTCTGTGCTCTGTACTCCATTGCTGCACCAGGGCCAACTCAGCGGTATCCTGTATCTGGAGAACAATCTAGCCACTGGTGCTTTCACACCTGATCGCCTCGAAGTGCTGGAGTTGCTCTCTGCCCAGGCGGCTACATCGCTGGAAAATGCTCAGCTCTACGAAACGCTGGAAGAGCGCGTCGCCGAGCGCACCCGCGAGTTGGAGCAAACTCATCGCGAGTTGCAGGAAACCCAGAACAAGCTCATCGCCGAACTGGAATCGGAGTTGCAGACAGCTCATAATATACAAATGGGTTTATTGCCTGCGCGATCCCCGGATTGGGAGAAAGCCGTTGTGGCGGGTTATTGTCGACCGGCGACCCATGTTGGAGGCGATTTATATCATTTTTTAGATGCGACGGGAACGAATATCGCCTCAGTTGCAGATGTCACAGGCCATGGAATGGAAGCAGCAGTACCCGTTATGATGTACGATGGCATACTCCGCACGGAAATACACTACGATAGCAATAATGGACTGATAGAACGGCTTAATGAGCGTTTAAAGGCCATATTCGAACGGCGCACCTTTTTGTGTCTTTCCATGGTGAGTATTGACGATCAAGGAAAAAAGGTGCGCGTAACAAACGCGGGTCTGCCTTATCCTTTGCATTATAAAAAGGCTGATGGTACGGTAGAGCCTATTGCCATCGATGCGCTCCCTCTCGGACTAAGGCCCAATAGCACATATGTGTGGAATACAGTCGAGGTTGAAGGTGGCGATCGAATCATAATGTACTCGGATGGTCTGATCGAGGTCGAGGATCTCGATGAAAATATCTACGGCTCCGATCGATTTGAAGATGCAGTATTGAGGGCGTGTCAGGCCGGGGGCAAGCCCAGGGAGATCATCGACTCGGTTTACGCTTCGGTTTCCAGTTTCGATGCTGCTCCGGAGCAGGTCGATGACCAGACGATGGTGGTAATTGAGATCGTATAGCAATCGATCCTAGATCTGGATCGCGCTAGGCATAGGTCCGAATATTGAGGTCGAGCGATTGCCAGTAGTATTTGAGCGGATCGTCCTCATCCCAATCCGCGTAGAGTTCCTCCCAGTCGGCCCAGCCCCAGTGCGGCCGCAGTGCAGCGGCATCGACGGGCTCGCGGATGGTTTGATAACGGGCGCTGGTGGAAAGGCGAATCCGGTCAGCGGTCGCGTTGTCGCGGCCCTGATGTATGGTCAAACTATTGAAGATCAGTACATCGCCGCAACGAAACGGATTCCAGTGCCACAGGGTATCATCCTCTATTAGTTCTCCCGAAATGACTCGCTCGTTGTCGAGATAGCCGCGTTGGTGCGAAGCGCAGGCGATCGCTACGCCGCCGAGTTCGGAATCGCAGTCGCCCAGGGGAATCCAAACCGTCCAGGTATTCCTGGTGCCGCGCACCGGGTGGAAGTCCTGGTGCGGCTCGGTCGTATGCTCAAAACGGCCAGGGAAGAGGATATGGCAGATATGGCGCGGGTGGACGAATGTAGGCTCACCCAGCAACGATTCGAGCAGCCCCATGACTCTCGGATGGTGGGGGAAGGCGTTGAACAGCCGCAAACTGAGGATATCGTTGTAAAAGCGCTGCAGCGCCGGCGGGGTCGGTTTGTCGTATTCGAGATCGATGTAGACGCCTTCTTTGCGAATACCTTCATTCAGATCGATATCTTCTCGCAGCAGATTATGGCGTTCAGCGACTTGCAAGACTTCGCGGCGCACTGCTAACACATCGTCTACGGAAAGCAGCTCTCGAAAGTACAGGTAGCCGTTTTCTGCGGCGTGGGATCGGAGTTGCTCGGGATCTTCGCATGCGTCGCTGCAATTAACGAAAGGCTCGACGTTTCGCATTTTAGTGCTGGTCATAGAGAATCCCCCACCCTCTGATTTGGACACGCGTTGTACTACCTATTTTTTTCAACTTTTTCTGCATTTGTGAATCGTGTTGATTTCTATTGTTCCGCTTGCCTGAGCGCGAATGGAACAAACCTGAGAATAATCGTAAATCCATGCTGTGTAAACGCTCTTTAATCCGTTTGCTAAAATGGCAGGGTGGATTCCAAATATGGGGTGAATTTTTTTTCTTGTCGGGTTTCCAGATCTTTGCGATTTTACCCGGTATTGCCCACCGGTTAAATAACATCTACCGAAGAAAATCAGTTATTACCAGGTCTCTTATAGCGGCTACAAGGGCGGAGATTTTAATTTCCTCATGATTTGATGAGGATCCGAAAAGGGCCCATGCTGCGCGTTCATGGGTAGGATTTTGTTTGAAAGCGATGGTGGACAAAAGATTTGTGCGATATCTGATAGCTCTATCAACTACGGCGGTGGGGTTTATCGCGCTCTTGTGGTTTTGCGGGTGGGTGGTGCGACCGGATCTGGGCGCACCCGTTGCTGTCTATAGCCCGGCGGAGCTTGCGGCGGCCGAAAAGCAGCGCGACAATTCGGTCGATCCGGCCGATACCCTGACGATTTACCGGGCGGTGGACTATAGTAGGGGCATTCAGGCCGCGTGGTATCCCAAAGGGGAGGCGCCGATCCTGGCCGAATTGGTCGCCGAGGGTGAGTTGCCGCCGGTTGCGGAGCGGGTCGGACCTGAACCAGTGGTCTACGAGGGCGTCGAAGGGATTGGCCGCTACGGCGGTACCTGGGTGCGTGCCCTGACCGATGAAGGCTCGCTGCGCTTCTATATGACCTATGAACTGGGCAATACCACGCTGCTGCGCTTTTCGCCGCACGGCTATCCTGCTACGCCGCTTCTGGCCCAGAGTTATGAGGTTTCGCAGGACAATGCGGTCTTTACCTTCCGGCTGCGCAAGGGAATGCGCTGGTCGGATGGTCATCCATTTACGGCGGATGATATCATGTTCTGGTGGGAGGGCTGGGCCACATGGAAAGATCCCGATACCGGAGAGCAGCTGGGGTGGATTTCCGAGATCGTCAAGGCGCGGGGCAAAGAGGGGCGGAT
>CAZFMY010000219.1:0-4954 GCA_964520345.1 uncultured Gemmatimonadaceae bacterium | reverse complement strand
AGCCTCTTCAGCTCGGTCAAACACGGCACCGAACTCCGCGGCTTTCGCGCCGATACCCCCGATGCTTCCGACCGCTGGGACGGCGCGTTGCGCCTGCACCGCCGCGGCGAGTCCAGCGGAGACACCTTTCTCCGCCATCTCGGGAATATGTGCCTGGGGGTCGTCACCGAGCAGGGCGCCGACGTCGATAGCCTGAAGATCGGTGATCGCGTCTTTGGCCACCTGCCGATCCGCGAAACGCATACCATCGCCGCATCCCGATTGCAGCTCGCCCCCGACGGCGTATCGCCCCAGGCCATCATGTACTGGGATCCCGCCGACTTCGCCCTCGGAGCCGTTCGCGACGGCTCGGTTCGCTTGGGAGACCGGGTCGCCGTCTTCGGCCTCGGCGCTATCGGTTTGATGGTCGCACAGGCGGCACGCCTATGCGGTGCGCGCTCGATCGTCGTCGTCGACCCGATCGAACGACGCCGCACCGCTGCGCTGCGCCACGGCGCCGACCTGGCCCTGGATCCCACAGAGGTCGACGCCGGTCTGGAAATCAAGGAGCGAAGCGACGGCATCGGCGCCGATATCACTTTCGAGACCAGCGGTTCGTACCGAGCTTTCGAAGACGCGATGCGGGCCACCTGTTATGCCGGTACGCTGGTCTCGACCGCCTACTACCACGGCTCCCAGGGCTTGCGTCTGGCCGGCGAGTGGCACCGCAATCGCATCCAGGTCATCTCCAGCCGCGCCTGCAGCGAACCCCTGCCCCAGGCCAGCTGGAACTTTGCCCGCATCCGCGAGGAATCGCTCGCGCTTCTACTCGAAAACCGGCTGCAAGCCGACGATCTCATCGATCCCATAGTGCCCTTCGCCAAAGCCGCCGATGCCTACCACGAGATCAACGAAAATCCCGAATACTCGATCAAGCTCGGCATCGACCACGAATTGGAGTGCGACCAGTGAAACGTACGACCCACCGAAGATTCCCTCTAATTGAAGAACCGAATCCTCCAGGGCCCGAGCGTCCGCACACATCCTCGTTTCTCAACCAGCGCCACTGGAACTTCGAGCGTCGCCTGGCCTATCCCCAAACCGAGGAGCGCGAGGCCTGGCGGCGCTGGCGGCAGCGCCTGCGCCGGGCACTGCGCAATATACTGCGGTTAAACGAACTGGGACCGGTGCCCATCCCCGCACCAGAGATCCTCGCAGAGCGCGAGATGGACGGGTACCGACGGCTGCACATTGCCTATGAGACCCTGCCAGACAATTGGGTCAGCGCCTACCTACTCGTTCCACCAGGACCAGACCCCGGCCCCGCGGTGCTCTGTCCACACGGACACGTCCAGGGCGGCAAAGAGGGCGTGGTCGATCCCGCCATCGCCCCGGGAATAGCTTATGGCCACGAACTGGCCCGCCGGGGTTGCGTAGTGCTGGCCCCCGACAATGCCGGGATGGGCGAACGCGACGGCTATGCACCGCTCTCCGACCATCCGGGTGGCTGCATGCTCGCCTGGGTCCGCCTCAACCACGTCGGGTTGGACCTGACCGGCTTGCGGGTCTTCGATTTGATCGCCGGAATCAACCTCCTGAGCCAGCACCCGCAAGTCGACCCGCGCCGAGTGGGCTGCGCCGGTCTCTCGGGCGGCTGCTGGCTCTCGCAGGTACTCACCGCACTCGATCGACGGATCAAGGCCGTGATTCTCAGCGGCTTCTTCACGACCTTCGCCCAGACCGTCTGGCATGGCCACTGTATCTGCCACCACCCTCACGGTATAGGCATGTACTGCGATATGCCCGATCTATCGGCATTGATCGCACCTCGACCTCAATTCATCGAGTCGGGAATACAGGATACTAACTATCCCCACGAACCCGCCTACTCAATGACCAGGCGAGCCTACGAATTGCTCGATGTTGCCGAGCAACTCGCTATAGATCGCTACGACGATGGGCATTTGTTTCGCGGTACAGAGTCAATTCCCTGGCTGAGCAAGCAACTCGGCCTCGAATATACGTGATCTCGGTCCTGACACTGCGCTCAGAGACGGAACCCGGCAACACACCATGCGCTCTTATCGGCATAGACTAAGGAGTATTGAATGAGCGGCGACCTGAACTGGTACGATCTGCGCGAACTGACCATCGAGGGCAAGGGCTGGAGCGATACCCACTCCTTCTACGATCGACTGCCGGCCCGAGCTCAGAATATAGTGCGCGAGCCGGTGTGGAACCTGAGTCGGGACAGCGCCGGAATCTGCGCCCGCTTCAAAAGCGACGCCACGGCACTGCACGCGCGCTGGAGCCTGCGCAAGCAAAGCTTAGCCATGAACCACATGCCCGCCAGCGGCGTCAGCGGCCTCGACCTCTACACCCGCGACGGCCAGACCTGGCGCTGGCTCGGCAATGGCATTCCAACAACCTTCCCCGATAACGAGGCCCAACTGTGCACCGACCTGCCCACGGGGGGCCGCGAGTATCTGCTCTACCTGCCCCTCTACAACGGCGTCACCTCGGTTGCGCTCGGCACGCCAAGTGGCAGTACTCTGGAACCGGCGAATCCGCACAACGCGCGCCCCATCGTCTTCTACGGCACCTCGATCACTCAGGGCGGGTGTGCAGCACGTCCCGGCACCTGTCACGTCGCACTCCTGGGACGCCTCCTCGACCGACCGGTACTCAACCTCGGCTTTTCCGGCAACGGCAAAATGGAAAGAGAGGTCGCCGAGTTGATGGCCGAGCTCGACCCGGCCCTCTACGTCATCGATGCACTGCCCAATATGGTCGCCGATGAAATCCTGCAACGCGCTCCGGAACTGGTACGGACTCTGCGAGCAGCACATCCCGAAACGCCGGTTCTATTGGTCGAAGACCGCAGCTACGCGAACGCATTTCTGCAGCGTAACCACGCCGCGCGCAACCGCGAGAGCCGGGCCGCACTGCGCCAGGTCTACGCGAACCTAGCTAAAGTTGACGGAGTGCACTATCTTTCGGGCGATCATCTTCTCGGCGACGATAGCGACGATACCGTCGACGGATCGCATCCAACGGACCTGGGTTTTCGTCGCCACGCCGAGGCGTTTTATCCCGTGCTGAAAAAACTAGTACGCGTTTAGCAGAAGATTCGCCACCGATCGATATAGACACCGAAACAGGAACACCATGCCCTCCAGAAGCAAACCCAATGTGCTCATCATCATGAGCGACCAGCACCATCACCGATTCCTGGGCTCTGCGGGACACGAGCTGGTGCAAACCCCCAATATCGACAGCATCGCAGCGCGGGGATTGCGCTTTGCAAACGCTTATTGTCCGTTTCCGTTGTGCGGGCCATCGCGGATGGCCTTTATGACCGGCCGCTATCCGAGTTCGACCGGATGCCTGACCAATCACTGCCAGCTAAGCAGTGATATTCCGACCTACGCCCATGCGTTCGGGGCCGCTGGCTACGACACTCTCCTGTCCGGACGGATGCACTTCGTCGGCACGGATCAACGTCACGGCTTCGATGAACGCATCATCGCCGACTGCGGCGGGACCGCATATATCAACCCGGTGACCGGATGGAAACTCGAAGAAGTGCTGGGACCACTCATCGATACACCAGGTATGGGCCGGACTCCGCTCAGAAAAAGTGGTCCGGGACATACCGGCTATCACGCCTACGATCAAGCTGTCTGCGCGACCACTACCGAATGGTTGCACCAACGCGGTCGGGATCTCGCGGATGGCAAAGTAGATTCCCCATTTATGATGACCGTGGGTTTCACCTCGCCGCATTGCCCTTTTGTGGCCCCGCCACAAGACTATGCGCTTTACGAGGATAAGATCACGGCGGATCACTTGCCGGACCCGCACCTTGACGGAATCCACGACTTGCACTACACCATGCGCGAGCACTGGCATCTCGACGATCCGCCGCTACCGGTAGAATGGCAGCGGCGCACCGCAGTGGCCTACCATGGACTCTGCACCTTTCTCGACCGTCTCGTCGGCCGTATTTTCGCTGCGCTCGAAAGCAGCGGCCTGGCCAACGAAACCATCGTGGTCTACACCTCGGATCACGGCGAACAGCTCGGGGAGCACGGCCTGTGGTGGAAGAGCACCTTCTACGAAGGATCGCTCGGCGTCCCCCTGCTGATAGCAGGACCCGGAATCGAAAAATCCGCCCGAGTCGTATCGCAAAATGTCGGACTCATGGATCTGGGACCAACGCTTCTGGAATTAGTCGGCGCAGCCCCCCTGCCCAATATCGACGGACAGAGCTTCCGGACCCTGATCGATGGCCATCCAGGCGACTGGTCCGATCAGACCATATCCGAAGCGACCTCTCCGCTGCCAACCGGCGCAGGCACAATACAACGGGCCATCCGCAAAGGCCCGTGGAAACTGTGCTATTACCACGGCATGCGCATTCAACTTTTCAACATCGAAGAAGATCCCCTCGAGCACCACGATCGCTGGAACGACCCGGCCTGCGCCGGCATCGCAGGCGACCTGATCGAGCATCTGCGCCAGGACTGGGATCAGGAACGCATGCTGCGCACTTCTAACTCGAAAAGAGCCGAACAGCATCTTATCGGCCAATGGATTAAAAAAAACCAACCCGCAGAGCCGGATGGCCTTTGGTACGATACCCCACCCGAGAATGTGATCGTCGACAGGACGGATAGCGATTTAAGGAGCAAAGAATGATCGACACCCTCAGCGAAGACCAATGGCAGCAATACCAATCCCAAGGCTATCTGCATCTGGGTACGGTACTGACGGACGAGGAACTGAACGCTCTAGCGCAAGAGATGGACGATATCATGCTGGGCCGAGCTTCGCTAGACTACGATCGAATGCTCATGCAATTGGATAGGGACCCCGATACCGGCAAAGCCGGTCCGCAGACCAAAGGCCATAAAGGGGCTACCCTGAGCTACCGCAAGATCCAGGATTTGGAGTATGATCCGCTCTTTCTGGA
>CAZFMY010000218.1:0-5073 GCA_964520345.1 uncultured Gemmatimonadaceae bacterium | reverse complement strand
TACGATATTGCGAGGTCGGGATCTACGGCACCAGACTTTGATTCTTTATGCATAAAGGTGGAAATCTAACTGTCAATGGGTCGTATTTTGCGAACCACTCACATTCAGTTTATTGCATTCGCACTACAGCGTCTCGCACCGCTGTTTGGCAACAAAAAGGAGGACGATCATGATGCGGAATATTCATTTTTTCAATTTGAAAGAGGGTGCTGACGAGAAACGCATCCTGGGGCTTTTGGATGGCGCCATCAAGGATCATACAATGGCTCGCGGCTGTGTAGAGCGCCGGACGCTGAAGTTGCTCGATGCCCGTGCCGGCGGGGAAGCAGCGGAGTCTGCTCAATACATGAACGAATCGCTATGGCCGGACAAAGAGACGGCAGATGCCGCTTTTACTAAAGAAGCAGCAACGGACGAGTTTAGAGCCGCCGCCGATGAAGCGTTCCAGCATATCGAAATGGTTAAATCGGTGCGTTATCTCGACTGGTAGGGACGGCTGCGGCAACTTCTAAAACCACGCGTAAACTGCGCAATCTCTTAACTCGCTCGCTCGAAAAACCGCGACATCTAAGTCGAAACTTCCAATAATAGCAACTAGAAAGTTATACGTTCCGTGAACAATGGCGCTCGTTGTGGTATTCGTCTTTTTCCGGAGCACGCCGAATACCATCCCTAAACCGAATACAACCAACAAGCCGTCCCAGTTGTATTGCAGGGCATGGAGACTGGTAAAGAACGCGTTGGACAACCAGATGCCCAGCCGGGGCTGCAAGACCCCTCGCACGGCCAGCTCTTCGCCCAGCCCAGCTGTCACGCCGAGGACTATGGCGCCTAAGGGACTTAAATAGGGGGCCATGAGGGCCTCAAAGGCTTCGAAATCAGTTTTCGGCCAGTTCATCGAATCCCATAACCAATCGATGCACGGAGATAATATCACGACAACGATGAGCAGGACGATGGCCAGACCCATACTCACTGTGGCCTGCCGCCAGGTCGGAAGCCGAAGTCCGAGCCGCTCTGCGGTTTCCTTGAAGTTGCGGTGTACACCGCAGCCCACGGCGAGGAAGCTGGCCGGTATCATCCATACCAGGCCATAGAGGTCGCTGAGCAAGAGGCCGCCAAGACCACGCTCGGCCAGCAGGTCTTCCATAAAAGTGTCCAAAAAGTTCAAGAGCGGCGGCTCGGACAGTATCAATAATGGCACAATAGAAATGAGCATCAGGGCCACGACCGTTACGATCGCCACCGTGTGAACAAAGGAATGGGGGTCTATGGGAAGGAGGCCGGTTAGCGCCCGACGGACACGATAGGTGAACCCGCTAGTGGCAATCATCATTGCCAGCCCTATGCCACCGCTCACTAGGACGATAAGAAGCCATTTATCTGCACTTGTTGCGCTCCATATCAGCGCAGATTGTTCTGGATCGGATTGGGTAAGTATCTCCGGTACCACCGCCACCATGGCAATGGAAATTACACCCAGGCTGATGCCGGGAATGGTAAGGGCCAAAATGACCAGGGTGAGCACCTTGGCCCACTGGTATCTGGTGCTCAGGTAGGCGAAGATGGCGAGGGCGGAAAAAGGCAGTACATTCCAGGCGTTCGATGCGATTTCCCCGACCTCGCCGCCGAAGGACGAGCTCGCGACAATGCCCGCGATAATTAAGGCGCCGGTCAAAACGAATTTCCGACCGTTATAGTGCGGAAGTGGGTTGATCTCTCCTGACATGGGGTCCCTTTCGTTCAGAATCTTCGCTGCGCATTAAAACTGGCCGAGAGTCTGGCAGGGTGATTCGCCTGACGACTGGGCTCATCAGCGGTGGTTAGACTCCGAGTACCAGAATCATAATTTAGCCAATCAAGATCACAACTTACTGAGTTTAATGTTGGCTATTTGAAATATAGGACTTATGAATTGAACTTAAAAAAATGGTAGAGTTCCATATTCAACCTATTCTGCCTGAAGGGCAATGACTCTGGCCTTCAATAATATCTTGCGGGTTGGCAAAATTGTTATGTATACTAAGGCCAGTACCACATTCATGGAGGCTCAATATGTGTTGTGGCCGACTTCCGATATTGTTTATAGTATTGCTTTTTTTGCAATTTACGCACAATGCCGAAGCGCAGATTTCACAGTGGCAACTGGGCGGCAGCGGGCTGAGTTGGAGCGAAAATGACACCACGCGTCTCTTCGTCGATTTTGCGGGTGTCCCCGGGGCTATCCAACCCACGTACTTTACACCCGACCAAACGGTTTTCTCCCATATCGACAACTGGGCCTTCTGGCGCGACCCCAGCGACCGGATCTTCGACTATCTCGACGGGGAGATGCCGAGGATGTGGAAGTGGAATAACGGCATCCCCGACCCTTCGGAAAACGGCTCCTGGCTCCTCGACGCTGATCCCTCGACCTACAATCCTCCTAAGGCCTCCGACTTAGCCAAGGATACATTCACCATGGACGTGGCCGTGCCGGTGCCGGCGGTGGCATTCGGCTTTATCCCGCCCAGCGAGGGTTTCCGCTCCGACGGCACTCCGCTCGAGACCGATTTCGTCCCGGCCTTCCAGGTCACCGCTTCGACCGGGCCTGAGCCTCCGGTCATAGAGGGCAATGTCAACCCCCTGTCCACTGTTTTGGCCGATACCGAGAACAACTTCGACCCCGAGGTCCGCGTCGACTTCGAACGGCAGTATCTGCGCTTCTTCCGCTATCGCCGGCAATTGTCGCTAATCGACCAAGATCGCGTGGTCAAAACCGCGGCCAATAATCTCGGTGCCTTCGCCCTGCTCGGATCGATCAGCGAGTTCCAACTCTTCGCCCAGGGCGTGCCGCAGCGCTCGATCTACAAGACCAAGATCACCGATCTGGGCGAGTCGGTGAATTTCGGCCGCCTGTTCTGGAAGGCCACCCCTTTCCGCATGGTCGACGGCGTACCCGTAGAGACGCCCGAGGCGCAGGCCACGCTCAAAATCGAAGTGCGCACCGGACGCGACGACAACCCGGCCGTCTATCACGAATACATGGACACCGGTATCGAGCGCGTGGTCTCGCGCGACCACTACGAGAATGGGTTGCGCACCCGCTTCTTGCGGATTCACTCCGAAGGCGATATGATCGAACGCCAACCCAAACCCGGCATCCGCGCCTCGATCAAATACGATTCCGAAAACTGGTCTTTCTGGTCGGCCCCCTTCGTCGAATCGGGCCAACCGCTCAGCATCAACAGCGGCTCCTATCTGCAAGTGCGCGTATCTATGGAGAGCGCGTCCTTCGACGACTGGGTGCGCCTCGACTCGCTGTGGATCGAGACCGCACCGCTTTTGGCCGGCGATGTGCTGGGCGAACTGGCCCGGCTCGACGATCCGCAACCCGTGCGGGGTTTCACCGAAGTCTCCCTCGGCGAGATGACCGACTTCGTCTACGACCTCAAAGCCGAGTTCGAGACCGTGGACGCACCCGGCTTCGATCTCTTGCACATTCGCACCGGCAACCAGACCCGGTTCAAGAGCTTGCAACTGGGCGAGGGGCTGGTCGAAACCGCGCCGGCCGAGGTCACAGAAGAAGCTGACGGGCTGCTCATTCGCCTGCCCGAGCGCATCACCCGTTCAAACAACCCACCGCTCCGCGTGGTCTTTGGCACCGAAGTATTCGAGTTCGCCACTAATTTCCAGAGCGAGGTCCTCGACACCGAACGCGAGGTGTTGCCGCAGCCGGTAGTCGGGGCCGACGTCGGCGAGGCGCTTTCGACCAACAGCCTGCGGGTCCTGGCCGTTTCGGGAGCATCGCCCCGCTTCGTCCAGGAATTGAGTTTCTCCTCGCCGATATTCACTCCCAACGGCGACGGTATCAACGACGAGCTGCGTATCAGCTATGCGCTCTTTCGCCTGCCCAGCGCCGTACCTGTGGTCCTCGATGTCTATAGCCTCGACGGCCGCCGAGTCGCACAGGTCACAGCCGGGCTGCAGGACTCCGGACCGCAGACCCTGCGCTGGGACGGTCGCGATGCGGCCGGCCACTTGTTGCCGCCCGGTGTTTATCTGACGACTATCGACCTGCTGTCCGAATTCTCCGCCAAGCCCCAGTTCCGCCCGTTAGCAATCGCCTACTGAGAGGAGGCTTCGCTATGCGACTCGCACTCGTTATACTCTGCTGCCTTCTGCTCGTAGCCCCACTCGCGGCCGAAGTGCTCAGTTTCGATAGCGCCGAGGAATGGGCGCTCTGGCAAAAGCCCTTCGGTCTGACCCAGGTTGGTGCCGAGGGCCAGCTTCAGCTGGTCAAATTTCGCAAGGACATCAACCTGACTCAGGACGCCCATCTCTTTACCCACGAGACCAAGACCAGGGGCAAAGATGTCCCCGGTGGCCTCTGGCAGGCGGGTTCCAACCTCGCCGACGCCCCGCTGGTTATCGATGGCGACCCGAGCACCTATTGGCAACCCGATCCCAGCGACGCCCGCGAAGATTGGTTTATCACCATCGATCTCGGTCGTGCCGCCTTAGCCCGCGAGATCCGGCTGACCTTTCCCGACCAGGAGGGTGCCCGGCCCTTCAAGCAGTTTCGGGTCTTCGCGACTACCGGGGTCCGGATTTCGGCTTCCGATGACCTTTTTATCTACCGCCAGATCTACCGCACCACCCAGCCCAATACCGAGGCCGAGATCATCATTCCGCTCCAGTACGCCGCTCGCGACAGCGCGATGGTGGTCGATGCGGATATAGATCTGAGCCGGGAAGAACGCGACAACTATCGGCTGATCCAATACATCCAGATCTTTTCAGATGAACAGAACGAGGATGCTGCTCTGGCCGAGATCGAGGTCATCGGCATCGGCGATAATATCGCCCTCGGCACCCACGTGCGCGGCGGCTTCATCGAGGGGGATAACACCGGCTCAAGCCCCAACCTCTTCGACGCCAATCTCAACACTAACCACACCATGACCGATTGCCGGGGCCAGTTTTCGGAATGGACCGAGGGCACCTGGTTCCGGATCGATTTGGGCGCGACCTTCTTTATCGACGAGATGTTCATTTATTCGATGCGCCCCGACGAAGGCACCCTCGGTTTTA
>CAZFMY010000217.1:3283-5158 GCA_964520345.1 uncultured Gemmatimonadaceae bacterium | reverse complement strand
CTTCTGCAACTCGGCTTCCAATTCCCGGTTGAGCCGTTCCTGGGCCTCCAGGCGCAGCCGCTGGTCGCGCCGCGCGCGGCGGCTCTGGCCCACCGCATAGACCAGCGAACCCAAGAGCAGCAGCACACCACTCCCGGTCGTAGCCTGGAACCAGGGCTCGCGCCAGAGCGGCGGCACCACCCGGAAACGGTGACGCGCCGGCGTCGGGTCCTCATTCCACACCCGGTCTCGGGCCCGGACCAGAAAGGTGTAAGCACCGCCTTCGGGCGCCGGCATCTCAACCGATGTGGACGCACTCCAATCCGACCACTCCACCCTCTCAAGAGACTCCGCGTCCTCGACCAGAGCGTGTGCATACTCCAACTCCGACGGCTCTGATTCCCGGTCGCCACCCTCCCATTCGAAGCGCAGCATCGAAGTCCCATGCCCCACCGTGGCCGCCGGCCCGCGCATCATTCGCGTTTGTGGAGATCGCTGGTCAGCGCGATAGCGGTATATCTTAGCGCCCGCAGCCAGCCACAAATCGCCGCGGCGGTCTTCGACAGCGGCCTTAGCGGCGATCCTAATCTCGTTGAACCGATCCGGATCAACCGTCAGTCCCCGCCACTGGCGCCAGTCGACACCCAGCCTCTTTCGCACTATGCGATCAAAGATATTTTCTCGATCGTCAACAAGCAGAAGCAAATCCGGTTCCGCGCTCCGCCAACCCTGCTCGTCCAACATGAGCCAGTTCAATCCCCCACTAAATGCCATACCCGAATCCAGGCTATAGATGCCAAACGACGATCTACTCAATGCCCAGAGAGCCTGACGCTCAGGCGGTGCGGCAACCGAATCTTCGTGCCATGGTGAGCGCGGAAACCAGTTTGCAGCCCGGGTCCGTTCGGCCAGTGCTGCAAACTCGGCATCGGCACTGACCAAACGCCGGTACGCTTCCTTGAAGCGCTGCAGGCCGGGGGGGTGCCACGAGGCTTCAGGTTCGGCCCAGTTGAGCATGAATCCGAGCATCACCTCATCCGCCACCCATTCTTTGATCCCTCGCTCTATTGCCAGCGGATCCGTTAAAACCATCAGGCTGTCGAGCACCTCCCGTTGCCGGGGGTGAAAGTGCCCGACAAAATCGCGCACGGCTCCATTCTGATGCAGGTACACACCGATAGTGGTACCGATCCATAGCCGACCTCCATCATCGACCTCCAGGGATTCTACGCCGTAGTAAGCGTCGTCTCCCCACTCCGACCGAGCTGCGGCATCGGGCCAGCGATGGACCCAGCGCCCTTCGCTCAGAGTATAGAGCCCCTGATCGGTCCCGGCCCACAAACCACCCGTCGGCTCCTCGGCCAGTGCTATCACCGAATGCCCCGCCAACTCGGTCTGCGCCACCCATTGCCGATCCTGACGCCGGTAGAGCCCGACCTGAGTCGCCACCCAGAGACGATCCTGGCGATCGTTGAGCAATGCCTGAACAGAGTGCTCGATCTGAGTATCGGCGCTCCATGCACCGTCGGCATCGCGCCGCTGCAGACCCTCCGGCGTCCCGAACCAGATCGCGCCATTTCGGTCTTCGGCCAGACAGCTAATCGGCTGGCCGGCCAGACTCTGGGTGCCGCTGTACTCGGACCAGAGCGCCGGCCCCCAGCGGGTCAGCCCCAATCCCCCGAACCAGAAGGCACCAGACTGATCCGCCGCAGCCCCGGACCCAAGTAGGCCGGAAAGCCCTTCCCCACGGTACCAGCTACCTCGATCCCAAAGAAAATTTTCCGCATTTCCAAGCACCCAGATCCGCCCGGAGGCATCGGCGTGCAATTTTTGAATTTCTGAGTGCTCGGGCAACGGATAGAGCTCCAGGCGCGCACTCTCGGGATCCAATCGAAA
>CAZFMY010000217.1:0-3183 GCA_964520345.1 uncultured Gemmatimonadaceae bacterium | reverse complement strand
AGTGCTCGGGCAACGGATAGAGCTCCAGGCGCGCACTCTCGGGATCCAATCGAAACACTGATTCCGAAATTCTGCACCAGAGCTCCCCAGCGCTGGAGAAATCGCAAAGCTCCGAGGAGAGCTCGCTCGACGCCAGATTCGAAATATAAAAGGGCCGGCACGAATCACCGCTGGTGCGGACCAGGAGGTGATCAGCCGACCGGCTGTACGATAATAATGAGCGGCGTTGTCTAATATCCCACCACACCGCTCCCCCGGGCTCGGCCGCCAGCGGTTTCGCGCTCCCCCAGGATCTACCAGCAATATCGACAAATGCCAATTTCGTCAGCACCGTATCGAATGACGCGGCTGATCCCTCGGTCGTGAACCAGATTTTGCCGACCGAATCAATGAGCAGATTCTCCGCCTCTTTCAGCTGGGGAATCTCCTCCCACCCGTCGGCGCCCAGACGAGCACTGCCCGAATTAGAATTGACCAGGATAGTGCCGGCACCCGCGAGCACCTGTCCTCTGATCCCCCTCATCCCCACAGCCGGCACGCCATCCAGGGTATCCCACTGCGTCCAGACCCCGTCGTACATCCGCACTATGCCCGGTGGCCCCAACGTCCAGACGCGGTCGGCGCTATCGACCGCCACGGCCACACTCAGACCCGGATCGATAACGGTCCGCTCCCAATCAAACCCCGCAAAGCCCAGCGTATCCGCGGCTACTAGCAAGGTATCGATCTGCAAAAATTGCGGCTGCGGTACTGCGATCTGCTCGGTGCGAACGAAGAGCACAACCGGTCCCGCAGCCGAAAAGTCAGCGACGGAGAGTTGCTGGACCAGGTCTGCCGGCGGTACCGAGAGAGGCGAAGGCCCCACCGCACTCCCGCTGGACCGGTTCCGAATCCCACCACTGAGGCGAAAATCGCCAGCCGCCGCTGACGCGAAACTCGGTTCGGCCCATATATCGTCAGCACCGCCTGCCAAACCCGAATAGTCGTACTCGGTATTATGCCACAACACATTGCCTTCCAGCCGCGGCAACTCTCCTGTGGCATGTAGACCGGCAAATGAAGAGAGAAAAATACCGAATGGATCGTTGCCCGGAGCCGGTGCGTACCGGATACCGCCTCCGACATTATGAGCGATGATATTGTCGCGAAGCTCAGCCCCATTCCCCGCGGCGGATACTCCTTGATGGATCCCCCCACCTGCTCCGGCCTTATTGTAGACCACTGTATTGCTTCGGAGATGTGGAAAACCGGTGAAATAGATCCCGCCCCCTCTCTCGCTCGCCCGATTACCCATAACTAAATTGCCCTCGATCACAACCGTACTGTCCCCATCAAAAATGAAAATGCCGCCGCCATCCCCGTCCGATTCATTGCCGCTGATCAAATTGTCCGCCACCCGCACCCGCCGCGCGTTTGCTATGTGGACTCCGGCACTCCGATACCCATAACCGCCCTGCAGCGACCGCTCTGCAGAACGGCCGTTGACCAGCGCGAAGCCCTGCACGACCACGTCCTCAACACTGATAATCTGAATCAGGCTGCGGCGACCCTCGCCGTCGAGGACGGCAGCATCGGCCCCAGCCCCTAACAGCAGTACACCGTTGCGCATCACCACGGTCTCGCGGTAAGTGCCCGCCGCCACCTGTACCGTATCCCCGAACCCGCTCACCAGCAGCGCGTCCGCGATGCGACGGAAAGGCCGCTCCGCACTGCCGTCACCCTCTCCAACCGCGTCGTCGTCGACGTGGAAGCGCGTGCCATAATCTACCCCGATGATCGCTACTGCCGTCGTCTCGCCACCACGGACCTGCACCGTGCGCGGGGCAAATTCCCGCCAACCTTCTACAGTCTCGAATCGCAGTCCATAGCTGCCCACCGGCACCTGGAGCAGAACGGCCCCTTCGGTATCGGTGTGGACCTTGCACACCGCCAGCGAATCGACCAGCAGGGCCCCAGCGGCCCCGACCAGCGGCCGCCCACTCCCGCCATCGGTTATAGCCAGTGCTAACCAGCCGAGATCGACCTCCAGCACCTGCACGGTCTCAGCGGCCTCATGCACTTCAACCGCAGCAGCCGCGACAGCCATTTCGACCCCGGAAATGGAAAACTCTACGTCATAGGTCCCGGGCAGAACTACCAGACGACACTGCCCTTCGGCATCGGTGCGGCCGCTCTGCACCTCCTGACCATCCTGCAGAAGTTGCACCTGAGCGCCGGCCAGCGACGCACCCGTACCACTCTGGGTCAGATGCACGAGCACAGTGCCGAGCGCGGCGTAGTCCACCGGGGGCGCCGTCGGTGCCCGTATCTCTCCCACCTCGGCATAGGTGTGGACAAAGGTCAGATCACCATAGCGGTTCGAATCGGTGGATTTGCTCCCTCCAGGCGTCCAGGCCACCCAGTTGCCCACCTCCTGGCCGTCGGCGTCACTCACCGCGGCATCGAAGCCGATGGTGGCACCGGGCTCGATCGAATAACGCTGCTCGGGAAAAGACGACCAGAGCGGAATCGCCCACTCGTAGACGGTGTACTCGCCGACCCGCAGAAAGGCGGCCCGCACCCCGGAAATGCGCGTGTCGCCGGCCGCCAGGGCGGGGTTATCGTTCACCAGGCGCACGTCATGAAAACGGGAAGGGCCGGCGACCATCACATACTGCTGCGCATCTTTGGCGCCCTGCAGCTGCCTGCTGGCCGCGTCGCCGCCGCTGTGGTCGGCGTCGATGTAAATCTCGGTCAGATCCTGATTGGAGAATGATCCATTTTCGGCATCGAACACCCGGTCGTCGTCGCGCGCCACCACCGCCACGTAGAGCAGATTCGCGCCGGCATCGTAGCCGACCCGAAACGAGGCTGTCAGATCGTCTGCCCCCTCCGGGGGGTCAGCCTTGTAAGCCATCGATGAAACCCAGGCGATCGGATAGACCGCCATCCGCTCCGGCCAGTCGTCGAGCCGGCCATCGATGGTGATCCCGTCGAGGGGTATGGCGTAGGCCGTGCGCGCGTCGTTATGGCCTGAGGCCGGTAGCGCCAGCGCCAGGAGGAGCAATGCCGTGCAGAATGCGAGGTGCATTATCGAGATCTCCGATCATAATCCCTAATCATAATTCCTAAACAAGGTCCCGCTCGGGCGAGTCGCAGAGCGGCCCTCAAGCGTCGACCGCCAGCACCACCATCGTCTGATCG
>CAZFMY010000216.1:0-5283 GCA_964520345.1 uncultured Gemmatimonadaceae bacterium | reverse complement strand
GGGTTATGAGGGTGTAACTCATATTGTAACTCAGAGGTGTGGGTACTCATCGGGGCCAATCGGTACTTTTAGGGGTGTGGTCCCATTCGCCAGAATAGATGCGATAGCCGGGGCCGTAATGTATTCACCATTACTCGAGATCTCTAGTGGTTCAAAAATTGGCGGTCAGGTCATCCCCAATGCTCTCCTGCCCGCACTCTATAAAACCTCTCATCACTAGTGGATCAGAAAAGAGGAGTCATGCCAACAGACCATGGTGCTGCAAAGGGCGCACTAGGCCAAGAGCGAGTTTTTGGCCAATATGGGGCACGAGATCCGCACCCGTCGTCTTTTTTTATGTATATTCCCCTCTATGCATCGGATGAAATATCCCTTCTTGCTCGCGCTGTTTGTGGCCTGGCCATTGATCGCTGAAGAAAATCGCGTGCTCGACCTCGACGGCCAGGAGAGCTTCGTGCAGTTGCCCGGCCATATCTTCGACGGCCTTGAAGAGGCTACGGTCGAGGCATGGGTCAAATGGGATGAGTGGGACTACTTCTCGCAGTGGTTCGCCTTTGGCACCGACGGTGAGTGGCGGGCGATGGGGGGCAACCACTTTGACAGGGAATCCATGCTCCAGTTTTTCATCTACACCAGCCCGGAGGATTTGTACGTCTTGCGCCTGGGGGCGGATCTGCCTTTGGGGCAATGGTGCCATATGGCGATGGTGTCGGGTGCGGGCGGCATGCGTCTCTATCTCAACGGCGTGCTGGCGGCGCGCAATAGCTACGAAGGCAGCTTCGCGGCCATCGGCGCGGGCGCGGAAAGTTACCTGGGCAAATCCAACTGGACGGACAACGCCTACTTTCACGGCCAACTCGACGAGGTGCGGGTGTGGTCGGTGGCGCGTAGCGCCGCGCAAATCAACGCTGGCATGAAGCAACCATCGCGCGGAGACGAGCAGGGGTTGGTCGGGTTGTGGAATTTCGATGCGGGCGACGCGGCGGATCGCACGCCGCAGGGCCACCACGGGCAGTTGCGAGGCGGTGCCCGCGCGGTGACGGCGTCCTATCCGGGAGCCGGCGCGGTTGTCCAGCCATCAGTAGTCAAAGGCGTGGTGCGCGACGAAGTCGGCGTGCCGCTGCGCGGCGCGATCGTATCTCTGATGCGCGGGGAAGCCGAGCTGGTCAAAATGAGAACGAGAGCGGACGGCCGCTATGCGCTGGCAACTTTCGGCGCGGGCGCCTATGTCCTGAACACCCGCTTTGACCTGGCAGTGCCGCAATGGTCCTATTTGAATCACTCGCCGCTGGGCTATAGCGACTCCCAGGTGCTGGAAATAAAGATGCAGGAGGGCGAAGTGCTGCATCTGGAACCGGGCCTACCCTCTACGCAGCTGGCGCAATGGTCCGCAGAAGGCGATGCGCGCGACGCCCTGGGAGGGCACGATGGCGCTATGGCAGGGGGCGCGACCTTTGCTCCGGGCCTGGTGGGCCGGGCTTTCAGTCTGGACGGGAAAGACGATTTTATTCGCGTCCCTCACGCGGCCGACCTCAATCTGACCGGGAGCTTTTCGCTGGTCGCGTGGATTTTTCCGCCCAGCGACGAGACGTCGCAGACGCTTCTCTGCAAGTGGCAGGAGGGGACGCTCGAGTACGGCGGGCGCCAATTTCTGCTCCACACCGAGTCGGGTCAGGGACTCCATTTCGGTATTTCCGACGATGCGCACCAGGACAATGGGGTATTCCACGCCTTTCGTACGCATGCCAATGCTTTTACCCGCAACGCCTGGAATATGGTGACCGCCGTCTATAACCAGGCTACGGGCACCCGGTATCTCTATGTCAACGGCAGGGAAGTGGCCCGGCGCCAGGATCTGCCGATCGTCCTCACCAGCAACTCCGCAGATCTGTTCCTGGGGGCCAGGGTCGATCTGGCCACAGGCGTGCCTGTTTTTCCGTTCGAGGGGCTTTTGGACGAAGTGGCGATCTACCGGCGTGCACTCGACGATGTGACGATTCAGCGCCTCTATGGCGCCAGCGCCGAAGCGCGGTGGTCGGGGGAGGGCCACGCCGACGACAGCTGGGGCGGCAATCACGGGACTCTGGTCAAGGACGTGGCTTTCGCTCCGGGCGTGGTGGGACAGGCCTTCAGCCTGGACGGCCAGGGCAGTCACGTCGAGTTCAATCCCTATATCGGCAATTTCGGCGTAGACGATTTCAGCATCGAGCTATGGCTGTGGCGAGCCGGGGAACGACGGGAGGAGCCCGTCCTGGCCAGGGAATTCGACCGGGATTTCCTCGAGGGCAACAATAGGTACCATCCGCACTCTATAATAATGATGGGTGACGAGGGCAACAGGGCATTGAGAGTGTGGATCGACGCGGAGGGCCGCGCCCGGATCGAACTCAACAGCGGCATCGCGTTCAATCGCCTCGTTGGCCATAGAGCACTGGCGACTCGGACCTGGCACCACCTGACGCTGGTGCGCCAGGGCACGGAGGTCAGGCTCTATATCGATGGCCAGCTCGACGCGACCCAGACGAGGGACCGGGTGGTCGATCTGGTCTTGCCCACGCCGCTCTTGCTGGGTGCATCGTCGAGGATTGATCGCTTTTTCGCCGGGCGGGTCGACGAGCTCGCGCTGCACAACCGGGCCCTGGCCCCCGAAGAAATCGCCGCCAGGTATGAGCAAACGATCGGCGCCTGGCGCCTGGCGCTGTGGCGCGGGCGCCTGGAAGTGGGCGGGATCGGGCTGGTCATCGTGATCGCACTGCTGTCCAGCGCCCGCTATTACACCCAGCGCAGAGCGCGACAAGAGGCCCATCGGGCGCGCGAGCTGGCCGAGGCGGCCAACCAGGCCAAGAGCGCGTTCCTGGCCAATATGAGCCACGAGATCCGCACCCCGATGAACGCCATCTTGGGCTATGCTCAGGTCCTGCGCGACGATCACGCGCTGACCGACGAACAGCGGCGGTCGGTGGAGACCATCCTCCGCAGCGGCGACCACCTGCTGGAGCTGATCAACGACGTGCTCGACCTGGCGCGGATCGAGGCGGGGCATGCTGAGCTGCAAAAGGCCGATTTCGATCTGGTGACGCTGGTGCAGGGTCTGGGGGAGATGTTCGAGCTGCACTGCCGCCAAAAGGGGATTGACCTGCAGATCATCTGTCCGCGAGAAGACCTCTGGGTGCACGGCGACGAGAACAAGATTCGCCAAATGCTAGTCAATCTACTGGGCAACGGCGTAAAATTTACGGACCAGGGGTCCGTAGTGCTGCAGTTGGTTGTGGTCGGCGAGGGGCGCTACGCCTTTGCGGTGACCGATACCGGTATCGGTATCCCTGCCGGGAAGCAGGAAGAAATCTTCGTCCCCTTCTTCCGCAACGACGAGCAGCCCGTCGAGGGGGGCACGGGGCTGGGACTGGCCATCGCCCGCAAGTACGTGGAGTGGATGGGCGGGCAGTTGCAGGTCGAGTCGAAGCCCGGCGAGGGCGCGCGCTTTTTCTTCGAGCTGGCGTTGCCCTCCGCGCCGGTGGGCGAGCCATACTCCGGCTGGCTCGAGCCGCGCCCGGTGCGGCTGGCACCGGGGCAGAGCGTGCGGGCGCTGGTGGTCGACGACATCGAGACCAATCGCGACATTCTCACCCGGCTATTGCGGCAGTTCGGGCTGGAAGTGGACGAGGCGGCCAGCGGCCCCGAGGCGCTCACCCAGGCGCTGCGGCAACCGCCGGATATTATCTTCCTTGACATCCGCATGCCCGGGATGGACGGGCGCGAGACGCTCAAGCGGCTGCGGGCGCAGGGCGTCGCGGCCAAGACGGCGGCACTCACCGCTTCGGTGCTGGGTTACAGCATCGAAGCCGGAGATGTTCGACTTAAAGAGCAAAAGGAGTATTTTATCGACCTCGGGTTTGACGCCTTTATCGGCAAACCCTACCGCAGCGCGGAAATCGTCGAGTGTCTGGCGAGTCTGCTCGGAGTGGTCCTGGTGGAGTTGGCGCAGGACGCGGAATCGCCGCTTGCCGCAGAAGAGCCGATCCGGTTGTCGGCGGACCTGGCGGCAACACTACGCGAGGCGATCGAGGTGCAGAATGTCACCCGGATCAGCGCGCTGCTGGACGAGTTGGCGGCGCTGGGCGAGGTCGAGCGCCGCCTGGCCGAGCGCCTGCGCGAGTCGTTGCGCCGCTACGATATGGACGCGATGCTGGATTCATTGACGGAGGTGGACCGCGATGGATGAACGGATCGTCCCACGTGTATTGGTGGTGGATGACTCGCCGGAAATCATCGACCTAGTGCGCCTGACCCTCGAAGGCATCGGCTGCGAAGTGATGGTGGCCACCAGCGGCGAGCGCGCCCTCGAGACGGTGCAGCGCCAGCTACCGGAGTTGATCTTGCTCGACGTAGTTATGCCGGGCATCGACGGTTTCGAGACCTGTCGCCGGCTTAAGCAGGATGAGAGGACGCAGACGATCTCCGTGATCTTCCTCACCGGCCTCGACGACGTCGAGCACCTGGCTGCCGGTTTTGCCGCCGGCGGCGCCGACTATATCACCAAGCCCTTCCGTAAGGAAGAGGTGTTGCTGAGGGTCGAGATGCATCTGGAGCGGGCGCGGTTGGCGCGGGCGCTGGTGGAACAAAACGCCGCGCTGCAAGAGGAGATCGCCCAGCGCCAGCAGCTCAGCCGCCGGGTATCGCAGCTGAGCGAGCAGGAGGACCAGCGCTGGGGGTTGGCGGATTTCGTCGGTGAGAGCCGCTCGGTGCAGGATATTCTGGAGGAAATCAGCCTGCTGGCCGAAGCTCACCACACCTCGGTGCTGATCACCGGCGAGAGCGGCACCGGCAAGGAGTTGATCGCTCGCGCCATCCATTTCGGTAGCGCGCGCCGGGAGGGGCCTTTCGTGCCGGTCAACTGCTCGGCCGTCCCACGCGACCTGGCCGACGCGCTCTTTTTCGGGCACGTCAAGGGCGCGTTCACTGGCGCCGACGACGATCGCGAGGGCTATTTCGCGCTGGCTGAGGGCGGCACGCTCTTCCTCGACGAGATCGGCGATATGCCGCAGGAACTGCAGCCCAAACTGTTGCGGACCCTGGAGGACAACCGCTACCGTCCGCTGGGCGCGCCGGTGGAGCGCGTCGCCGACGTGCGGGTGGTGGCCGCTACGTCCGGCGATATGAGTGCGGAGACGTTGCGCCGGGATGTGTACTTCCGCCTGGCGCAGTACACGGTGGCCCTGCCGCCGCTGCGGGAGCGCCGCGAGGATATTCCCCTGCTGGCGCGGCATTTCCTGCGCATATTAT
>CAZFMY010000215.1:0-5366 GCA_964520345.1 uncultured Gemmatimonadaceae bacterium | reverse complement strand
TCGAGACCGACGAGGGCATCACCGGCTGGGGCGAGACCTATTCGATCGGCCCCGACCTGGCCGTCGGTCCCACAGTCGACTACTGTTTCGAACTGATCAAGGGCATCGATCCTCGGCGCATCGAATTCATCATGATGAAGCTGCACCAGCAGTTCCGCTTTCCGCCCGGTGGAATCGGTCTTTCGGCCATCTCCGGCATCGATCACGCACTCTGGGACATCGCCGGCAAAGCCGCAGGCGTCCCCGTCTACCAACTCCTTGGTGGGCATGCCCGCGATAAGATTCGCGTCTACCGCGGCATCGGCGGGCGCGACGGCAAGGAGGCCGCCGACCAGGCCAGGCGGCTCAATGAGGAATACGGATTCACCGCCTTCAAAACCAGCCCCTACCAACTCGATCCCGACGCTCATCGCTGGGGCCGGGTCTGCGCCGAGGCGAGCAAGTACTTCGAGGAATTGCGCCTCAACTGCCCCGACGACTGGGAATTCGCCTTCGACCCGCACGCCAAAATCTTCGAACCGATCCGCGCGCTGCAATTGGCCAACGCGTTAGCGCCCTACGATCCCCTCTTCTACGAGGAGCCGCTGCGCCCCGAACACATCCCCGCCTGGACCAGCCTCAAATCGCAAATGCAGGTACCGCTGGCCACCGGTGAGAGCCTCTACGCGCGCTTTGAATTCCTCAATCTGATGAGCAACCAGGGTGCAGATATCATCCAGCCCGATATCTGCGTCTGCGGCGGTCTGCTCGAGATGCGCAAGATCAACGCCATCGCCGAAGCTCACTATATCAGCATCGCCCCACACAACCCCATGGGGCCACTGGCCACCGCGGTCAACCTCCATTTCTGTGCCTCGGCACCCAACTTCAAAATTCTCGAGTACCTGCTTCCCACCGAGTCCGATTGGAACGACTGGGTCGACGAACCCTACCTGCCCAAAGACGGCTATCTCGAGCTGCGGCCCGACCGTCCAGGCCTGGGTGTAGAAATCAACGAAGAGGCGATCGCCGACGACGAATACATCCACTGGGAGCGCTCCAGCCCAACCCGGCCCGATGGCTCGACCGGCTATATCTAATGCTCGAACGCCAACAAACCGCGCTGGTCTTAATCGATATCCAGGGCAGGCTGGCCGCGCTGATGAACGAGCGCGATACGCTCTACACTCAGCTGCAAATCCTCATCAAGGGTGCCCAGATACTGCACTTGCCGATCCTGTGGCTCGAACAATATCCCAAGGGGCTCGGCCCGACAGTGCCCGAGATCGCAGAGCTTTTGCCCGATCAGCAGCCACTGGCCAAAACCTGCTTCAGCGCCTGTGGCCTCGATGCGTTCCAGACGCACTTGCGTCAATGCGGCCGCCGTCAGATCCTGGTAGCTGGCATCGAGAGCCATATCTGCGTCTACCAGACTGCCCGCGACCTTCTCGCACAGGGTTACCACGTCGAAGTCGTCGCCGACGCCGTCTCCTCGCGCACAGCGGAGAACAAGAAACTTGGCTTGGAGAAGATGAGGCGGGCCGGCGCCGAGATCACTGCAGTGGAAATGTGTCTCTTTGAATTATTGCGCAAAGCAGGCACAGCGGAGTTCAAAGAGATCGCCGCGCTGGTCAAATGACGGACAGAATTTGCGGAGCGTCTTAACGCGTCGCAACGCCCTGATCGCAAATATGATTCCAAAGGGCGAATCGACAATCAACAGAGATTTCGACAATCCGCCGACAGGACATTGGCTGACGAGCTAAGGCCTCACCTCGTCAGCCAACTCGTAGGCCACCTGGGCATGTCTCGCGCGGCCCTGCCGTTGCAGCACTTCGGCAATTTCGCCGTACGAATCAGCCATCGCCCGCCGCACCGGTCCCGGCGTCGGATATTCGGCCACCTGCAATGCCCCTTCGGCCAGCGCGGTCAAAGCCAGATCCGGCATCTGGGCCTGAGCAAATGAAAGGGCACTGGCCCAGGGCACGTACTGGGCGTCTTCAACGGCGAAGAAGCCCGCGCGATACCGCGTTATCGCCGCCCGTTCCGGAGCTTCCTCTCCACGCTGAGCATAAATCCACGCTCTGATCAGAGGAGGCAATTGCCAGTAGGGATATTGCTGCTCCAGACGGCCGGTCGCCCCCAGTGCAGCAGCATAGCGCCTTGATTCCAGCAAACGACCAATCTCATTCAAAGTGCGATCGGGGCAGTGGGGATTTGCATCGAGTTCCCGTTCCCACTGCGCCAGAGATGCCGCCAGATCACCCCGTTTTTTAAATACCACCACCGCCGGGTGGTCAAAGCCAATGAAAGACGGCTCGACTCCATCATCGACAAAGATCCGCCCAGCCCATGCAGGATAGCGCTTGAACCGCGCCACCTGAGCAAATCCCAACTCGTCGGAGAAAAGACGGGTATAAAAGCTCGCCACTGCCGGATAAAGTCGGGGCGCGGCACTAAACTGCGCATAACGATTGGCGTCGACCGGGGCGATATAATCGAGCTCGACCAGACGTTGTCCGAGAAAATGCGCCGCAGCGCGACACGAGAGGTAGGGCCGTCCATTGAAAAGCCGTGCCAGATCCAACGGCTCTTTTACATAGCGTGCGCCATCGACCAACGCCCCCAGCGAAAATCCACCTTTTTCTACACCGATGACGCTTTGGGCCGGCACCTGCTCGAAGATCCAGCGCCCGGCCTGGATCCGACTATCCTCCTGGGTATAAATCCTCGCAAAAGCTACGCCGTACCATCCGGCACTGAGCATCCCGACGGCAATGGCCACTCCGACGATCGGCCGCCAACCCGCTGCACGGCGCAGCAACCACAGACAGAAATCAGCGGCCAGCAGCGACAGAAACGGCACCATCGGCAATAGATAGCGCACGTGTTTGGTATGGAGACCGCCGACGAGTAGAAAAGAAATCAGCAACCAGGCCAGCAGGCTCAGACGCAACGGCTCTCGTTGGCGAAACCCAGCGCAGAAACCCGCTGCGAAGAACACTGTCACCGCTCCACCGACAGACAGGGGCATCAATTCGGTCCAGTAGTGCAAATAAGAAACGGTTTCCACATCGAAGAGAGTCCACGGCTTGAGAATCTCGCCTCGGGCAATCCCCAGTGAATAGGCCAGATCGGCCGACGTAGCACTCTGCCAGAGCAAGGCGGGCCGAGTCAGCAGGTACGGCTCCAACAAACCCAGAGTCAGCACGGCGCTCCCCGTCGAGACCCACAGATTTTTTAGCCAACGTTCCTCTCTGCGAACCCATAGAACCCCAGCAATCACCAGCACCAGCAGCACCCCATTCAAGCGCACCGCCGCACTGGCACCAGCGCAAACTCCTGCGACAATAACCCAGCCTATCTCTCCGCTATCGAGCACCTTGACCAACGCGCAGAAAACAGCCAGGCTACACAGCAGAAATATGCCCTCGATGGTATAGAAATGGGCCTGCTGCACAGCGACAGGTGCAACAGAGACCATGAAGGTCGCCAGCAAAGCCGTCCAGGTATCAAAGCAGCGACGGCCCAACCAGTAGACCAGGACCAGGATCAAAGAAGAGCAGCAAGCAGCAACAACGCGAAGAGTCAGAAAAATCCAGATCCGCCCCTCAGTCGTCTCCATGTTCAGAGTCGGCGCATCCGTGACCAGCCCAACCGGTAGCAGAGCACCACGAAGGACGTAGAGCGGCAGGAGGCCATACGCCGTAAGCGGGGGTTCGAACGGCGATTCAAGCGCCAGACCGGCGCGAATTAAGGTTTCTTCATCGGGGTGGAAATTGTAGAAGGTCTGCAGGTGGTCGGACCGGCCCGACGGATCGAAATCACCGATGCCGCGCGTCAGCCCTGCAAAGCGCAAACCACCGCCAAGTACGAGACATACGATCAGAGCCACAAGGTGGGATGGCACTGCGAGACGACTCAAAAGACAGGTCGCAATCGCCACAGACTGGGCACGAGCTTCGATTCCTCCTCAGCAAAAACCGCTAAGAAACGATGTCTCAACACGGGCACCATCTCAACAGATTAAGCTCCAAATTTTTCCGGAGGTATAGCTCTATGGATCCTCGGGCAAGCCAGGACTGAACACGAGCAGACACCCCATAGGCACCCGCAGTCCGGACTTCTATTCGATGCGATCAGACCTTTTCTAAGACCGCTCCGGGAAACGCTCCCGATACTCGCGATCGAATTCCTCGCCACCATCGTCGAGACGTACCTCGAGGTGCATCCCAGGCAGAAACCCGGTGATCTTAGCTGCCGTAAAGTCGCTCCGGTAGCCGCCATCCGGCGCCCAGTGAACCCGTCCGTCCGGCCAGTGCACTGCATGGATCTGACGCACGGGATCTTTTGCAAAATCCGGCGCGACTCTGCAGCGTTCCACTGCCTCCCGATCCAGTTCCACACCCAGACCAGGTTCCGTCGGCACCCGCAGCAGTCCTCCCTTGACCGCAAATTCCCGCAAAAGCGTATGCGAGTAGATATTAACACAGGGGATCGCCGGCCAACGCGCCTCCTTCAGCACCGATCCTATATGAGCCGCGAAGGTCGTCGTAAGTCCAGTGCCGACCATCTGCAGCCAGAACGGCATCTGCGCCCTCGCGGCAAGATTGCCATCGCTCAACGTACGGCTCACCCCACCTCCGATGACGAATCCGTCACACACGCCCTCGCGAATCGCCGTCATCACCGGCGGCTGACCCATATGCATAGCGATCGGACTCTGAATTTTACGCCGCAAGAGTTTGTTGCCTTCTACATCGTCCTGCGGAATCGGCGACTCGACGATCGCCAGACAGGCGTTGTCGCGCTCCAGTTTGGCGATCAGCGGCGCGGCCTGATCGACCCCCAGCAACATGGTGTTAAAATCGGCATCGAGCTTGAAGTGCTGCGATGTCGCCTGATCCACCGCGGCAAGCTGAGCCGCGATATCGTACCAGGGCCGAGCTTTGACCTTCATTGTATTGAACCCATGCGCCTCGGCGGCCCGCGCCTCGGCAGCCCACGCCTCAGCCGACATGCTCTGTGCCCACCAGGACACCGGACAGGCATCGCGGTGCTGCGGCCCCATCAACTGATGGCAGGGCACCCCCAGGTGTTTGCCGGCCGCATCGAAAAGAGCCATCTGCAGACCCGCTCCCAGAGCGTCATCCCAGAGCAGTTCAAAAATATTGCGGCCGCGGACCCGGGCTAATTCTTCCTCCCGCGAATGCCCCCACGTATAGCCCTGGATCGTCTCGCCCACGCCGACAATGCCACCCTCGGTCTCGACTTCGATCAGCTCGATGATCGACCAGCCGGGTCCATAGACTTCCATAGCATCGGCGCAGCGCTCGTGGAACGGCACGTGCAGCACAGTCCGCACAACCTCTTTGATCGCAAAACTA
>CAZFMY010000214.1:0-5367 GCA_964520345.1 uncultured Gemmatimonadaceae bacterium | reverse complement strand
GCAGGTCCACTTCGGATAGGATATAGACGCGCTAGAGGCAAAGGCGAGCGGGCTCGTGGGCCATAGAACACGGCGTTCGTCTTTGCCACTTCTCACGGGGCCGCGTTACCGGGTACATGGTCTCGTTCGCAGACCGCCACAAATACCGAGAGACAAGAACAACCAGGATCGATGAAGGGAGAGTGAAGTGACTACATCGTACGTGAGAGTAGGTTTAATCAGTACCAGCTGGTTCGCGGGAATGTTTCATATCCCTTTGACTCAAAGTCACGAGGGCGCCCATCTGGTTTCGATCTGCGGTAGGGATAAGACTAACGCCGATGAGATTGCTGCCGAGCACGGAATTGAACGTGTTCATACGGATTACCGTGCGCTGGTAGATAACGATGATCTAGATGCCGTCATCGTGGCCACACCGGACGACTGTCACTACGAAATGACCATGTACGCCCTGCGTGCTGGAAAGCACGTCTTATGCGAGAAGCCGATGGCTTCGACCGTAGCGGAAGCGCAGGAAATGACGGATCTGGCGGAGCAGTCAGGCCTGGTCAATATGATAAATTTCACCTGGCGCTGGATGCCATTCTACACCTATATCCGCGAACTCATCGCCGAGGGTGCGATCGGTAAGCCGTTCTACTTAAACATTGCTTATAACAGTTCGCACGGTATCGAGCATCAGGGTTGGCGATTCGATGCCGATAGGGCCGCTGGTGTATTGGGCGATCTTGGTTCGCATGTGATTCACGTGGCGAATCTCCTGGCAGGAGAAGTGGCGGCCGTCTCAGCCAACCTACGGCCTTATTCTGCACCGCAGCCGGACCAAACGGTGCCCGACAATCCAGCCAATACCTCTGCAGCACTGATCTTGGAGTATGCCAATGGCGTTCACGGGACGTTGCATGCTTCGGCGGCGACTTACTTGGGAAACCGGGGCCAGGAGCAACGCGTAGAGATAGCGGGCAGTGACGCAACGCTGACCGGTATCATGGACATGTTCAATCCCGATCGAATATTTCTGAGTCGGCGCGATCAGGATGATGTCGAAGAATTGACCGTGCCGGATAGACTCTGGGGAGACGTAGATCGATCAATCGGTAAGTTCGATCAAGGCATGGAGTTTTTTTCAAAGATGTCGGTTGGTCCTCGGTTTTTTGTTGACACAGTACTGAATAATGCGGAATCTGAACCCAGTTTTCGCGATGGGCTACACGTGCAGAAGGTTGTCGATGCGGCGCTGGAATCGGATAGGACCGGCCGGAAAGTTGAGATCGAATAACGATCATGTGGATATTTTCTCCCATCGAGTTCTACAGCGTTTTCAAGAAATCCGGATGAATACCGTTAACCTCAGAGTTATCGAATGACCGACTTCGTAAAGACAAAAACGTTTGGCAACGACCGGTACCACACCATTCTGGACGAGGTGGAGTATGCACTCAAGGCCACCTCCAAAGAAGATCTGCAGTCCTGGGGGTTGGCTTCGATTAAGCACCTCGGCAAGGTCAGCGTTCGGCGGGGAAAGACGCTCGGTTTAAGCTTCCTCAAGCTGGCCCGATTCTTTTTGCGCGAAGCCTATCAGTTTACCGGAGCGGGCCTCAAAGGCAATCTCTCCGGGCACGCCAAGCAAAGAGGACGGGATTTAGCCACAGAGGCGCGCGATACCCTGGATATGTTTTCGGACTCCTGTATGCAGATCTATTATCAGGTGCGAGAAGATCCGCGGAGAATGGCGCCTCGTCTCATTGCCGGCGTGATCGGACTCTACGCCGGATCTGGAGGCATAGACGGCGACGGGGGCATTCCCGATTCGGATCTTCTTTTGGGCATCGAAGCGCATCGTTCGATCTTGACGCATTCGGTGCTGCCGGGCATTATCGTCGAGGCGGCGGTGCACAGCACCATAGAGCTGGTGAAGGTGATCCACTCGAATCTACCGGAGCAGCACGACGAGCTGTGGGATATTTGGATGTCCGGCGGAGCCGAATTGGCAGAGGATCTGGGAATCGGCGTCAGCGCGGGGCTGGCCTATCACCTCGGAATCGATGCGACCCTGGATGGGGGCGGGACCTACAAGGATTTGCCGGCGTCCATGCCGATCGAAGGTCACCAGGCAATAGCGCTATCTAGCGCGGTCACGGAAGCTGCCGATTTGCGCAATCGGCGCAAGAAACCGAAAGACTGAGAGGGAAACAATCATTTGAGGTGCAAGTTGCAGCCAGGGTTGATTCTGTGAGAAACGAGCTGGATTTGGAGGGCGGAAAAACGGCTAGGCCTGGAATGGTGTTGAAGGTGCGGCTGGGAGGAGTCTGTGAGCATGCTTTCCCTATCGACGCAAGCGGTACAGCGTCTTAGCGATCGGTTGGTATTTGCTATGATTGAAGAGAATATGGAAGAGAACCGCAGTGTCGAAGCTACTTGGGGACCTTGGGCTACGATTGGATTGTCGGTGGTCGTCGGTTTGGTACAGCTACCCATCGCGGCCTTTGTCGTGATACTGGTGTTCATCTGGTTAGTTGCGACGGGCTCAGCTCCCGATCCGCAGGTCTTCGAGAAGGGTTTAGAAAACTATGAGGGGCTAATCCTCAGTCTCTCGATGACTCTTTCCGTAGTGCCGTGTGTGGCACTTATGATCCTTTTTGCACGCCGAAGCGGGAAGAATTCCTGGCAGCAATACCTGGCCTTTCAGCCAGTCAGTAGAACCACTGTATTTTACGGGGTCGCGATTTCAGCGGCTTTCATACTAGTCTCGGATTCACTTACGTACTTGCTGGGTCGCCCCATCGTAACGGAGTGGATGCTAAACATTTACGAGACATCAAAATCCCCTGGACTTCTCTGGATAGCTCTCTGCGTTGCCGCTCCAGTTTTTGAAGAAACCTTGTTTCGCGGATTCCTTTTCCGCGGATTCGCTAGTTCGAGGGTAGGACCTATTGGTGCCATAGTGATAACGTCGCTTGTGTGGTCGTTAATTCATATACAGTACGATATGCATAATATCGTAATAATATTCTTCTTGGGGCTCATTCTTGGTATGGTTCGACTCCGGACGCACTCGATTTATCCCTGTATCGCTATGCATTGCTTCAATAACGCAATCGCAACCCTTGAGATTGTGCTGCTACCGGGGATGTCTCAGTAACGGCCGTTCATTATATCCTATTTCGTTGATCCACTCGTGCTGAGATAATCAGAGCGGAGTGACCAGCAGAGCCTTCTGCGCGTCGGTGAGCTGATCCATCCAGGGCTTTGGCGGCAGAGGAGGAGTCCACCTTGGTGCGTAGCGAAAAAGGACAGCTCTTCGCGCGCCAGGGATCGTGCGCTTGGTGCTGCCATGGGTGAGGCAATCGACAAAGAGCAGACAATCGCCGGCCATGAGCGTTATTTCAATGGATCCTTCCACCCCGTCCATATAACCGCCCTGACCTCCAGGAGTGCCGTCGGGGCTCTCCCTCCTCTTCCAGCCGCGGGGGCTGCGCGGGTCCGGGTTGTCGTACTCTGGGTGCTGTAGGTTGGCCTTGTGACTGCCCGGTACCAGAGCGGTGTTGCCGCCCTGTTCGCCGCAGTCGTTGAGGGCGAGCACCATGTTGATCATCCCGCAGCGGAATTCGTTGTTGTGGAATCGGAACTGCGTCTCCTGTCGCCGCGCCTCGGCGCCGGAGTGCAGGCGAGAGCTCTGGCCTGGCCAGCGAAGAATGCAGCTGCCGCCGTAGAAGGCGGGCGGATTTTCGCTGCCTATATACCGTTGGAGGTGCGAGAGCCAGGCCTTGTGATCGATCAGCTTCTGGAAGGGCTCGTACTCCATGATATCGCCGTTCAGGGCGGAGCCGAAGCCGTGTCGTTCGGTGCCGAAATCGGCTCCGGATGCGACCGCTGCAGCGCGTTCGATCTCCGCGCGCTCGGCTTCCTGTTCCGGCGATGGGCTCAGACGATCGACGATCGCGTTGAGTTCGTCCAGCTCGGCTCCGTGCAAGGCGTTTTTGATGACCAGGTATCCCCGCAAGTCAAAGAGGTAGTCTTCCATCTCGGTCGGCATCGTAGTCGTTTCTTCTTTTAGTGTGAAATGGGTTCGGTAGGAGTTGTGGTTGTCGCTACGGAGAAATCGGAACGACGGAACGCACCTCCGATATCAGTCTCTGGTCGAAAATGCAGGTTGAATAGTTATTCTTCCGTGGAAAGCGAAAACGGCATATCCTCTGGTGTGTGGTTTTTTTGACCGGGCTGGTCGCTCATCGCAAAGCGCAGGGTGCACCCGGCGGCAAGCGTCGCATGGTTGATATCTGCTGCGGCATAGGCCGTTCCGTCTAGTTCGACACCGTCGACATAGACCTTGCCGGTATCGTTATCCGGAGCCTCGACTTTCAACTCGGCTCCATTGGGCAAATGCACCGTCGCGCTCTTGAATAATGGGGAGCCCAGTACATAAGACGGGTGGCCGGGGCAGAACGGATAAAGGCCCAGGGCCGAGAAAATGTACCAGCACGCCATCTCGCCGTTGTCTTCGTCCCCGCAAAAAGCCTCCGGCGAGTACAGCTCATCGAGCACCCGCCGTACCCAGTACTGCGTGCGGTCGGGTCTTCCGGCAAAGGTATAAAGATAGAGCACGTGGTGCACGGGCTGGTTGGAATGGGCGTACTGGCCGAAGTCGACGGCGGCCATCTCGGTCATCTCGTGGATCTCGACATTATAGGATCCGACCTCGAAGTGCGGCGGCAACTCCTGCATCCGATCCAGTTTGGCTACGGTGGCCTCCGGCCCGCCCAGCAGTTCGATCAGTCCAGCCGCGTCGTGCGGCACTGCCCAGCTGCACTGCCAGGCCGAGCCTTCGATATAGGAGCCGCCCCAGCGGAACTCGTCGAAGGGCGTTTCCCACGATCCGTCGCGCAGACGGCCCTGCATAAAGCCGGTTTCCGGGTTGAAGGTATTGCGGTAGTTGAAGGCGCGCTGCCTGTAGCGCTGATCCTCGGTCTCGCGGCCGAGAGCTCTGGCCACCTGAGCGACGCAAAAGTCGTTGTAGGCGAAGTCCTGGGTGCGTGCGGCGGCGTGTTCGACTTCGTCGTGTGGCACCCAGCCCAGTTCGGCGAAGGCCTCGATGCCCCGACGGCCGTAGTGGCCGGCCTCGTCGCCCACCTGGGTCGCGTTTTTCACCATCGCCTCGTAGGCGGTCTCCAGATCGAAGCCGGTTATGCCGCGGACACAGGCGTCGGCGACTACCGCGTCCAGATGGGTGCCGATCATGCAGGCCCTGTAGCCGGGGCTGGTCCACTTGGGAAACCAGCCGCCCTCACGGTAGGCCTGGACCCAGCCCTCGACGATCTCGGCCAGGCGCTCCGGGTCGAGCAGGGCCAGCAGCGGATAGACCGTGCG
>CAZFMY010000213.1:0-5423 GCA_964520345.1 uncultured Gemmatimonadaceae bacterium | reverse complement strand
GCGGACGACAAAGGAGGGGCCTGCATGTATAGGCACATATGGGTGGGCACCAACGGCGGGGCTTTAGCCGATTCGATGGGGAGCAATTCACGCACTATCGTTGCGGCTGCCGGATAACTCGCACCTGTCAGATCGAGTCTTGGCAAGTACGGCTTAACCTGCCTACGCATAAATACCTATTGACCCCGATGAGTACCCACACCTCTGAGTTACAATACGAGATACACCCTCATAACCCATTGTAAATACGGTATAGCCTCTTGCTTGACATGCAGGAGGTCCGCAGTACACTAGCGTGGTCTTCGACCAAGTCTGCGATTGCCCACCATATGAATAGCCCCCGATGAGTGCTGATGACTCGTCGGGGGCTATTCTTTTTGGAGACTTAGTAGTAGCGAAATGGGGAGCTGCCCGGAATTAAGAAAGACTCACACAAAAGCTGGGTCAACTATTGAAGATCACTCCAATCGGAAGGGTACTTCTGTGTCTGCCAGGTCGCACCCCATAGGGTTTAACTGTTGCCCGGTCCAGATCCGGGTTTTGGACCTCAGTCCAGACCTCCCAATGGAACCGTTGGGTGGCACGAGGCTCGCTACCAAGTGGACAAAACGGCAGCTAATTACAAATGGCATCGCCAGTCCGGTAGCCAGATTGATTCGTGATTCGAGAGTTTGGGTCTAGGCGCTCCACAAGCCTGCGTACGGCGGGTGTGATAGCTCCCAGTTAGCATATATAGCTGATTGCTCAACAGCCCTTTGAAAAAAGTTAACCCCGCTCGGCACAAGGTATCTTATACTTGATAAATGCGTGTGTGTATACCTTACAGGTCCGCCGCGACCGTCGGCGCAACGGCTATACCCAGTCCCGCGAATTGGCCACGCAACGCGAAAGCCGCCCCCCGCCTCTCGGGCCCAGGGCGTGTCTTTGCAGCAATTATCGGTCTCGTACTCGCGGTGGCCTGCGGTCCCTGCTGGGCCTTGAGTCCGCTAGTATTGGACCGCACCGGCGGCGGACAATCTCTCGGCCAACATCTTGAAATACTCGCCGACCCCGCGCGACAATGGACGATCGAAGAGATCGCCGGGATTGAATTGGGGACCCGTTTCGCCCCCGTAAGGCGGGCGGTACCCCTGCTGGGGATCGGCGACGGCGCTTTGTGGCTACGCTTTGCGCTGCGCAATGCGGAAGTGCACGACACCGAATGGCTGCTCGAGATAGACAGACCCGACCTCCGCGCAGTAGCTATCTACCACCGGACCGATGCCGGAGACTGGGTCCGCAGAGAGACGGGCACGTCCTTGCCCTTCGCGACGAGAGAATTCAAGACCCAAAGCTATCTCTTCCGCCTCGAGATCCCCCCACAGGAACAAACCTACTATTTGCGCATAGAAGCCGATAGGAGCGGCATACTCCCCATATCGATCTGGCCGCCGGATGACTTTTTCGGATTTGACCGACAACGCCAGCTCGGTTTGGGCCTGTTCTACGGCTGCATCGCGGTGATGACCATCTTCAACCTGATCCTCTACTTCGGCCTAAGGGACACCAGTTATCTCTTCAGCGTCTTCTACATGGGCAGTTCACTGTTCGGCTGGGTCATCGACTCCGGCGCGGCCTTCGAGTATCTCTGGCCCGAATTAGCCGGTTGGAACAACCGGATCCTGTTTGCGGCCATCTGCATTAACGAACTCTCTTTCTTGGTGTTCACCCAATCCTTCCTGATGACTCAGGTGCATACGCCCAGATTGCATCGGGCCATAACCGTCCTCGCCGGATTGTTCGCCACGGTCATGGTCGTGCCATTGGCCACCGACCTGAAGACCGGCTTCTTGCTCAATGCCATGCTGGCCCCGGCGCTGCTGGTGATCTGGCTGTGGACGGGTGCGCTGTGCTGGCGTCGGGGCTATGCACCGGGCCGCCTTTTCCTACTGGCGGGCTGCTCGACCATTGTCGGCATAATCCTCAACATCTTCATGCGCCAGGGCCTGTTGCCGCTGGTGTTTTGGACCCAGTACGGCGGCCATCTAGGCTGGGTATGCACCGGATTCCTCATCTCCATCGGCTTGGCGGTCCGCATCAACCACCTGCGCCGCGAGCGCCAGCAGCAAGAAACCCGAGCCCACGATCAACAATTCCGGGCGGAGGCCCTGGCCGCCGAAAACGAGCGTCGATCGGAAGAGTTCGAACACGCCCGCAACCTGCAACAGGGCTTCCTGCCGACGGAACTACCAGACCTGCCCTATCTCGAAGTTGCAGCCTACCAGCGCAGCGCCACCGAGGTCGGGGGCGACTACTACGACTTTTTCCCCCAGGACAATGGCGCGCTCTGCGGGGCGATCGGCGACGCCAGCGGCCACGGCATCAGCGCGGGTCTTATCGTGGCGTGCGCCAAGACCGCGCTCCTAGCCGCAACGGACGTCGCAGTCGAGGAGCGGTCGACGGTGGTCAACGCGCTGCTCGAACAGGTCACCTTCGGGCAGCGAATGTTCATGGCGATGTTGCTGTTCAAATTGGAACGAGAGGTCAGTTCCGAAGCGGTAGAGGCATGGTTTACCGGAGCGGGTATCCCGCCCGCCTATGTCCTGCGCGCCGACGGCGCCGTCGAAGAAATCCTGGTGGCCGGGCTGCCCCTGGGCATGGTGGTCGACCGCAGTTTTGAGACGGCAACCTGCAGATTGTTCTCGGGCGACCGATTGGTCTTTATGACCGATGGCCTGCCCGAACGACCCAATGCGGACGCCGAGCAAATGGGCTATGAGCGACTCACCGACGCCCTGGCGGAGATCGCCGGCCGTCCCGCCACCGCCGCGGCCACGCTCGACCAGGTTATGGCGATCGGCGAGCAGTGGGCGCAGGGCAGTAAACAGGACGACGACGAGACCTCCATCGTCATCGCGGTGCGATGAGGCGCGGCGTTATCGGGAGCGATTGACGACCACTTCCCATCCGTAGTAAAAGTCCGGGTTGGCGCCAGGTGTGGACGTCTCGTCGAAGAAGGCGATATCGTAGTTGTCGAGACTCGGAATATCGCCCAACTGCTGCACTCTCAAATCTTCGATCTTCTCAAGCCCTGCGAGCGCCTGCGGATCCAGTTTGGCGGGATAGCCGACGGCCGGCAAGACGCCGATGGCCGAAACGATCTTCCATTTTTCGGTGTCGAATGGCTCGGCCTGGCGCAGGATATATACCGATAGGTGGTGATAATGAGGGACGTAGGGGTTGTCGATAAAACCATCCTGAGTCGCTGCGATACCAAAGCCTTCCCGTACTCTCTCTGAAGCGGACTTGTTGAAAACGGTGTATCCCTCGTAGACGATCCCGACGACGGCACACTTGTAGTCCGGGCCGTCGGACATGTGCTGGTGGTTGACGTCTGCCCAGACCAGGCTGTGATAGGCTTTGGCCAGCTGTTGGGAATTGGCGAAATAACTGGCGAAGTAGTCCTCGACGGTCAGCACTCTCTGCTGCCCCTGCTTGATCCGGGGAGAGAATGGATGGGACGTATGGTGCGCATGGACGCCGACGATCTCTTCTGCCACGTGGTCGTCTATAAACTGCTGCCACTCGTCTCGGTCCCTATTGATATAATGCAACAGATGCCGGTGAAATATATCGTAAAACACTTCCTTTTCTTCCGCGGTGGGATTGGCCAATTTCGATCTCCTCGCATGAGTAGGTAATACGCGCGCCGGTCCTGGTGACGCCTTGCGGTTGTTGGCCCAAGTTATCGGCAGCCGGTGGCCAAGTCAAGCAATTTGGCCGCTGCAACCCGCCGTCAGTACCCATGGCAACACCGATATGGACGTCCAGAGCTTGCTCTTTAATGCGTCCATCGGGAATACATATTTCTAGCCGGTACTCCGTATATTAAAAAAGGGATCGACGGGAGAGACCACATAGCAAAAAAACGCCATCCCGCAGCATCGCTTGGCTCCGTTGACACCAGTGCAACGAAGGAAGCCGCAAGCTCACATAACTCGTAGTCGATCAAAACTCAACAAGCGATCGCCTGAGGAATCAGCCGCTAAACCAACCCCGCTCAAATAGCGGCCTATCGAATGATCCGAAATTGTGCTGGATTTGGAAACACAGCGCCATATCAATGAACCAGCACACGGAGGACCGTGGTAGGTAGGATTTATAGCTGGAGCCTAGGCACTACGTCGAGAGAATTATTTAGATACTACCCAATACGTCAACCCCATTCCGTCTGCACGACTGTATGGTTTGCCATCTTCTGAGCCATATAATTCCCAGTGAGAAAAACCAGCCAACCGCAATAGCAACTGAAACTCTTCTTCATACACCCAGCGTCCACACAATGGCACTTCGGCCGTTTTTCCATCGTGGGTAAAATACCAGTAAATCGTCTCTGTCTGCGCGCGTAGATCTACTTTTGTTTTGTGCGTAACATCAATCGATAGACCTGTCTCCGGATGAGTAAAATCATCCAATGGTTCTTCAACCAATGGCGCGCGCTGATGACGCAACAGATCGTCGAATGAAGGCACATAAAAATTGATGAGAAAACGACCACCCGGCTCTAGATGTTTATAGATATTTTGCAGACAGGCTATTTGCTTTTCCTGCGTCGGCAGCAATAAAAAAGTGCTGGCCGGCAAGGTGATCACTGCAAATTGCCGTTCATAAGAAAAATTGATGAGGTCCTGCTTAGAAACCCGCTCTAGAGCAGACGCCAGACTGCGCTCTGAAGCTTTGCGCCGGAGTTGTCTCAGCATATGTTCGCTAATATCAAAACCCCACACCTCATAACCCAGTTCAGTTAGGCGCAATAGAATAGAACCCGTGCCGCAGGCTGTCTCTAAGACCGGCCCTCTAACACCTTGTAGATAATTGCAACAGAATTGAAACTCGCGTTCGTGTGCTTTCCTGCGACCGCCACTCTCATTCCACTGATCGTAGATAATGGCCCACCAGTCGCTGGCGTAATTTTCTTCTGGCATAATCAACCGTCCAAAATCAGCGCATAAACCGTCGCATTATTTAAATGCAGCCGCAGTCGATATTATCCCGCAAAGTATAGGAAATTTAAAAGCCCTATTCCAAGTTATTCCGGCACTCAGTCATCGACCATAGAGCACGTGCAGGGGAGCATTGGCGCTGACCTGACCGCCATTTTTTGAACCACCAGAAATATCCAGGAATGGTGAATCCACTACGGTCCGGCTATCGCATCTATCCTGGTAATTGAACGGCGCACCTAAAAGTACCGATTGGCTCAGATAAGTACCCACACCTCTGAGTGGCATGACTCCTCTTTTCTGATCCACTAGTGATGAGAGGTCTTTTGATCTTGTAGTATTTTTGCTAGATTCAATACATGCCCTCCAGCCCGGAGACATACGCAACTACATGCCCCTACGAGTAAAGAGCCCTTTGAGGAATGGCTCCAATCCATTACG
>CAZFMY010000212.1:1548-5500 GCA_964520345.1 uncultured Gemmatimonadaceae bacterium | reverse complement strand
CTACCCGGTCACAGCGGGCGGTTGTGTTTTTCGGCGCGGGGTTTTTCTCTGCATGCGGCCACGCGGATAGAGGCGGCGGAATACCTTGGAAGAGGGCGTTTGAATTTCCTATACTTTGCCGGTCCTCGGGTCTCATGGTTGGATCCACGTAGGTCTGTTATTTTTAGCGCCGACACAGAGCCTGGACAGGCCGTCTGCACAGTACCGGCGGTCCTCATGTCTCCGAAGCCGGCAATCAACGCGCGGAGAGTTTCGCGGACGGCGGGAAGGGACTGCCCGGGTTCGTGCTGAAGCCGCTTCACCACGGAGGGAACAATATATGATAGGCAACCTGCCGCTGAGCGAGGAAGATCTGCGGTTCTGGAAGGAAAATGGCTACGTCGTTGCCCGCGAGGTCATTCCCATCGAGAACTGCCGCGCGACCGAAAGGGCGATATGGGAGTTCGCCGGGATGGACCCGGACGACCCTGAAACCTGGTATCTCGATCCCCCAGTGGGGAATATCATGAAGGAGATTTACCAGCACCAGGCGTTGTGGGACAACCGCCAGCACCCCCGCATGCACGGGGCGTTCAGCCAGATCTGGGGAACGGAGAAGTTGAGTGTGAGCCGCGACCGGGCCAGCATCAACCCGCCGGAACGCCCCGGTTACGAGTTCAAGGGGCCCTGGTTGCACTGGGACCTCAGGATCGAGGAGATTCCTCCCCTGGAAAAGATCGGCGTCCAGGGGATCCTCTATCTAACGGACACGGCCGAGAACCAGGGCGCCTTCGTCTGCATTCCGGGATTTCACCTGAAGGTGCACGAGTGGCTGCGGTCATTGCCCGAAGGTGCGGATCCGCGCGAGGTCGTCAGGGAGGAATTTGGCGATCAGGCGGTGGCCATCGAGGGTGGGGCCGGGGATCTGGTGATCTGGCATACCGCCCTGCCACACGGCAGCAGCCCGAACAGCGCGGAAGTGCCGCGGATCGGGCAGTACATCACGATGAGCCCGGTGCGCCGGGAGCCGAGCGAAGAGTCGCGGGCCGAGAGCGAGCGCTGGTGGCAGGAGCGGCTTACCGGTCTGAGTAAGAACGAGAAGGCGCAGGAGCACCGCGAGGGGACGACGGCGACGCTGACGCCGCTCGGGCGCAAGCTGCTCGGCGTCGATTCGTGGTAGTCTCTCTGGTCGTCCCACTCGATCCCGGGCGCGTCGCCGCCATTGCCGAATTTCTCGACGACGAGCCTTCCGGCGTCTTATCGCCCCACGTATCGAAGATCGCTTCCCCGAGACTATATGCCGCTGCGACCAATATGGTTGTGTGCCAACAGCGATTTGGGTATAATCTGCCCTCAGCTTAGCCACTTATAAACCGCATAGTAGTCCATCATAAGCCTTTGGCAGGAGGAATACCATGAAACATTGTGTCACTTTCGTCAGCATATTGGCTGTCGCCGTAACACTTGCACCGCTGGATGCGGAAGAGCCAAACGAAACCGCGGCGGCTCAAGAGGTTCGGGATATATTGAACGACGTATGGGATAAACTGGAATCGGCCGATCCAGGCCATCATGACCACTTTTCCGAGGATATGATGCGAATATCGGCGAATGGGCCCCCGGTCGATTGGTCAATCACGAGTACTAGTCTTCCAAGCAAAGAAGTATTTATCGAGTGGGCGCGTGGAGCAGCAGAAAAGTGGAGTGATCGCGCTGATTGGCAGAAGAGCAGAGATATATTGCATGTCGATGTCAATGGCGATCGGGCATTGGTCACGGCACGGCAATCATTTTCGATGCCAGACTCAACGAAGCATCTTACGGTAAACAACTCGTTTTCTGAAGTGATTTTGTTCCGCAGAGTTGAGCAGCAATGGAAACTAACGCACAGTCTGGTGATGGACTTCGAACAAAGTATCTGGCATTGGGACCCTGAATAAGAGCCTCGACGGTATTGGCCTGATTAAGCGGGACGGCGTTAACGGCCGCCCCGCTTTTTTTGTACTCAATATGCCTGACCCGCCAGAGGAAAACTGCCCCCGCCGCTTGGATGCGACAGGGCGACTCGTCGGTTCTTCGGTTCCATCTCCTCTAACCTCTTTCTCAAGCGATCTTTCTCTATTTATAGTGCGTAGCGCGTTTGTAGATTGAGCCGGCTTTGTGCAGCGCCGGTATTTCGTATCTTTGGGGTAGATCCACTGGCTATATCCCTTCATAAGCTTCTTTTCGTGGGGCGTGTGATTTGACAAAGCAAACATACCGGTTGGCCTTTGTTTTTCACATGCTACGAAAGGTGCATTTAGAAGTTGAACTCAGATTCTTCTCGCAGAAAGGAGCTCTATGAATCCGTCTCAAGAGCAGCCGCTCGCAATGGCTCCACGCGGTACCCGGCGTATCCACTTTGTCAGTGATCCATCCAGCATCGCCGTCGGTCTGCTGCCCGACCCGGTGGAGGCTGACGATCTTAGGCGGTGGGTGGATATGCTCGCCGGCAGCGGCGTGGACATTTTTCAGCAAGATGCCTATCACAAGGGGTGCACAGTCTACTGGCGCTCAGACCAGTTTCAGTACGATCCGCGCCGGCAGCACCGGCGGTTTCTGCCCATGCTGGACGCGGGCATCCAACCCCTGCAGGTACTCCTCGACCAGAGTCACAAGCGCGGCATGGCATTCGTGGCCGGTTTCCGCATGAACGACAATCACGGACGGGCTCATTTCCCCGATCGCGCCGAGTTTGTCGAGTCGCACCCGGAATGGTGGCTGCCGGATACTCGCGAGGACGGGCCCAACCGAGATCTCTATGAGGGAAGGCTCCTCGACTTCACCTTCGACGAAGTGCGCGAGTTCATCCTCGAAGTGGCGCGGGAACTCGTGAGCCGCTTTGATGTGGACGGCCTGGAAATGACCTTCCGGGAGCCGGCTTACTTCCCCTTTCCCGAAGGCAGGCAGCGCGCGCACCTGATGACCGATCTGGTGCGTCGCCTGCGCGGCCTGCTGGATGAGAACAGCCAGACCAGGTCCCGGGGAAAGATCCAATTGGGGGCCCGGGTGTTTTCCTCGCTTGACCAGTGTCTGGATATGGGGCTGGATGTGCCGACCTGGATCGCTGAGGATCTCATAGACAATCTCAGCCCGCAGAACACGATGTATTCCGACTTTAACGCTCCGTACGCGGAGTTCGGCATCCTGGCGCGAAACAGCCAGTGCATGTTGTATCCGGGACTGCATCCCTGGGTCAGTGATCGTAGAAGGCGGATATTGAAGAGCACGATGACTTCGTCCAACAGCAGGGCGCTGGCCCACACCTTTTATGGAGCCGGTGCCGATGGCCTCTCCATCTACAATCACTATGTCGGCTTCCTGCGCTTTCCGCCGTTTTATCCGCAAGCGTTGCAAATATTCCACGAACTGCGCGACCCGAGCCGAGTAGCCGGCGGCGAGCGGCACTATGTATTTGACCCTCCTGAGGAAAACTGGGGGCAAGTACTGGCCAATCAGCCCGAGGGAGATTTGCCCGAAGGCGAATGGAAGCGCCTGGCCTGGAAGCGGGATGCTAAGACCGGTCTGGATAGTCGGCCGATCGGGACACTCAAGGCACCGAGGGTGATCCTCGACCGCAATGCACCTGAGCCATCGGGCGTGTACCGGTTTCGATTGTATGAGCGTACGGGCGACCTGGTCCAGGCCACTCTGCTTTTGCGAGGCAGCCTGACCGAGAAGGACGAAATTGAAGTTGAGCTCAACGGCTCGCCCATGACGCCCGCGCTGCTGGGCACGTCCGACACTACCTATATGACCGACCGGCCAGCCGACCTCCGTTGGTACTCGGTGCCATCTACTGCAATGACTTTCGGCGAGAACCAGCTGAGCATCACGCTGACCAGCGGGGATCCTGAGGCCTCCGGGGAGATCGTCATCGACGAGTTAGAAATCTGGGTACAGCCGAAGTAGCTGTCGGTATTTTTTTACGCCG
>CAZFMY010000212.1:0-1448 GCA_964520345.1 uncultured Gemmatimonadaceae bacterium | reverse complement strand
CGATCTCGAGCTCAGTGCAGTACGCGTCGATGGCCATCAGCGGGGATAATGTTCCTGCCCGGCCTCTTTTACCAGAAGATAAATTCTCATGAATTAGCTCCCAGTAAGTGGAATATTAGCCGTCTCTTTTAACGCAAAAAAAATCGAGGAGTCGATATGATCAAGGTTGGAATGTACGCGTCGATGTTTGGCAAGAATGAGCCGCCGAAACTGGATGATGTGGAGAGCTTTATAGAATTTGCCTACGAGTTGAAACTGGATGCTATCGAATTTCGCAGCGATGTGGGTTTTCAGTCCAGGGAGCCAGATTACCTGCGCGGTATTAAAATGAAATGTCAGAAATACGGTCTGCCCATCGGCTATCTGGCATCGGGTGGGCATTTTGTCGGCAGCGAAGAAGAGTTGCGCGGCAAGATCGAGCGCATCCGCGAAGACGTGGACATGGCGGTTTTCCTGGGGGCGCCATTAATTCGGGTATTTTGTGGCGAGCAGCCCGAGGGCGCCGCAGCACAGGCGACAGAGATCCGTTGTTTGCAGGAGGCCTGCGATATAGCAGCTGCGAAAGGCATAATCGTAGGTTTGCAGAACCATCCCTGTACGGGTGAGAATATGCTGCGTCTACTGGAGCAGACGCAGCGCGACAATTTTACCTTGATCATGGACACTGGCCAGTGGACCGGATCGCCGACCCAAAAACAAGGGGTGCCCGACCCGAACTACGACACCTATGAATTTATGCGACAGATCGCTGCCCATACCTCCTATGTGCGCGCCAAATTTTACAAGATAGACAGCGGTCGCGAGGAATGGCTGGACTACGGCCGCATCGTAGATATACTCAAGGAGGTAAATTACAATGGTGCTATGGGGATTGCCTTTGAGGGCGGGACAATCAATGAGTGCGATGACCGGGAGGTGATGCGGCGAGCAGCCGCGCATTTGCACGAGTTGCTGGCTGCTTGAGGATTGAGCTGAGGTTTTCTATCGGAACGGTGCTGGGAGTCCAGCTTCTGGCTGGGGTAGGCCGAAAGCAGCGAGTATCGGGGGACGCATAGCTTAAAAACACGCGAGATTTAATCGCCCATTAGCTCAGGCGAAGGGCTACTCGAGTGCTGGATCTCGGCGTCTCTATCGAGCAGATCAACTGCATCAGCGGGACGTCGCCGTGCATCTGCGGTCGATGAACAGAATTGAGCCGGTTGTAAGGTCAGTCGGCCTTATCCCGCCAGGCCGGTTGGGTGACGTGCAGAAGGTAGGCATGCTCCGGCACGACGTTCGTAGTCTGAGTACCCTTCTCAATATAGCCCAGATCGCCGACCTCGAAGGTGACCGGATCTTGTCCTGCGGCGTGAACATCGAGAGCGCCTTCCACCATAAAGAAGACCTCATCGTACGTGAAGGTCCACTCCAGTCTGCGATGTGATGCTTTGTCCGAGTTATGGTGGCCG
>CAZFMY010000211.1:0-5609 GCA_964520345.1 uncultured Gemmatimonadaceae bacterium | reverse complement strand
AATTCTATAGGATAGCGGCATAAATATGCTTGATTTTTAAGAGAGTATCTCAGCCCACGTGGAGCAAATCTGAGGAGTCACGGCACAGTGTTTGTTACAACCTTATGTCATAGGGATGAAACTTAGTGTACACTGCCAGCTAAAATTTGTAATAGGAGGTCAACCTTAATTGGATATGGGGATCGAGACCATCTGGGAGGCCTACAACTATATTGGGCATCAGGTGTACATTTTTGGCCGGCTGATGATCAACACCGGCGATAACAAAGAAATCAGTAGTATCTTTGGCCTCGTTGGCCACGGCGTCAATCCGACCAAAACTCCGCCATGCAGCAGCCAAAGGCAGCGAGGCAAAAGTCGATACCCCGTTAAGAGTCTCATCTGCGCCCGAATCTCCCCGGCTTTTATTGATACGGGTAAACACCTCCAGTCCCACATTCAAACCTACCCTTTGCAACCCGGCGAAAGCCTTAATGGTCAGCTCATTCGCATTAGCTGGTCTCATATTGAAATCGGCATAGCCTTCCAGAATCAATTGATCAGAAGCGTTGAAACTCAACGAAGCATAGAACTTTTTGCCGTGGTCATCTTCCGGTTTTTGCCCTGAACCATTACCTAGCATAAGATGGTAACCAATCTTACCAGCCCGACCCTTCAAAGCCACACCCAAATCCGCTGAAGAACCGATCTTGTTTTGATCCATAACTGTTTTGGCGATTGACCGATATCTCCAAACTTTCTCAGCCAGAGCCCAAGTTGGAGTACCCGAAAGTCCTAAATAGAGAGCCCCATCATCCAGGGCATTTTTCCACTTCAGATATCCATGCTTGACAAATGGCTCCATTTTAGTGCCTTTGCCGAAACCTGCATCTTTAGCCTCTAGTCTATAGCGGATCGAGAAATCCTCGCTGAGACCCTTCTCATAGGTGAAATATATCCGGCGAAAATGAAAGGCATTGCGATTTTTAGGAAGCTTCACTTCGCTTTTGTCTGCAGCTACAACAAGATAGTAATCCCCTGCCATATACCCCTGGATCTTACCCTCTCCCACTGCGATTCCACTTAGCAGAGCGAAATATAATACGCTACTCTGCAACCCTAATTGTTTCCTCATTATTGTTACGATCCTTCCGATCCCCTTGGCTGTATTCAGACCGATCCCGACGTTGAAAATGGGTCAATGTCACCATCTACCTTATTTATAATTCTACGATTGGGATAAGACCCACAGGTCATATAAATATTGCGAAATGGTTATATTTTGCAACAGCCCTCTGCGAAGTTTAGATCTCGGTTTTGGATTGGATCACCGCGTCCTTAGGTATCACTACTATCCCATCGCGAATATAGTAATTTTCTCCATCTGCCTCTCTAATCCCCTCGCGGTTGGCAATCGTCACTTCTGAGCCAATTCGCGCATTCTTATCGATTATTGCCCCATCAATCGTCGAGTTGGTACCAATGCCGATATTGGGTACCCCCTTGGCAATATTGCGATCCAAATCGGTCGGCGTCTCGTCGAAGTCGGCACCCATGATAATGGTATTGGAAATTCGACAGCCCGTACCAATAACAGAACGAATCCCAATCACCGAATGCTCTATATAGGCATTGTGTATATAGGATCCTTCGCAAACTATTCCACATTTGATTCGACAATCCTCTAGGCGAGTCCCTGCCAAAAAGCGCGGGTGGGTGTAAATCGGCGGATTAGAGCGATAAAAATCAAATGGGGGTTGCGAGTCGGTCAGTGCCAGGTTGGCCTCGTAAAAAGAGCGGATCGTACCAATATCTTCCCAGTACCCTTCGAAGGTATGGGCATAAACGCCAACCTTCTCGATCGCTTCGGGAATGATATGCTTACCGAAATCGTCCTCCGCACTTCCCATCAGTAGACTGACCAGGACCTGGGGCTCGAAAATATAGATACCCATTGAAGCCATATAGACCTCTTCGGGATCTGCACCGGTCGGGTCGGATAGACGCAATGCATCCAAATCTGCTTCCTGCTGCGGTTTTTCGCAGAAGTTGACAATCCTGCCCTTTGGATCCATTTGCACGATTCCCAGTGCTGAAGCCTCCTCGCGCTTTACCGGTTTGACCGCGATCGAGACCTCTGCAGCACGTTTCCTGTGGTCTTCGATAAAGGCCTGGTAATCCATCCTATAAAGGTGATCCCCCGAGAGAATGAGCACCTGCTCTGTCCGATGCGAAAGCAAGTGTCTTAACTGTTGCCGTACTGCATCGGCGGTACCTTGATACCATTCACTATTCTCCTGCGTCTGTTCGGCAGCCAATATCTCGACAAAACCATCGGAAAAAGAATCGAAGCGATAGCTGGTACTGATATGCCGATGCAGGGAAGCGGAATTGAATTGGGTCAACACGAATATCCGATTGATTCCCGAATGAATACAGTTGCTAATCGGGATATCTATCAAGCGATACTTGCCACCAACCGGAACGGCTGGCTTGGCCCGAAACTGCGTTAGAGGAAAGAGCCGCGTACCCTGGCCACCTCCGAGTATGAGCCCAACAACATCCCTCATAATCATTTTCCTATTTATAGATCCAGTGAATCGATTTGTTTTTCTGTGCAAAGAGTTACGATAACTCAGAAACTCTAAGCCCTCATTACCGCATCAAAGCTCGACGCAAGCGTTCGTCAGCATCGTATTCATCCCGGCGGAATTGTACCAGACCTGCTTCATCAACCCAAGTTGTCCAATAGATAATATATATCGGCCTTGGATTCCCAAGCGCTATTTCGCGGTTGATACCGCTATCTATTGCCATCTTGATCTGGTCCAGCGTCCACTGACCATCATCCCCTAGTACATGGGCCGCCAGTTCAGCACTTTTTTCCAGGCGAATACAGCCATGGCTAAACGTGCGCACCCTGGCCGCAAAGAGTTCCCTATTCGGCGTATCATGCAGGTATACATTATAAGGGTTGGGCAACATAAATTTGATAGCACCCAATGGATTAGCCGGACCAGGAGATTGAGTGAGAGAATAGGCAAAATTATCGCTGGAGAGAGTATTCCAATCGATATTCTGCGGATCTGTTTCCATCGGGGCCAAATCGCTTTTTTTTCTGACCAAAATACTTCGCTGCACGAGGTAATCCGGATCTTGCTTGAGTTTGGGCAGGATCTCCTCTACCGCGATGCTTTGTGGAATATACCAGTAAGGGTTGAATACTATATGGGTAAGCTCTGTGCTGAATATAGGAGTTCGCCAATAGGGCTTGCCAACAATGACCCGCATATTCAGCACGCTTTCTCCCGCTTCTACGGCATCTAATTCGAAATCGGCAATCCGCACCAGGATATAACTCGTCCCCAGAGCATGCGGCAACCAGCGCCAGCGCTCCATATTCAACTCGATAGAGGCAACTCTGTCTTCAACTGGAACATTAAGCGCTGCCAAAGTCGTCGAATCGAGACGGCCGCTTGGCAACAAACCGTGCCGCCCCTGAAATCCCGCAATTCCCTCGGCAATTTGTCCCGAGCTATACGAGTCGAGGCCCTCTGGCAAGTCCTTCACCATCGCCAGTCGCCGGATAAGATCCACCCCCCCCTCAGCCCCAACTTCGGACCAACCTCCTGCATTTGCTATCGCCCGGTAGTCCCGCAATGCTTTCTGCATCTGTAGATAACCCCGCTGCGGAGGCCGCAAACGGTCGAGTGCGGACTCAATCTGCTGGAGGTCCAACGCAGTTTGTAAGAGCCCCACTAAATCAACCACCTGTACCGGAGCCTTCCATTCGGAGTGAATCGCCCGCGGATCCACGCGCCCGCGTTGAAGATGGCCGCCGTAGGCGAAGAAAGCCCGGGTGAGCAGTACATCGAGCCTCACCAGACTAGCCAGGCCAGGTTTGGGTCCCTGACGGCGCCACTTTGCCAGCTCAACCTCGATCTCTTCGAATGCATAATACTCAGGACGCAGGCCTTCGTCTGCACCCTGCCGCAATTTCCACAGCAGAGCATCAGCTTGCGATCTCGGTCCGGTGGGCCCACACCAGGCCGGCCGATCTTCGCGCTGCCAATAGAATCGAGAGAGCAATCGCTCATCTACGGGCAAAACCTCCTGGCTAAAACCCAGACTTGCCCGCAATAAGATAGAGGCGCTTTCCGCCCAGGGCTCCCTTTCCGCAGTAGGATAGCCACCGCATCCCCATAGACAAATGAAAAACCAGCCTATATAACGCATCACACGGATCGTTGCTGCCAATTCGCTCGCGCTCGGACAGCGTAAATGAATCGATAGAACATCTTGTTGGCAGTATCCAAGAGACCAGAATTCAACCCCAGGACCGCCGTTAAACTCTCCCATCTTGAATGCCAAATTACCCCGAGATCCCTCTCTCTCCTTGAGCAGAGTCTCCCCTTTACCCCCATTGCGCTCTTGATTCCTCTTAAGCTACCCATCTGGAATATAAGACTTGCTAAGCGAATTTATACCTTTTAACTTGCCTATAATCTGGCAGTGTCATCCGTTTTAGTTACTGAGCCTTTCCCAATCATCTTCACCTGGATATTACACCCGTGTTCTGGCTCATAGCCGCCACGTTGCTCTCCTTTGGCTTCGGCCAGTTATGGAAGTGGTCCCAACGCCGTTCACTAAGTGCCCCGGTTGTAGTATCAACCAACTATTTAACTATTGCCGCTTTGTTAATGGTGTATTTTGCCAGCCAGGGAACCCTGTCCTTTTCCTATCCGGTACTACTGGTCGGGTCGGCAACCGGTCTCAGTTTTATCGTCTCCATGCTCGTTATGACCCATGCCTTAGAACGGACCAATGTCGGTCCTGTGCTGACCTCCTTTCGCCTATCTATCCTGGTTCCGATCGTCTACGGTATATTCATCTGGGATGAAAATGCCACTTCGCTTCAATACCTGGGAATCGTCCTGGCCTTGCTCTCACTGATTCTAATGACCTGGAATCGCAATACTGAGAATAGTACCACCAGCCAGCGCTCACTGGCACTGATCCTCGCCATCTTTGGCCTCCAGGGCATCAGTCACTGCTGTCTGCGGTGGGTCCACTACGCCGACCTCGACCCACAGCGCATGCATGTGCTCGCAATCACTACTCTCAGTGCCGGGATCGCCGGCGCACTCTTCGTTCTGGTGCGTAGGCAAATGCCCAAGACCAGGGAGATCTCCATGGGACTGGGTATCGGACTCTTCAACCTAGTTGCCCTAGGCGCCTCTCTCACTGCGCTCAGCCTCTACCAGGGCACGCTATTCTTCCCGCTCAATGGGAGTGCGGTCGTCATCCTCGACAACCTCTGTGCCCATTATCTCTGGCGCGAACCCCTTAATCGCACTAGTCTGCTAGGTGCTGGGTTGGGCATCGTTTCCATATTGCTAATCTTTCAATACCAATAAGGGATTTACCATGGTAGGAAAACTAGAAAACCAAACAGCTTTGATAACTGGTGGCGGCAGGGGAATCGGATCCGCAATCGCCCAACTCTTCGCATCCGAAGGCGCCCGGGTGGCCATCGCCGACATCGATCCGAATACCGCCCGCGACACGGCTGCCTCGATCGGGCAAGATGCCCTGGGCCTGGAGATCGACGTTGCCCTGAAACCATCTGT
>CAZFMY010000210.1:0-5666 GCA_964520345.1 uncultured Gemmatimonadaceae bacterium | reverse complement strand
GTGTAGACGACCTCGAGTCCCTGCAGGCGCTCCTTCCAGCGATCGTCCAGCGCTTCGAAGGCGGCTCTGAGGCCGATCCAGGTGGTTTCGCCCCCGGTAGCGGGGGTCTCGAGCGCGTAGAGCGTGGAGAAAGAGCCGGGGGTGTGCAGAAAGCAGAGGTCGGCGTGGTAGTGGATCTCGTCGTTGCCGAGTGCTCCGAGCGGGCGGCCGCTCTCGTCGATGTTGGAGATGGCTGTGATCTCGCGGATCGGACCGGGGGGCAGTGTGCTGGTGGGGTGGCGTACGGGCAGGCCGAAGATCCGGCTGGTGCGGACCTGGTCGGCTTCGGTCAGATCCTGTTCGCGAAAATAGAGCACGCCGTGCTGGTGCAGTGCGCGGCGGAGAGTGGCGGCGGTCAGGGGGTCGAGCGGGTCGCGCAGCTGGAGTCCGAAGACACCGGCAGCGACGGCAGGAGTGAAGGGGACGATGTTGAAAGGGAGCATGGTCGATGGGCGGCGGTTTTAATGAGTTTAGGTGTGGTGTTATTGCTTTTGGCCCCGAGTCGAGGACGATTGAAAAGAAAAGATAAAGAATAAATAGCGAGGTGTCTTGTGCGGTCCGAGGGTAGGGAGGTCCTATCCGTGCCGCCCATTTGCTGCTCGGACTTCTGCCTCCAGCGGCCATAGAGGAGAATATCTTATGCCGATCTTGGATCTTCCAGTGCGATATTTTCAGGACTCGACGCCCGATGGGGTGCCCTGTCGGGAGGAGCATTTTATCCGCCGGGAGGTGGGTATGGCCCTGCCGCTCGAGCAGACGGCATTGGTGCTGGTCGATCTCTGGGACAATCACTTTATCGAGAGTTGGCTGGAGCGGGCTGCGCGCGTGACTCGGGAGGAGGTAGTGCCGGTGATCGAGGCGGCGCGGCGCGCGGGGCTCGCGGTGGTGCATGCGCCGAGTCCGCCGTTGGCCGCGGAGTACCCGCAGCTCGAGCGGCACGCGCCGGACCCGCCGCAGCCCGAACCCGAGTGGCCGCCGCCGGAGTTCAGAAGCCGGACCGGAGCCTATCAGGTCTTTCGGGGGCCGCGGGCGCAGCCGCCCGGTATTCCGGAGATACCTCGGCTGGGGGTCTCGCCGCTGGTCGAGGTGCGGGAGGAGGAGTTCGTGGTGGCGACCGGTGCGCAATTGCACCAGCTGGCTCAGGATCGGGGGATCCTGCATCTGGTCTACGCGGGTTTTGCCACCAATTGGTGCATTCTCAACCGCGATTACGGAATGCGGGCGATGGCGCGTCGGGGGTACAATATGATCCTCTTGCGGGATGCGACCGCCGGGGTGGAGTTTCCCGATACGGTGCAAACTAATTTCGCCACCGAGCTGGCGATCCGCGAAGTCGAGCAGCAGCTGGGGTTTTCGGCATCGAATGCGGATTTTTTTGCGGCCTGCGACGGAGTTTTAAAGGCTTAGTTCGGCGAGCGTTTTATCTCTGGTTTGAATAATCGGCGGATGGCGCGGTAGGCGCGGATGTCCCAAGAGACCGGAGCAGAGCCGGATGGTTGCTCAGGCATATCCTGCTATGCAGCCAAAGCCCCCCGTCTCCAGCGTGCACTCGGCGCGCTGGTAGCCGCAGGCGAGCATGAGTTCGATATGGCGCTCGGTCGTCAGGCGGCCGGGTCGAGGGTCGGCGGGGTTGTGAAGGAGGTCGGCGTTGAGCAGAAGGCCGCCGGGAGTCAGGAGCTCCAGCGCCAGTTGATAGATGCGCTGGACCTGGTGGCCGTCGCCCAGGTCGTGGAGCGATTGCATGGAGAACACGGCGTGAACCGGGGATGCGATCTGGGCCGGCCACTGGTCCTGGTTGAGGTCGGCCTGGATCAGCCGGACGCGCTCGCCATGCCGGGCCAGTCGGGTGCGGGCGCGGTCGAGCAGGGGCGCGGAGAAGTCGATGCCGGTATAGGTGGCGGGCAGGGCGTGCAGCAGCTTTGCGGCCAGCTGGCCATCGCCCGGTGCCAGTTCGACCACCTGCGGGTCGAAGACGGTCAGCGCGTCGATATGCGCTACGGTGTGTTGTGCAATTTCGGCGCGTGACGGCCAGCGCTCATCGAGGCTCTGGAGCCATGCATCGATCTTTTCGGGGTCGTGGAAATCGCGGGCCATGGGTTTCGGTTTTGGCGCGGTGGGCCGGGTGAATTTCAGTCTTGCGCGGGGCGCGGCGGGTTGCTCCAGTGCTGGTCGGGGTCGCGGCCCGATAGCAGTACGCCCTTGAGGTGCCAGCCTTGGAGCGCGCGTACCTCGGCGGCGCAGTAGCGCAGCGTCAGGCCGCCGCGGCGGCGCTCGGAGGTGTTGGCCCTGGAGCCGTGCAGGAGCATGTCGGAGTGGATCGAGATCTCGCCGGCCGCGAGCTCGACATCGACCGGGTCGCCATAGGTTTCCGCATCCGGAACGGTCTGGAAGAGCACGTTGTTCTCGTCCTCCTCGCTGAGGTGGTAGGTCAGGTGACCGTGGTGGTGCGAGCCGGGGATGAAGCGCATGCAGGCGTTGTGGGTATCGGCGTCGTCGATGGCCAGCCACACCGTGGCGGTCCGGGATGGTGTCATCGGCCAGTAGGAGGCGTCCTGGTGCCAGGAGACGGTCTTGGGATCGCGGGGCATTTTGCAGAAGAAGTGCGCGCCCCAGCCGATGAGATCCGCGCCGAGCAGGTCTTTGAGAGGAGCGACGATCCGCTGGTGGGCGAGGAGGTCGAAGACCCGTCCGTAGCTCAGGTGGGCGGAGTTGATCGAATAGGAATCACCGCCCTCGGCCATGACCCTGGTCAGGAGCTGGTCGAAGTAGGTGCGGATCTCGGCGATCTCCGCTGCCGAGAAGATGCGGATGCCTTTGAGGTAACCATCGCGGTTGAAGGCTTCGATCTGCGCGTGGGTCAGGGTCTGCGGATTCTGGTTCTGGCAGGGGCGGTAGCGCAGGTCTCGCGGCAGGTCGTCTATTGCGACGTCTTGCCAGCGGGTGATTTTCTCGTCGGTCATTGCCAGCGCTTGTTTCGGTTAGAGGGAGGGCTGCTTATTTTTTGGAATTTAACCACCGGACCTATCCAGGACAACACGGAGTTGCAGTATGTTGAGTCGTGCACAAATAGAGCAGTACCACAAAGACGGTTATCTGATGCTGGAGGGGTATTTTCCTCGTGAAGATATGGCGAGGCTGCTCAGCATCGCCCGCTCCGACCAGGCCCTGGCCCAAAACGCCACCGATCGTTTCGACACCGCAGGTCGTACCAGTCGGCTCTCGCTGCGCTTCGACCTGCTCGAGAGCGCCTACAGCGCCTACGCCCGCCACCGCGATATCGTCGAGCCGATGCAGCAGCTTGTCGGCGAGGAGGTCTTTCACTACCACCATAAGATGATGCTCAAGGAGCCGAAGGTCGGCGGGGCGTGGGAATGGCATCAGGATTTCGGCTACTGGTATGACAATTTTCTGCGCGCCGATATGGCCAGCTGCATGATCGCCGTCGACCAGGCGACTATCGAGAACGGTTGTCTGCAGGTGCTCAAGGGTTCGCATCGAATGGGGCGGTTGGAGCACGGGCTCGCTGGTAACCAGACGGGCGTGGATATGGAGCGAATCGCGGTGGTGCTGGAGCATTTTGAAACGGTCCACTGCGAGATGGAACCGGGCACGGTGCTCTTCTTTCACAGCAACCTAGTGCATCGCTCGGATCCCAATGAGAGCGATCACTCGCGCTGGGCGCTGATCTGTTGCTACAGCGCCGCGTCGAATCCCACTTTTCGCCCCGATGCCCAAGCCGGTCGCTATGAGAAGCTGGAGTGCTGGAGTGCAGAAGAGGTGGGGGAGGTGGTACAGAGACACCAGGCCGAGTTGGCCGCGCGTCGATGAGGGTACGGGGTTTATGCAATCGTTAATCAGGATCATCCATCCACAGTACCAGCACAGGGTTAATTCGCCGTGTCCCGCAAGGGTGTAGACTCGGTTTCTCCCTCGGGGTTGAGGACTTTTTTTCAGCGCCTGGTCTTTCCCGGCTTTGCCGATCTAGGTATCGCCGATCGCGAAGTGGTTCAGTATATCGTCGATATGCTGGTTCGTTTCGCGCAGGCCGACCAGCTCTACCGCGTCCGCGATGCGCGGGGTCAGCGGATCGAGACCATTGCCGAGATGCTGGTCGAACTCGGACGCGATCATCAATCGCAGCGGCGCTGGTCCTTCGATCGCGAGGCGGAGATCCGCCGCCACGTCGGAGACTACGCGCTCTTTACCAGCGGATTGTTCCGCGCCTGGGTCGAGCGGCAAGGCTTGGGGGAGTACTACTTCGCGCAGGGGCGTCAGGCCTATCGCGCGGTGGCTGAAATGGCCGAGCTGAGCTTCGCGGCCGAAGGACAACTCTTCCGCGCTCTGGGGGAAGAATTCGAGCACCTGTCCGGCGCGCTCGACTACGTGCGCAAGGTCTATATGCGGCCCGAACTGCATCCGGGCTCGTACGGGGCGCTGCTGCGGGATATGGAAAAGGAATAGAACGACGGGGTGGGTGATCGCGCAGCGCTGAGGAGAAGATCGCTGTTTCAGCGAGTTTGAGGGGCAGCCAAGATCTGAAGGTGGGGTGTAGTAGAGTTTTAGCGCTTCCTGCGCGAGAGGGTGTATATACCGTATCCAGCCACCAGCATCAGCAGGTAGACCTCGCCGCCGAAGGGCACGGTGAAGGGTTCTCTTTCGTCGTCGTCGTCGTCGCTGCCGCCGCTGCCGCTACCGCTGCCAGTGCCACCGCAGATGCCGCCACAGCCGGTCAGGCCCACTGTGACATCCGGGTTGTAGGTTATGGTCAATGTACCGTTGATGGTCCCTTTGTCATCCGGTGTAAACCGAACGGTGATGTCGGCGTTGGCGAGGTGCCCAATGGACAGCGGTAAGGGGGTTATATTGACGTATTGTGGATTGGTCGAGACGATGGCGGTGATGTTGACCACAGCTCCGGTTTCGTTTTCGATATTGGCGGTCAGTTCCTTCGGTTCGAGAACTTCGACGATGCCGAAGTCGAGGTTCGAGGGGGTCACCTTGATCGTGCCGAAGCCGGTTATGGATACGTTGGTCGGGGTTCCCGGTACGTTGCCGGTGTTGCTGGTGATGGTCAAGGTCGCGTTCTGGGCAGCGCCCGAGGTGGGCGTGAAGGTGACATCGAAGGTACCGGTTGCGCCGGCAGCCACAGAGAGCGATGTCGTACTGGGTACGAACTGCCCATCATTTGAGACGATATTGGTGATCGTGAGCGTCGAGCCGCCGGTATTGGAAATAGTGACTGTGATCACAGAGGCAACGCCGACCGGAACGTTGCCGTAGTTGATGGGATCGGGCGATACGCCTATAAGAGGTGCGCCGATCACTGTGATATTGCGGGTCTGGGTATTGGAGTTGTCGTCCCCGTCGAAAGCCTGGAAGGTCACTGTGCGGGTCAGTGTCGATGGATTGGTCGGATTGGTATTGCGAAAAGTCACTGCCCGCAGAGCGTCTCGGTAATTGGCCAACGAAGTACTTCCAATCAGGCTCATCGTACCAGTCCCGGCAGTATACGTGCCATTGATAGATGCGGTATTGGTAAATTCGAGTAGATCGTTCCCGTCGAGGTTGCTGGTGATCTGCACCGTGGCGCTTTCGATATTGGTATCGTCGGCATCGTTGACCTCTAT
>CAZFMY010000209.1:0-5753 GCA_964520345.1 uncultured Gemmatimonadaceae bacterium | reverse complement strand
CTACTATGCTGTTTCTGCTTCATGAGGCTACTCCTTAGTGGTTAAGAAATAGTCTCACGCTACGTGGAGCAAATAAGGGAGCTTAGATCAGCCTGCAGCGAATGTCATCCCGACAAACCACACCGCCTGAGAGCGTCATCTGCACCGTCGCATGAATCAGCCAGCCGACGGCGTGCAGACCTACGGCCCCGGGCCGCGCGATGCTCGAAGTATGGGAGATACAAAGCCCTTTCCAAGTTGTTCTGGCACCCAGACAGTGGACATAGAGCGCGTGGAGGTGGGCATTGAGGCTTAGGTGGAAGGTCGTTAGAGCTGTTGGGGTGTCGCGAGAGCAGCGGTCTTATTCGTCAAAGTCCAGACCCATATCCTTGGCACGGCGCTGCCACAGGCGCCGCGCCAGGGCCTGCATATCGACGGTTTTATCGTTCTCGTCGATAATTTCTAGGCCCAGCAGAGTCTCGAGGATGTCCTCCATGGTCAAGATGCCGTCCATGCCGCCGAATTCGTCGACCACCAGGAAGATATGGACCCGGTGATGCAGCAATTCTTCAAAGGCCTTCAACAGAGACGAGACCGCTGGGATGACAGGCAGATCGCGGCGATAGTGTTCCACGAGCGTAGCGCCCTGGCCCCGGGCTTGGGCAAGGAGCAAATCGCTGCGCAGGACAAAGCCGGTGATCTCTTCGCGGCTTTCGCCGTACAGGGGGATGCGCGAAAAGCGTTCGTCGCTGTGGGTGGCGAAAAATTGGCCGACTGTGCTGTGGGTCGGTAGGCCGAAGACCACCGGTCGCGGAGTCATGGCGTCCTCGACGCGCGTGTCGTCCAGTAGTAGCAGGTTTTTGAGGATTTGCGACTCGCGCTTATCCAGCTGCCCCTCGGAACCGCTGATCTCGGCCATAACGGCCAGTTCGTCGCGGCTGAAGCCCTTGTGTTCAGGGCCTTTGCCCAGGGACTGGGCCAATTTTTCGGAGAATTTGACTAGCGGGTACATGAATAAGATGAGATATTTGAGCACATAGGCGGTGAAAGGCGCCAGTTGCTTCCAGTAATAGGCGCCTAGGGTTTTGGGGATGATTTCGGAAAATACCAGGATGAGCAGGGTGAGGACGGCCGAGGACAGGCCTATCCAGGCATTGCCGAAGACGGCGACAGCCTGAGCCCCGGCTCCGGCCGCCCCCACAGTATGGGCGATGGTATTAAGTGTCAGAATGGCGGCCAGGGAGCTGTTGATATCGTCTTTAAGCCGTCGCAATAGGACACCGGATGATTTGCCCGATTTTTCCAAGAGCGCGATATAGGGTGCACTGACGCTCAGGATGACCGCCTCGGCAATAGAGCAGAGAAAGGAAAAGCCCAGGGCGATGAAGACGTAGACGGCGAGTAGGAGCATAGGATTAAATGGTTATGTTGGCCTTTTCAATTTCCTTTTAGTCTTTCCAACCGATTTGCGGGTGGGACTCTCAGGTCTTGTAAGGTAGTTGAGCGGTTTAGCATACGTAATTTTCGCAACGCGACCCGTTGGATATTCGCCGGAATCTTTCGAGAGCGCTGTCGCGAAGACAGTGTTTCGGCTTTCCTGGCTTTGCAAGAGTGGATCATGCTGTAAATGTGTAACGATATTTGTTAAACGGCAAACTAGCACTCAAGAAACTATTGATTTTGATGCGGCTGAGTCCATACAAGAGTTACACTTTCCACCTGGAAATCGACTAGCGCAACTCTCAGCTAATCGAAAAGAGCAGTATGTATTAGAATTAATGATCAATGGCGCGTGTATTTTCGCTGGAGTTGGACATGCCATTGATGTTGAGGAAGTGAGATTCCAACCGTGCATCGTCATTGATTTACTCAGCGGCTCCGCTTTTTCTGCGCGTCCTCTGGATGGTAATAAGGGGCCAGCACTAAGTGCTTCTTGAGTGCATTGCTTGCCACCCGCTGCAACAACCTGTCCGAGGGCTCGCAGCCGGGCCAATCGACCATGTACGAAGGCCCGTAGTGGTACGCCAGCCAGCGTCGCTCAGTTGGGGCATCTCCCACGGCATAGGCCAGACTCTCAGTGAGCAATACGCCTGCTCCCGGCTCCAGTTCCAACCAGCGCAGAGGCGGTATTTGCTCCAGTGGACTATCTCCGTAGGGATGGGGGAATTCGGCCTTGTGGCTGCCCGGCACCACCCCCAAGGCCAGCGGTTCGAGGGCGATGTATAGGCTCATCATCAAACAGCGGAACTGACCCTCACCCGTGCAGCGATAGCGGGCATAGCGCCGCCTGTCGGCTCGCCCGCCCTGCTTGAGACGCTCCTGCCCCCGGCTCGGCCGCAACGAGGCCCGGGAGCCGACTAGACGGTACTGGTTGCCCCAGATGAATTCCTGCAAATAGGGCTGCACGGAGTCCAGCGCCATGGCATCTTCGAGCACGCCCCCGACCTCGATAATATGGACCCATTGCTCGACCTGGGTTCCTTCTCTCACCTGGGCCGCCTGCAATTGCGCTCGGCCTTGTTCGACCTGGCTTGCGCTTAGCAACCTGCCCAGCTCCAGATATCCGGCGATATCGAAGAAATGCCGGTCCTCGATCGCTACGCCCGATTGGCCCAGGCCGATCTGCAGGTCGAAAACATCCTCTTCGGTGGGTTTTTGTGCGTCGGCCATAGTGACTCAACCCTGGAAAGGCGCGGGTCCTTCGACCAGTTCGACCCGCCGGTCGTTCCCCCGCGCCGCCAGACCGGCGGCCGGATCAGCCAAATCACGCCAGCGGCAGTGAAAGGCGGGGGCGTACGAATAAAACAAGGTCCGCCGCACCTGCTGGCCCCCATTCTCGACTGCCCCGTGCGATATATCTTCGGAAAACACTACTGCATCGCCGGCTCGGCAGGGTAGGGGTTCGACCAGAGGGTGGACCGGGTCGGGGATCTGCCCGACCAGCGGATTGGCGAAATTGCTCTTGTGCGAGCCCGGGATCACCGCCAGGCAGCCGTCCTCCACCCCCACGTCGGTGAGGGCGAAAGAGATCTTGACACTGACGCACTGGAAATGCCCGTCTTCCACGGCATACTCGCTGTAGGGCAGCAATTCGGCTCCGCCGTGGTGGAAGCGGAAAGCCCCGGCTCTGGTGCGCGACATGAAACTGGCCGCATCGAGCCGACAGGGCACGCCGATCATCTCCTCGACGTAGGGCAAAGTAGTGGGCAGATCGATCAATTCTTCAAAAACGCCGCCATAGCTCAGTACATTGCAGTAGTAATCGCTCAACCCGCCGCCGCCGCCCATCTGGGCGTACACATTGTCTGGGCGCACGTAGTGGCGCTCGGCCCCGCGGGTTGTTGCCGCCTCGTCGCCAAGGCTTTCGAGTTCATCGATGGTCTGGTTGAGGCGGTCGACCAACTCGGGCGCCAGAGCCCGCTTCAGCACCAAGTAGCCCCGCAGGTCGTAGAGATATTTTTCTTCTGGACTCATGGTCTCGTCTCCCCGATTTTACTCTTTCAATAACAAGGCCGACCCAACCTGTCAAGCGTCGGTTTGAAGCCCGTCGGACGCCGTCCTATATTCGCCCAGTCACTCAACATTACAGAGGAAGTCCCATGATCGACAAAGCCGCCTTCTCCTGGCCGCAAAATTGTCGCGGCGCAGTCTCGCTGACCTACGACGACGCCCTGCCCTGCCACTGGGAACTGGTTGCCCCTGCCCTGGAAGCCCAGGAGCTGCGCGGGACCTTCTACACCAATATCCTCAGCGCCGCAGCGGCCCCCGAAGCCTGGCGCCGGATCGCCGCTCGGGGGCACGAACTGGGCAATCACAGCATTTTCCATCCCTGCCGACAAAATTCGGAACGGCCCCGCCCATGGCTGCCAGACGAGTACGACCTTCGGGGCTACACTCCCAGGCGCTGGAGCGACGAGATCCGCGCCGCCAATTTCACCCTGTCGCTCATCGACAGCCGCACCCAGCGCTCCTTCGGCAATACTTGCTGCAATACGGAAATCGGCGAAGGCGAGACCCTGACCAGCCTCGACCCGCTCATCGCCGAATTGTGCGTCGCCGGGCGCGGGCCTTACAACCAGCAGATCGTCGATCTGGGCACCATCAATTATCAGGCGCTGGGTCACTTCGGCGCCGACGGTCGCAGCGTTGACGAGTTACGTCCGGAAATCGACCGCGCCGTGGAACAGGGCGGCTGGATCATCTATATGATCCACGGCGTCGGCGAGGGCACGCACGGCATGTACATGGATCCCGACGAGCACCAGCGGCTGGTCGAGTATCTGGGCGCCAAGCGAGCGGCTATATGGACTGCACCGCTGGTCGAAGTGGCGCAGTATCTGCAGGCGCGCGATCCGGATTGGGCCTGAGCGGATAGTCAGAAGGATCAGGTGGTGTTCAGGTAGGAGATGGATTTCAAGCGTCGGCGGAGTTGCCTGAGGGACATATGATGGCGGGGGATATACTCGAGACGGGATATCGGATCGTGCGGGTTTCCAGACCAAGGAGCCGACGACGTATCATTTTAACGAGATGCCGGAAATGGATGTGGATGGATTTATCGCGAAGTGGAGCGCATAAACGAGAGGAGTCGCGTAGTGTCGATACATATTGAATGGGTGAAGAGCCTCTACGGCAATGGCCGGGGTTGGCACGTGGGCAATATGGTGTGCTGGCAGGGGGCTTACTATATCTGCTGCGTCGACGGGACAGGGCACGGTACAGAGGATTCGCAGATCAGGGTGGGGCGCTCCGACGATCTGGAAAGCTGGACCTGGCAGATCGCGATGGGACCGAAGACCATCGATCCCAACCTCCTGCCCGTCGGTGACCAGCTCTTGATCTACGGCGTGCGGGAATTGGACGAGGAGGGGGCGAGCGAGTATGGTTTCCGCTCGCAGCAGATGGTGGCGGCGACGAGTGATGGCGAGACCTGGAGCCGGGAGCGGCGCTGTTTCTTGATGAACCGCGACTTCTGGCATCCGCTCGCGCACGACGGCCGCTACTGGGCAACCTGCGACACCTCCGGCCACGTACCTCGGGGTGTGCACAATGCGGTAGATGTGCTGGTGTCGGATGACGGCGAGCACTGGTCGTGGGTTTCCGAGATCGTGCACGGGTCGGACGGGCCAGAGTACCGCGACGTACACGGCGTCGAATTCGGGACGCCCGGTCCGAGCGAGGCGGCGCTGCACTTCTTCGACGATGGCCGGTTGCTGGCGATCACCCGGGCCCGGGGTTATTGCGCGCTCTTGTCGGTGGCGGAGCCGCCCTATATAGAGTGGACGCACCGGCTCTCGGAGGAATCGCGTTGCTATGGCGCAGCAGTGGCGCGGGTTGGGTCCAGGGTACTGGTCACCGGGCGCAGCTTCGCCAACGAAGGCGTCCGCGCGACCGAGGGGCTTTTCAACGAGCCCTTCAGTGCGCACGACGACAGCGGATTGCGGACCGGCCTCTTTCTTTATGAGGAGGGCGATCTCCGCCTTCGGGCGGTGTTGCCCAGCGGTGGCGACACCGGCTACGCCGGCATCCTGACGCTGGGCGATGACCGGGCACTGGTCGCCTATTATTCGACCCACGAATACGCGCCGGGACCGGAGCGCGGATCCAGTGTCTATCTGGCCTCGATAAAACTGGGATAATAGAGAATATGGAGTTATTTCCGGGCAAATATCTCTTCGTCGACGATGGGCGTATCGAGGAGTTGATCGCCGCCAAACGAGTGCTCAATCGGCCGCAGAAGCATCCGGGCGGTCCGGTGCTGCGCTGCGAAACGC
>CAZFMY010000208.1:0-5755 GCA_964520345.1 uncultured Gemmatimonadaceae bacterium | reverse complement strand
CGGTAGGAACCCATCGGGTTTAGCTCGTTGCCTGGTCCAGTGGACCTCAGTCCCGGCCTCCCGATGGTTCCATCGGTCCTCCATTACGGCTCAATGCTCCTCTGTATGCCAGATTAACTTGGAAGAGGGCTTTTGAATTTCCTATACTCATAAGTTGTGTTCTATTATTATTTCGTTTAGCACAGCGATAGCTGTTGTGCTTTTTTAGAAAATGCAGGCTATTAGTCAATTCCGAGCGGTTCGCACATGAAAATCATCACTTGCAATATCCGCTGCTTCGGCGGTGACGACGGCGACGACCACTGGGTACACCGCAAGGACTACTGCGCGCAGGTCATTCGCGAACAGCATCCCGAACTCATCGGCTTCCAGGAAATGTGGCGGCAGCAGTTTGACGACCTGCTCCCCCTCTTCCCCGAGTATGCCTGCTACGCGCTGGCCGACGAAGCCCTGTCGCTCCACCCGATGAACACCATCTTCTACCGCCGCGACGCCTTTCAACTGGTATCCCAGGGCGGCTACTGGCTGTCGCCAACCCCGCACGTGCCCGGGTCGCTTGGTTGGGATAGCGCCTGCGTCCGCCTGGCCGCCTGGGTGCGCTTGATCGACAAAGCCAGCGGTAACGAATTCCGCTTAGTCAACACGCACCTCGACCACGTGGGCCAATTAGCGCGGGAGAATCAGGCTCGCATCGTCAATGAGGACGCCGCCGCCTACCCAGCCGATTACCCGCACTTGCTCAGCGGCGATATGAACTGCGCCGCCGGCAACCCGGCTATCGACACTTTCTTAAAGGGAGGCTGGCAGGACACCTACGCCCAGGTCCACGGGACGGACGACCCCGGCGCGACCTTCCACAGCTTCCAAGGTCCGGACTTCAACGGGGACCTCGGCAAGATAGACTGGATCTTCAGCCGCGGAGCAGTACGCGCCACCGGCGCTGAGATCATCCGCGACCACAACCAAGGACGCTATCCCAGCGACCACTACTTCGTCACCACTGAGGTAGAGCTAGCCATGTGATCTAGACAGCTGACGCGCCTGGTAACACCGAACGACCAGGCACGACCAGGCGACGCAAACCATTTCGTCCGCGATCGACTCCGCGCAGTTCTCGCCGTCGCGCGCTATGGCCGATGCCTGAGTGCTGGAATAGCTTGGAATAGGGCGTTTAAATTTCCTTACTTTGCCAGTCATTCCAGGGGGGCAACAAGCGCGATGAATCAAATCGAAAAAGAAAATCAATTACCCGGAAACCCCGCAACCGAGTGGGACATCAACGGCTGGGGTGACCCCGAAATACAGGGATTCGGTCACGATATCAGCATCAATCGTGGCGAGACCATCGATTTCCGGATCAAGACGGACTCGGATGATTACCGCATAGATATCTACCGCATGGGTTATTACAGCGGCATGGGTGCACGGCTTGTCGACACGGTTCATCCGTCGGTTGCACTGCCGCAGGCACAGCCGGAAGGACTGCGGGACCCGGAAACGCATCTGTATGACTGCGGCAACTGGGCAGTTTCGGCATCGTGGCAGTCACCCGAAGACGCGACCTCAGGCATCTATTTCGCCCGGTTGGTTCGCCGGGATTTCGCACCTCGCGGATGGCGTGCCGACAACAGCCGTGCCGAACCTGCCGAAAGGCCACAACCCACGGCCCATGCCTATGGGGCGCTGGGCCACGGGCGCCTTGCCAATGCCTTGATTGAGCCGCGCGCCAGCCATATCTATTTCGTAGTCAGAGATGACCACAGTACTTCCGATATTCTTTTTCAGACCGCCGACACGACCTGGCAGGCCTATAATCGCTACGGCGGCCATTGCACCTACGGCCGTCTTGATCCCGACAATCCCAGGATGCACGGCGGCCCGCCCAGAGCTTACAAAGTAAGCTACAATCGGCCGCTGGAGACACGTCATTACCGCGCGGTGAACACGGTCTTTACCTGCGAGTACCCGTTTGTCCGTTGGCTGGAAGCCAATGGGTACGATGTCAGCTACTTCACCGGAGTCGACAGTGCCAGGCGCGGTGACCGGATTCTCGATCACCGGTTGTTCCTGTCGGTCGGGCATGACGAGTACTGGTCTTTGGAACAGAGACAGCATGTGGAAACCGCCCGCGGATCGGGTGTGCACCTAGCTTTTTTCAGTGGCAATGAAGTGTTCTGGAAGGTCCGCTGGGAGGATGCCATCGACGGCAGCAGTACCCCACACCGGACGATGGTGACCTACAAGGAAACCCACGCCGGCGCCAAGATCGACCCGGTGGCTGATGTCTGGACCGGAACTTGGCGGGATTCTCGGCCATTCAACCCAGAAGGCGCACAGCCCGAGAACGCCCTGACCGGAACCATATTTACGGTCAACGCCTGGCGCAATGATCCTCTGATCGTGCCGGCTGAATACGCCGGACTGCGGTTCTGGCGCGACACGGACGTCGCTGATCTTGCGCCCGGCGAGCAGGCTGTTTTACCCAAGGGGTTGCTCGGCCATGAGTGGGACGAGGATCTGGACAACGGGTTCCGTCCGCCGGGCTTGATCCGTCTCTCCGAAACCACCGTGAACAACCTGCAGTATGTGCAAGATGAGGGATCGGTATTCGATTCCGGTACGGCGATCCATCATCTAACGCTTTACCGTCATGTCAGCGGCGCCCTGGTGTTCGGCGCCGGCACCTGTCAGTGGGGCTGGGGTCTGGATGCCCACCACGACACGGACACAGGTGTACCACCGGAACGTGCGAGCTCAGACTCTACCCGGGTGAGCGTCGACCTGAGTGGTCCGGACCGAAATATCCAGCAGGCGACGGTGAATCTATTCGCCGATATGGGCATCCAGCCGACCACGCTGCAGGACGGTCTGGTTGCGGCAACGGCCTCCAGCGATGATAACCCCCCGGCCTCGAAAATCGAGTTCCCGGTCGACGGGTCAGTTCTGCCCAGAGAGACTGTGGTCATAAGGGGCACTGCAGCAGACGAGGGTGGGGGACGGGTCGCTGCTGTGGAGGTTTCTGTTGACAATGGGGGCCGATGGCACCCAGCGACCGGACGGGAAACCTGGTGTTACGAGTGGCTGCCCGCGTTACCGGGCCCTGTGACCCTTCTGAGCCGTGCGGTGGACGACAGCTGCAACCTGGAAAACCCCACACAGGGTGTCAGGATGTCGATCGAATAGCGTTGCTTTTCGATACCGGAAGCTGACGCATTGCGAGTTGGACCTGGTACTTTGAGCTAGGCTATCCCGTTGTCGTCTATAGTGGATGCATCGCCAACGTCCCGCTGAGGGAGTTGACCTCTAGATCGGAATTTAGATCTTGAATTCTACAGACAAATCGCGGCCTGTCCAGTTGCCGCGCTACCCGCAGCGTTTCGAGCAGGACGCGAACACGGTAGTACTGTACCGGTTCGACGAGGGCGCCGGCGACGAATGCCACGAGGCCACCGACCCGGCGCTGACGCTCCGTGCCCACAAGCGGGCGCTCTGGGGCTCAGTCGAAGGGCTCGGTCCCGTCATTCGCTTCGAGCGCGGCAGCAATGACGACGCGAACGTTTTGGTGGGTCCCATCGATCACGATGCGCTGGAGCTGCGTCGCTGCCCCGACGAGTACACGGTCGAGGCGTGGGTCCGCTACACCGGGCCTTGGGGGGCGGAACTCGGCGGTGAACACCCTCGCACGACTGCGCAAATTTGCGGCACCGACGACGACGGCTTCAGCCTGCCGAGCGGCCGGCGTAGAGGCTGGAGTTTCTCGCTACACGACGGCACTCGCGAGCAACCGCAGGACGGCCGGCTGATGCCACAGGCGCGCAATCTGGGTCAGGCTGGTTATCGCGACTTCAGCGATCTTACCGGGCTTGAGGGAACGCGCGGGCCATTTTATTGCGGATTGGCCGATGCTGCCGCCGTTAGTCGCACGGGGATAGAGGGTGAGGGCTGGCACCACATTGCGTGGCAGTGGCGCAAGCTCGACGAAGCTCATTGGCTCTTCGTTGACGGGGCGGTGGTCTGGTCGGGGCGCGCGCCAGAGACGCGCGTCGTCGGCCCCGTGGTTGGCAACACTATTCCGTTCATGGTGGGTGGTGTCGTTCATTCACAGGACCCACCGTTCTACCTCGGCTGGTGCTCGTTCGAAGGCGAGATGGCCGGCCTCCGGATCTCAAACGTGCTGCGGCTGCCGGTTGCGCGTGGTTTGCGAATTGTGCCGACCTATGGTCGAGTGCACTTCAACGAGCGTAGCGGGCCTTCCACCGAAGAACAACGTGCTGCTGCACGTGCGCACCCGGCCAGCTTGTCGGATGCCACCGTCCAAGTGCCTTACCGCGCAGCGGTGGTTGTTGAAGGTGGAACGGCCGTGTCATTTTCGCTGGTGGATGACGGGCAACCGGCGGCGCTACCGCAAGGTCTGCACTTCGATCGGTTGCAAGGGGTCGTGCACGGCGTGCCAACGGTGCCCGGGACGACAGCCTTCACCGTGCTGGTCACCGCGACCGACGGGCAACAGGCACAGCAGCCGTTTACGCTCAGTGTGGTCGAAGGGCGGCTGGGCACGCGCTCGCTGCCGCCAGCTTTCGGTGGTCGGCCATACAGCGCCGCCCTCGATAGCGGTACGCTCGGTCCCTCCGTACGCTGGCAGTCCACGGGCATACTCCCACCGTGGCTATCGCTAGAGGAACGTGATAACGCTGGCTTCAACGACGATGGCGGCTGGTGCATCATAGGGACCCCACCCGAGAGCCGCTGTGGAACCGTTGAGCGGTTGACGCTCGAGGCGAGCGCCATCACTGGCACCGCTGTCGACCAGATCACCCTCGAACTGCGGATCTTGGCTCCTCGTTTGCGTGAGCTTGAGGTTGACGAGCACACGCAAACGCTGTGGGATTGGCAGGGTGACGATGGCAAGATGATTATGGACCGCGCCGGCTTAGCTGGAGATGACTCCTTAACTTTGAGTTGGGTAAACATGGCTGGCGACACGCGCGAGTGGTTCCCCGGCTGGGGTCGCTACCCGTGGGAGTGCGGTGGTGGCGAGTGGGGCTTCGCGACCCCCGGAGAGGCGGGCGAGATAGCCGACTTGCGCGGGTGCACAGAAGCCTGGTGTGTGGAAGCGTGGTTCCGGGTCGGTGACAACCAGATCAAGGTTGATCGCTACGGCCGCACCTTTGACTTCGGTCACATCTGCGGCACCTTTGACAGCTCCGAACAAGGCGTCTGGGAGCTCTTTCTCTCTACGCATGACTCGCCGAATGGCAGCACCCTGGCGCCGGGAGTCACCTTTGCGTCGGCGGGTTACCGGTGGGAGAGTCTCGGACCGTGGAAGTACCCGCAGGGCATCGTTGCAGGTGACCATGGTGCCTGCTGTGTATTCGACTCCGAATGGCACCACGTGGCATGGCAGTATGAGTACGGAACGGACACCCACGAACTGTGGTTGGACGGGCGGCTGATCTGGAGCCTGGCAAACGCGGACGGCGTGCCACTCGTAAATGACAGGGTCGGCCATGGAGCACAGTTCAGCGTGTCAACACGGCCCACTGGGCATTGTCGTTTCGGCGGCGAGTTCAATTTCTTAGGGTATGGCCACTGGTTTGGTCATATCGGCGACATTCGTATCAGCGATGTGCGGCGCCTACCGTGAATATGCGGTTACAGCACGTTGAATTTTCTGCGTCATGAGTATTCCCTCCTGGGAAAAAACTAAGAAATACTCTCACCGAAAACGGTGCAAATCTATGCGGTCAGATCACTC
>CAZFMY010000207.1:0-5811 GCA_964520345.1 uncultured Gemmatimonadaceae bacterium | reverse complement strand
CCGTGGACAATATAGAACAGTACGGCATCCCGGATTGTCTTGAACTGAAAGCCGGGGAGGTTTCCATCCATTCCTGCCTGCTGCTGCACGGCTCGGACGCCAACCATTCCGAGCGCAGGCGATGTGGCATCGGGATCCGCTATGCAACAATCGATGTCCGTGCCGATGAGACCTTGCAGGCTAAAGGGATACTCTGCCGTGGGACGGATCCCGAAGGCAATTGGGCGGACCCACCTCGGCCAACCTTTGATCCTTGAGCGGCTGGAGAATATCATCGACCAAGATCACTATTCCATCCATGATCATGATCCGTCCAGGGAGAACCGAGTGTGCACAAATGCCAGACCACAACGCCGAAACCCATCATGCACAATATTCTTCACGCCATCACAGCCATCGCCTTAGCGAGCATACTCGACGCCACCTATGTCGTGGCCCAAGACGACGCCGACTATGCACCAGGGACACTAACGCCCAATATCGATCTCGGCCTGCAGGCGGTACCCGTAGAGGTGCCGGCCAAATACCAGGATATGGTTCCCGCAGGGCTGACCCTTAATCTGCCGGAAGGGTTTAAAGCAAGCATCTTCGCCGCTGGGCTCGGTAGTCCGCGGGATATCGAATTCAGCCCTGAAGGCGTTCTGCACGTAGCGCTGCGCAGCGGACAGGTCATCGCTCTCCCCGATCGCAACCACGACGGCGTTGCCGACGAACACCTCAAAGTCCTCGACAACCTGCGAGTAAGCGACAGTATCGCCTTTTACAAGGGCGAGATGTATGTCGGCGAGGAGCACCAGGTCATTCGCACCATCGATACTGACAGCGATGGCATCTACGACGGCCGCGAGGTTCTCGTTGCCGACCTGCCGTGGGAGGCCTGGCACGATACCAAGGCGATCGTCTTCGACGAACAAAATGAAAAACTCTATGTCAGCGTCGGCTCTCCCTGCGATCTGTGCCGCATGGAGCCCGGGTACCAATTCGAAGCCGGGGGCACAACCGATCCTCTGCCCTTCCGCGCCGAACGCGGCACGGTCCTTGAGTTCAATGCCGACGGCACCGGCAAGCGGATCTTCGCCACTGGCGTACGCAACGTGGTCGGGATGGATCTGCACCCACTGACCAACGAACTCTGGGCGACCAACAACGGCCATGACCTTGAGGGGAGATCCCGGCCCCCTGAGTGGATTGACGTGCTGCGAGACGGCGATTTCCAGGGCTATCCCTTTGTGCAGAGCCACCAGGTGTGGAACGACTTCAGTATCGATCGCTATCAGCCAATGCTTCCCATCACGCACAAGGATACCCTGCTGGCGATGACTCAGGGACCACCCGCTGCCCTTGTACCTGCCCATTGGGCGCCGATGCGCATTCATTTCTACACCGGCAGCCAGTTCCCCGAAATCTATCGCAATGCCGCCTTCGTAGCCTTCCACGCCGGCAAGGCGAAACTCTCTTCCCACCCCGGCTACAAAGTACAGGCCCTGTTCAGCGATCCCGACGGCTCGAATGCCCGGCTGGCCGACTTTGTCACCGGCTTCCAGACCGGTACTAGGGTGTCCACGGTCTGGGGTTTCCCCCATGGCGTGACTAGTGACCCCGAGGGCAGCCTTTACATCAGCAGTGATGCTCGGAATCCGGTCATCATTAAGATCACCCATTCCCTGTTGCACGGATCCTGGCAGCATAACCTGCCCTCTTCCGTCGTGCTGGGTAGTCCAATAAGTCTGCGGGCAACCGTCCGCATTGAGCGCTTTGTCGAGGATGGCTCCGAACCGCGGGTGACAGCTGACCTAGGTGCCTTCGGCGGTCCCGCGGAAGTGGAATTGAGATCTATCGGAGATCATCGGTACACATTGGACGTGGAGGGATTAGCCAAGAGCGTGGGCGCCCACACAATTATCGTGCGCATCGAACAGGATGCCGGTCACCGCACGGAGGTTTTGCACTTGGTCGGCAGCTTCGACGTACTACCCCCGCCGTGGCGCCACGACCTGCCGGCCGCCATGGTCGTCGGTACGGCGACAAACCTCGAGGCCACCGTGCATATCGAGTCGCTTTCACCTCTCGGGTCGCCTCCGCAGGTCACGGCCGATCTGAGCGCCCTAGGCGGTCCCGCCGCCGCATTGCTGGTCGCTGCGGGCGGAGATGACTACACGTTGCAGGCCTATGTCGACTTGGACGTGCCGAGCGGCGACCGACTGGTGCGGATACACTTCGAACAGGAGGTGGACGGATTCGTCTATGGCCACGAGTTTTTACACCGCATCACGATAGCGCCTCCCGATCTTCGCATTTTCGACGATGTGCTCACCCAGGGCTGGCAACTGCGTAGCAACGACGGCGCCGAGGTCATGGGCACGATAGCGTCAGGTCCAATCTACAATGGCCGCCAGGCCCTGGGCCTACGCCTGGAGCAGGAGAGTTTTTTTTCGCAATGGTCGACCGAATGGAAAGCCCCGGCGGTGATTGATCCCTCTGGCTTCGCCGGGGTGCGTTTTGCTATCCACACCGGCGAGACGACATCCCGCGCACCCTCCGCTCTGTCTCTGATCGTCGACGAACTGTCCGTCGACCTGCTACGGGCGCCGTATCTGGTCGAGATCGGACATCCCGAGTGGCAGATTGTCGAAGTTCCGTTCGGGGACTTCAGAATCATAAACTACTACCGAGGCCAGAAGGATTTCGTGGTTGAGAATATCCACTCGATCCGCCTGCGGGGCACACTGAGCGGCACTTTATTTCTGGACGATATGCGTCTGGTGACCACGATTCCAGCTTTGCCTCCCTGGGTGCCCACGGCCGTCTACGAAACGGCTGACGCTCCGATTCCGGACGAATTCGCCTTGGGGCCGACCTACCCAAATCCTTTCAACGCTGAGGCGATTATCCGCGTCCGGTTGCCGATGGATTCAACGACTCGCCTGTCGGTTTACAACCTGGCAGGGCAGCGGGTCATCGATCTCTTGACGAATCGACTGCAGGCCGGCGCTTACCAAATCCGCTGGGACGGGAGCAACGCGTCGGGACTCCCACTGGCTTCCGGCGTCTATATCTTGCGGCTTGAGACTAATCTCTGGATCGCTAACGAGAAGATACTATTGCTGCGCTGAGAGAACGACTATCGAGCAGTTCAACTATCTGGCCGGCCATGAATCGATGACGATGACCAAGCGATACGACCATGCGAACTAGAAGCGCTACGATGGGGCTATCGAGGCGCTGGATTGGGCAGGCAAGATGAGCAGTGCTGAGGCGGTCGCGGCGGCAAGGTCGAAGCAGGGATAGCGATTGAGAAGGTCCAGCAGAACGCTCGGCAACACCAGCAGCACAAGACCGCCTATCAGCAGACAAATGGGACCATCGCGGCCCTCTAAGAGTTCGCGCCCCTGAAAGAGGACGAGGGCAAGCGATAGTCAACCAGTGTATCAAGTACTTATTGATAGGCGAAGTTGATTCGTATTCTTTAGTTCTCTACCGCGCCTATGTCACGAAAACGTCATTCGCTTAGGATCAATTGAACAGAAGACATTAGAACATACTGCGCTGCGCCCTGCTAACGCTGTGATCCCGAACACGTCGGACAAGCGGCAGTCCCCCAAGCGCGCCATAACCTGATCGAAGTCTTCGGCAATCTCGACCGCGATACCCCCCACCAAATCGTCGAGAGCTACCTCTTATCTGAAGAAGCCGTCCACAAGCACGGAATTAACCTTGCTGCCGCTGAGAGCACCGTAGACGCCACCTGACCGCCGCCCCCGCCGGATTGGATGCGACGGGGGCGTTTTGCTTGTGCGGTGATAGCGATTTTCGTAATATAACTGCCCCATCGTCGCTCACGCACTCCGCGCAGGCGACACACTCTTATAACCTTTGGCAGGAGGTTATCCCATGGGCACAATCGAGCAAGTCCACGCGTGTGTCGGAGTTCCTACTTGGACGACGTTTGGCCGAGGAATAACATCCGATTGCCGCTAAGGTGAAGAGTAGACTTCTATCACCACTGGTTGTCGTCTATACCCACTTTCCGCGTGAAGCATAAACGGAGAAATAAGGTTTGTATTCAGTTCGAAAAACGACTATTAAGCATGGGAATACTAACCTAATCCTGCTGCTTTATACACTAGTAATTACTGGAATATTGATCCATTATTACGGTAACAACTATTTCGTGATCTTTTGTTCTAGTGCGCTGTTACACATGATTATCGAGACAGGGCTTTCGATCAGTGGAATTAGAGTGGGTAAAGTTTATGTATATGGTCGCCAATTGCCACGAGCCGCTGATGTCGTTCTCAGATCATTGGTCGAGGGGCCAGCCTTTTGTGTCCCAGCTTTTTTTGTGGCAGACCAGTTTCAATGCGGTAATGCCCTATCATCGATCGCGGGCTCGATCATTGTTGTTGGATTTGCTTCTTTTTTTCTTGGATGGACAGACCGTTCTAATATCCAAAAACTTGCGACAGATCAACAACCACTACTGAGCCGAAGAGCGATGACAAAACCAGGGGCTGTTATTCTATTGGCATTCATCAATAGCGGTTGTATAGCAGCTTTTTTTCTTATTCCAGAGACATACAGAGGACATGCCTTCACTTATCTTTTTGCGTATTCGGGATTAGTGCTCCTGTTTTATTTCATAAATTATAATTTAGGGGTTCGCTATATTGAATTTTACAATGCTGAAACAAAAGAATTCTATAAACCCGGCTTAACACTTCAAATTGCTGGCCTAACATATGATAGCGCATATGAAATGGCATTGCTTGTATCACCAGCCTACTGGCTCACTTTTTATATGGGCCTATTTAAAGTGTGACAATTTTAGCAAAGCGTTTTGGCTTGGCGCGCGTCAGGCGCCAGCCCGCCTGGCGAGATTGACCATCGCTGCCACGCCCGGCGAACCGAACGCCACCCTCCGCTACTGCCTGCGAACCCGTCTATATCGGCTGCACGCGCTCAACCGCCGCTGCCTGGGTACCAGAAGACCTTGGAAGAGGGCTCTCGCGATCTAGGTCGCCAAAGGTCGTCAGGGACTCGGTCGCGCCGCCTCGCGCTCCGGCCGCCGTATATTGGGTCCCGCTTTGGTGTTGACGAAGCGCCGCTCGCGATTGGGGTTGCGCCAGCTGCGCACGCCGTGCGTCGTCGAGGCCGTGTACATGATCACCGTCCCGGCCGCCCCCTGCATGTGCTTGACCTGCGGCAGGTCGCAGCTGGTTTGCCTCGGGCGCGGCAGCGGCAGCCGTGCTTTGTGGCTTCCGGGTATTAACATCAGTCCGCCGTCACCAGTCGCCGTTTCGACGTCTTGGAGCAACCAGCCGATGTTCACCTGCTCCGTACGAGGCTGGCCGTCCTGGAAATGATAGTTTGGGCCGGCGCCGTAAAACCAGCCGCCGTGCAGGGGCTGCCCGGCCGCCCCATCTCGGCTGACGATGGTGTAGCAGGTCGTCATTACGAAGCCCGGGTCGATCATCCACTTCAGCCGCGCGTTCACGAGCGGATTGTCGATCATGCGTCGAAAGCCATCGCTGAAGGGTGAAGGATGGGTCCAGGTCTGCGAGACCCGCTCTTCATTACAGCGCGTGCCCGGGGCCGGGGCAATGAGCTGCGAACAGCCCTCGTACTCCGGGTACTCGCCCACGGTGCTACTCGAGAGGCCAACCGGCCGACGGTTGGCTTCGGCGAAGGGCGAGTCGAGCGCTGCGTTGCACTGCGCTAACCACTGGCGGTCCATCACGCCAGTCAGCACCAGGTAACCTCTTAGGTCCCAGAACCACACCTCCTCGTGGTCCGGAGCGTCCGGCCGCGTGT
>CAZFMY010000206.1:0-5895 GCA_964520345.1 uncultured Gemmatimonadaceae bacterium | reverse complement strand
TCCTACTTCATCATGGGCGCCGACATCGACATCGTCGCGTCCAATATCGCGCCACTGGTTTCGATCGTAGCACCTGACGCAACGACCCTGAGTTCGGGTAGTTTCGCCAACGAAACCTTTACGCTTCAATACACCTTATTCGACTCCGATGACAACTTTACAGTTGGGGCTAACGATACTCTACGGGCTTCGCTCTACGCCTATCCCGACAACGGCCTGTCTTCGGTGCAGGACATCAAGACCTTCGCCACGCTGATCGTCGACGAGCGCGATGCGACGGGTGCGGCTACGCGCCTGCCCACCGACCCGACGGCGAGCAACGATTTCACCGAGGGCTCTGCCTCGTCCAATACGCAGTCCTATACCTGGGATGATCCTGGTTCGGCTGCGCAGACGGCCTATGGTTGGGCAGCGCTGACCAAGATGCTGGACGGCAATTATTATGTCTACATCATTGCCGATGATGGCACCAATCTGCCGGTTTACGCGGTGAGTGAGGGGCCATTGCAGGTCCGTCATATTCCGATCATCCGCTCGGTCAATCCAGTCGCGACCGATACGGTTGATACCGGAGAGTTCAGCAACCTGGCGAAGGTCAATCCGTACAAAATCAAGTTCACCATCGACGATTACGACGACAATGCCCAGATGCGGCTTTTCATTTCGACGTCGGCTAATATCGCTTCCTCGGCGGTCTCGGTTACGGGTACTTTCCCGGATCAGACGCTCTCGTTGAGTGGCGCGACGGAGATTCAGCTCTCCGATACGCTGCGAACCGATGAGGAGATCGAGTTCGACTTTGATGTTACCGCACAGGGTTCAACCGGTGATTCGGTAATCGTCCAGGGTGGCTATTATATCTATGCCATCGCGGCCGATGAGGATACCTTTGCACTGGGCGTTTCGGCCAATGCACTGGCGATCCGCCATTCGCCGGCCTACGAATTCACGGCGCCGTTGCTCGGACGGGTCTTACCGCTCGACCCGAGCCAGCAGGATCGCTACACCATCCAATGGCAGCGCGGTCGCTCGGATCAGGATCTCGACGGCAATGCGATCATCTCGCTCTATTATACGGGCGTGGATCCGACGGTGGTCGACTACTCGGGTACCGATTCTACCCAGTTGCTTTCCACCACGGGTACCAACCCGGGTAATGCGGTGCTGATAACTGGCAATATCCGCGAGGACGATGAAGGGGCCAACGATCAGTATGTGTGGAACTTTCGCGATCCGCCGGGGGTTTTGCCGAATCTCTTCTTGCCGGCTACTACGGGGGTACTCAACGATCGCACTATTCAGATCGGTGTGACGGTAGATACTTCCTGGATCTATGCGGTATTGCACGATAGTTTGGGCAATACCCGAGTGCAGGCCGGTGGTGCTATCCTGCTCAGGGGAGGTCAGCAGGGGACCTATCAGCCCACGCCGAAGGTGGTCATGAGGACGCCCCCGGATGGAAACCAGACCATCGTCAACGGTGATGTGGTCCGCCTGGAGTGGGACGACTTTCTGATCGATGATGGCACCGGTACCGATGATGCCTACCTGCGCCTCTATGCTTCGCCGAAGGGCAAGTATGCAACACTTAGCGATCTCGAGTCCAATGCTAAGGGGCGTGGTGGTGATGAAGATGTCTATATCATCAATAGTCTGACCGGTGAGTTAGTCGGAACCAACAATACGGCCGAGGCTTATTCTGACGTGATCCAGACTATACGCGAGAGCGATGAGGATTTCTATCTCTGGGATACCAAAACCACTTCGTTCAATATCATTGGTACCCCGACGGAGTTCGATATCTTCATCGCTGGTAGTGTCGATCCGCGCTTCGGCGAGCATGTATCCGTCGCTGGAGTAGTTGATTCGGTCGCTACCGGTATTGGTTCCGAGGCGCAGAAAGCAGTCCTGTCCAAGGCGCCGGGTGCACTCCGCGTCGAGGGGGCCGACCCGATCTACAGTATCGAGCTGGCTCCGGGCACGATGACGGCGAGTACCGGCGACACTTTGACCATGGATGTATTGGTCAACTCGCAGAAAAGCTCGATCGACCTGATGGCTATGCACCTCAATGTGCCGCGTAATTACTTCGATATCATCGACATGGATAGCGGCACGACGGGGCTGCAGCCCTTTGCCGACTCGACCGGCGCCTTCAAGACGCCGTCGACCATCGCGCAGAACGATACCACTCAGGGCAGCGATCAGTTCATCAAGCTGAACTTTGTCGAGTCGATCATCATCGGTGAGGTCATCGGCAACAGCGCGGGCGATAGCTCGCAGGTTGCGGCGACGCTCAAGCTGCTGGTCAAGCACTTCTCCGGCGGCGCGCCGCTGGACACCAGCCTGGTCTGGTCGGTGGAGGCTGGTCGCAAGACGGCCTTCCGCAACGGGACCATCGAGTTGGCGGCTCCGGCGCGTGAGGGTTTTGTGACCCTGACCCCGGGAGCGCGTCTGATCTCCACCGCACCGCTCGAGGGTCGTTCGGACTATTCTGCTACGCTGGATGTGCATCTGCGCCAGATTGGTTCGACGAAGGATATCACCGACCAGATCTATATCGCAGCCAACGATGTCATGCTCGACACCAGCAGCAGCAGCACCGACCTGGATCTGTCCGGCGTCAGCGGGACCTTCCAGGCCAGTGAAACGGTGACGGGCACGACCAGCAGCGCCACGGGTACGGTCGCTGCGATCGATGGCACCGTGCTGAGTCTGTCCCCGGTCACCGGGACCTTCTCGGCTGGCGAGAGCGTCACGGGTGGTTCCTCCAGTGCCACCGGTACTATCAGCACGATCTCGACCGGTAGCGTAGTGCTCGGCGACTCGGTACAGGTCGTCAGCGATGCCTTCGGTACCTTCACCTTGACCGAGATACCGCCTGGTAGCTACGAGTTGACCGTGAAGGCCGACGGCTACGTGACGGGTCGTACTGATACCTTGAACCTTTTCAACGGGATGACGCTTACGCCTGATCCGACCTTCGGTTCGGATCTGCTGGGCAATCTCTCGCCGGCAACATCACTGGGTTTCCTCCGCGGCGGCGACGCCACGGGTGATAACCAGGTCGATATCGCCGATGCCAACCTGATCTTCAGCTTGTGGAATCAGACGCCGGCCGATGCGGATTATATCTCTGCCGCCGATATCAATGCCGACGGAGTGATCAATACCCTCGATCTGGGTTTTGTTACCTCCAACTTCGGCAACGATGGCTTTGGTGCTGCGCCGGTCTTCAAGCGGATCAACGAAGCGGGCGATAATTCGGCGGCCAGCGTCGAGGTCCTGGGTGTCGATGAAGTAGACGCCTGGTGGCCTGGTCGGGTCTTCGAAGTGACGACTCGAGTGACGGGCATGAGCGATGTCATGGCCTATGACCTGAGCATCAGCTACGATCCCGAGCGGGTCAAGCTGGTCTCCAGTACTCAGGCCGTGGTGGAAGGGGATGTCTTCGCGGACAACGCGCGCGGCACACTCTTCTTCCAGCGCTCTGAGCCGGGGCTGGTCGAGGTGACTGCTGGTCGCGTCGGTCGCGAGATGACTGCCAGTGGCGACGCCGACCTGGTCACGGTCCGATTCGTGACTCTGGCCGATGAGCCGGGTATGATCGAGGTCGTCTCGGGTCAGCTCGTCAACAGCGCCTACCAGGGCGTGGATATGCGAGTGAAGAGGGCGCAGGCGCTGCCCGATATTGCGGCACTGCACCAGAATTTCCCGAACCCCTTCAACCCGTCGACTGAGATTCGCTTCGACATTCCGACTGCTCGGACCGTCAAGTTGCGGGTCTTCAACCAGCTGGGCCAGACGGTTCGCACGCTGGTCGAGTCGCGGATGAAGGCGGGATCTTACCGGATCAAGTGGGATGGTAAGACCGAGGCTGGTCAGGGTGTATCCTCCGGGGTATACTTCTACAGTCTCGAGGCGGGGGACTACTCGCAGATTCGCAAGATGACCTTGGTGAAATAATCACCTCGGTAGGAAGTGAAAAAGGCGCCGCAGGAGTTTTACTCCTGCGGCGCCTTTTTTTGTGTACCCGGAAAACTATTCCCATTGTTTTATTTTAAAGGGTAAGGGAAGCTGGGAGATTTAATGGAGGTTCGGTTGTTATTCGATCTAGGCCCGGTTCTCATCCGGATGTAAATTTATATTTATAATTGACTTGAGTGTGTGGAAAGAAACTTGGATCAGCTTCGGCATATATTTTGCGTCATTGGGGCGTGAGCTTTTACTCTTCCCGGGAAAGAGTCCGCACCTTATGAGATTCAGCACCCCAACAGCTCTGCTTGTGGCGATACTCATCAGTGTTCTTTGTGAACTCGTTTCAGCTCAGACTCTGAGACTGCGCCAGCAAGGTACCAATGCCAACCGCATCACCGTTCAGGTCGGGGAAGTGGTTACGGTCGAGGTTTTTGGCGATCTGAGAGGGACCGAGGCAGCTGGTTTTTCACTCTTTATCACCGTGCCCGATGATGCTTTTCAGGTGGTCGACCAGCGACCCGCGACCGCGGATGGGGGTCAGGTTGGTGTCCAGCCTTTTATCCAGGGACCGGTTTTTCAGGGGGCGGGCGAACAGGCCAATTCCCTGATTCCAGAGACCGATCCGGCTGCATCGAGTTTTGCGGGCCAGCAGCTCGAATACGCGGCTGTTATTGGTGGGGCCGGAAATCGGATCCGCACCGGGTCGGGGGTCCTGGCAACTTTCCAGCTGGTCTGTATCCAACCGATCGACAACGGTTTGATCCGGATCGACGACAACCCGATTCGCGAGACCCGTTTGGTGTTGTCGGATGGGATTTCCGAAGCGCGTTTTATTACTGCCCAGGGGCTCGAAATCTCGGTCACCGGGCTCGAAATACGCGATATACCCGATGTGGTCTTGGTGCCTGGTCAGGCCGATAGCACGACGATTGGTCGTTTGAGTGATTATGTGAAGGCGACTCGGCCTTCAGTCAATATCGATTCGATCCAGTGGTCATTCGAGCCAACCGATCTCGACAGTGTTCAGATCGAGATCGATCCCGAAACCAAAATAGTGAGAATCACTCCCGTCGAAGGTTGGTCGGGACGGCGGCGGATAATCTGGACCGCGACCGAACCGGAGAGCGCATTGCGCGCCGGCCAACCGCCGATCTCGGCGACCGAAATATCCGAAATCATCGTCAATAATCCGCCGTCTTTCCTCATCGATCGCGATAGCGATGGGGTCCGGCGGGACAGTATCTCGTTTCTCGAAGATGCTCATCCTTTTATACCCCTGATAAATCCCAACCCGAGTCGTGCTTTCGACTACGGAGATCTGGATCTCATAGTCCAGGATCTGGATGTGATTGATCCTCAGCTCGAATTGCGCTATGCGGCGCTCTCCATAGGAGGTATTGACAACGAGCGAAAATTGAGGGCCGCAGTCGTGGGGGAGACGCACCATTTGCTGATCTGGTCGCTTGAGAATTTCGCTGGACGGGATTCGCTGAGGCTCTTGGTTACCGATGGTTTGCGAGGGGGCACGGATACCTTGCTGATCGTCGTCGATGTGGAGCAGGTGGCCGATGCGCCAATCTTTATTCTGGATGCCGATCACCGCAATCCCAAGATCTCTCGCGGCGGTACCAAGACCTATCTGCTGCCCGAAATCGTAACTGATGTGGACACTCCGCTCGACAGCCTGGCTTTTTCCTGGATCGACGATCCAGGAGAAAATTTCACCGTCGATACCACACGGACAAGCGATGGTCTGGAGATCAGTATTAAAGGCCGTTCGGACTTTACCGGCGATGGACGGATCACCTTCAATGCTGTGAGTCCAGAAGGCCTTGACGACACGATGGTGATCTTCATAACGGCCGCCGAAGCCCTGCCGCCTTCGCTGATCCAGGATGAGATCAAGATCGAAATTTC
>CAZFMY010000205.1:0-5972 GCA_964520345.1 uncultured Gemmatimonadaceae bacterium | reverse complement strand
GATTTCGAACTCAAAATAGCCGAATTCAAAATCAATGGCTACACCGTATTCGACGATATGATCCCGGTCGAGAAAATCGACCGGATCCGCGAAGCCTTCCTGCCGCTCCTCGCGCATATCCAGCAACGCGAAACCGAAGTTTCGAACGTCGAACTCGGCGATCCTCGCATCGGACAGGGCCGCCTGCAGACGACCAATCGCTACACCCTGACCATCCCCTGGATCGCCCCCTTCGCCGATCCGGCGATCTACGAACATCCGGTGATCCTGGAATTCCTCGATCAAATCTGGCGCCGCGATGGTTATGTGATCACCTGCTACCACTCCAATACCCCCTGTCAGCACAGCGAGTTTCAGCACTGGCACCGCGATACCGGTATCGCCAGGGAGATCCCCCATATCGGACTGGAGACCGTACCGGTCGTCGGCGTAAAATTTCCGCTGGTCGACACGGCGGAGGAAAACGGCAGTTTCGAAGTCCTGCCCTCGACCCAGTACCTCGCCGACCCCGAGTACGAAGGCCGCTACGACGAAATACTGCGCACAGGTCATTTTCCCTCGGCCCATCGCCTCAATCTCAAAAAGGGCTCGATGTGGATCCAGGACGTCCGCACCCTGCACCGCGGCACGCCTAATCTCACACCCGATCCGCGTCCCGAACTGGTCGTCTGCTACTGCCGCGATTGGTATGCCATCGCACAGAACGTCGAAATGCCTGCCGCGCTGTACGAGAGCCTCTCCGACCGAGGCAAGCAGCTCCTCAAGCGCTACCGCAAGGTCGATTGGGATTGATGAGCTCGGACGACAATCCACCGAATCGAACAGAACGGTCCGGCTGTCGCAAGCTCATACTCCTCGCTAAGCAATGAAGGCAACCCGCGTCACCGGTCCAACGACGCAAAAAACCACCTCCGGAATCTCATGCGCCTGATCGACCTCAGCCATCCCCTCGCCAACGATACCCCGCCTTTTCCCGGCGACCCCGCCGTGGAAATCGCCATCCTCGACCAGACCAGCCAGACCGGTCCCGAAGAGCGGCGAAATCTCAACTGCGGCCAGATCCGCCTGCCCATCCACTGCGGCACCCACATCGATGCGCCCTATCATTTCTACGCCGACCGACCGACCATCGACCAGATTCCACTCGAGCGATGCACCGGCCGCGCCACCGTGCTCGAGCTCTTCGATCAGCCGGTCATCGACGCCGACCTGCTGGCCCCGTTCCGCGCCCAACTCGCGGACCACACCCAGGTCATCCTCCACACCGGCTGGTATCGGCAGTGGCGGAGCGAGTCCTATTTCACCGACCATCCCGTACTCAGTGCCGACGGCGCCGAATTCCTGGCCGAGACCGGCATCGACCTGATCGGCGTCGACTTTCCCTCGGTCGATCGACCGCCGCATGCCGCCCACCTGGTCCTGCTCGGCCGCTCGGTACTGATCGTCGAAAATCTCACCAACCTCGCCGCCCTCGATCGAACCAGTTTCGAATTCAGCGCCATTCCCCTGGCCATTATCGGTCGGGATGGCTCACCGGTACGCGCCTTTGCCCGGATCGCAGATTGACCATCCAGTGGACGGGTCCTTGTGTACAACGACGATCGGTCTTAGACTAATTCAGCCATTCAGGGTCCGGCCAAGGGGCGCCCTCGGTCGGACTTCACTAGCCCCCATTGGAAAACCATGAAAAATCGAATTAAGGACCAGCTCGCCCTCGGCCGACCCGCCTTCGGCGCCCAGCTCCGTTTCGGCGCCCCGGCCATTGCCGAGCTCTTCGGCCATTCCGGCTACGATTTCATCATCCTCGACTCCGAGCACGCCCCCCAGACCGCCACCGGCATCCAGGGGCAATTACAGGCCATCGGCAATACACCGGCCACGCCAATCGTCCGCTTGCCGCGCGTCGATGAAGAACTGATCCGGCTCTATCTCGACATGGGTGCGATGGGCATCCTCGCTCCCTTCATCAACACCGCCGACCAGGCCGAGGAGGGCGCCCGCGCCTGCCGCTATCCACCCATCGGCATCCGCGGTTTTGGGCCGCACCGGGCTGCGCAATACGGTCTGCGCACCGAAGAATATTTCGCGGCCATAGACGAGCTGGTGGTCTTCATTGCGCTGATCGAAACCGCAGAGGCAGTCGAGAATATCGATGCGATTCTCGCTGTCGAGGGGGTAGACACCTTTATCATCGGCCCGGTCGATCTCTCGATTTCGCTGGGCGTGCCCTTCGAGTACGAGAGCCAAACCTTCCAGGATGCGCAGGCCCGACTTGCAGCAGCAGCCCACCGCGCCGGCAAACCGGCCGGCATCGGCATCTATCGCCCGGCCTTTGATCCGCACTCGCTCCAGCGCGCCATCGACGATGGTTTTTCGGTGCTCCTCGCTGGAGGCGATGAACCCTTCCTGGGCTCGGGCTGCAGCCAGATGGCGCAGATCCGCACCGATTTGGGATACTAATGCGCAACCTCAACGTACTCTTTCTGCCACACCCTGTAAGCGGTCTCGCCAAACCCTGGGGCGAAGACGTCATCGCCGCCGTCGGCGCGCACTTCCCGCTGCGCATCTTCGACCGCGACCAACCGGCGGCTCCGCAATTTGCCGGGATCGACGCGATCGTCGATCTCGGCGGCAATATCACCGCCGATCTGCTCTCCGAAGCCGCAGCCGCCGGGGTCCAATTTCTCCAGGCTCAAACCACCGGTCTAGACCACGTCGATGTCGAGGGCATTCTCGACGCCGGCCTGCTCCTGGCCCACGCACCAGGCCAGCTCAGCAGCGTAGCCCTGGCGCAGAGCGCCATGATGTTCATCCTCATGCACGCGCACGGCTACAACCGCGCGCGGCAGAATTTTGCCGCAGCCCAGCTCTATTCACCGACCGGCACCGAGCTCGAGGGGCTGGTGCTCGGCCTCATCGGCTTCGGCGCCAGCGCCCAGGACCTGGCGCGGCGGGCCCGACCTTTCGGAATGCGGATTCACGCGATCGATATTCGCCCGATCGAAGAAGAGATACTGGCCGAAATCGAACCCGAATTTCTCGGTGGCCCGGATGAGATAGACCGCGTGATCGCCGCCAGCGACTATCTCTCGCTCCACCTGCATCTCACCCCTCAGACTCGCCATACCATCGACGTGCGGCGAATCGGCCTGATGAAAAAGAGCGCCTGCCTGATCAATGTCGCCCGTGGTGAGCTCGTCGATGAGCAAGCGCTCTACCAGGCGCTGCTCGAAAATCGGCTCGGCGGAGCCGGGCTCGATGTCTTTGCCGAAGAACCGCCGGATCCCGAACACCCCGTCTACCAATTGCCCGACGTCTTCCTGATGCCTCATACCGCTGGCTCGACCGACGGCACCTCGCGCAAACGGGCCCAATTCGCCGCTGAAAACCTCGAGCGTTTCGCCAGGGGCGAATCGCTGCTGGGCCAGGTGGTCTCCAGAGACCTCTAACCATAAAACGCGGTGAATGACAACCGCTCAGAATCGATCTCAATGACCACTAAGGATCAACCGCGCCGCGTGCCTATTCCCACGCCCGCCGAGTTCCCCGTCGAATGGGAGCAGGCCGACGACGCCGAACAAACCTGGAACCGGGACACCCATCACCGCCCCGATGCGATCCCCGCGCTGGAGGCGGATTTCTGGGATCAATCCGGCAGTGGCTGGCTATACACCGACAAAATACTCGCTACCGAACCGATCTCCCACCAGGAGTACCGCTGCATCAACGGCTATCTCTACAGCTACAACCGCCCCCTCGTCGCAGAAGATCAGCAAGAAGCGGTGAAGGAACGCAACAAAGCCCCGATGGCCAAGGCCATCGAGGACATGGAGCGACGCTGGAACGAAGAATGGCTGCCCGAGATCCAACGCTGCCTATCCTTCTGGGACGAGTTCGAACTCGACCAGGCCTCGCGCTCCGACCTGGACGCACACCTGCAGACAACCTGGCAGTACCTCGCCCGTCTCTGGACCATCCACTTCGCCATCGTGAACCCGGCCTATGGGGCGATGAACAATCTGGCTGACTACTACGACGAGCTCTTCGCAGACGGCGAAGAGCAGGCAGATCCCTTCGCTGCGCAACGGCTTTTCCAGGCCATGCCCAACCTGACCGTCGAGATGGGCCATGCACTCTGGGATCTGAGCCGCCAGGCCCTGGAAAATCCCGCGTTGCACCAGATGCTCCGCGCCCCTGGCTGCACCCTCGAAACGCTGCGCGCTTCGGCACAGGGCCGCGACTTCGCCGCCGCCCTCGACCACTATCTCGACCACTATGGTCACCGCGCTCCGACCTGGACCCTATTCCACCCCACCTGGCGCGAAGATCCCGCACCCGTATTTAAAAATTTGCGCGAATATCTCGAGCCCGGTACCCGCAACCCTCGACTCGAGGCGGAAAAGCTCGCGGCCGAACGCAATGCGGCGATCACCTCCACCCGCGAGCGACTCAGCGGATATCCCCAACCCGCCCGGGAGCGCTTCGAACACGTACTCCAACTGGCCCAGATGGGAATGACCCTCTCCGAAGATCACGGGGTCTACATCGACTTCGCCGTCACCGCCCGGGTGCGCTACGTGCTCCTCGCCTGCGGCCGACGCCTGGTCGACATCGGGAGCATCGCCGCAACCGAGGACGTGCTCTTCCTCCATTACGACGAATTGCGAGCCGCCCTCGTGGCTGCTTCTCCAGCCAATCACCGCGCTCTAGTGAATCAACGCCGCGCCGCCTTCGAACATTTCAGCGCCATCACACCACCCGATCGACTAGGCGTCGAACCACCACCGGAAGAAAAAAAAGAGGATCAAGAGAAAGACTGCGAATCCGAGGATGGCATCTTGCGCGGTACGCCCTGCGCTCCCGGCACCGTGCGCGGCTCGGTCCGCATCCTCCGATCTATGACCGACACCGATGCGATTCAGCCCGGTGAGATCATGGTCGCCACCGCCACCAACCCCTCCTGGACCCCGCTTTTCAACACCATCGGTGCCATCGTAACACAGGACGGCGGCAAGCTCAGCCACGGCGCCGTCCTCGCCCGCGAGTATCGGATCCCCGCTGTATTGGGTGTCAAAGACGTCATCCATCGACTCAGCGACGGACAACGGGTGGAAGTAGACGGCAGCGCCGGGACGATCCGCCTGCTCGACTAAGCGCCTGAATTTAGCGCGTAACGGCAAAGAAGAAGTAAATGAGCACTCCGACTAAACACCACGATCCCACAAAGCCATAGACCGAACTCCTCTCCGGCACCATCACTTCGATACTGCTATCGGCAAAGACGTTGCGCTTTGGCGGCACTTCGATCCCAGCGGGAATAGTACAGGGCTCCGTAGGAGCGGGCTCGCCGGTTTCGACCGGAGTTCGCACCAACTCGTAATAGCGGTCCAACTGATCCTCGTCGACCGGACGGGAGATCAAGCTGACCACGATACCCGTAAGAGTGCCGGCCACCAGATAAAAAATCATCTGCCAGGGCAGGTAGATCTCGGCGCCATCGCTGCGCTCGATCACCAGGCGCAGCGAGTCGGCCAGCGGCAGAGCCCCGACCCAGCCGATAAAAAACTCGGTCGTCGTCAGCCACCAGGCGAAAAGGGCCGCCGCCGTCGAGGCCCAGGCCCCCGCGACCGTTGCCCGCCGCCAAAAAAGCCCCAACCAGAAGGCGATCCCCATCATCGGAGAAATCTTCCAGAAAATCTCCAGGCCCTCGACCACCCCCGTGAGCCAGAAGGCAAAGAGTACGCCCCCGGCCACCACCACCAGCGAGGTAAGGCGCCCGACCAGCAGATAGTGCCCGGCGGCGCGATCGGGTCTCAGCGGTTTGTAGACATTTTCGGTAAAGAGCGCAGACGAGGCGATCATAAACGAATCGCAGGAACTCATTACCGAAGCCAGCAGCGCGGCGAGAAAGATTCCGAGCAAACCCGGCAGGATCGCCGGCAGGAACTCGCGTGCCATCAGCCCGTAGACCT
>CAZFMY010000204.1:0-5974 GCA_964520345.1 uncultured Gemmatimonadaceae bacterium | reverse complement strand
CACCTGCAAGCGCGTCCAGCGAATAGAGTACTCGCCCTCATCGGCACACCAGTGCACCGCCAGCACCGTATCGTCGTCGAGCCGCACCCCCATCGGATAGCCGAACTGGATCAGACGGATCTGCTCCTGGCTGCTGATCTCATCGGTCAGTTCGAGCCGCGCCCGGCCGTCGTAGAGCATGCCTTCGAATTCCACCGCCCAGCTCGGCCCGGAGGCGCGCACCAGACACATCTGTACGCTCTGATCGCCGAAACGCTTGTTGTAAAGCACCATAAAGCGGTCTTCCCCCAGCCAGATCGGCGTCATCGTCTGCCCCTGGATGCCCGTCGGATAAGGCCCTTCCCAGCTGCGGCCACCATCGGTGGAAAAACTATAGGCATTTTTCAGGTCCCTATCGCCGACGAAATCCTGCACCCAGGCACAGGCGATCAGCTCTCCGGGTCGACACTCGGTCAGCTTCTGCTCCAGATAGCCGATTCCGGTACCGGGATCCTGAAACACGGTATACATATGGGGCCAGCTCGCGCCCTCGTCACTCGACTCGTGCACGACGACATACTCGCCGTAGCGGCCGTCGTGCAAAGTCGCAGCCGGCGCCAGCCAGCGGCCATCGGCGGTGACCACGATCGGGTTGGAGATCTCGTACGGACCCTCGATCTGAAAGGGAATCACCTCCGCTGCGGACCAGGTCCGGCCGCCATCGGCCGAGCGGCAGACCACCGGCTCGCTGCGAACCGTGACCAGACCATCCTCCGTCTGCCGTCGCTGGTCGCGTTGGCCATAGGCCAGAATCACCCCTGCGTTGGTGCGGCTCAAGCGCAGGTGATTGGTGCGCAGCGGATCGGTTTCGCGGGCCAGGATCACGCCCTGATAGGCCCAGGTCCGGCCGCCGTCGGCCGAGCGGGCGCAATGGGTATCGCCGGTGGCATAAGGACCGCCGCCGCGGCTGAACCCGCAGACGATCTCGCCCTTGTCGAGGCGCACCAGCGTGGCGAAGGCCGCGTCTGCGCGGTCGACATAACCGCTGTCCAGTACTTCGATATGGGACATCTGCTCTATCTCCTCTTTAGACCGCCGGCGCTAACCGACGCATCGGACGACCGCTCCCGCCCTTGACAAACGAATGGGCCTGTGCAATACCTAATGTACTCAATACCCGCGGCAAATGGATCGAGGGATCTATGCAAGGGCCGCGCCATATTGGCCGAGGAGCATCGATGCGATACCGAAAACTGGGCAGGACCAACCTCGAAATCAGCGAGATCGGCATCGGCGGCATCGGACCGATGGGCAAGTACGGGCCGGTCGCCGCCGATGGCACCTCCGCTCGCGATCCGGGCGAGCCGACCGGGTCGTACCGCGGCAATCCGCACTTCGAGGTCGCACCGGAGGGATTCGCCCGCACCATGGCGCGGGCCGAGGAGTTGGGCGTCAACTTCCTCGACACCGCGCCCTCGTACGGGCGCAGCGAAGAGATCTTCGGCCACTACCTGAAAAACCCGCGCCAACGACAAAATTGGATCGTCTGCACCAAGACCGGGGTCTGCGGCAGCATGGGCGACGGCGCGGCGATGGCCGAGACCGAGATCGTCGCCATGGCCGAGGCCAGCCTCGAACGGCTGCAGATCGACGAGATCGACGTGCTGCTGATCCACAGCGTCGATCAGTACGGGACGGGGACACAGGCGCTCGAGCACATGGTCGAAAGCGGCATGGTCGCGGCACTCGAAAAACTGAAAGCAGCGGGTAAGATTCGCTTTTTCGGCATCAGCGGGATGCTGCCGCAACTGAGCGCAGCGGCGGAATCGGATCTCTTCGACGTCACCCTCACCTACAATACCTACAACCTCCTGGTCCGCGACGCCGAGCAGGAGTTCCTACCGCTCTGCGTCGAAAAGGACCTCGGGGTGCTCCTCGGCGGGGTATTCCACGGCGGGCTGCTCTCCGGCGACGCCGGCTCCCTATCGCGCAAGGCGGTCGAGCGCTTCTACGAGGTCGGAGATCCGGGCCTGCACCTCAGCGGCCCGATCATCGAATGGGCGGAGCGGCTGCAGGCCTTTGCCGGTGGCGACGGGGCCGACCTGCGGCGACTGGGCCTGCGCTTCGCCCTCTCGCACCCGGGGGTTTCGACGATAGTATCGGGGATTCGCAATATCGCCGAGATCGAAGAAAATGCCGCCGCCGTAATGGCCGGTCCGCTCAGCGCAGAAGAGCAATCGGCGCTGGCCGAAGCCCTCGCCGGGATGCCCGCGATCAGCTGGAATACCCGAACACAAAAACCCTGATCGACGGGGTAATAGTATTCAGCAGATCATGCCGCGGTGGGCGCGGATGCCGTGCAGGGGTGGGTCCTCGCCGATCCAGCGCTCGTCGGCCGGCTCGCTGGCCAGCTGGTAGCGCGAATCGGACGAGAGGCGGATCTGGTCGCTGTGGTTGTCGGCGCTGGCGTGCATGGTGTACATGCTGAAGACCAGCAGATCGCCCATGCGGTATTCGGCCGTCAGCCAGCGCCCGCCCAGCTCGCGCCGGGTAGCGGCCGCATCCTCGGAGTAGGAGCCGAAGGTCGGCGATTGCCACTGCACCCGGCCCCGCTCCTCTCCGCTCAGGTCGCGGGCCTCCTCACGGGCATCGGCCACCAGAGCCCTGGAATCCGGGTCGTTTTCGCAGTAGAGGTCGACATCCTGCTGGCCGTAGGTCGCAATCAGCTCTTGCTGCCGGTGCGAATTCTCCAGGAGCATCAGCCCACCCATACTCATAGGTATATCGCTCAGCGGAGTCCACGAGGTGTAGAGCTGGCGCGTACCCCGCCCCATATAGACCACGTCGTAGTGGGGCTGAGTGGCGTTGGGACCCGGCGATTTAGTGCGAAACCAGGTATAGTCGAAGTGGCGCACGGGGCCACCGAGAAATCCCCGGTAGAAGTCCATCATCGGACCGGCGTAGAGCACGGCGTCCAGCTGGGGATTGTCGCGGGCGACCTCGGCCATAAAACCAACTTCGGCTTCTGGCGCGGCAATGCACTCTTCCACCGGCCGGGTCGGATCCAGCAGCCCGGCCTCGGCCAGCCGCCGAGCCACCTCGCGCCGTGCCTCGAGCACCGCCTCGCGGTCCAGCAGCCCCGGCATAAATAGATAACCATCTTCCTGCATCCGCCGCCGCAACTCATCGTAATCGCCACTCGCATCGTCCGAGCAACGCAGCGTTCCGAGTGCGGACGGAGTTGCTTCGAGCTCTGCGCCCTTGAAGGTGAACGAATCGGCAACTGCGCTGGTATCCATCGAGGCCCGTCCTGTGGTTGTGGGGATACTGCGATTTCGCGCCGTCTAATATAGGGCTCCGAAGCGCCATCGTCCATCTCGAGCGGATCGGGCCGATGCACTTTTCTCGGTAGTGCAAAAACCGCGTGGATCGTATCTTCTTCCTCGCAAACTAACCCGGGAGATCTGATGGACGACCACGAGAAATACCTCTTCGACCTGCGGGGATATATCGCGGTGGAAAACGCGCTCAGCGCCGAACAGGTGGCCGCGCTCAACCACATCATGGACCAGCATATCGCGGCCGATTGCACCCCCGATATGCGCACCCATCGCTTCGGTGGCCTTCTCGACTGGGGACCAGCCTACCGCGGCCTGATCGCCAACGAGCGCGTGGTCCCTTATCTGGAGCAGATCATCGATCCGCAATTCCGCCTCGACCATATCTACGCCGATATCATCCGCTCTGGCACCAGCCCGATCGGCGCCAACCTGCACGGCGGCGGCGCCCCATTCAACCCCTCGCAGTACTATCGCTTCACCGACGGCCGCATGCACAACGGACTGACCGTAGTCGCCTATAACCTGGCCGATCTAGGCCCTGAAGACGGAGGATTCGGCTGCGTGCCCGGCTCACACAAAAGCAATTACCGCTTCCCCGGCGAATGGCGGGATATGGACCAAGCCCTGGCCGAGTGCGTAGAGCGGGTGACGGGCCCGGCCGGTACCGCCGTTGTATTCACCGAGGCGCTGACGCACGGGGCGCTGCCGTGGACCGGTGCCGGTGAACGCCGCACCATATTCTTCAAGTACAGCCCCCATCCGATCTCGTGGTCGGCGGGTTATTTCGATACCAGTGCCTATCCCGAGCTGAGCGAGCGAGAGCGCGATATCCTCGAAGCGCCCAATGCCCGTTACCACAGCCGACCCCGCTGATCGCTATGCCGACTCTGGATAGAGCCGCGCGCGAGCACTATCAGGCACAAGGCTATCTGCTGGCTTCCGGTCTGATCCCCACTGAGATCGCAGCACGGGCGGAAGCTGCGATCTGGCGGATCATGGGCATGGATCCGCACACTCCCGCCACCTGGCAGCGCGCCGGCAACGGCGCGGCCGATCATCAGCCCGAGCGCGGCCTCTCGGTCCACAATGGCCTGCAGGACCCCGAGCTGATGGCCTGTGCAACGCCCGAATTTCTGCAGGCCACGGCCGAGCTCCTGGGCACCGACGCCGTGCATCCGCCCGAGGCAGTACACACTCAGAACAAAGTGCCGATCGGTGGCGAGTGGACCTGGCCGGATCCGCATATAGACGGCATTCCCAAAGAGCATATGCACCGGACCTTTCCCGGGCCGTATCGAATCGCCTGTCTGATCTACCTCAGCGATGTCGAGCAACAGGGCGGCGGGACGGCAGTGTGGCCGGGCTCGCAGCACCAGATCCGCGCGCTGGCCGAATCCGATCGCGAAAAATACCGCTACCTCTACCATCTGAACCAGGACGTCCCGAACCTGGACTTGGGCGAGCCCCTCGAACTGATGCCCAGACGCGGCGACGTGCTCTTCTTTCAACCGCTCTTCGGCCACAACGGTACGGCCAATATCAGCGCACGCCCACGCTGGATGATGCGCTATTTCTGCTCGTGTACCGAGTGCAGGACCCGGTGGAAAAAAACCAGCGAATGGGGTTTGTGGACGCCGTGAGCACCGGTCTCGCAGACGCAGCTAAACCAGAGGGAAAGCATGAAATACTCGGATAAGTACTTTGTATTCGACAAAGACCTCGGCCGGCCGCAGCAGCCCGGGGCCGAAGCCTACGCACAGAAAAACTCGATCGGGCGACCGGTCGTCGAACTGACCGACGAGCAGCGCTACGCCTTCGATCTGCGCGGCTGGCTGCTCGTCGAAGGCGTGCTCTCGTCAGACGAGATCGCCGCCGCCAAAGAACATCTGCACCGCCTGCATCACCAGCCGAACACCCTGCCGGAGCACCAGCGCTCGTCGCTCGGAGGCCCTTGTGTGGACCTGATCGATCACCCGGTGGTGGTCGGCTTTATGAACGAGTTCGTCTACCACCCTTTCACCGATGGGACCAAGACGCCGCCGTTGGGCAATCAGTCCTGTTATGGCTTCCGCATGGAGTACAGTTTCTCGCAATACCGCCAGCGCGGCGACGGCGATTTCATGCCCCACAACGGCAATGGCATGATGCGGGTGCCGGGCGACCACCACACCTACCACGCCTTCCCGGGACAGGCGCACTCGTGCCTGACCCGCGCACTCTGGGAGCTCAATCCCGTCGCCGAGGGACAGGGCGGGACGCTCTTTGTCAGCGGCAGCCACAAGGCGGCGTTTAAGGGCCCGGCGACGCTGCGCGAAATGGATTCGCCGTTTTGGGACACCTACAGCTGCACCGCCGGATCGGTGCTTTTTTTCGCCGAGGCCGTAACCCACAGCTCGTCGGTATGGGCGATGGATACCCCGCGGGTTTCGATCTTCAACAGCTATAATGCCATCGGCAGCAAATGGCACAACTGGGATCCGCATCCGCAGCTTTTGGCCGAGATGCCGACCATGCGACAGACCCTGTTCAGACCGGTCTATGTCGGCGGCAATCTGATCGAGCAGACCGGAGTCTGAGCGCTAGTCGCCCAGACGGTACTGGGGGTCGTAGCCGAAATCGCGCTGAGCAGAAGCGATAGAAAGCAGCGCGGTACG
>CAZFMY010000203.1:0-6016 GCA_964520345.1 uncultured Gemmatimonadaceae bacterium | reverse complement strand
CAGGAGATCGCCAGGCAGTAAAGGGCTTTGTAAAACTCGCCCGCGTCTTTTCGGCCCGATCGGTAGCAGCCGGCGTCACTGGCTGGGGCAGTATCAATGTGAAAACCATCGATAAAATCAGAGACACATTGAACGAATTTACCGGTCTGCAGGCAGATTTCGTCGGATCGATCACCTTCGATGACGAAAGACTGCTCGAAGTTCCGATTATCTTACCGCAGGGATCGCCCAACGAAAGTGAAATGGCTCAACTCGCCCGCTATCTGATGGCCGGAGGATTTATTATGGGTGGGTACTGGCAAGAGGCACTGGAAAAATACGGCGGATTGATTAAGGGTAAGGATTTCTGGACCGAGCGCTTGCCGGACGACCATCCGATATTCTCGTGCTTCTTCGATATTAAAGGAGGCATGCCCTCCGGCTATGGCCCCGGTCTAGGCAGTGGCAAGAATGGCGTTGAGTCCTGGGGATATGTCACCGGTTACTTTGTGCAAGGCCGTTTAACCGGAGTTTCTCCCGGACAGCATTGGGGCTGGAGCAACGAGGGATCTGGTGGAGATTCGACCAGACAACTACAAATGGCTGTAAATATTATTGTTTACGCTCTAACTCAAGAAGGCGGCATGACCCAACAGCTCATGCAAATGGTCAATTAGCCTTAGCCTACCAAGACGACTCTCTATTGACCAGAGCATACCTATTGCAATTCTTCAACAGGTACTTTTACGGCCATGATCTGCGGAAATACCCCTTTTGTCAATCATGGCTCTTTATCGTAATTCTGATATTTGCAGCGAGCGCCTGTACCGACCCCCGCGAAATAGAATCGTTAGAACAGCAACTAGCATCAGCACAATCTCATATTAGAAAAGACGCCGCCACCAAGTTGATCCGCCACGGGTCAGCAGCGATCCCGAGCCTTTTGCAGGACCTCCACCTAGACCCGATACGCGACCGCTATATCAAAGTGCAGATCCTTGGAGAGATCGGCGATAAGCGAGCGATAGCACCTCTGCTCGCTCTAGTCCAAGCAGATTCGGAAAATGTGCACGTAAGATCCGAGGCGGCCACTGCCCTGGGTAAATTTCGTGATCAGTCGGTGGCCCCAGTCCTGTCACAACTTTTGCTGGCAGAAGAAATTACCAACATTCGCGAGGCTGCCGCCTGGAGCCTCGGCAACCTGCGCGACACGACACTGGTAGCGTTCTTGGTACCCGGCTTATCCGATTCTGTTTCGAGCGTTCGTCGAGCCACCTTGCAAGCACTTGATCGAAACTGGACCACCGCATCAGAACAGGCGGTGGATTCCGTATTGTCGGATCCAGATGAGACCGTTCGCTATATTGCAGTCCAACTCCTCGGCAAGCATCAAAGCACGAACTCACTAAACCGATTGATCTCCATGTTAGCCGACACCAGCACTTGGGTGCGATCCGAAACTGCTACGAGCTTAAGCCAGCTAGCCGATACGGCCGCAGTCGGACCGCTCATCGACCGACTACAGCAAAGCGAGGGGTCCGAATTCGAATCGATACAGCAGGCACTGCTTGAATTAACCGGCATTCATTATGCACTCGATGAAGAATCTCGCGGACCATCAAAACAATGACAACCATCATCACCTGTTTCCTCATCTTTACCCTTTGCTGCTCTTCGATCGTTCATTCAGATCCATTCATCACCTTTAGCGACCAAACCTCGGCAGCAGGTATTCGCACTGCAAATATCTTCGGAGGCAAGGATAAAAGATATATCCTCGAAGCGCATGGAAGCGGTGCCGCTTTTTTCGATGCCGACAACGACGCCGACTTAGACCTGTACATTCTCAACGGATCGACATTTGATACATTCAGAGACCTCTCCGGACCCGGAAACGCATTTTACCGCAATAATGGATCGGGGATTTTCGACGAAATAAAAGGCACCACACGGCTGGAGGACCCCAGGTGGAGCGCCGGCTGCGCGATCGGTGATATAGACAATAATGGGCTGCGCGATGTTTACGTGACCAACTATGGTCGAAATTCTCTGTACCTAAATACCGGCGGAAATGTGTTTGAGGATATAACTCTATCCGCAGCAGTCGGTGGCAATTCCTACAGCTCGAGTGCGGCTTTTTTCGATTATGATCTAGATGGAGATCTAGATCTCTACGTCGCCAATTACGTAGAATTTGATGCCGAACTACTCATCGCCCAGGGAAGTCCAAGCCCTTCATGCCGCTTTATAGGTGGTATCGAGGTCTACTGCGGTCCCAAGGGCATGCCCGGAGCTGCCGATGTATTGTACCGCAACGAGGGCAATCGCGTATTTACCGATGTCACAGAAGAGAGCGGAATCGCTCCCTCAGTCAATAACTATGGTTTGGGAGTTGTGGTCGGTGATTACGACAGCGACGGTTTTTTTGATCTTTTCGTTGCCAACGACGAAACGCCTAACACCTTGCTCCGCAATACTGGCGATGGACATTTTGTCGACGTTGCTCTCAGAGCAGGTTTTGCGTACAACGGAGACGGAGATGAGGAAGCCGGTATGGGTATCGACTTAGGCGACTACGACAATGACGGCGATGAAGACGTGCACATAACCAATTTCTTTAATGAGACGAACACCTTATACAGAAACGACAACGGCAAAAATTTTGTCGATATCACCACCCATGCCGGGTTAGCGACACCAAGTGTGAACTCGTTGGCCTGGGCTACCAAATTCGCCGATTTTGACAACGATGGATTTTTGGATCTATTTGCAGCAAATGGTCACGTCTATCCACAAGTCGCTCAGGTTATGACTGGCAGTGATTATGCACAGACAGATCAGGTATTCCGCAATCTCGGCAATGGTTCATTTGAGGATCTCTCTGCCTTAGCCGGCCCCGGTATGCAGATCAAGCGCGTTGGACGCGGTGGAACCTTCGGTGATTATGATAACGACGGGGACACGGACGTATTCATCGTAAATCTTAATGACCTGCCGACATTATTGCGGAACGAAAGTGGAAGCGCAAATTATTGGCTCAAAGTACAAGCCATAGGCTCGGTTAGCAACCGCGATGGCTTAGGCTCTTTGATAAAACTAACTGCCAATGGGCGATCACAATACCGCACAGTTCGTGGATCAGGCAGCTATCTATCGCATAACGATACGCGCGCACACTTTGGCCTTGGCTTGCACTCTACGGTTGAAACCTTAAGTATCGTATTCCCGAGTGGCAAAAAAATCACCATAGAAAATATAGCAGCTAACACAATGGTAATGATCCACGAGGATGGTCGTATCGACTACCGTAATTTTTGAAGCCCGCCAAGATTCGCACACTGAATCAGCCTCGCCCGAAAAAATCATAGCCATCATTAAGTACGCAACGAAATCCTACATCGGAAGCTCCTTCGGGAAAGCAGAGATCGCGAAAACTCACACGAAGATTGCTCGCTTCTCTATTCCAAGAGCCACCGCGGATTAAATGGACATTGCCCGTCTGGGGGCCAGTGGGATTTTCCAGCGGGCTTGCAGCATAGTAGTTTTTTGCATAATAATCACTAACCCACTCCCACACATTGCCCGCCATATCGAAAGTACCGTAGACGCTTACCCCGAGGGGGTACGCACCTACCTCGGTTGTTCCCCCTATATGCATATTGAAGTTCGCGTGTTCTGGACCGACATAGTTGCCCCACGGGTACTGAGACTGATCACCGTCCGGAAGCCGTGCCGCCTTCTCCCATTGAGCTTCGGTAGGAACGTCTAACCCCATCCACCCACAATAGTCAAATGCATCATCTATACTGACCCCGACAACCGGATGATTCGACTCAGCGGTATTGTCTTTAGTAGGTTTACCGGTTGCAAGCGCAAAATGATCCCATTGGGCATTGGTGACTTCAAAACGGTCTATGTAGAAACTATCTAAGTATACGATATGCTCTGGACGTTCATTCGGCCGCCCTTCATCCCAGCCGATCAGGGTCTCTCCCGCTGGCACCAGCACCATACTGTGCTCCCCACTCTGCTGAGCGGTATATACATATACCCCACCATCTCCCGGTGTCAATTTCGCATCGGGAATCTCATTCGCACTTGGCGTGCTGGTCATTCCACCTTCCTGGGAAGGACGATAAATATACCCATCCCGTTCGGCGTCAGCTGTACACCCGATGCCAATCATTGCAAATATTACCGCCGCCAGCGGCCACAGAACTTTCATATAGTCGTGCATACTCAACTCATAGTGCATAGGTTTCAAGGTCAATTCACGAACTGCATGAGACGCTGCGTAACAGACCCCTCCTGCGTCAATGCATAAACAATAACGTTGACCGCCAACTGCAAACAGCGCTGATAGCCCCCGCTATCGCCTCCGATAAGATAAAGACTTCTCAAGCGATTCCAAGGTGCTCCGACCGCTACTAAGCGCCCTTTGACAAAGTAGCCGATCATCCCAGTCTTGCCCCAAGTCGAGGACATCGTACCTGGTACCCCTCCAATATCAAAAAACGAGGAAAAGACTGCATGGTCTTCGGGTAAGACCTCTTGCCACAAATCCTTGCCATTCACCAGGCCACCATATTTTATTAAGCCCTCTTGCATCGGTGCCGTCAGATGTCCCAGTATGAATCCGCCTCCCAATACGTAAGCTGATAAATTCCGCAGTTCATTCTCATTCGGATCGCCTCCGATCTTATCATCATACATGACATCGGGTATGAGAATAGGAATATCCAAGAGGCGAGAATCATCATAGGTAATACTGCCAACAAAATCAGCCTGCAGGCCAGTGTACTCATTTACGGCATCGCGAATCACATCGATCGTCCTTACTGCCAGAGCGTAGATATCGCGTGAAGACCCATACTCTTTTGACCTCGCAGAACACGCATGAACAAATTTGACAAATCCCTTAATCGCCTGATTATCCTGACGATCCTGTACGACCATAGCCTGATAGCGACCGGTGTCCAAGCTATTCACATCCATCATCTCGAGATTCATATCGATTTTGTTATCCGGTTCGCGACCGGGGTCAGCGATTGTAGAAGCGATGTGGAAATCCGCACTCACCGGGCTAAGGTGGACGCCCCGACTCTCACCGATAAATGAGCCACCTTTATGTGCAGCATTCATAACCTGCTTTCGCGCATCAAATACAGCCGTTTGCTGAATATGCTCTATATTGGCCTGGGTAAACCGGGTCACCCGTCTCTGTAATTGTCGGCGAATTACAGGAATTTTTCGCAACTCAAAAGATTTGGTAAGGCGAGGTTCACGCTTTATGAATTTGACTTCTAACGGTCTGGGAGCTCGGCCCGAATCAACTTTGACCGGATTGAGAAAAAAGCCGAAGCCATGTACTGCAAATGTAATCAACAATGCACAAACCACCCGTTTCGGAGAAATCCTCCGCAGTTTCGGCAACTCAAGATTCGATGTCGGACAAGCAAAGCGCATGATATCGTTTTCCTACCGTCGACTAAAAGGGCGAGATCAATTCTACAAAAATCTTGCTCTGCCGTGTATGATCCTTCGCCTCGTCGCGTTGCTGCTTTCGATAGTGATAACCAATGAACAGGGCATTCTCTGCAATTCCGAAATAGCCGCGTTTGATTTTTAACATGATCAATCTATCAATTGCGGAGAACGAGTTGAGGGCCTCCCGATGATCGATGTAACGATACGGCAATAGCGGCAGTCCCTGAATACCTATCATCAGGCGGGTGTATTCGGTGAGCGCGTATTCGCCACTCACCATCGGAATAAATTCAGACACCATATGAGGTGAATGGGATGATACCCCCACGGTTTCACTGCGAACTCTATGCTTCAAGCGCGGCCGAATACTCAGTGCCCCACGAGTTATAGTGTAGGAAATGCGGTTGATCATAATCGACCTGGTACGCGTTGCAGTCTCCTGCATTTGCCCGGGTTCATTGATCGCCATCTGCTGATTCCGAAGATATATGATCGAATTATCAAAATCCAATCCCGCTAGAGGTGAAATTGCCACTTTAAGATGGCCGCT
>CAZFMY010000202.1:0-6046 GCA_964520345.1 uncultured Gemmatimonadaceae bacterium | reverse complement strand
CGGCCAGCCCAGCGCCTGCGGCACAGTGCGCGAGGTGGGCACACTGACGCACAAGCTGCCCAAGGGCATAGTGATGAACGCCAAACACCGCGAGTTCGCCGCCAAAATCTGGAAGGTGCCGGTGGAGAATATTGCGCCCAAACCTTCAAATCATACCATCGCCATGTTTCGTTCGCTGGATCGGGGCGATATTCGCTTTATGTGGGTGCAGGTCACCAATCCCATGGTGACAATTCCCAATCTCAATCGCTATCGCGACGGCGCACAGAAAGACGGGCGTTTTCTGGTCGTCTCCGACGTCTATCCGACGCCGACCACGGATATTGCCGACGTAGTGCTGCCGGCGGCCATGTGGATCGAGCGCGAGGGGTTTTACGGAAACTCCGAGCGGCGCACGCAGCACTTTGATCAGCTGGTAGAACCGCCGGGCGAGGCCATGAGCGATACCTGGCAGTTGATTGAAGTGGCGCGGCGCATGGGCTATGAAAAGCTCTTTCCCTGGTCGTACGAAGACCACGTGCGCGAGATCTGGAACGAATACATACAGTTCCACGACAACCCCAAGCACAAGATGGCCTCCTACGAGGAACTGCGCGCCAAACCAGGTATCATGTGGCCCTATGTCAATGGCAAAGAGACGCGCTGGCGCTACAACACGGCGCACGATCCGGCCACCGACAAGAGCCAGGGCAAATTCGACTTTTACGGCAAGCCCGACCACCGCGCCTGGATCTGGCTGCGGCCCTACGAAGCGCCGGCCGAGTCGCCCACCGCAGAATATCCATTCTGGCTCAACACCGGACGCGTGCTGGAGCACTGGCACACCGGCAGCATGACGCGGCGCGTGCCGACGCTGCACCGAGCCGTGCCCAAGGCCTATGTCGAACTCAATAGCGGCGATGCCAAGCGCCTCGGCATTGGCAACGGCGAGCGCATTAAACTGGTTTCGCCGCGCGGCACATTGGTACTTGATGCCCGTATTGGCGGGCGCGGCGAACCGACTCCCGGTCAGGTTTTTGTGCCGTTCTTCGACCAAGCGCTGCTGGTAAACGAATTGACACTAGATGCCTTCTGCCCGATTTCCAAACAGCCCGACTACAAGAAATGCTCGGTGCGGGTGGAAAAGATATGAGCGGCCCCAGTCGCTATCGAATAATCGCCATTGTAGCAGCCATTGCCGGGTTCACCGGCACCGTTTTCCTGATTGGGGAGATCGTGCGCGGAACAGGCGATACACCGTCGCCCAAAGCGCAGCTCCAAGCGTTGCGCGCCGAGAGTGTTGCGCCGATGCGCCAAGCCAGCGAAGCGGGGTTGGCAATGGATATGCAGCCGGCCTCAGGCATTAAACGGCGCTCGCTCAAAGGCTATTACGCCCTGCGTGCTTATGCTGGCGCGCCGCCGAGTATACCACATGCGGTCGACGCGCGGATATTGCGCGAGCAAAGCTGCAATATTTGCCACGAGCGCGGCGGTTTTGTACAGAAGTTCAACGCCTATGCGCCGGTTACGCCGCATCCGCAGTACGGTAACTGTCTGCAGTGTCACGTGCATGCCGGCGAGGGCGAGTTCGTGGCCATCGACTGGCGCAGCACGAAAAAGCCTGCTCTGCACCGGCCGGCGCTGCCGGGCAATCCACCGCCCATTCCGCATACTTTACAGCTGCGCGACAGCTGCCTGGCCTGCCACGCCGGGCCGGCGGCGGTGCCCGAAGTGCGCACCAGCCATCCCGAGCGCCTTAACTGCCAACAGTGCCACGTGCCGCGCCTGGCTCAGGACGTTTTTGTGCGCGCTGCGCACTGAGGGCCATATGAGCACTGCGCACAGAAAAACGCCAATTGCATGGCTCCCCTCCCCATCCCTGCTTTTTCTGGCGCTGTGGTCCTGTGGCGGAGCCGACGGCGAAGCGCCGTTGCCGCCTACTTCGCTGGAGACGAGCGCGGTTGAGCTGCGCCAGCTCAAGGGCATAGATGCCGTTGCAGTGCGCCGGTTCAGCGGCCCCGGTGAGACGTCTTTTGAGGTGCACGCCCGCGGCGGCGAGATCGGACAGTATCCCTGCTCGACCTGCCACGAACAGGCACTGCCCATTGCAGAGCAGGCGGAGACCCAGCTGCGCTGGGCGCATCAAAATATTCGCCCGCTGCACCCGAGCCAGGGACAGTGCTCGACCTGCCACAACTACGGCGATCTCAATACCCTGCAGCTCGAAGATGGCCGCGCCATCGACTTTGATCACGCCTACCAGCTCTGCGCCCGCTGTCACTTTGAACAAGCCAGGGATTGGGCTGGCGGCGCCCACGGCAAGCGCCTGGGGGGCTGGACAGGTCGGCGCGTCGTCTTAAACTGCACGGACTGTCACGATCCACACGCGCCGGCCTTTGCGCCGCGCATGCCCGTGCGAGGTCCACAGGTGCAGCGCCCCAGAAAGGCGCACTAGGAGAGAATATGACCGATCAGATCTGCAAAAAATTGCTGCGATTTCTCAATCTAGGCAGGGGACAGATCGAGCAGGCAGAAGGCTGTGCGTCTGCCGCGGGCTGTGGTTGCTCTCCCCAAAGCGGTGACTCCGGCAGCAGTTTGCTCGATAAAGAGGTCGGGCGGCGCGGGGCGTTGGGGCTGCTATTTGGCGGTGTAGCGACCGGAGCCAGTGCAGTCACTGCACAGGCCAGCATGCTCAGCGAGGACGATAAGAAAGAGAAGAAGCTGCTTGAGTGGGAGGAGTACTTCAAGGGCAATTTTCGGTTGATGACGGAAGGCGAAAAGGCGCAGACGGTAGAACGCCTAGAGCGCCTGGCGCAGATACAGAGCGGGCGCAATGTGCACATCAAAGCATCGGATGCCCAGCCCAATGTGCTCTACGGATATGCCTTTAATGTTTCCAAGTGCAAGGGCTATCGCGAATGCGTCAAAGCCTGCGTCGAAGAGAACAATCTCGACCGCGATATGGAGATGCAGTACATCCGCATCTTCGAGATGAAAAACGGCGAGATGAATCTTGAAGAGGGCGATACGGAATTTCATCACCAGGTGCCCGCTGAAGGGCATTTTTACATTGGCACCCAGTGCTTTCAGTGCGCCGATCCGCCCTGTACCAAGGTCTGTCCGGTGGGGGCGACCTGGCAGGAGCCGGATGGCATAACGGTGGTCGACTACGACTGGTGTATTGGCTGTCGATACTGCCAGGCGGCCTGTCCCTACTGGGCACGGCGCTTTAACTGGAGCGAGCCGAAAGTGTCGGCTGAAGATCTCAATCCCAATCAGCACTATCTGGGTAATCGCATGCGCAAAAAAGGGGTGATGGAAAAGTGCACCTTTTGCATACAGCGCAGCCGCGAGGGGCGTTTGCCCGCCTGCGCCGAAGCCTGTCCGACCGGCGCGCGCATCTTTGGCAATTTGCTAGATCCCAATAGCGAAATACGCTATGTGCTGGCCCACAAAAAAGTCTTCCGCCTAAAAGAGGATTTGGGCACCGAGCCCAAGTTCTGGTACTTCATGGACTGATTGTAAATTGACCTATTTGCAATCTCAGATCACCGACATCGCTCAATAGAGTGCAGTTGATATGACCATATCGATTAATCAAATCGATACGAGCCGATGAAAATTATTTATTTTCTTCGCAGCGCACTGCGCTCGGCCACCGGCGGCGGTCCATTGTACCATTTGTGGATGGGCACGCTGACTCTGCTGATGATCATCGGCTTCTACGCCTACTACGTGCAGTTTGACGAGGGGCTGGTCGTCACCGGCATGAACGATCACGTGAGCTGGGGGCTCTACATTTCCAACTTTACTTTTTTAGTGGGGCTGGCGGCGGCGGCAGTCATGCTGGTGCTGCCCGCCTATGTACTGCACGACGTGGACTTTTCTCGCGCCGTGCTCATCGGCGAGGGCGTGGCCGTAGCGGCGCTGCTGATGTGTCTAAGTTTTGTCGTCGTCGACCTGGGTGGTCCGCTCAGGGTCTGGCATCTCATTCCCAAAATTGGCTATTTCAACTTTCCGCAGTCGCTGCTGGCCTGGGACGTGCTGGTGCTCAATGGCTACCTAGCGCTGAATCTGCTGATTCCCTTCTACATTCTCTACTCGCACTACTGCGGACGTCCGGCCGAGGAACGCTACTACGTGCCCCTTTTCTACCTGTCGGTATTCTGGGCGGTGAGCATCCACATGGTGACGGCCTTTCTGCTGGCCGGCCTGCCGGCGCGCCCCTTCTGGAATTCGTCGCTTATGGCCCCGCGCTTTCTGGCCTCGGCCTTTGCCGCCGGCCCGGCCTTTATGATTTTGACCTTTAGCTTTGTGCGCTCGCACACGCGCTACGACATTCCCGCACACGCGCTGTCTAAGCTGGCGATGATTGCCACGGTGGCGGCACAGATCAATCTCATCATGCTCGGCTCGGAAATTTTTAAAGAGTTTTATTATCCGACCCACCACAGCCAGAGCGCCATCTATATGTTTTTTGGCCTGCACGGACACAGTGCGCTGGTGCCATGGATCTGGACTTCAATCGTGCTCAACCTGTGCGCCACGACCGTATTGACCTTACATCCACTGCGGCGCAAACCCACTTGGCTGGGCGTGGCCTGTGTCATGCTCTTTATCGCCATCTGGATGGAAAAGGGACTGGGACTGATCGTGCCGGGCTTTGTGCCTTCGCCGCTGGGGGAGATCGTCGAGTATGCGCCGAGCTGGGTCGAGCTTTGCGTAATGCTGGGGATATGGGCGATGGGGTTATTTGTCTTTACGGTGCTGGTGCGGGTGGCGCTGGCTATTGAACTGGGGAAAGAGCGGTTGCCACAAGATTCCTAGGAGGCGGTCGGCATCGGGGTCGCGCTGCGGGAGAAAACTGAGCCGGCCCAAGGTTAGCTTGGGAGGGGCAAAGCTGATTGGCGCCAGAAGCGCGTAGAACATGAGCTTGCGAGATTCGAGATGTGTAATCATCCCCTTTTTAGGGGCAGTCTCAATGAGAGTTTTCCGGCGTTTGCTGGGCCCATCGAAATTCGAAGGGCGTGAGGTCTCCGAGCGCCTCGTGTGGGCGCTCTTCGTTATATTGGTCCAACCATTCTTCCGTGATGGTCCGCACTTCCGATAGGGTTTTAAAGACGTACATATTCAGTACTTCATCGCGGTAGGTGCGGTTAAATCGTTCGATATAGGCATTCTGAGTCGGCTTGCCCGGCTGGATAAATTCCAAGTCGACCGTGTGGTCCTCGGCCCAGTCAGCCAAGATCGTAGAGATAAACTCTGGCCCATTGTCCATGCGCAGTTTGCTCGGATACCCGCGCCAAGCGACGACCCGGTCCAACACACGCTGAACCCGCTCCGCCGACAAGCCGACGTCGATCTCTATGGGCAAGGCTTCACGACTAAAGTCATCGACGATATTGAGTGTCCGAAACCGACGGCCGCAAAACAAGCTGTCGCACATAAAATCCAGCGACCAGCAACCATTGATCGTCTCGGGTACCTTCAACGACACCGGAGCGCGATTCGGTAGCCGCTGCTTGCCCCGCCGCCGTTTATTCAAATTCAGCCGACAGTAGATCCGATGGATCCGCTTGTGATTCCAGCGATGGCCCCAGCGACGGAGGATTTTGAATAACAGGCTAAACCCATACGCCGGATACTGTGCCACGGCTTGCTGTAAACCGGCGATGACGGGATCGTCTCGGGCAGGATCGGGTTGATAGCGATACACCGAATCGCTGATGCCCACGACCCGACAGTCCCGCCGCAGACTGATCGAATGCGCCGACTGAGCGTAGTCGACCAGCTCCCGTCGTGCGGCGGGCTTTAGAGCTTTTTTTCGACGATATCCTTCAGCACCTTGTGGTCGAGGCTGAGATCAGCATACATCTGTTTTAGTCGCCGATTTTCCTCTTCCAACTCTTTGAGGCGTTTGAGATCGGCCACTTCCATGCCGCCGTATTTGCTTTTCTAGGTGTAATAGTAATAGGTGCCTTCAGCCACGCCGTATTCCCGACAGACGGCTTTGACCGTGCGGCCCCCTTCGACCTCTTTTAACACCTTGATGATCTGGCTTTCGCTG
>CAZFMY010000201.1:0-6081 GCA_964520345.1 uncultured Gemmatimonadaceae bacterium | reverse complement strand
GTACCCGATGGAATATCGAGGCGAAAACCATAGGCCCGGCTGCGCTCGAAACGCAACTCGGCATTGACCTCGAAAAAGGGGAAATGCGACCCGACCTGTACCGGCCGATCGCCCATGTTGGTCACTTCCAACTCGACCCTTTCGCGCCCGGCATTGAGCTCGATCGGCTCTTCCGCCAACACCGAGTCGCCCGGAGCAGAGTACGAAGCATTATCCGGCGACCAAACCATCTCAGTCCGTACCAACCCCGAACCGTAGAGCGCGAGCTCGACCTCGCCGCGCGCCCGGCAGATCGGCTGATGCACAGTCACCAGCTTGGTGCCGTCGGGAAAGGTGCCCTCAACCTGTACCTCATCTACCATCTCCGGCACTCCCGGCAACACATCTTCCAAACCCAGAAGCCGCTTACCCTTGTCCATCAACGTCGCAACACGTTCGCCGTCGCGGATAAATTCCAGCAACTGCGCTGCGATCAACGCCGTCGCCTCCGGGTAGTTGAGCCGCAAACCCCGGGCGTAGCGCTTCTGCGCCACGAATCCGGCATTATGCAATACCAGTTTGTCGATTTCCCTGGGTGAAAGCCGCATAAATCCTCCCCGCTCAGAAAGTCAAATGGGTCTTGATACTCTCGTCCGAGAGCTCATCGGCCGCGCCCTGCAAGAGGATGCTGCCGCGGTCCATGAGGAAGAAATAGTCGGCAATTTGGCGTGCGAAGTCAAAGTACTGCTCGACCAGGACGATCGTGAACTCGCCGCGCTCCTTGAGCTTGATCAATACCTTTTCGATCTCCAGGATAATCGACGGCTGAATCCCCTCGGTCGGCTCGTCGAGCATCAGCACCCGGGGATCGCCGACCAGGGCCCGGGCGATAGCCAGCTGCTGCTGCTGTCCGCCACTGAGATTGCCGCCCATCCGATCCTGCATATCGGCCAACACCGGAAAAAGTTCGAAGACCTCTTCGGAGACCTCCCCGCCCCCCTCGCGCGCCTGCAGACCAATCTGCAGATTCTCGCGCACTGTCAGCCGCGGAAAGATCTCTCGGCCCTGGGGCACATAGCCCAGACCGCGCCGGGCGCGCCGATCGGCCCCGAGCGCGGTAATCTCTTCACCGTCGAACAAAACGCGGCCCTTGCTCGGCTCGAGCAACCCCATAATAGCCTTGAGCAAGGTCGTTTTGCCAACGCCGTTGCGCCCCATGATCGCCGCAATCGAACCATTGGGAATGCCCAGACTCACATCGCGCAGGATCCGGCTACCCCCGTAGTGCACATCGAGATCCTCAACCGCCAGAATCGATTCAGCCTGCACCATCACCCTCTCCCCGGTCCATCGCCGTGCCGAGATAGCACTCGACAACCCGCGGATCGTTCTGTACCTCCTGCATCGGCCCCTCGACCAGAATCCTACCCTCGTGCAGCACCGTGACCTTGCGCGCGATCTGACGCACGAACTCCATATCGTGTTCGATGACGATCAGCGAATGATCACTAGAAAGAGCCTGCAACATCTCCCCGGTCCGGTGGGTCTCCTCATCCGTCATCCCCGCCGCCGGTTCATCGACCAGAAAGAGCGAGGGATCCTGCAGAATGACCATAGCAATCTCCAACCATTGCTTCTGCCCATGCGAGAGCATATCAGCAGTTCCGGCGAGCGTATCCTCGAGGCCAGTGCGTTCGGCCACCTCCTCGATCCGGCGGCGCTCGGCCCCGCTCAGACGGTGCAACAACGAGGCGAAGACATTGCGATTGGTCTTCATCGCCAGCAAGAGATTGTCGAAGACGGTCAGCGAACCGAAAACGGTCGGAGCCTGAAATTTGCGCCCAACCCCAAGATCGACGATTTCGTCCTCGCTGAGCCGAGTCAGATCGGCGTCCTTGAAATAGGCATGTCCCTCATCGGGGCGGGTCTTGCCGCAAAGTACATCGAGCAAAGTGGTTTTACCCGCGCCATTAGGGCCGATCACCACCCGCAATTCATTAACAGCCACTTCGAAAATATCAATATCGAGGGCCTTGAAGCCATCGAACGACACGCTCAACTTCTCGACGTAGAGATTATCCATAATCTGCTCCCGTTCAGCTCGCCGTCTCGCGTCGACGCCAGCGGCCGATCACACCGACGATGCCTTCGGGAAAAAAGAGTACCACCCCGAGAAAGAGCGCACCGAGGAAGTAGAGCCAGGTCCCCGGAAACGCACCGGTGAGGAAGCTATAGAGCAAATTGACCAGCACCGCACCGACTATCGCCCCAACCAGCGTGCCCCGACCCCCGACCGCGGTCCACACCACGATCTCGATAGACGCCTGGACGTCCATCCGCCCCGGAGTGATAATGCCCGTCTGTGGCACATAGAGCATGCCGCCCAGGCCGGCCAGCGCACTGGCGACGACGAAGACAAAGAGCTTGTAGCGAGTGATCCTATAGCCGATAAAGCGCAAGCGATGCTCTCCGTCGCGGATGGCCACCAGCAGTTTGCCGAGTTTCGAATCAACCATATAGCGGCAGAGATAGTACGCGCCAAAGAGCGCCGTACAGGCCGCGATATAAAGGCCGCGCTTGGTCCCTGGATCGGCCAATTCGAACCCCAACAAGGTCTTGAAATCGGTCAGGCCGTTGGTCCCGCCCAGCATGGTCTCGTTGCGCAAAAAGAGCAACCACATCGCCAGCGCCAACGCCTGGGAGATGATCGCAAAATACACTCCCTTGATTCGGCTGCGGAAAGCGAAGAATCCAAAAATCAACGCCGCCACACCCGGCACCATCAGGCCGAGCACCAAGGTCAGTGGAAAGCTGTTAAAAGGCTCCCAGAACACCGGCAATTCTTCGACCCGGTTCCAGACCATAAAATCGGGTAAGGCACTGCCATAAACCCCCTTGGTCCCGGTCTTCAGCAGCATGTGCATGCCTATGGCGTAGCCGCCGAGACAGAAGAAAAATGCCTGGCAGAGCGATAAAATACCCGTAAATCCCCAGATCAGATCGACGCCCAGGGCGACGATCGCAAAGCAGAAATAGCGCCCCCACAGATTGAGCGTGGTATCGGCGACCAGCCCCATGGCATTGAGCAAGGGTACCATGACTCCGAAGAGCAGGTAGAGCCCGACGGCTAGAGCATGGGGTCTGAATGCATTCATAGTTCCTCGCTTCGCCCCTTGGCTGGGAAGAGTCCGGTGGGCCGCGACTGCAAGAAGAAGACGATCAACCCCAACAAAATGACCTTGCCGTAAACGGCTTCGAAAACGGGTTCCAACACCTTGTTGAAGATGCCAATACCCAACCCCGCGCTGATCGTACCCATCAGTTTGCCGACCCCGCCGGTAACGACCACCAAAAACGAATCGACGATATAGGTCTGACCCATATTGGGGACCACGTTGCCCACCAGCGTCATCGCCCAGCCGGCGACCCCGGCAATCCCCGTACCCAGAGCGAAAGCCATCGAATCGACCCGTCGTACCGGCACGCCAACACAGGCGCTCATCTCCCGATTCTGGGTCGTGGCACGCAGCCGCAACCCGAAGCGAGTGCGAAAAAAGAGCGTCAGCAGCCCCCCGACGACCACCACCGCCAACGCCATGATGAACATCCGGTTATAGGGCAGTATTATCTGCGGCGCCAGCTCCCAACCCCCGCTGAGGATTTTCGGCAATCTGACTGCTGTGAGGTCACCGAAAATGCTGCGCGCGGACTGGACCAGAATCAGGCTGATCCCCCAGGTAGCGAGCAAACTTTCGAGTGGGCGACTGTAGAGCCGGCGAATCACCAGGGCCTCGAGCACCAGCCCAAAACCAGCAGCCACCAGAAACGCCAGCGGAAAAGAGAACGCAAAGAAGAAATCGCTGTAGGTGGGAGGCAGTAGAGTCAAACACAGTTCCTGCACGACGAAAGTGGTATAGGCACCGATCATCATAAACTCGCCGTGCGCCATATTGATCACCCCCATCTGCCCGTAGATAATCGCCAATCCCAGCGACATCAGTACCAGAATCGAACCCAGACTCAGACCGATGAAGGCCGTCTGCACTACCTGCATAAAGGAGCTGAAGCGCTCCAAGGAGCGCAGCGCGAGTGCGGCCTGAGCTCGCACCTCGGCGTCCAACTCCACCTCGGGAGCTAGCCGCTCCTTGAGCACCGGAATAGCCAGCGGACTCCACAAATCATCCAATTCGGCGATCGCCCAGAGCCGCACCTCCGGATCCGCATCGTCGAGCAACAGCTTGGCCAGCGAGACCCGTTTGACGCGCCGTATCGACGCATCCTGCTCCTGCTCTATGGCCCGGCGCAATACCGGAATCGCGTCGGCGTTACCCCTGTTGCCAATATTTTCGGCCGCGATCAACCGCTTTGCCCGATCGGGATGAAAGAGCTCGACCTGGAGCAGGTAGGGCTGAATCAACGCCCTGATCACCCGGCCGGTCTCGACTTCCTCGAGGTCGTAGAGCGAAACCTTGACCGGGTCACCGCCTTCAGCCAGGATCGGCTCCCGCTGGGGATAAACGGTGAAGAGGGGGACGATCGAATCACCGTACTCGTCCATCTCCTCTTCACCGATGATCACCAATCCACTCTGCGTCCGGTGCTCTTCCCAACGGTATACCTCGCCGGTAAAAAGCCCCTGCAGCAAAGTGTAGTGGAGCGGATCAAAGCGGGCGGCCAGCGCTTCGACCGCCGCCTTGATCTGGCTATCGTCGCCACTGGCCAGCCTTGCCATCTCGCGCAGGTCCGATTCATCGGCATTCAACCGAATCGGACCTGCGGTTAGGACCGCTACCGCCATTGCGACAGCTCTGAGCCATTCTCTTCCCATCCCCATTCCTTACCAAATTCTCCAGCGCGGCGGATATAGAGCCGCTTATTAGAAGGTGATCAGCGACTCCAGACCGATCTGCGCTACCGCATCGGCATCACCAACGGTGAGCAGTTTGGCTTCGGCGACCAGACCCCAGTTGTCGGAAATTGCGTAGCTCGGAGCGATAGTGATCTCGTTGGTTTCGTCATCCTTAGCCCCTTTACCTGGCGGGGTCAGCGCGATCGCCGAGTAGCGGGCAGTGACCCCAATCTGGTCGCTGAGCCCGTAGTTGACCATCGCCAGATAGCCCAGACCCGAATCGTACGCGCCCCAGTCGCTCATCAGATTGACCTCGGCAGCCACCGAGAGCGGACCATTTTCGTACAAACCCCAGACGTTGATCAGATTCTGCTTGTCTTCCATCGCGAAGGCCGCTTTGGCGGTCACCCCTTCGATCGGCGTCAGAATCAGCTGGGCCTCGATGCCGAAATCGCCGTCCAGATCCTTGTCACTGCCGTCCCAGACACTCGAGACCACAGCCCCGTAGACCCCAAACTTATCCGTCGCATAGGACGCTGCGATCCCGTTCTGATAACCGCCGTAGACCAGCGTCGCCGAGTAGGAGTACTGATACATGCCCGTGGGTTCAGCCGCCTCAAAACCAGTGCAGCTGAGAAATTTGCCCACCGTGAGCGAAAGCCCCTCACCCACTTCGTAAGCAATGTACGCCTGCTCGAGTGTGACCGGGGCAGTAGGCCCCATCGCATTGACATCGGCCCGAATCGAAATACCATCACCGAGATCAGTCGAGAGATCGAGTTCGAGCTGGTCCAGCCCCATCCCAACCACTCCGTCGTCACTCAAGATGCTCATATCTACAAAACCCGAGAGTTCGACGTCTGCAGTCACGCTTTTGGCACATAAAGCCAGCATGGCGATTGAAGTTGCCAGTTTTCTTGGTATTGTCATTTTGTTGTTCCTCTACTCTGAAGTGTGGCGACCGTAGCCGCAAAAAAATCAGTGGGGCAATTACTGCTCGATGGTATAGGTTCCAGTGAAATTGACGTGATCACAGTCCTTGTCGGCGCTGGTAATATCGTCCCAGGGATCCGGTGCCACCAGTCCATCCGACTCATAGACGATCTTGAACTGACCGTTCTTTTTGATTTCGCCAATATAAACTGGCTTGTGCAGATGATGATTGCGCTCGTCCATCATCACCGTGCCCCCGGGCGAATCATAGCTCAAACCATAGAGCGCGGGTCGCACCTTGTCGACGGCGAAGGATTTGG
>CAZFMY010000200.1:0-6193 GCA_964520345.1 uncultured Gemmatimonadaceae bacterium | reverse complement strand
AAACCGTCGAGCACTGGCTCGAACCGATCTATGTCATCAAGGGAGGTCGAGTAGTAGCGCGCCATCAATAGAAACTGAAGACTCCCGAAGCACTCCGCTCGGCCAAGTACCGCCGGAGTCCTGACCTGCAAACAGCGGAATTCCAGTATCGCCGCTCTCTGCAAAGCGCACTGCGATCTGGATTACCGCCTACCCCATCCGCAAAAACCGATCCGACAGCGGCAAATCCACCCGAATATTTCCGCGCCGATGCGACTCCCGCAGAGCGATCACCGTCTCCAACACTTCGCGCCCGAATTCCCCGGGACAAATCCGCTCCTCGCCTTCCTCTATAGATCGGCAGACCCCCTCGATCGCATCCACCATCGACGAGCGCGGATGCCAGGGATTGGGAAACTGCCGCTCTATCGGCTCGCCGCTCTCCGGGTGAGCCCCCCATAGTTCGAACTGAGCATGAGCATTACGCGTAATGACCGAGCCGCGCTCGCCGATAAATTCCATCGTCCAACCATGCCCCGAGCGATCGGCGCGAGAATTCAAAAAACCGCGCACGCCATTGGCATAGGCGATATAGCCAGAGCCCGAAAGATCCCCGTCCTGAGCCGCTTGTTCCTCGTTGTCCATCTCGCCCACCACCCATTCGACCGGTGATCCGGCAAAGAGCCGAAAGAGCGCCAGCGAATGACTGTGAATATTCGAGAGACTGTGCGGACAGTGGCAGACCATCGAACGCAGCGCACCGATCGCCCCCTCGGCAATGGCCTGACGCGCGCTGGTATACCAGCTGTACCAGTTGAGGTGGCAGGCAATGGACAAGACCGTCCCGTGTGAACGACACGCCTCGATCATCGCATCGGCCTGGGCTAAGGTCCGGCACATCGGCTTGGTCGCGAAAATCGCCCTGACCCCGGCTTCGGCCAGACCGATCACCACTTCCGCCCGCTCGTCGGGCCGAGTAGTCACCGCCACCAGGTCCGGTTCTTCTTCCGCGACCAGTTCGCGGTAATCCTCGTAGAGCGCCTCCACCCCCCAGCGGCGGCCGAAGTCGTCGAGTCTGGCCCGGTCTAGATCCGCCGCGCCAACCAGCTCGATCCCCCGTGCCTCGATCATCGCCGGGGCATGCGCCCAGGGCCACGGATAGTGCGGCATATGGATATGCTCATCATCAATCGTGCTGCCCATCCGACCACAGCCGACCACCGCGCCGCGAAAATCTCCGCGCGGCCTGGTCGCCGCAACTACTTCGTGGGCTTCGCCCTGCGTTCTCGCCATGACTCAGGCCTCCTCTCCGGGAATCCAGCTGACAAAATATTCAGGTGCCCATTTGCGCGCCAGCGCGAAAGACCGCTCGCTCAACGAGCCGTGCGCCGGCCCCTTCTCGATCTGGATCCACTCCTCGGCTGCCGCCAAACTCGGAAACTCCGCCAACCACACATGGTGCCATTCCGCCTGGGGCGCCATCAACTTGAAACACTCGAGCCGTTGCAGATTACGTTCCCGGCAAAAGGTGCTCATCGCTTCGAGATACACGCTATTCACCGGTTTTTCCCCCGCGATCTGCCCCGGCTCACCTCGCTCGAAAAGCAAGGCGACCACGCTCGAGCGATCTATATCAAGAAGCGGCACCTGGTGCGGATCTCCTGGCGTCGGCACCGGCGCCGGCACTCCCTGCGCCCATTCAACGCAATAATCGGGCAGACCACCCCGCGCCAGATAGTATTCGTAGTAGCCATAGCGCCCGTACGGTGGGGCCATTTCCGCCGCGATCCACGCCTCGGCACCGGCCAGATCGGGAAAATCCAAAACCCAGAAGCGCTCGTAGGCTCCCTGCGGCGCCATCAGCCGAAATCCTTCTATCCGCCGCAAGCGGTGCGATCGCGCAATCTCGAGCATCAGATCGACGTGCTCCTGCTCATAGGCTTTGCGTTGCTCGGGCGTGAGCCGGTGCCAGGAGGCTAAGCGCCCGCCCTTGAAGAGCACCGTAATCCCTTCGTTTCTTTGTTCCATATCCGAACCTTTCTCTGCGCTCAAGCTATAAAAATTGCCAAACGGGGTCCACTTTCTTATAGAACAGGGAGCAAGGAGCATACTCAAATGGCCAAACCTAAGACCGCGCTGGTCGTCGGTGCCGGCATCGCCGGATTGAGCAGCGCATTCCACCTCGCGGAAAAAGGCATCGAGCGCGTCATCCTCCTCGATAAAGGCGAGGTCGGCGCAGGTTCTAGCACTCGTTCAGGTGCAGTTAACACCATGCTGATGGCAACGAAAAACGCCACTCTGGCCCGAGGCATAAGCTTCGATCTCTTCGAGCGCTTCGAGCGCCTGCTCGCCGAGTACGATTTCCACCAGGACGGCTGTCTGGCCATTTATACCCCCGCTCAACTCGAGTCGGCATCCCAACTACATCCCATGCAACGGGCAGCCGGCGCCCGCTTCGAAATCCTCAGCGCCCAAACGCTGCAGACCCGCTTCCCCGACCTGGTGCTCAAAAACGACGAATCCGGGGTCTTCGACCTGCGCGGCGGATGGAGCGAACCGGATCGCTATATCCCCGCGCTCGCAGCCAGAATCCGCGCAATGGGCGTCGAGATCCGCACGCAGCAGACCGTCGAAGACTTCCTCATCGCCAACGGCCGAGTCCAGGGCGTACGCCTGCGCGGCGGCGGCGAACTCCGCGCTGAAGCCACCGTCTGCACCGTCAATGCCTGGGCCAACTCGCTTCTCTCCCGCATCGGCCAGTCGCTGCCGGTGCGCAACTTCGTCCACGAGCGCTTCGTCACCGAACCCTTGCCCCATCCACCACAGCTGCCCGCCGTAAACGACGATGCCATCGGCATCTACTACCGCCCCACTGAAACCAAGGGCCTGCTCCTGGGCACCGGCGCCATCGAGCCCGAACAAATCGCGCCCGAGCCCGATTTCGAACTCGGCCAGCTCGCGCCCGAGCCCGAAAGCCTGCGATTCATCCTCGCAGCCGCAAAAGACCGCCTGCCCCTGATCCAAAACGCCGAGATCGCCGATCACCGCATCGGGCTGGTCAGCTACCCCATCGACTTCCTGCCTAATATCGGCCCGGTCGGCGCCTTACCCGGCCTTTTTCTGGGCACTAATTTCTGCTCCGGAGGCTTCGGCCACCATCCCATGGCCGGACTGCTCATCGCCGAGTACATCGTCGAGGGCCAGACCTCCTTCGACGGCAGCGATTTTGCCCCCGACCGCTTCAAGGATTTCGACACCCACTCGTATCTCAACCAGAATATCACCCACCACCAGATGGTCGCAGCCCATGCCGAACAAACAAGGGGATTTGTCCGCAAAAAACACTGAAATGCTCAGCTTGCCGCGGGCCGAAATCCGCGGTGGGCATTGCACTCGTCTATCTATACCAGGGGAATGAGAATGATCATCGACTCACACGCCTATACTTTCCAGCCCGGCGATCACCGCGCCGGCTTTGCCACGGCCTCCGAACATCTCGCCTGGATCCAAACCTCCCAGGGTCTCCACCACCAGCCCGCCTGGCGCGTAAGCGACCGCACCCCCGCTTCTTCGCAGGGTCTCGGCGACGAGGCGCCCGCCGATTGGTCCAAACTACCCGATGTCGCATGCCGGATCGACCACCAGCGCGGCCGAGTGGTCTGGACCATTGACGGCGAAGACCGCACCAAGCAATTCTATCCGCCGAACCTCCGCAATCTCGAATACACGCCCCATAGTCTGATCGCCGAAATGGATTATTGCGGCGTCGATATGGCGCTAATTCACACCAATCCCATGCTCGGCCGCGACACCGCCTTCCTCGCCGAATGCGTGCAGCTCTATCCCGACCGTCTGCGTTCGATGGCACCGGTCGACGAATGGCGGATCATCGACGAGACCGATGCCGTGATCTCCGAGCTGACCCAGGCGGTTGCCGAGCGAGGCCTCCACGCCATCAAATTCAACACCCGCCCCGCCTATAAGCGCAGCACCGAACCCTGGGACGACGGACCCTATCGACCCTTCTGGGAGGTGGCAACGACACTCGGTGTACCGATTTTCTTCACGCTGGGCACGGGGCCGGGCAGCGCGGCCGGTGCGAGCACCGGGTCCGAAAACCGCCAGGGTTGCCTCGATGAGCAAGGCATCCTGATGGCCTGGATGGAGCGCTATCCCGATATCCGCTGCAGCCTGACCCACGGCTTTCCCTGGCGGGTCTTTCTCAAAGACGACGCCATCGAAGTACCGGACGAAATCTGGACCCCTTTCCAGAATCCGAATCTGAGTCTCGAGGTCTGCTTCCCGGTGCGCATCGGCGATATCTTCGACTTTCCCTACCGCGAAATCCACCCGACGCTGGAGCAAATGATCGAACGCATCGGTGCCGACCGCCTGCTCTGGGGTACTGATATGCCCTTTCAGAATCGCTTTTGCACCTATCGCCAGTCGCGGGACTGGATCGAAAAATACTGCGATTTCCTGGGGGAGACCGACCTGGCAATGATCATGGGCGGAACAGCCGCCCGGGTTCTGGGACTCTAAGGAGGAGACACCGTGAAAATCACCGAAATCAAAACCACCATCATCGAGGGCTCTTATCCCTGGGTCTACGTCCGCGTCGCGACCGACGAAGGCCTCTACGGCCTGGCCGAAGCCTACCCGATACGCGGGGTCATCGACGTGCTGCACCGCCAGCTCGAAGAGCTGCTCATCGACCAGGACCCGCTGGCGATCGAACCGCTCTACAACCACCTCCTCGAACGCACCCCCGGCCAGTCGAGCGGTGGCACCACGCTGGCGGCGATCAGCGCGGTCGAAGTCGCGCTCTGGGACATCAAGGGCAAGGCCCTCGGCGTGCCCGTATATCAATTGCTGGGCGGGGCCTACCGCGACCGGCTGCGGCTCTACGCCGATGTCGGACACGGCACCAATATGGACGATACCATCGAAGCCTGGGCCGACCGGGCAAAAGAGGGGCTGGCCGACGGCTTCTCGGCGATCAAATTCGATATCGACCACTCGGCCGACGAGCACAACCTCGACCCCGTCAACCGGGGCTTGAGCCTGGCCGAACTCGATAAGATGGAGGCGCTGGTGGCCGCTGCGCGCGAGGCAGCCGGCCCCGACCTCGACATCTGTGTCGACTGCCATGGCCTCTACAATGTCCGCGACGCGCTGCTACTGGCCGAGCGCCTGGCGCCCTACAACCTGATGTTTCTCGAGGATCCGGTCCCGCCCGAGAATATTGAGGCCATGGCCAAAGTCACGGCCGGCACCCCGATCCCCATCTGCACCGGAGAATTTCTACACCGCCGCGACGGATTCCGCGCGCTCGTCGAAGATCAGGCCTGCGATATGCTGCACATCGATGCCGCCAGCACCGGCGGACTCCTCGAGGCCAAGAAGATCGCCGATATGGCCGACCTCTACTACATGCCCTGTGCCTTCCACAATATCGTCTCGCCGCTGGGGCTGGCGGCCACCGCTCACCTCGCCGCCGCCACCCGCAACCTGCACACCATGGAACTCCCCTACCACGCCGACCAGGTGCCCTGGCGCTGGGAGATCGTCGCCGGGGACCAGCCACTGGTCGAAGACGGCTTCTTCAACGTGCCGCAAGCTCCGGGAATCGGCATTGAAATCGACCCCGATATCGCCCGTGCCCATCTACGGCCGGGTTATACTTTTTTCGAGTGAGAGACAGGAGTACTATGGACTGGGAAATCAAGCAGCGCGGTCGCGTCACCTACTATCGCAAAAAGACCAACGAGGTCTTCTCCGACCTCGTGGTCGAAGAGCTCGACAACGGCGATCTCAAAATCCGCTTCGTCGGCATGACCGGCGCCCTCGCCGCTACCAACGAACTCAACCTGGACGAGGTGGCGCGGATGGATCCCGAGCACGAGATCCCGCGCATCTTCGACACCTGGGAAATGTATGTGCGCGCAGCCGGAATCTGCGACTCGCTTGCCGAACTCGACTTTCTCGAGGTGCACTCCTTCGGTGCCGCACCCAAAGAACCAAACCCGATCACCGAGCCCGAAAAATACGCCGCCGAAAAAAAGCGCATCCGCCAGGCTTACGCCCAGGCCTACGCCAGTTATTGGAAAGAGAAGATGCCCGAAAACGGCCTCCCGGTCCGCTTTACGGTCTACCTCGAAGAATTGCCCGACCTCGATGCCTCTTACGAGTTCGGGGCAGTAGCGCTGCTCCA
>CAZFMY010000199.1:0-6259 GCA_964520345.1 uncultured Gemmatimonadaceae bacterium | reverse complement strand
GACTGGTTATTATTTTCATCCGCCTTGGAATCACCTGTCATAGCTTCGCGATACGGTCTCCTATATTGCAATCCCAGATCAGATTCCATTCGCACTTTACACAAGTTTCGTTCGCAGTCTAATCACAATCTGAAGCTCTTTTGCATATCGCTCTAAACACAATTACCTTAAGATACAAAAACCCCCCTTCCGACCGGTTTGGAGTGGTTCATACAATAAACCGGAAACAGGCTGCCACCCCAGTTCCGGTTTTTCTGACTCGTATTAGTATACCTTCTTAGTTGGTACGGTGCAATGAACAAATAGGTTTCTCCGGTACGATAAACACGAATGGACCATAGACAATGAAAATCTGTGAAAATATCACTTTCGATAGCATCACTACTTCGGACAGCGATGCTAATTGCGCCACTCGACACCGACTAGGCCTGCATCTGATTCCTGCGTCGATAGGATCCCGCCCATGCTGACCAATATAGATCTAGCACACATGGAAGAAAAAGGCTATCTAGTCGTACCCAACGCGGTTTCCTCCGAGGATCTGGCAGCTGTAGTCGACGGTATCTGGGACCATATGCGAATGGACCGCAACGACCCGTATACCTGGTACGAGGATCCGAATAGCGATAACTTGCAGATGTACGGGTTTATGCGGCAAATGCACACGCCGGCGATGTGGCGAGTGCGTCAGAGCCCCAAAATCCACCAGGCCTTTGCCGACCTCTGGGGGACCGACAATCTATGGGTCTCCATAGATCGCTGTATCATCAAGCCACCGCTCCGCGCCGACAAGCCCAAATGGGGTACCACCGACGATCCGCGCGGCTTGCTGCACTGGGACTTCCCGCCGGCGAAAACCCCGAAGCGGTTCAAACTATTCCAGGGAGTAGTATATCTGGAAGATACGGAAGCCAATCAGGGAACTTTTCAGTGCGTACCTGGTTTTCAGAATCGCTACGAAGCCTGGCACGCCTCGCGAAACGGCAACTTCGAATTTGGGTTCAACAACGGGGTACCTATGGAACAAGGTATGGAAAGCCCGACGCCTATCGCGGGAAAGGCCGGTGATCTTTTGATTTGGGATTCGTTCGCCCCGCACGGCCACGTGTACAATACTTCCTCCAAACCGCGACTGGCCCAATTTTTGACGATGTGGCCGGCGACCGAAGAGGGCCACGAAACCGGACTTCGGGTGTTCTGGCCCAGTTCAGTTCCAAGCAACGATGGCAGCGCGCTGGGTGAGAGATGCGGCGGCCTCGAGGCCGAGCGTCTCAGCCGGATTGTGCAGTGGCGGGAGGGGCTCCAAACCGACTTCGGCCGACCGGTCCCGGAAAGAGTTCCCGGCCAAGACGATGTACCATCGTGCCCGCTCAGCCCGCTAGGGCGACGAATCCTCGGACTGGATCTGTGGCCGACAGAGTGATTGATAAGAGTCGTACATAGGATCTGCCAACTTTTCTTACCAACACGCAAAACACCCATCATATCTGATTGCCATTCGGGCTCCTGACGGAGTTCTTATAACCACAAGTACTTATGGTGGCAGCAGTCGAGTTCAGCGTACTCCAGTTGGAGTCTGCGGACTGATGCAATATCGATGTTTCTACAATTCGACAAGGTTATTATCTTAGAATATCGAAAAATGCGGGGAAATATAAAAAATGCCAATCGACACATTCCTCTGCAGAACCCGATCCGGAATCAGAAGAAATAAATTGCATTTTTCCAAATTCAGCCCTGAGATCAATAATCAATCATGAAACTCACCAAAGACAATTATCAAAAATACAAAGATCTAAGCATTTTTCCTTCGGATCAATTAGTGGAATTTTTCAGCACAATACCGAAAATCCAGGTTCTGAGATTCCTGAGGAAATTCGATCCGGCCATCCTTTCAAGATTTATGGAAGAATGTCCCAGCGAGCTTTCTTCCCAATGGGAAATGGGACTGAAATACAGTGAGAACACGGTCGGCGAATTGATGCAACCTGCCGCCCTGGTCTTGAATGAAACCCAAACCATCGCCGATGCAATCGCGGAAATAAAAAAAATCCCCAAAGAGATCCTCTTTACCTATGGAATGATTGTCGACGATAACCACCAGGTGACAGGCGTTTTAGTTTTCAAAGATGTCTTTTATCACGAATCAAGCGCTCTTTTGAAAGATGTCTGTTTCAAAAATGCGATTTGTTTAAAATCAACAGATGATATTTTCGACACCTTCAATGCCATAGCCGGTAAACAAATACCTGAATTCCCAGTAGTCGACGAAGGTGGGAAATTATTGGGCACACTGAGGGGCAGCCATGTCAATGATGCCCACGCTATGCAATTGAGGGCTCAAAGCGGCTTAATGGTAGGTGTTTCCAACGAAGAAGGGCTCGAATCATCGGTCCTCAGCTGTGTCAAAATGCGAGGACCGTGGCTTCTTGTTAACCTCATCACTGCATTTATCGCCGGGGCTGTTGTTGGGGTATTCCAGGACACCATCGATCAAATCGTGCTGCTAGCTTTGTTTCTCCCAATACTGGCCGGGCAGTCGGGCAACACGGGAGCGCAGGCCCTTGCGGTGCTGATCCGCGAAATGGCCCTCGGAGATATCGGCCCCAAAATGACCAGGCAGCTTTCAAAAGAGATCTTTCTCGGGTTAATTCACGGCTTGTTAACTGGAGCGATATGTGCCGTGGCGATGTACTTCCTCGCCACCCAGCAATCTAATCCCCATGCACTCGCATTGTCTCTTATTATACTGGTGTCTTTAGCCCTGAGTTGTATCATCAGCGGTTTAATGGGCGCTTTCGTTCCAGTGGTACTGAAAAAATTTGGCGCTGACCCTGCGGCGGCCTCCAGTATATTTCTCACCACGGGAACCGATGTCGTGAGCATGGGTGTCATGCTCGGGCTTGCAACAAAATTTCTTGCAACTCCCTGATTCGCAAGAAGCAGGGCTTAATAATAGAGCGGACCAACTCAAATAGGCACATAGTACAGCCCATCCATTCGGATGGGTTCACATTGGATAATGAATCATCTTTACAGATCATCTCCTTTGGCGAAATGATTCCACGCGACGATCCTCTTTTCCCAACCATGGTCATTGGCAGCCTGCCGCGACCGGAGTGGGTCGTAGACCTGATCGATCAGCGTACCTGCGGACGTGTCAGTGCAGCCGAAACGGACCGAGTTCTCGACGACGCAATCCCGTCCGTGATCCGCATGCAGGAGCGCGCCGGGCTGGATTATATATCCGACGGTGAGTGGCGCCGCGAAAATTACGCCCGCGTCTTCGCCGACAAGGTCGGTGGTTTCGTGCGCGAGCCAGTGCAGCGGGGTCGCCAGACCCTGAGCGCCGTCGTCGTCCGCGAGCTCGAACGAAGGGGACCGATCGTCAGCGACGAGGCCGAGTTTCTGCGCCACCATACCGATCGCAAGATCATCGTCGCCCTGCCCACTCCATCCACGATCGCCGACTTGATGTGGCATCCGCAGCGCAGCGCCTCGGCGTACCCCACACGAGAGGCCTTCGCCCGGGCATGCGTTCCGATTCTGCGGGACGAAATATCCGCCCTGGTCGCACTCGGGGTAGACGCGGTGCAACTCGATGAGCCCCTGCTGCATCGCCTGGTCAAACCGGGGTACTACGACTTGAGAGGCCAGCTCGAAGCCACGGTCGATCTGTCGGTAGAGACCGTCAACATGGTGACCCAAGGTTTCGAGGAAATCTTTATCACTGTCCATCTCTGCCACGCTCACGGGATCAAAGAGCCCGAAACCCCCGTAAGCTCCGCACTGATGGGTCGTGCTGTCCAGGAAATTCACGCGGATCGCCTGGCGATGGAATTCAACAGCCATGCGGCGCAGGAGCTACAGGCACTGGCTGATTTTCCGGCGGACAAGCTTCTGGGTTTGGGCGTCATTCACCCTTCTTGCACTGAGGTCGAAACGCCCAAACTCGTCGTGGAGCGGGTCCAGCGCGCGTTGGACTTCATCGACAAAGAACGATTGGTACTGAATCCGGACTGTGGGCTCTCGGCGCGGTCGGGCGCAGACCGCGCTTATACCAAACTCGCTGCCATGTGCCAGGGCGCCGAATTGCTGCGACAGATGTATTGAGCAGAACAGGTGGTGTCGCTTATGAATCCAATATTGAAAACCGAGAACCAAATAAAGGAGGTAGGAAACAACGTATGAGACACTCCGCCAATGAATGAGATACGCCCTCACACCGTTCCCACTGATCCAGGCACGGAATGGGTCAAAGACGACCTGATTGCAATCGATGTTCCTCCGGATGCAGAAACCGCGCCAGCCACGGACGGTCAGTGGCCGGCGACAGCAACTCGCAGCGGTCTACATAGCTGTGTGGCACCAACAGTCGTCCAGGTTCCGTCCGGCGGGTATCGGATGTACTACACGCATGTATCGCCGCGACCAGACTGCCCACAAGGAGCCAACGACTATACGAATGCGACGGCGCGTATTCTGAGTGCCCTGTCGATCGATGGCTCGACTTGGACCCCGGAAGCGGGCGTGCGATTGTCGCCACAGCAAGGAGGTGCTGGCGATTACCGCGTCGTCGCACCCGAAGTCGTACCGATCGCCGACGGCAGCGGTCGCTGGCGAATGTATTTCGAATGCTGCCCCGGGACGCAATCGGTGGCCAGCACCATACGCAGTGCCGTCTCTGAGGACGGACTCGAATGGACCATGGAGCCGGGCGATCGGCTCAGTGGGCATGGCGGCAGCTACAACGCACCTCGCGTTCTGCTATTGGATGACGGCAGATGCAGGATGTATTGCAGCGATCAGGTGGAGGGGATCGTCAGTGCTGTATCAGAAGACGATGGATACGAGTTTGCCCTCGAGCCCGGACGCCGCATCGTGCGGGAGTTGCCCTATGAAGCGCACGTCGCCTATGCCCCCGAGGTCCTGCGCATCGCGGGTGGTGGTTATCGGATGTACTACGCCGGCTACAGCGACCCAACTCACACCTGTATCCTGACCGCCGTATCCGATGACGGACTGAGGTGGCACAAAGGGTCAGAGCCTGTTATTCTGCCAGGAGGTCTACACGATGCGGCCAAGTGTTCGGAGATGGCCGTCATGCTCTTGCCACAGACTCCGGGACAGCCCCCTCGATACCGCATGTTCTGGGAAGGATGTGATGGCACGGCCCCCGACAAACGCGGCGTCTGGCGCATCGTCAGCGCTACGTCCGCGCTGACCGACCAGTCCAGCGAGAGAAAATAAAGTGATGCGGAAAAATGGACCCGTCATTAGTAACATTAGTAACATTAGTAACAAAGGTGGAAAATATATCATGACCAGATCTGAACACACTCCGGCCCAGTACGACCTGCACCTTCACAGCTACTGGAGCTACGACGCTACGGCTGAAGTCGAAAATCATTTCAAGCGCGCGCGCGAGCTCGGCGTGCGCTATATAGCCATCACCGACCATCACCTGATGGACGCCTTTGTACAGGTGCTGGATTGCGCCGAGCGCTATCCAGAGGTAACGGCGATCCTCTCGTCGGAGATTACGGTTACCACATCGGTTGGCGGCATCGACCTGCTCTGTTACGGATTCCCACGCGAGCTGACACCACCGCTGCAGGAGCTGGCGAATTTCCACCACGAGTGGCAGCGGGCAACCGGCGCGGCCTGGTCCCAGGGGCTGCAGGCCCTCGGATACGATTTCAGCGATGCGGACCGTCTGGCCTTGCTCGAGACCTATCGCCCAGCTGATGTGATCGCAGTACAGGGCAACACGCATGTCAAGAATGGGGTGCTCTCCGATTATTGCGTCGACCGCGGAGTCATCGCCAGTTCCGAGGAGTACGCCGACTTAAAAACCCGCATGCGCGAGGCAGTCCCTTCCCCACCCTACCCACCCGTTGATGAAGTGCTGCCGGTCCTGCAGGAAGCAGGTATCAAAGTTGCTATCGCTCACCCGCATGGGTATTTCAATCAGGGCGATAGGGCACGGATGGATCTTCTGCGCCAGGAGTGTCAACTCGATGGGATCGAATGTGCTCATCGTCAGGTGCCTCCCGAGTTCACACCGATCTACCGCGAGTATTGCGTCGAGCACGGCCTCTTTTCCGTCGGGGGATCCGACTCGCACACCGAGAGCGATATCCAGGAGTTCTTTGCCGGTCACGGGGGCGGCGACGAGTGGCTCGATGAATTTCTAAGCTGTCTGGCTTAGTGATAGATGCAATAGAGCAGTCCGGCCACCGCAACGCTGCGCTCATAG
>CAZFMY010000198.1:0-6304 GCA_964520345.1 uncultured Gemmatimonadaceae bacterium | reverse complement strand
CTGCTGCGATGCTTCTGTAAAGGAAGGTAGTCTATGCCAGATCATGGTGTAGAGTGTGAGGAATTTTCGCTCGCCCTAGCCGATCGACGTTTTATCGTTAGCCTGCTCTCGCCCGCTCACGGTCGCTTGGCGCGCGATCCGGCGCTGCTCTTGACTTTTGCCGCTGGGCGGGAGAACTCTCTTTTCAACACTCCCTACAAGCATACCGCGGAGGCTTTTCTGGCCGCCGGGCACCGGGCGTTGAGTTTTGATTTCGTTGGCCATGGCGAAAGGATCGATCGCTTTGGTTCGGGGATCGATGGATTGAGGAATTCACTGGTGCTGGGCGGGATCGATCCGTTTGCGGTCTTTGCCGAAGACGCCAGAGCGGTGATCGATGCGTGCGTGGGGCGGGGTTTGGTCAGGCCCGGGCGGATCGCGACCAGCGGGACTTCGCGCGGTGGTTATCTGGCGCTTTATCTGCTGGCTCACGAGCCGCGGGTTGCGGTGGCCGCGGGTTTTGCGCCGGTGACGGATTGGCGGGTACTGGCCGAGTTCAAGGACGATGTGGAACGGCCCGAAGTGGGTGCGCTGGCGATGAGCCGTTGTGCTGCGCAGATGGCGGGACGGTCGGTTTTTTTGACGATCGGCAGGAGTGATCTGCGCGTCGGCACCGATACCTGTGCGTCGTTGCACGAGATCTTGACCGCCGCTGGGACAGAGGTCGAGTTTGCGCTTACCGACGATCCTGGCCACCACATGGGAATGGCGGGGTACGAGCGCGGCGCGGCCTGGCTCCTCGAGCGAGTTTCCGGCACCAAGGGGTGAAAGTTTTTCAGGTTAGTGAGGATCCATGGCAGACGTGCGACGAGGGTAAAGTTGTAATTTTCGTCAGTGGAACCAGCGCGATTTGCTCGTGGTAGCGGGTTTTAAACCGGGATAAAAAATCATGTTGAATAATGCGTCCCTGTGGAGAAGATACGGATGCTGGATCGTCTGTGGTGCAGTATTGCTGTGCTCGGTTGTACGGGCCGAGACCGGTGTGTCCTATGAGGTTTCTAAAGTCGCCGAGGGCACGGCCTGGGTGAGTTCTTACTGGGGCTACAATGCGCCGAAGCTGGTTTATGATGGCGATCACTACTATACCGTAGCGCTCTGGGGGGCGGAGCAGGCGACAGCTACGGGGGCACTGTACCGGTATCGGGACGGCAAATGGGAGCAGGGTTATACCTGGGATGGGTTGAATTACCAGCCGGGGATGGTGCTCCTGGATAACGAGCAGCGCCTGGTGCTTATCTACCCCAGAATGAACGAAGGGCCAGTGATTTTGCGGGGGCGTGCCAAGGGGGATATTGAAAATTTCGAGTCGATCGACGTGCCGGCGGAGATTGGCAAGGCGGGGTATATCGGAGCCGGGATTTACGGCAACCGAATCGTGCTGGGATATATTGGCGATCCGGCGACCTACAGTTTCAATATCGCGATACTCGATATGGAAACGATGGAGTGGAACGGGCCCCACCTTCTGGCCAGCGCCCAGCGTGAAGAGGAGCCCTGGACGACCTGGCTCTATCCGATTATCCTGCCCGATGCCAATGGTTTTCATCTCGCAGTGAGTAATCAACCGAACCCGTCCGCCAGTTACGACACTATTCTCTATATGTATCTGCCCTACGACGGGCTGGATACGCCCGCGCCGGAAGTGGTAGCCCAGGTGGTTCCGTGGAGCGGCAATATGGCTTTTGCCGAAGCGATGTGGCGGGGAAGTGATGGGAGCATCTACATCACTGGACAGTACAAACCCGAAGGAGGGGAAAACGGGTTGCATATCTACAGCCGCGATCCGCAGACAAAGACCTGGCGCGGGCAGTGGATCAGCACGGCGCAGATTGGGGCGGTCTTTGAGGATCGGGGTGGACGCTTGTGGATGACGAGCACCTATTGGGATGCGTTGCGGCTTTATACGGGCGATGATTGGCAGGTTGTAGATTTGCCTGAATTCGCCGAGTACGGCTTGGTCTCGAGCTTTTTTCTCCACGGTATCCATCCTGGCAGCGGCAGCCTGATGCCCGCAGGGCCAGCGGTGGTGTTCAGCGCCGGGACCCACCCGGAATACCAGTTGTGGTTTGTGCGTTTTGCACTGCCTACGGCACTCACTGCGGTAGCAGAATCTATGGGAACGCTGCCCCTCGACTTCGGATTGGCGCAGAATGCTCCCAATCCGTTCAATAAGGGCACGGCGATCGATTTTTGGCTACCTGCAGCAGGAGAGGCTGATCTGGCGATTTACAATTTCTTGGGTCAGCGGGTCGCGCTCCTGGTCACAGGACACCAGCCGGCGGGGCGCAGTGAGGTGGTCTGGAACGGATTGGATCTAGGGGGGCGGCCATTGGCTGCCGGCGTTTATTTTTACCGTCTGCGCTACGCAGATCGGACGGCGGTTCGCAAATTGGTGCTCCTGCCCTGAGGACTTCAATGGAGGATTGTGGATGAGTACTTTTGCCCTCTGGGCCTTTGGCGATGCTCATGTCGGCACCGATCTCAAACGCGGTCGCAAGAGTCTGGCTGCTGCGTTGCGCACGGTTGAGCGGGGTGGCGATGAAGGGGGGCCGCCTTTCGAGTGGGATATCGCGGTCGATATCGGTGATATGTCGGGGGGGCAGGCAGTCCCCGATGACGAAGAAGGGGTGGAAGTACTGCGGCAGTTCGGGGCCTTGGAGGATCATCGCCGCGAGGATATTTATAGCGTTTGCGGTAATCACGATCGCAGTGGCCTGGCCGAAGCGCAGGCCTGGTGGTGGCGTAAATGGGTTGATCCAACGGGTGAGCATAGCGAGTTTTCCGGGGTTGATTCAGCCAGCAGGCCCTACCCGGTCGAGGGAACCTGGGAGCGTTATTCTTTCAAGGTGGGCAATATTCTCTTCCTGATGATGAGCGATATCAACGAGCCCTCGCAGACGATCGGACGCGGAGATCTCGGCGGCAATCCAGCCGGGGTGGTTTCGGCGCAGACCTTTGCGTGGTGGAAGGCTCTGGTCGCCGCCCATCCGGACCACCTGATTGTTTCAGTGCATCACTATATGCTCAAAGAGACGACGGTGGCCTCCGGCGATTGGGAGGGGATGCGGAAGGATGAGGATGGGAATTGGCAGAGCCATTACCACGGCTATAAGCCGCAGGGCGCTCCGATCGGAGCATCGTATCTGTACTTCGTTGGCAGCCAGCCGGATTCAGGCGTTTTTGAGGACTATCTGCATTCCAATCCGGGGGCGGTCGATTTGTGGTTGGGTGGGCACACGCATACCCATCCGGACGATCGTTTTGGCGGCAAATCACATATCGAGACCCGGTGGGGTGGCACTCATTTCATCAATGTCGCCTGCCTGAGCCGCTACCACGGCCCGGCCAATGTGCCCAAGAGTCGGCTTTTCACTTTCGCGGAAGGCAGCGACGAGGTGCGGGTGCAGTGCTATATGCACAGCAGCGAATTCCTGCCCCAGGGCTGGTACGGAAGTGCCGAGCGGGTATTGAAATTGACGCGGCCTTTTAGCTGGACGGAGCCGTAAACCCCTTGAGAGTAGCGTAGAATTCCGAACCGCCGAAGAGGGGTGTCCGGAATTTGGTCTTATTTGCTCTCCTGCTCGGGAAAGGGTGCACGCAGGTCGTATCTCCCCTCCTCGACGACGGGCAGGGTGCCGTCGGCGACCATCATATCCAATGGGCACTCGGGTGTGGTCAGCGGCGTGGTGACGACGTTTTTGATCCGCAGCGACTCGAAGATCGCCATCATGATCTCCAGCGTATAGCGCGCCTGTCTGGCATTGCCGCGGTGATCGTCGATCCGGCCCTCGATCCAGTCGATCATTTCCTGGTACTGGTCGGTTTCTACCGGCTGTGGTTCGATCTCCTGCCAGCCGCCTTCGGCATCCTGGTGCAGGAGCAGTTTGCCTTCTGCTCCCAGGGTGATTTTTCCCTCGGTGCCGGTGATTTCGGGCATGGTGATCCGCGGGTCTGGCAGGTCGCCTTCGTACAAACCGCGCGCGCCGCCCTCGAAGCAGACCAGGCCCATACACAGATCTTCGCAGATGCTGCGCCGCTCCCAACGGTCTGTGGTGCGACTCGCCTGACCGATGACCCAGAGGGTTTCGGGATCCGAGAGGTAGTAGCGCCAGGAATCGATGGCGTGGGTGGCGGTATTGAGGAGTCCGGCATTGGGTTTGGCAATATGGTGGACCAGACGAGGTTCGCCGATAGCGCCCGCGGCGACCAGGCGGCGGATCTCATTGGCGGTCGGGGTGAAGCGACGCTGGTGACCGATGGCCAGTTTGACTGAGTGTTCGTCGCAGGTGGCGATCATCTCGTCGGCACCACCGAGGTCGGCGGCAATCGGTTTTTCGCCGAGGATCGCTTTGACTCCGGCTTTGGCCGCGGCGACAGTAGGGGCTGGACGCGCTCCCTGCCAGGTGGGGATACTGACGATGTCGAGGTCCTCTTTGGCCAGCATTTCTTCGTAATCGGTGTAGGTGGCGGCGACGGCATACTCCTCGGCCAGGCGCTGGGCCGCCTCTATTGAAATATCCATTGCCGCAACAACGGTGGTGTCTTCGCGCTGGGTCCAGGCACTGGCGTGCGAACGGCCCATCCCGCCGCAGCCGATAATTCCGACTCGATAGCTCATTGGTTTTCTCCCTGGAAATGAACGGATATAATCCGCAAAAGGCCTACGCGGCTATTGAATGATTCTATTCTTTTTTGTGCGCCGACCTCTGATAAAATGGGGATGGCCGGTCAGCGATTACCACTATTATGATAAACAAGCCCCCGTAACGCGGAAAGGGCAATAGACTGCGCTCTGATCGCTGAAGACATGCTCGTGAGAAAACGCCGCCGGATTGTTGTTGCAAGGTCTCGTTTTCGGGGTCTTTATCCCCCTTCCAGACTTCCGCGCGGCATAGGAGAGACAAAAATGGAAAGTATAGAGCCAGCAATATCTCTATTGTTGGGGATAGGAGTAAGCGGTTGTGACAACTGCAGCGGTTTTCAGTTTTGGCGCTGAGATCGAGAGTGCAATGTTTTCAATCGCGATTGGAATTTAACTAACTGTTATTAATTGCTTTAAGAGGGTTTATGGTCTTTGCCCGCCCATTCGGCAATTAAAAGGGCCGAATATTTTTTCAAAATGGCCGAACTATTGAGAAACAGGTATGCGTGTTGCTGCGTCTTAGTAATATGCGATGAATCTCTTTTGCGGGGGTGCTCTGATGAAATCAATAGCTCGTGTCCTTTTGCTGACCTTGATGCCGCTAGAGGCGGTATGGGCGGTGGATAAGAGTTTTTCCAAGGTCCTCCAACACATTGAGTTTGATAGCTCCGAGGGCCACAGCCAGTGGCTGGAGCCGGTGGTCTTCGGGGTGATGGTAGTCGTCCTTGTCCTCTGCCTCGCCCTTTATTTTTTCCATCGTTCGGACGACCGGCGCAAGGGTAAACTGCCGCTTGAGATATCGGCGAAGAAACGGCGGCAGAATTTCATTGAACAGGCCCAGCGCCTTGGCTTTACTCACGCTGAGGCGAGGATGCTGAGCCAGATCGCCGGGGATAGCGAGGCGGAACATTTCGAGCGTTTGCTGAAAAAGGGTCCGCATTTCCGACGGTTGGCTGCTCAGGTGGACAGGCAGACTCGGCAGCGCAAGCGCGAACTCGAAGTGCTCGATGAAATCGTCGCTAAAATCACCCGGATAAAAAAGCAGAATGTACAGGAGCGCAAGGATCTGCGCGTTGAGATGGATCTGCCAGTATGGCTGGGTTCCGAGAACAACGGGCAAGTGGAGGGCCAACTGGTGAATCTGAGCATGGGCGGGGCTGCGATTCGCGCAGGCATGGATTTAGGGAAAGGCGATCAGGTCGAGTTCTGGTCGGTAGATACCCGTTGGCTACCACCGATCACGGCAGTGGTGTTACGCGCTGAAGGAGAGGGGGATAAGCGACATTTCAATATTCAATTCGCCAAAACGCCTTCCGGCGAATTGCGGGCGGCTATTCTCGAACTCCAGAAATCGGCTAGTGGGATGGTGGGGCCGATTCGCGAACAGGCAGTTTGAAGCGGAAGGAGTTTGGGCGGTCTGCTCGCGCCTGTCCTCCAATGCCGGATCGCCGTGCGGTTTCTATGCGGATGAGTGTATAGAAGGGGTCTCGTAATGGCTAATGGTCTGGGGTCGACTCCTGTTTTTTTCGCTCCTGGGCCCTTTGGCGGAAGGCTTTGGCTATTCCCCACGACGCCCCCGGAACCGCCGTTTCCGTCATATTGACGACGAGTTGTCCGAAAATA
>CAZFMY010000197.1:0-6337 GCA_964520345.1 uncultured Gemmatimonadaceae bacterium | reverse complement strand
ACTTTTGGTGTCGTGTAGATAGATCGCGCGCACTCCCCGAGATACTCGTGGACAAGAGTTGCCATAACGAGACGCTAAGCGAACCGATCCTCGGGGTTATCCACCTGCCGTCGCAGCGCCCACCGAAGCCACAAGACGGTTCCACCTACCGCGACAAAAGGCATGGCAGAGAGGAAGATGGTACTCCACGTAAACATGTCGGAATTCGACAAACCTGAAACAGAACAAACAGAACAGGCATACCCCGGCTCCGCATACAAAAGCGCTAACAAGAAAACCAGAATATCCGCCGATCTCAGCAGGCCCCTCACAGATAAACTCTCATGTAGAGAAAGGGCCACAGAGCAACTACGAAGTACCATAAGACCTGAGTAGCAGCGAGGTATCCAGCCTGGAGTCGTGCTTGCCTCATCCGCCAATAGGCAACAGACAACACCGATAGGCCCGCAATGACATGGAGCGCGTGTGCGCCAACGATGAGATAAAAAAAGCTGCCCTGCAAACTGGATCTCAGGGTCAGACCTTGCTGCAAGAGCCCCACCCACTCATAGCCCTGGCAACACACGAAGAACGCCCCTGTCAGCATCGAGGAAAGCAATAGACCTCGCATGGATGGTCGTTTGTCTTTGTAGGCCCGAGCCGCGAGCAACAGGAGCAGGCCGCTGGCGAGTAACACGATTGAGTTGAAGGCGGTCACTGCCACAGGGAGCGGCACTTCATCCACCGGGGGCCAGACGGATGCCGACGCCCTGGCGATGCTCACCGCGCTGATAAGGCCGGAAAAGGTCATCGTTTCGCAGAAAACGAAGAGTAGCATACCGAGCGCCGCACTGGAAATCACCGGCTCGCGCTGGATTATCGCCTCCTTTTGGGGCGGTCTTACTCGCTCTACCATTGACATCCTCCGATCCACTGCGGGAGATCAGTCACTCTGTCCATCCACAGCGCTCTCGGATTGGGAAGATTCATATAACTTGGCCCAATTAGCCCCTTCGCTCTTGTAGACATCCGGCGCGGTGCCGGCCCAAAATACCAGCATCAATACCACGCAGGTGCACACAACATAAAAGACATAACGAGGCTGTATATTCAGGTGCATAAAATGCTTCGCCACCAGGTAGGCCTTTACCAGTGCCGCTCCAAAAGCGGTAATCATCGTAACCACTTTGATCTCGAGAGAAGGTCCGGCGATGCTGATGATCAGCAGGACGAGAAGAATCACATAGATTTTCACGTAGCTTGTGTGACCCGCTTGTTTGGCCATGGCCAGGACTCCGTCCTATTTGGCGATGTAGAGCAATGGAAAGAGAAAAATCCAGACGACGTCTACGAAGTGCCAGTAGATCCCGATTAACTCTACGCGGTGTAACTCTCTTCCCGCAAGCGCATCCCTGGCGACAAAGCCCATAATTATCGCACCCGCAATCACGTGCAGAGCATGGATGCCTGCCGCAGTGTAGTAGAACGACCAGAAGCTATTAGCGGTAATGGTATAGCCGGCCTGGATCTCCGTAGTCCACTCGAAGGCCTTCACCGCGAGGAATACGAGTGCCCCCGACATCGTGCACCCCAGAAGCTTAGCCGCCTTGCGACCATTGCCTGCTTCGGCGGCCTGATGGGCAAGTACTGCCGTCAGGCTCGATGTCAGCAACACGAAGGTATTGAAGGCTCCGGCGACCACATTGGTGTGTGCCGCGTGTCCCGCCCAAGCCGGATGGGCCATCCGATACTCAATGTACGCCGCCAGCAGGCCGCCGAAAATCACGACCTCGGAGGCGACGACCCACCAAACTGCGAGTTGCCCGGTAGCCATCCCTGCGGCGGTCCGGGTATTTGCAATTGGTCTCATGCGTTTATGACCCTGTCATTCTGCCGGACTCAATCCGGGACATCCTGTGGCCAGAAGTCGCTCTCGCGTCCCTGGACACTGTATTCGTAAGGTCCGCGATAAACCGTTGGAAAAGCGCCGGCGAAGTTCCCATGTGGTGGTGGCGACGCGGTGGTCCACTCCAGGGTATTCGAGCGCCAGGGGTTTTTCTCCGCCACCCGTCCCTTCTTCATGCTCGCAAAAAAGTTGTAGATAAATACGAGCTGAAAACCGAGTAGTACCAGCAGCGCGATTGTCGCAAAGACTCGTATATCCTGAAAACCAGTACTGGCCAGGTCCGAAAAATGCTGGTAGTTGTAGATGCGTCTATGCTGTCCACCCAGGCCCAGGACGAAGAGCGGAATAAATATGAGGTTGAAGGGGATGATGGTCCCCCAGAAATGGATCTTGCCCAAGGTTTCGCTCAGCATCCGACCGAACATCTTCGGATACCAGAAGGTCAGGCCGGCAAAGACGGCAATGATCGCGATGGGAAAGAACGTGTAGTGGAAGTGGGCCAGTACAAAATAGGAATCGTGAAAGTATATATCCGAAGCGCTGTCGCCTAAGAAGATGCCGGTCACGCCGCCGATCATAAACTCGGCGACGAAGGCCAGAGCCCAGAGCATCGGCGTCGTCAGTGTAATCGAAGCGCGGTACAGGGTCGCCATATAGAGGAAGATCATTTCCGCCACCGGGACCGATATCAACAACGTGGTGATGGTGAAGATATTCGCCATCCGGGGATCGATCCCGGAGATAAATTGGTGATGGGCCCAGACAACAAAACTCAGCACGCCCACGCCTATCGCCGAATAAATGATCAATCGCAAACCGAAAGGCCTCTTGCGCGCAAAGACAGATATCACATCTGCGGTGATTCCGAGCGCCGGTAGCAGCACCACGTAGACCTCCGGATGGCCGAAGAACCAGAACATGTGCTGCCAGAGTACGGGATCACCACCCCGTGCCGGATCGTAGAACCCGGTGCCGAGCACCTGGTCGAAGAGCAACATAATCGCCCCGGCTACGAGCGGCCCCACCGAGAGCATGAAGATGATGCTCGCCAGTACGATCATCCATACCACCAGTGGAATATCAAAAGCTTTCATACCCGGCGCCCGGGCATTCATGGTCGTGGTGATAAAATTGATACCCCCCAGTAAGAAGGCCACAAATTCGAGGGCCACCGCCAATAGCCATAGCGATGAGCCGGCAGGAGTAAGACTGTAGGCAGCCTTGGCCGAGAGGGGCGGATAGGCGGTCCAGGCACCGCCAAAGGCACCGCCGGGGACTGCGAAGGACGCAAGGAGGACGATGGTGCTTAAGAAGAAGATCTGGAACGAGAGCCGATTGATCTTCGGAAAGACCATATCGTCACAACCCAACATGAGCGGAATCAGGAAATTGCCGAAAGCGGCAATCAGCAGGGGCATCGCCACCCAGAAGATCATGATGGTGCCGTGATTGGTCACCAACGCGTTGTACTCGCCCGCCGAGACCATACCATAGCCGGGTACATCGATACCCGGAAAGGCCAGCTGCATGCGCAAACAGTAGGAGAAAAATCCACCTATAAGGGCCATAGCCAGACCCGTAAACATATACTGCTTGGCGATCATTTTGTGATCAGTGGCGAAGATGTACTGCGCCCAGAAGCTCATCTGGTGATGATCGTGATCGGCTGCTGGCATAGCTGGATCAGACATATCGCTTTCCTCTGTTCTCAAGCGCATCCCTCACTGGTTGAGAGCCATCTGGGTAGTACCGGTCGATACGCTGTCGACCCAGGCTGCGTGTTGCTCCTGGGAGTCGATCACAATCCTTGCGGCCATCACCCCGTGGCCGATGCCACATATCTCCGCACACTGGATATCGTAAGAACCAGTCGCGATCGCCTCGAACCATCCCGTGATGATCCGACCGGGGATTGCATCCTGCTTCAGGCGAAACACCGGCACCGAGAAGCAGTGTATCACATCCCGGGATTCGAGTTTGAAGTGGTAGACTTTGTCGACCTCCACGTGCAACTCATCAACGGTAGTGATATCATCTGCCGTGTCGAGTACGCCGTCCGCTCCTGGATGTATAAAAGTCCATGCCCACTGCTGACCGATAACCTTCACCACGGCATCCTGCACTGGAAGCTCGATCTTGACATGGGACCAGGTCTTGAGCGCCCCGACAATGAGAAAGATATCGCAGCAGAAAACCAGCAGTACCGGCACTACGAGCCATTTGCCCATACCTGGTTCGTCGCCGCTGATATCGTCGGCGCGCTGTCCGTCGCGGGCCCGGTACTTAATGATGAAATAGAAAAACAAGTACTCGGCGACGATGAGCCACACCCCTACGATGGCCGCCACTTCGGTGATCAGATAGTCGATTTCGCGGGCGTAGGACGATACGGCGGGAATAAGATTCTCGATCATGGCGGCTAACCTAGAGGACGAATATCACCACGACCACCACGAACACCACGGAGATGCCCATCAAGATCTGGAATGTGTAGTCGGCGACCTTTTTCGCTGTCGTTTTGTCTGACATCAGTGAGTCTCCAGTTTCTGCACGGTGATTACTCGGGTAGCGCTATGATATAGGCAATGACATCCCTCATCGCCTGTTCATCCAGCAGTGTCATCGCCATCGGTCGCATCAATAGACTGGCGGTGTCCCTGGGGTCTGTACCGCGAATGCCCGCTTTAAATTTCTTGAGTTGTGCCAGCAAGTACCAGTCGCTGGCATTTTTTAGCGACGGTGCTTGCTGTTTCCGCATACCTGCGGCTTGCGGTCCGTGGCAGGTAGTGCAGACCGCATAATAAGCTTTGCCCTTTTCAGCATCTCCGCCGACGTTCACAGGTGCAGGGCGAATAGCCGGCAGGGTCGCCACGAAAGCAGCAACAGCGGCGACATCGCCTTCGTGCACGAGTGATTTAGCCATGGGTCTCATGCGTAAACCAGCCAGATCTTGAGCATGCATTCCCCGCAGCCCCTGGCGGAACTTCATTAGTTGAGACTCGACATACCACTCTTCAAGTCCGGCGATCGCAGGGGCCTCAAACTCCAGGTTCCCAAGACCAGATTCCCCATGGCACTGAGCACAAAGCTGGTACAATTCCTCCCCGCGCTCCACGTCTCCGGGTGTATTCCCGATAGCAGGAGCATTTTCTGCCACCGCCGGGACAATTGCAACCAACGCAATTAATGACCCTTTTATCCACAATTTCCTCGCGATCATTATCTCACCTGAGAAAGATTACCGACACAAATCGACTAGCTTTACTAAATCCGCAAGAACACACCTGACAATGATTTTCAAACCTACGCAAGATATGTACCACATTGATAACCCATGGGTTTTACCTCACTATACTTGATGATTAAATGGGGAAACGGAAACAATAGGGACAGAAATCCCTCAGATACGGATCGGTCGGGACATGTATATTACACTTCTGCCTTAGTGTAGCATACAATGATTGAACAACTTTCTTATTAAGTGATATTGAAATGAAACTTATAGCGAGCGAGAAATCATTGCAGGCTTTCTGATCCTGCAATGGTTTCCTCCAAGTATGGATCGTCTTATAGAAGCATCCGCGGGAAGAGGATGTTATTTTCGAGATACATGTGCTGATGGAGAGATTCCTCCAGCGAAGCCAGACCTTCCCACAACGCACGCCATGTAATACAAGCCCCTTGCGGGACCCGGTACCCATTCGTTTGTTTTCTCAGCCAACGGAGTGTCTCAGCAGTCGACAGATGCTCATCCAGCATTGCCGAAATTGGCCCCTTGGGCATACCTCCCGCTCCGCTCTCGACCAAGGACAAAAAATAACGTTCCTCCTTGCGCATATGATGGTCTAGCTCGACTCTGAGTCGATGCACGGCTACTGCCAACTCCATCAATTGGCTCGCATCTTCAGCACCATGCACCTCGGAGACCTTGCGAGCCATAGAATCCAAGCGTAATAATTCCTCGCCGAGAGGCTGATGATAGGTAGCGAGGATATGCTCTACCAATTCGATCAAGGGGGCTTTAACCCAGTGCTTAATACACACATCCGTCGCCTGTGATTCGCTCCGAATCTCAGCCAGTAAGGCTTTACAATCGAGTCCTTTCTCTACACACACTTCCTCCAGAGATCGATTTTCGTCACAGCAAAAATCGATTCCCTGGCGGGCGAACACTCGAATCGACAGCGGGTAATCAACTGCAAGTTGAGTGATGGATGACTTAGAATCAATATCCATTTTCAGCCGGGCAAGCCGACCCAGAATGCCTATATCGAATGATTCAACCACACCTGTCGCGATGAGGTGCTCAATATGTATGTCTTTGAAACCCTAACCGAAATCCGAGCCATCACGGAAGAATAGTTAGACCAATACAATGAAGAGAGTCCGCATGGGGCACTGGGTGACCGCACGCCTTTTGAATTTCGATGTGCCCAACAGACGTAGGAAAAC
>CAZFMY010000196.1:0-6495 GCA_964520345.1 uncultured Gemmatimonadaceae bacterium | reverse complement strand
CGCGATTCGCGCATAGCGCCGAGCGTCTTCTATACGATCCGCCCATACCAATTCTGCCGCCAGGGCCCGGAAGAGGCTGATCGCGTATTTGCGGCGAAAATCGACCACGAGAAAAGCGCGCTCTAAATGGATCAGCGCGGGCCGGTGCTCTTCGAGCAGATGGTGGAGCTGCCCCCGAACGAAATCGATAAAGGCCGGCTCGATGGCCGGGTCGTGGGCGAGTAAGGCAGCCCGTTGCAGCGCCGTCTCGATCTCCTCTTTCTGCTCCAGAGTATAGGGCTTATCCTGCATCTTGATCGACCACCCCCACTGCAGCGCCGCCCATAAATCGCCCCGGCGCGTAAAAGGCGCTTCGCGGCGCGCAGCGCGATAATAGCGCTGCGCGCCGCGAAAATCCTGTTCGGCAAAGAGTTGATCCGCCACCGCCAGCGCCAGAGGTGCCTGCTGGGTCCACGCTTTGATCCCGCGTTGCTCGGCTGGCGTCAGACGCTGCCACTCCATCGCCATCAGCTGCTGCAGGTAGCGCACATTGTGTCCATTATAGCGGTCCATCGGCGCCTGGCTCAGCATCTTGCCCATCTTCTGATAGAGCATCGCGCGCTCGGCCGGCAGATCGCCCAAATCGCGGCGATAGGCCGCATCGTCGCGCAGCCTTTCGCGATCGACCCGCACGCCCTCTGCAGCGGCCAGCGCGGCGATCCGATCCAGGAGCACCCGCGCCATCAGGATCTGACCGGGGACCGAGAAGTGCACGTGGTCCACCATCCACGGCCAGCCAACCCCCTGCGGCGCGGCCGCCGCCTGGAACGCGCTATCCACATCGGCCACGATCACCCCTGGCACCCGCGCCTGAGCACGGATGATCTCGCTGTGCGTGGTGGGAGCACGCCACGGCATGGTATCCAGATCCCGGGCCTTGCGAAAGACCGGATAGGCCTCTTCCACCTGCCCCAGACGCTCCAGAGCTCGCCCGCGCAAATACCAGAGCCAGGCGTGCTGCTCGGAGAGTTCGGCCGCCTTGTGCAGCAGGTCCAGCGCTTCTTCCGCCGCCTCGAGCGCGATATAATCGCGGGTCAGCCGGCTGGCCGCATCATCGACCCATTCGGCCCAGAGCCGCGCCGATTCCCGCTTCAGCTCGGTCTCGGCCGAGCCCGCAGGCGCAAAACCCGCGTCGTTGGCGGCCAGGGTACAGAGCACCAGCGACACCCCGGCCTCCTGACACATCTCGGCGATCCGACCCAGATTGTCCCGCAGATGGCGCTCGGCCGCCTCGCGCCGCGGGCTCTGTAGCGGCACGGTGCCGCGCTCGGCCATGAGCTTGAGCAGATCGGTCGCCGACGAGGGCGAATCGTCGAAAAGACCCACCATCCGCTGCGCCAAATGGCTCAGATGCAGCTGCCGCAGCGCGTACTCGAGACGATTGTAGCGCGGCGTCGGATGATCTCCCACGCCGTATATCCCGTAGAACTCGTTGTGCCCCGTATAGACCACCACCAGATCCGGTTCCAGCGCCAGGGCATCTTCGACGACCTGGGCCACGGCAAAACTGGCAATGGACGTGATCCCGAGGTTGAAGACCTGCACCGTCCGCTCCGGCAGCACATCGGCCAGCATCTGTTCGAGGAAGGACGCGGCCGACAAACGGCGCGGATGGGGAAAGCCCTGCACCGTAGAAGCGCCGACAAAGACGACGCGATAGAGATTGGCCGGCACCGGCTCGAAGAAGTAGCGCTCCGCCATCTGACCGCTGGCCCGCAATCGCCCGCGTTCGCCGAAGAAAAAACGCTGCGAATAGAGGCGATTGACCGCGTGGAGGGTCTTATCGCCCTCGCTGGCCCTTTGTACCAGCAGAGGCTCCGGCCCCAATCCGGGCACCACCCGCAAGAGAACCTCTGCTCCCGCGATCAGCCCCAGAGCGGCCAGCGCCGTCAGCAGGCGAAGGGTCCAGACCCTAGCCGAATCTGCTGGTACCAAGTCGTTGCACTCCTCTTCCAGAGCGGATCATCATCAATGGTTTATCTCGTCGTGCAGGGCGTGCAGGGCGTGCAGACGCGCGTTGTCGGGAAATCGCAGCAGCGCCTGATGGTAGGCCGCGTCGGCGCGCTGGTATTGTCTTTGAACAATATACAAACGGATCAGCTCGATGTAGAGATCGGGCCGCGGCGGCGCTTTCTGCAAAGCCGCTTCGAGCGTTCGCGTAGCCTGCGGATAATCGCCGAGCCCCAGATAAACCCCGGTCAAATTGCTCCATACATCGGCTCGTTCGGGATGGTGCTCGAGTACCCGCTCAAAAATAGGACGCGCCGACGACCAGTCGCCGCGCAACGCCCGCACTGAACCGAGGTTGAACCAGGCCTGCCAGTAGCCAGTGTCGAGGCGCACGGCCTGCTGGTATTTCAGCAGCGCCAGGTCGTGGCGGCCCTGACGCAGATAGGCATTGCCCAGATCATTGTGGGTGGCCGCGGTACCCCGCTGATCCATCGGCGGCAAATCCCAGTTGACGAGCACAACCATTAACCCCAATAGCGCCGTCGGCCACAAGGCTTGGGAGACGGTTTTTTCCCGCCAGCGCAGATAGAGCCAATGCCCGCCATAGGCGGCGAAAATCAAGAGCAGGGGTACGATCGGCAGACGGTAGCGCGAAGTCACGAAAAAGGCGATGACCGCAACACTGTAGCCGAGCACGAAAATCACCGGCAGGGCCACACCCTCGCGCCGTATATACACCAGCAATCCGAGCAGGGCGAGCGGACTCACCAGCCCAAAAGGAAAAGCCAATCCCCATTTCCACAGCGCGCACGCCAGTACCGTCGAATATTTGCGCCAGTAGTAGATCTGCTGATTGCGCTCCACTTCATCGCCAGACCAGAACTGAATGGTCTTGGCGCCCAGCAGGCCCAGATAGGACAGCGGCGACGCGCGGATAAACTCGAAAGCCCGCTCGTAGAAGAACGCGGATTTGGCCGACGGACGCGTCACGCCCTCTAGCAATGGCAGGGCCATCAGCCTTTCCCATTCCCAACCGGGGCGAATCGCCAGCGTCCGCTCGACATCGGCGTTGTTGCCGAGGTAGAAATTCACACCGCCGTTGTAGGAGATCAGCACCACATCCTCGCCGACGATATCGTTTCTCAGCGTCACCGGGGCCAGCACCAGACCGACTCCGAGCAGGATGCTGACCACCTCACTGCGGCCGCGGCCCGTCTCCCCCCGGAAGCGCAGCAACATCCACAGCGCAAGCATCGGTACCAGAGCCAAAAACGTGGCCACCGCGATCGAGGCTATACCCAGTGCAACCCCGGCCCCAAAAAGCACCGGCCGCGACCGACTCTCGATCCCCCGCAGCAGCAGCAAGAGACCCGCCAGCGCCGCGAAGGTCGCCACACCCGTCGGCAACAGGCGAGCATCGAAGTAGATCAGCGGACCGTAGATCGCGGCAGCGATGGCGGCCAGAGTCCCTGCGACCGGATCGAAAGCCCGGCTGCCGATCCTATAAACCAGCACACAGGACCCGGCTCCGATCAGCGCCTGAATCACGCGGGCTGCGTAGAAAAACGACTCGGGAAAGACGAGTTTGACCAGACCGAGAACATACGGATAAAGCGGCGGCTGCCAGAAAGGCCCCTGGCCCCGGCCCAGCCACTGTCCTGCGGCCAGGCGGCTGGCGTGCTCGGCATAGCTGGCGGCATCGACGGCGGGATCGGCAAAGAGCGCGTTGGTCGACATCTGCCAGGCGTGCAGCAGACGCACGAGCAGTGCGCCAAAGAAAATACCAGCCGCGATCCATCGCGGACGAAGCGATAAACCCATAGGCCCTTACCTCAGCAGGATCAACTTGCCCACGTCGCGATCACCGTCGATTTGCAGCCGATAGAAATACACTCCACTGGCCAGCCCCTGCCGCGCGCGCGGGTCCCAGCGGACCTCGTGCCGTCCCGCCGAATACCAGCCCTCGGCCAGCAGCGCCACCCGCTGGCCCAGCAGATCGTAGAGCGATAATTCTACCGCACCGGCGCGCGCCAGCGCAAAGGGAATCACCACTTCGCTGTTGAAGGGATTGGGATAGCTCTGACCCACTTTGAAACGAGTCGGTACGAGCTCCTGTTCCTCCAGTACTGCCGTCAACTCCGAACGCTGCATATGGCTCACCAAACGTAGGTCATCGAGCAAGAATTCGCCTTCGAGCCGCCCCAACAAGCGAATCGCGCCTATCGACTCTCCCTCCAGCCCAAACGCCTCCAGCGGGATTTCAACCACCTGCCATCCGCGCGCACTCGGATCGAGCAATTTATCCGCGACCAGATCGACCGCGCTGTTCCGCTCCAGGAGGCGCTCTTTTCGCATTTCGAGCTGGATCCCCGGTAGCAATACGGCGCTGAGCGGCCCCTGCACACCTGCAAATTGGGCAGGGTCGATCTGTACGGCGAAGCGCAGCGCCCGGTATTCGTCGGCCGCCACGGGCTTCAGCGCATTAAAGGTCAGACGCCACCCCCCTGGGGAGGCTTTGTCGATGCGGACACTCAGGGCTTCACTGCCGCTGAAAACGGGGTCGGCGGCGCTGGGCGATTGCAGGGAAACGCCACCGCGTTCGTTCACCGTCCAGTCATCGGCGACGACCAGGTCCTCGCCGCGCACGACGCGGATTACGTGGCTGAAGACCAGCAAATTCAGCCCCGCCGAGGTCTGCTGCTCGAGCAGGACGCGGATCGACCGCGCGCCGACCTCGAGACCGGTGGGCAGCGTCGTATCGAGCGAGAAAGTACCATCGCCTTCGTCGTGCAATGGGTGGCGCCGGGGCCCGCCAAACTCGCTTAAATCGGCCGTCGCAATTACCGCGTCGCCCTGGGGATCGCGCTCGTTGACGCGGACCGTTGCTTCCAGCGCAATCCGGCCGTCGATAAAGGCGTGGTCCGGAATCCGCGGGTCCCAGGTGCCCTTGAGAGAATTCGGCGCGAGCTTGACGATGAGGTGGTTGGTCCAATCGCTGCTGATGTAGATATGCCCCCGCTCGTCCTCGGCGATTCCAGCCGGCTCGCCCCAGACGCTGAACCCGTCGAATTCATCCGGCTGGAAGCCGGTGACGAAATCGGCGACGCGGGGGTTGGACCCGTCCGGCTCCGAGAACAGGGCCATGACCTTGTGCCCGCCCACCGGTGCCAAGCGGCCGGCGCGCAGCGCGACCAGGGCGGCGTTTTTGAAGCGCGGGCCCAAGATCTCGCCCGTATAGAAGTGGATGGCCATCGGCGCGGTATGCGCCGGCAGCAGTCCCACCGGCGGATACATGCTCGCTATATCCGCCGAGTCCTGCGCCGTATGCGCCATCCGCTCATCGCGGTAGAAATTGTCGTAGTCGATCCACACGCCGTGGCCATAGGCGATCGGCCAACCGTGGAAGCTGCCGTCGCGCACGATGCGGACGCTCTCGGGCGGTAGCATCGAGCCCATCTTGTCGAGGCCGTTGTTGGTGACCCAGATTTCGTTGGTCACCGGATGAATGCCCACGCCCACGGCGTTGCGCAGACCGCGGGCAAAGACGCGGCGCCCGGTACCGTCGGCATTGAATTCGAGGATCACCGCCCGCTCGGGGTCCGTCTCGCGGCAGTGGTCACACGAGGAGCCGACCGACACGTAGAGCCTGTCGTTGATTTCGTCGAAGTGAATCGTCCTGGTTTTGTGGTGGTAGCCATAGGGCAATTCGACCAATGGCGGCAGCTCGTTTTCGTATACCCCGTCGCCATTATCGTCGCGGTAGCGCCGCACGGCGTGTTGATCGCCGACGTAGAGCTCACCTTCGTAAAAAGCCAGACCGGCGGCCCACCACAGATTGTCCACCGCGACGATCGAGGTATCGGCCACGCCGTCGCCGTCCCGGTCGGGCAGGGCGAGGATCTGTCCGGTCATCACCTCCGGGGCGGGAATGACATCATCGCTGTAGAGCGGGCCCATCTCGCGGCCACCCCCCGCCTTCATATTGGCCACGTGCAACACGCCATCCGGGCTGAAGGCCATAAAGCGCGGCCCCTCCAGGCCTGCGGCGAAGATGCGGGCGCCCAGGCCCGGCGGGATGTTCAGAGTCAGGTCGGCGGGCACTTGATCCCGGTATTTTGGCGGCACGATCACCTCGACCTGCTCCAATCCCAGGTGCTCGCGCGGCGTCATCTGGATCGTCCCGAGCGGATAGGCCGACGCAGCGACCGGCTTGGGTCCGGGCACCATGACCATGGTCCCAAATTGCCACAGCCGGATGCGGGCGTCGCGCTCACCCGCCCACCAGTCTTCGTGGTGGAAGCCGCCAATGCTCTCCTCGTCGAGGTCGGCGACCGTGATATTGAGCCCCATCGGCACTTCGCCCATATCCGGACTCCAGAACTCGCCGGGTCGTACTTCGAGGCAAGGATCGGCGTTGACCCGCCACTCGATGATATAGCCACTGCCCTCGGTCGCCTTGTCCTTCTGCCGCACCACCGCCTCCATATCCCCGTTGCGCGTCCAGCG
>CAZFMY010000195.1:0-6525 GCA_964520345.1 uncultured Gemmatimonadaceae bacterium | reverse complement strand
TGTCGGGTCCAGGTATCGGTTAATTCTCTTCGCTTTCTTCTGGATCTTCCTCAGCATCTTCGGAGGGAGGTTCTTCGTCGGAGGTATCCTCCTCGCCGGCATCCTCCTCGGATGGCGGATCTTCTTCGGGGGCATCCTCCTCGCCTTCGCTATAGGAGCCCTCCTCTTCGACGTACTCCTCCTCCGACTCCTCGTAGGAACCCTCCTCTTCGACGTACTCCTCTTCGCTCTCGTCGTACGGGCCGCCTTCTTCTCCGTGATAGTGCCCGGGGCCCACTCCGTGGCCATGCGGCCGAGCATCACCTGAGCCAAACAACCCGCGTAAGAAAGAAAGAATCTTATTCATAGCGATTATCCTCCGTATCGAGATGCACTTTGTCGCGACGACTCCCACCCAACCATACCTGGCGACCCGATCTTGCGAAGATATAAACGGTCCTTAAGATCGGACCGGAAAACCTACCAGGGACGCGCATCCTCGGGCGCATCCCAGCTGGCGATCGGTGCCTGCAAGCCGTCTTCTATCCAGAGAAATTGGCCGCTGACGGACGCGGCTTCATCGCTGGTCAACCTGAGCACCAGGTCAGCGGCTTTGGCTGGCGGATCGCCGCCGGTCTCATCAACCCAGCGGACCCAGGACCTATAGCCTTCGCCCTCGTCCCCCAGTTCTTCGGCTTCGCGCCGGATATCGGCCCACATGCTGGTCTTTACATCACCGGGATGCAGAACATTGGCCGTGACGCCGGTCCCTTCGAGCTCGGCGGCCAAATGGCGAGTGAGCTGATTGAGGGCGACCTTGCTGGTGGCGTAGGCACTGACCAAGGGGCCAGGGGGATGGAACGCGGCGGCTGAGGAATAGTTGATGATCCGGCCCCACCCCTGGGACACCATGCCATCGACAAAAGCCTGAGAGATCCGATAGGGGCCCACCGTATTGATAGTCAGGGTCTCGATCCAGCGCTCGGGATCGCTGGCGCCAATAGGTTGCAGCGGCCCGAAGATCCCGGCGGCATTGACGAGAATGGTCGGAGTGTCAAGGTTCGCTTCGATCTGGGCTTTGACGGTTGCGATTCCCGCATCAGTACTGACATCAGCGGCAATCGCCAGCGCCGTGCCCTGCTGCTGGCTGATCGCCGCTGCGGTCTGGTTCAGTTCTTCGGTCGTGCGCGAGACCAGTGCGACCTCGGCACCTGCTGCGGCTAGACGACAGGCGGCCTCCTGGCCGAGCCCTCGACCAGCACCCGTGACGATCGCACACCGCCCGCTCAATGTACCCTGCATGATATTGTCCTTCTTGCACACCCTTTATTGTATATAACCAGCAACGCCAATCTAGCAATATATTAATAAATGGCAATACCACCCAACTCTGTCTGCCAATTGCTGATTGCACAGGGCGCAGAGCACAGGCGCCACTACCTTGCACCAGCATCATGCAGAAGATCGCAAATACTCGCTACGACTTGACCATATAAGGCAAAAGGCGCTCTATATCTTCAATCTTGTCGGCAGCAACCACGTCCGCCATCGCGCCGTGTACTTCGCGGCAAGCGTGCAACAACCTGATAGATGAGAATATAGGAGCACAGACATGTTAACCTACACGCCCACCTCCGAAGAGCAGATTCGCGAATTCGACGAGAAGGGCTATTTGATCGTCCGCAATGTTCTGGATAGCGCAACCCTTTCCAAACTGGAGCAGGCGAGCGATCGATTGGTCGACAGCGATATCGAAACCAACCGCCAGACTAATCCCACAGGATTGTACGACGGCTTTCGCAATACGCTCACGCTGGACGACGCCTATCTTCCCCTGCTGACCCACCCCACGATCCTTCCTCTGGTGATCCATCTTCTGGGTTCGAATATCCAGTTGATGACCTCGCACCTGATCTACAAATACCCCAATCCGGACGACACGCCCAGAACCCACCGCGCACCCGGCTGGCATCGCGATTATATGCAGGCGATGATGGCCCTCGGCCATTATAGCATCCCCCGGCTCGGGTTGAAATGCGCCTATTATTTCACCGATTTGAGCCAACCTAAGAGTGGTGCTACGATGGTCGTACCGGGCTCTAACCTATTGACCGAACCACTCGAAATTCCCGCCGGCCAAGCGGACCCCGAAGGTGCCGTCGAGCCGTTGCTCAACCCCGGCGATTGCTTGCTCTTCGAAAACCGCACCTGGCACGCAGGAGCCGTCAACCTCTCAAATACGATTCGCAAAGGTATCATGATCGGCTATTGCTATCGCTGGGTCATGCCGATGGATTTTCGCCGCCAGAGTGAGGAATTCGTCGCCCGATTGTCACCACTGGAGCGCTTCTTAGTCGGTGAGCAGTACGATGAGTTCAAAGGATTTCAACCCGACGGCGGAGCCAATCCTCTCGCGGATTGGTGCAATGAACATCAGGTCCCCACTGCCCGTCACTACGGACCGGGAGATACCGTCACACCAGTCTTCCGGTAACCGCCAGCGGGGATACAGTGTCTACTCACGAGCAGACCAAAGAAACCGCCTAGTACAAGGCAGCAAACAATTCGTCGTATAACACCCCAAACGCGCTGATCTGGAGGACCGCCATGCAGACCGATCGCTATACCAAAGTCGTTTTGACCCTGATCGCTATTGGGCTCTTGCTGAACGCGGCAAATAATCTGGCCACTTCACCGGCCTTCGCGTATGGAGAAACCGAGGTGGAATGCGTAAATTGTCTTACGCGGTCCCAACTGAAGGACGAATTGAGGCGGGCCACGGTGGATGTACATGTGAAAAATTCGGTGGAAGTCGATGTGGAAAATTCCGCCCATCATCCGGTACCGGTAGATGTCACCAACTGGCCCGTCAAGATGACCTCGGACGATTAGCCACAGCTCTTTCTCAGTGCGGAAAAATTCCGTGCGTCAATTAAACCTCACAACTGGAGAACACCTGTGGCCCCAGGCTTTCGGATTCTGAATCGCACTCGTAGCGTCGACGCTCGACTCGTAGAACGCTTCCGCAGTATACCGGTCGCCAATGTCAGCGACACGATGAGCCGCATGAGCGCAGGTGGCGCCCGACTCAGACCGATGCACGCCAGCGGTGCAATGGCCGGTCCGGCACTCACCGTCAAGACCCGCCCCGGCGACAATTTGATGATTCACAAGGCCATCGACCTGGCAGTTCCCGGCGACGTCATCGTCATCGATGGCGGCGGCGATCTCACCAATTCGCTGATGGGCGAAATCATGCTCTCGCTGGCGATAAAGCAGAGCATCGCCGGGTTCGTAGTCGACGGAGCGATACGGGACGCCGACGCATTCGTCGAGATCAATCTGCCGGTCTATGCGGCCGGCGTGTCCCACCGCGGTCCCTACAAGGACGGACCGGGCGAGATCAACGTGCCGATCGCGATCGACGGAATGGTCATTGAGCCGGGCGATCTGATGCTCGGAGACGGCGACGGTACGCTTTGCGTACCTTTTGCCGAGGCAGAAAACATTTGCACCGCCGCCGAAGCCAAAAATGCCGCAGAGCAGGTACAGATGGCCGAGATCGAAGCCGGAACCCTCGACCGTTCGTGGGTCGACGAAGCCCTCAACCGCCTCGGCTGCGAATTTCCCTGACCAGCTGAACCACAGCTGATTCCCTAAAAGACAGGATCTCCATGAAAACGTATCGCGTCGCCATACTGGGCTGCCGCTCCCGCGGGTCTTCGGCCGCCCGGGTCTATCACGCACACCCGCGGACCGAAGTGGTCGGCCTCTGCGATCTCCTTGCCGAGCGCCTCAATACCCTGGGCGACGAATTGGGCGTGGCAGCACGCTACGACGATCTGGACGCCATGATCCGCGAAACAGAGCCGGATATCGTGGCGATCCCCACCGCACCAGCCCTGCACGCCCCGTTGGCGCTGCGAGTGCTCGAACACGGCGTCAATATCGAAGTCGAAAAGCCGATGGGGATGGACCTGATCGAAACCGATGCGGTGATGGACAAAGCCGCGACCAAAGGAGTGCAGATCGCAGTGCATCACCAGTGGCGGCTCAGCGCGTGGACCCAGGCGGTCAACAAAGTCTATCAAGAGGGTAAGATCGGCGATCTGCGCTATATCTATGCCAGCGGCAAGGGCTATTACGGCGGTTTCGGCCTGATGGAGATCGGTACCCACCTGCTGACCCATATGATTAAATTCGGCGGTCACTGCCAGAGCGTCACCGCACATGCCACCACGCGCGGGCGCCCGATCAGCCCGCATGACGTACTGCCCGCGCCCCGCGGCAACGGCACGATCGCGGGAGACCATGTCACGGCCTCGCTGCAATTCGCCAACGGAGTGACCGGGACCCTGCTCCAGCACCGTTTCGACCAGATCCAGCTCGACGCCCACGTGGTCGAACTCTACGGCAGCGAAGGACGCCTGCTCTGGCACCCACAGGGCGCCTGGTGGCTGCCCAATCCCCATGTCCTGCCCGCCAACGATCTCGACCAATGGCAGGCACTGCAACCGATTTATGCGGAGAGCTTCGAGCAAGTCGCCGATAAAATTCCCGGCCAGAGCAAGATGACCGAAGGCGATTACTGGTTCGTCGACGAATACGTGCGGGCCCTCGACGAAGGGCGCGAACACGAATGCAGCGGGGCCGAAGGACGCCATGTCATCGAGATCATCATGGGCATATTCGAGTCGGCGGCCTACGCTACCCGCGTCGAGCTGCCCCAAGCCGACCGCCAACACCCGCTGACCCGCTGGCGCCAGGAGGCGGGGCTGGGAGCGCCCGAGCCGATGCCGATGGTCGATGCAGAATGGCTGGAGGAGGAAGAGCGTCGCCTTGGCGCTTAATCGCGATCGACTGCGGCAGACCGAGCGCTGAAAGAAGAAGTCACTGTTCCTACACCTTCGATCTCGACACCGAGCTCGGTGTCCTCGTCAATTACGACCAGCTCGACCGGTGAGCCGGGAATCACCAGACTGCCCTTTTTCAGCACCAGGCCTCTCCGGCTCAGCGAATTAACCAGCCACCGCAGCGAGTGCAGCGGACCGCCCATAATCTCGGATGCCCGAGCTGCGGTGATCTCTTCGCCGTTCTTGAACACCGAGAACAGCTCGTCGCCAAAAGAGAGCTCCCGCGGAGAAACGCGATCGCGGCCCAGTACCAGCCCGGCGTGGATGCCGCCGGAACAGATCAGCTCCTGCGAACTCGGCGGCGTAAACCAGAAGTGGAAATGGTGCAGTTCGATCCCCGCGCCAACATGCTCGATCGCGTCGACCAGCGCTGCATCGGACAAGTCGGTACCGGCCAGATCTGCCCCGATCGTCAGAACCATCTCGGGCTCGATCGCGCAATTGAGATACTCGTCCCAGTAGCACTCGGCACCTTCCTGGTGGACGTGGGGACGGAATAATCGGCCGGAGATCGGTTCCTGCAGGCCGAATTGTCGACGGATCGCAGCGCTGGTGCACCCCACCTTGTAGCCGACGAGTTCCTCACCCCGTGCGACTCGCAACGCGGCGACCTGATCCTGAACCGCATAGGCCTCGACGGTGGAGATTTCCGCAATGGTCAGATCCAGCGGCTCTCCCCAACTGCGCTCATAGAAAGCCCGGACGAAATTGTCCGCCAGCATACTGGTACGCGAATCCACACCCTAATCCCCGGTGTTCGCCGCGGCCCACCCGGTCCCCCGGGTCGGCCTTGGCACGGGATGTACATCGACATAGAGAATGCATTCGGCATCGGTGCCGTACGGGCCCTGGAGTATCTCCTCGCCCGAAGCATCGATCGCCAGGGAGCAGCCTATGCATTTCATGCCCTGCCAGGGACCGGCGACCATGGCCCCGACATTGCTCACGCCGAAGATCGCGAGCGAAAATTCTCTGGCGACCGCCGTGTAGACCTGCCGCCACTCCCGACCATAGGGCTCTTTGGTATTATCGTGGTCACCGGCTACCGCCCATGCGCTCGGCGACAAGATGATATCGGCGCCCATATAGCCCAGGGAGCGCGGCAGCACGTGATCTTTGGAAAACCCATCCGCGCAGATCATCAAACCGAAAGAGCCGTACTCTGTCGCGACGACGTTCAGTCGATCACCCTGGGCATAAAAGGCATGGCCTATATCGAGCTCGTTTAATTTTCGATGTACGGACAACACCTGACCACGAGGATCGATGAGCAATGCCGAATTGAAAACTCGCTCGCCCGATTTTTCGGTCAGACCCGAGCACACGTAGATCGAGTGTTCCCGCGCGCCGTCTCTGAGCGCCCTGCAGACCTCGCCGTCGGGTATTTCGCTCGCCAGCGATAAACTGGACGGATGGGTCCAGCCGAGATCCATGCACTCGGGCAAGAGCGCGACCTGAGCGCCACCGCTGGCAGCTTCCGCGATAAGCTCCACCGCATGGCCGATATTCCACGCCCGTTCGCCACCTCGGACCTCCATCTGGATCATCGCCAGTTTGAACGCTTTGGGTTGCATAGATACTCCGTTCTAGATCTAAATCCTTTAAGGATACAGCACTGCCAGTATGAGGCAGC
>CAZFMY010000194.1:0-6776 GCA_964520345.1 uncultured Gemmatimonadaceae bacterium | reverse complement strand
TTATCGATCCAATTGGCGAAGAAGTTATAACAAAACTGGATTATAATGCCGACGACGAGGCCGGCTGCAGTAGTGATCAGTGCCTCCGAAATACCACCCGCGACCATCGAGGGTTCGACGTCGCCGGCCTCCTTAATTGCCTGGAAAGCATTGATCATCCCGCTCACGGTACCCAAAAAACCGATCATCGGCGCCAGATTGGCCACCGTCGAGAGCCAGACCATCCCGCGCTCGAGAAAGGCCATCTCCACAGCACCCGCATTGTCGATGGCTTTCTCCACATGATCGATGCCACGCTCCAACCGCAAGAGCCCAGAGTGGATCACCGAGGCAACCGGCCCCGGGGTCTCCGAACAAAGCTGGGCTGCTTTGTCCGGCCCACCGCTCTTGATCGCCTCTTCGAGATGTTGAAAGAATTCCTCGGCGTTGATCTTGGCCCGCCACAGATTATACAGGCGTTCCATCGCTACAGCGAAGCCGATAATGAGCAGGACGAGCAGAGGATACATAGCCCATCCACCATCATTGAATAAATCCATTTTACTCCTCACACGATATAGTTAGATCTCGACTTCAAAGCCGAGGCCATCACTTAGTTCTGGTCTTCCCGCACTTCAGCACCGCCGAAAAACTGCCGTTTGAGCTTCTCTTCCTCGCTCTCGGGCGGCCGCAGTTGCCAAATCCGCTGCTGTGCGACCTCGGCCCAGGCCGGATTGGATCTGGCCTTCTCGAAAGTGGCAATGGCGCCGGTCTCATCGCCCCCGCGCACCAACTCGTCGCCCTTGAGCAGAAGCAGATGCCCATCATCGGGATCGACTTTTAGCCCTTTGTCCAGCCAGGTATTCGCTGCAGCCATCTCATCGCGAGCCAAATACCACTGCACCAATATCGCTATGCTCTCCAGATCCCTGGGATTGGCCTCGACCATGCCCCGCAGTCCACTGAGACGCATCGAATCATCATCATTTTCAGCTGCAACCGCAGCGATCCGATTGTAGTAGGCGTAAGCGTTCTGCGAATCCACCCGCGCCAATTCCAAAAGCGAGGCATACGCCCCTTTGACATCGCCAGTTTCCAATTGCAACTCGACAATACTCTCCAAGTGGTCGGCCGCGCCCTCCCGATCCCCGACCAGCCGATGGCGCCAAGCCAGGCTCTGCTCCATTTGACCCAGTTCCTGATGCAAAACCGCGAGCATTTCGAATAGCTCTCCATCCCCTCCTCCGACTGCAGCCAGATGCTCGTAGTGGTGGATCGCCCGTTCACTCTGTCCCTGGTGGCGATAGAGATCCGCCAACCTGCGTCTATACTCAGCAGCCTCCGGCTTCTTCAGCAGGACGCGTTCCAAACTCCAGGCGGCCGAATCGACCTCCCCTGCAGCCTGGTATACCGCGTAGAGACGGAGATTGGAATTCAGATGCAGCGAATCGAGGGCTACCGCGCGACGGAATGTCGCCCGCGCGGCATCGAAATTCTTTTTGCGGTAGTACATATCACCCAGAAAAAATGCAGCTTTGAGATCTTCGGGGCGATACTCCAGAATCTCGCTATAACAGCGGATAGCCTCATCATATTCTTTCTTTTCGCGAGCAGTTTTGGCCAGGAATTTATATTTGTGCAGCGAATCGGCTATTGAGACTTCCTGAGCTCGAGCACTGGAGCACAAAATCAACACGCAAAAATTCAGGATTACCAGGCTTTTTATATCACTTTTCACAACGAGCTGTCCGTAACATAAACCCTTCGGGTCGTGACATTTAATTACCGACTAATCGCAATTCAATATCGAATATGTATTTATTTCTCGCGCGGTGCAACTTTACCCTGCGACCCGGCAAACCAAACACAAAGTCAAGCTATCTCCTTAATATTACGACCGCGCGACGAAGATGTTCCCTTTTTGTGACGCGCGATCACCCAGATAGCACAGAGGCCATCTCATTGACAAGTCTATGTTTTTACGCATTTTATTTATCTACCTATAAATATAACCCCCGAGGTGAAGAAGATCCCACTTTCGGTGTCTATATGTTGAGATGGAGATGCCCGACTCGACCCCACTTACCGTCTATAAAGACCAAGAAGCCGAGCGAATCCGCCGGGCTGTAGATGGAGATCTTCAGGCCTTCCGCGACCTAGTTGTCCACTATCACCCTCTGGCTTATAGCATGGCCTATAAGGTACTGGACGATCCTCAAGATGCCGAAGAAGTCGTGCAGGATGCCTTTGTCAAGATCCACCGCGCACTCTCGGGTTTTCGCGGCGAGGCCTCCTGCAAAACCTGGATCTCCCGCATCGTCCTGCGCCTCAGCCTGAACCGACGTCGGGACCGCTCGCGGTCCTCCTGGCATCGCTTAGGGCTGCACGGACACCAAAATCCCGACCATGCGCAGCCACCTATCACAGCCGAACAAACACCCGAGGCCCAGTGCATAGCGCAGCAAACCCGTCAGCGCATCCGAGAACTCGTCGACGAACTCCCCGAGCCGCTACGTCAGGTAGTGGTGCTCAATAGTTTCGAGGACCTGTCCTACGAGGAAATCGCGCAGATTCTCGAAATCCCGCTGGGCACGGTCGGTTCACGGCTGCACAGCGCGCGCAAAAAACTACTAGGGCGGCTGCGCCGCCTGGATCTGATCTGAAACGGAGTTCTGCCCATGTCCCTGCTGCCCTGGAAAAAAAACGACCACCTGCGCGATCTCTCCGACTATATAGATGGCCAACTCGATTCCCAGGCGAGCTTGAACCTGAGTGAGCAATTGGTATTTGATCACCAATTGCGCCAGTCGATGTCGGACTACGTACGCACAGACGAACTGGTCGGGAATGCCCTGACTCCAACTAGCCTGCCCGACGCAGAATCCTTCGCCAACGCGCTGATCACCGAATTAGACAGTCCCGAAACTCCACCGCCAAGGCAACGCCGGATTCAACCCGTTCTCTGGGCTTCCTTCGGCCTCCTGGTTACCGCCGGAATCACCTTCGCCGGGCTCAAACGGCGAGGAGTTGTCTAAGAACTAGAGAGGAATCTATTGTGAACTGGTTTGAAAAAATGAAATCCGGATTCAAATCCCGGGTCAAACGCGAAATCCCACAAGGTATCTGGGCCAAGTGCAAAAAGTGCGGCCATGCCAACTATGAGATTGCTCTGGAACGCAACCACTGGATCTGCCCCGAATGCGCTTTCCACTATCCCATTGACCACCAACAATACGTCGAGCTCTTGATCGACGATGCCACCTTCACCGAAACCGATGCCGAAGTGGCCCCGATCGATCCACTCAAGTTCAAAGGCTATAGAGACAAGATAAAAGATGGACGCCGTCAGAGTGGTAGTAAGGAGTCGGTACATACCGGGGTGGGCCGAATCGGCGGAAACCCCGTCGCTTTGGCCGTCATGGATACCCGCTACCTGATGGGCACCTTAGGTGGAGCAACCGGTGAGAAAATCTGCCGACTCATCGACCGAACCATCGCCGAGCGCCGCACACTGGTCATCATCTGCCAGTCGGGAGGAGCGCGCATGCAGGAAAGCGCTTATTCACTGATGCAGATGGCCCGCATCAGCGCCAAGCTCAACCAACTCTCCCAACACGGCCTGCTCTATATCGCGATCCTCACCGATCCAACCTACGGCGGCGTCACAGCCAGCTTCGCCATGCTCGGCGATATCGCCCTGGCCGAACCCGGTGCCCGCATCGGCTTCGCGGGTCAAACCGTCATCCAGCAATTCCTCGGCACCGACGATCCCCTGCCCGAGGGATTTCAAGTCGCCGAGACCGTGCTCGAGCACGGATTTATCGACCGCATCGTCCCCCGTGACCGCATGGCGACAGAATTGACGCAACTGATTGCATTATTAGCTTCGACAGACGGTGAATCTCCACAGGTCCAGACCGCATAATAAACCCCGAAATCAACGGATTAACTAAGCGCGATTTCACCCACCAAATCGACTCCCAACACCTGACGCAAACACACAAGCCGAACAACATTTCGCAACCGCGTTCAGAAATTCTGCCCCAGACCCAGCCAGATATCCGCCTGCTCACCGGCGACACCGATCCCCATACGGACGACAAAATCGGCATTCCAAATGATCCGCATCCCCGCTCCCCCACTCACATGCATCCCCGACAGGCCTACCTGGTCTAAATTGGGCCACACTCGACCCGAATCGAAAAATACCATACCCAAACACTCGATGTGCTGTCTGTAGACCCATCTGTCGTAGATGCGATAGCGAAATTCAGCATTGGAGAAAAAACGTACATTATCGGTGAAGCGCTGGGTGTCAAAACCGCGTAGCGAGCCGCTGCCACCCAATCCCTTGACCCGGCGGGATCCACCAATCTCGCCGTATACATAGAGCGGTATCACCCCACTGAGCACCTCCATTACGGTGCGATGCGAGAAATTCCATCGCGGAGAAAGCGGGATATAATAGGCAGTGGTCAACGTCAATCGGCGAAAATTGATCTGATCAAAGAATAGGCCTAAGAATGAATTGCGCGCCGATTCGTATGACCACTCCTGGAAAAAACCGCTTTGCGGCACAATTTCATCGTCGCGCGTATCCCAGAGCAACGTAGCGCTAATAAAGCCCGAAAATCCGTCCAATGCCCCATCCGGCCTACCCTCTTCCAGATAGAAAGCCCGGGTTCCGCGCCGATCCACATCAATGCGCTCAAGCCCAAAACCAACAGACATCGAAATAGGACCATACACGTGACGCAAGAGACTCATCAGAATCCGCGGATCCTTCTCCAACACATAATTGTAATAGTTTTTGTCCTTGAAATAGGCACTCTCGGGATCGATAAAGTCTAGATTGTACTCGCTCTTATTGCCCATACCATAGTACCGGGTGCGCAAATTGCGACCCCGGATAAACTCCAAACGCAGCCCGAAACCCGTCCCCGATATCCGCGGCACCTTCAGCCGTAAATGATTCTTGAGCGTACCAACCGAGGACCTCTGCAGATGCATGGTCAGCTTGTAGCGATAGGGGCGACGGCGGTAGTCTACCCAGTGCAGACGCACCCCGTAGTTCCAACCCGTGTTGGGACTAAAAAAAACAAAGGGCAGACCGGTAAAGCCGTAGGGAATACCCCGCAAGGTAAACTGCCGCCGTCTGGACATCCAGCGCACCGCTTCGACCGTATGCGCAGCTGCCGAGCGCGGCGCTCTAACTCTGGGTGAGGATGGAGGCCGAGTCTGGACAGAATCGACGCGGACCTCTTCCCCCCATGCACCTGCCACTAAGAGCAAAACGCCGCAATAAGTACCGCGTAGGAGACGACGCCATGCGAAACCGAACATATATGCTCCCTAGCCAATGATCTCAGACGCCACACTCAAAGCGCATTCGGTCCGCCGGACACAGCGGCGCACCGAGTGAATAGCGGAGTGGAGAGATCGCGATCTCTCCGCGCTCAAGGGCCTCTTTATCGCCGTCGGATGGTTCGCCGACCCGGTGCAACTGACAGCGCTGATACTCAAATCGCGGCTCCGACGCATGCCGGGCAAAGAGCGAACCGTATCCGGTCTGCGTCATACCCGTCAAACGCCTGGGCGATTCACGCGTAGTGCTCGCCGGCATATTCACTGCAACAATATCCGCCCCTTCGGGCAAACCACCTCGCAATAGTTCGGCAACGATTTCCCCGGTTACTGCGGCGGCCTCCGCAATCAACTCGTCGAGAGCGGGATCGAGTCGCCGTTCACGCCGCCATAGTTCATAGCTCTGCGCAGGCAATTCTAACGAAAAGGCCGCCGCCGGTACGCCCGATAGAAAACTTTCCACCGCCGCCCCGATCGTACCCGAACTCAGGGCAAAGGCCAGGCCGGCGTTGGTACCCATATTGATCCCGGAAACAACCAGATCCGGTGTTGTGGAACTCAAGTTGTGAATGCCGATATTGGCGCAGTCGGCTGGATAGCCCGATAAGGTCTGGATCGAAAAACCATCGCTTTCAATTCCGGCCAATTCCAGCGAATTGAAACGGCTCATCACCTTGCTGGTCCAACTGCATTCCGATGCCGGCACCACAGTGTACACTTGAGCCAACAACGATAATTCCCTTAGTAACGGCACCAAGATCGGCGAATCAGCACCGTCGTCATTCGTGACCAGTATCTGAGGTTTCGCAGTGGTCAAAGACTACTCCCTTCTCATCACGTTTATTTTGGTATCGAATCATCCCCATATATTATAGTAATCCTCCACCTGACTCCCAACAATTTCCTTGTCTACCTATATCCGATTCATTATTTTGGGAGTGGTATTCCGTGCTATCATGGATGAACTAATTCTCCTACAGGAACTTGAGACTCTGGCCGAATCGCTGGAAGTCGAGGTCCGTTACGATCTTTTCGAGGGCCGAGGTGGGCTTTGCCGCTACGGGGGTAAGGCCTATTTGATCGTCAATGACGCCCTCGATCCCGCTGAACGTGTATCTCTCTTTTGCCACGCTCTTTCGCGACTCCCCCTCGACTCCATCTTCGTCCGTCCACAGGTCCGAGAACAGATCGAGAAATACGCCCTCTGCCTCGATTGCAAAAGCTTATAACTCCTTGACATTCAATGCACTTTATGTTTATTGGACTTAGGGGTATTTAAAACAGGGACGATCTCGGTTTTGCTAACCACCGGGCAATATATCTTCTCATAAATCGCCCTATAAGACCGTTAATAAAACCCCGGATTGTTCAAACTCGATATATTCATTGAGCACTTTCTATCGCCCAGCCCGCCGGGCACATGCACGGGGTGG
>CAZFMY010000193.1:0-6961 GCA_964520345.1 uncultured Gemmatimonadaceae bacterium | reverse complement strand
CGGCAGCCGTGTCACCAGTGAAGATATTGCCAAAATTGCCTTGTCTCTCAATCAGCAGGTCTTTGTTGGCCAGCACGACTAATGCGCCGTAGATCGACTGGTCGCCGTGCGGGTGGTATTGCATCGTCTGTCCGACTACGTTGGCGACTTTGTGGAATTTGCCGTCGTCGATCTGATTGAGCGCATGAAGAATCCGGCGCTGGACCGGCTTGAGTCCGTCGTCGAGGTACGGGATAGCGCGGTCCTTGATGTAGTAGGAGGCGTATTCGAGGAAATAATCGTCGTACAGATTGTCGATATAAGCCATCAGGCAAGGTTCTCCATAATATAATCGCGGCGTTCGGGAGTGTTTTTCCCCATGTAGAAGGAAAGCGTCTCGGGCACGGTCGCCATAGAGCGGATACCGACCTTGACCAGCCGCATATCGCCGTTGATGAACTGCCCGAATTCTTTCGGTGAGATTTCGCCGAGGCCCTTGAAGCGGGTGATCTCGGCATTGCCTTTGAGTTTTTTCTCGGCGCGCTTGCGTTCGCGTTCGTCGTAACAGTAGAAGGTCTCTTGTTTGTTGCGAACTCGGAAAAGCGGCGTTTCGAGGATGTAGACGTGGCCGCTGGTAACCAGTTCCTCGAAGTAGGTGAGGAAGAATGTCAGTAGCAAATTGCGGATGTGAAAGCCATCGACGTCGGCATCGGTGGCGATGACTACTTTGTTGTAGCGCAGTTTTTCCAAGTCCTCCTCAATGCCCAGTGCCATCATCATGTTGTACAGCTCTTCGTTCTTATAGATCGAGGCGCGGGTTTTGCCGAAGAGATTCTGAGGTTTGCCCTTGAGGGTGAAGATCGCCTGGGTCTCTGGGTCGCGCGAGGAGACAATAGAGCCGGCGGCTGACTGACCTTCGGCGATGAAGATCGTCGATTCTTCGCCGCGCTTCTTGTCGCCTTTGTGAAATTTAGAGTCCTTGAGATGAGGAATTTTGATCTCGATGCGGCGAGCGGCTTCCTTGGCCTCTTTCTTAACGGCGTTGAGTTCTTTGCGCAGTTTTTCGTTGTGGACGATGCGCTCTTCGAGCTTTTGCGCGGCTTCTCTGTTCTTGTGGAGAAAGTCGACAACGGCTTCGCGGACTTCGTTGACGATCCAGCCGCGGACATCGGTGTTGCCGAGTTTGTTCTTGGTCTGCGACTCGAAAACCGGTTCTTTGACCTTGACCGCGACCGTGCCGAAGGTCCCATCGCGGATGTCGATGCCGTTGAAGGTCTTTTTGTAAAACTCGTTGACGCCCTTGAGGACGCCTTCGCGGAAGGCACTTTGGTGGGTGCCGCCGTCGGAAGTGTACTGGCCATTGACGAAGGAGCGGTAGGACTCGCCGTAGCTCTGGACATGGGTGAAGGCGAACTCTATGTACTGGCCTTTGTAGTAGATAGGGGGGTAGATGCCCGGCTCGCCAGCTTCGGTTTTCAACAGGTCTAGGAGACCTTGTTTAGATTCGAATTTCTGGCGGTTGAAAAAAAGGCGCAGCCCGCGGTTGAGGCAGGCGTAGTTCCACATCCGGCGCTCGACAAATTCGTAGTTGAAATCGTATTCGCCGAAAATCTGATCGTCGGGCAAAAACTCGAGGTAAGTACCGTCGGGTTCGTCGGGAGCCTTGCCCTTCTTTTGCGTTTTGAGATCGCCGCGTTCGAAGACGGCCTCGGCGTATTTGCCGTCGCGGTAGGCGCGGACCGCAAAGTGCGCAGAGAGGGCGTTGACGGCCTTGGTACCGACTCCGTTGAGGCCGACGGAAAACTGGAAAACTTCGTCATTGTACTTGGCACCAGTGTTGATGACTGAGACGCACTCGACAATTTTGCCTAAGGGTATACCGCGGCCGTAGTCGCGGACTTTGACGAGGTCGTCGTCGATTTCGACCTCGATCGCTTTGCCATAACCCATGATGAACTCGTCGACGGAGTTATCGACGAGTTCCTTGAGCAGGATGTAGATCCCGTCGTCGGGGTCGGTGCCCGAGCCGAGGCGGCCGATGTACATACCAGTGCGGAGGCGGATGTGCTCCAGCGAGGAGAGCGTCTTGATTTTGCTTTCGTCGTAGATGGCTTTGCCATTGCCGTTGGCATGTGCGCGGCCATTCTTTGAGGTTTTGGCCATTATTTCCATAAGCTTTTATATAGGTTTTACGCTCCCGGCTAAAGGCGCTCTCTGGGGTTTGGGGACCCCCGGCGCTGCCCTCCTGTCCGGTCAGATGCCTGTCGGATAGAGAGCCGATATACTTTTGCGTATTGCGCTAAGACCTAAAATGACAAAAGGAACCGCAACGCCTAGCCAGAGCAGGCGTACGATTGACGGACAGCGGGAGATCTCAAATTGCAGGGGGAGAATAAACGGGATCCCTAAGGGAGAAGGATCGCCGTTTGGGAATTTGTGCCTACTAATTTAAGGAATTCTCTTCTTTTTAGTATACTGAACAAATGTTCAGTTGTCAAATGAATTCCAAAAAGGAGAAAATTATCTTTTGTAATTCCCATAGAGGAAATATTTATAGTTACTTATGGGATAGTGAGTAGATTCCTACCCAATGTTTTTTCATCGCCGGTTTCGTTGTTTCGTGCTTGTCTTGAGCTGCGATATGCGCCATTTCTGGTGATATGGCCGATGGCATGGTGCTGGAGCCGTTCTTTGGGGTAGTTGTGCTGGATATAGTGGTCGGTGAAATTGCCGAGTTCGTCGTTTTCGTACCAGAAGGGCGTGCACCTGTCGGTATTGGCTGCAGCGATGTCGAGTGAGCCCATCATTCAGCTTCTTCGAGGGCCAGACTCGCGCAGATCAATTCCTCGTCATTGCGGACGAAAATATGGCGGTAGGCAAAGGCCGGATGCGACCAGGTCACGCCGCCGCGCTGGTTCAGTTGGTCGCGGGTCGGGTCGATGAGGTGGGTGCGGCTGTGGATCGCGACGCCTTCGGGAGAGAGGCTCGTGAGCAGCAGGTCGCCACGCTCGTTGAAGATCCAGATCTTTTCGCCGTTGGGCACCAAATGAGCTGTACCCCAACGTGCATGGGGTACCACCGTCTGATCTTCCCACAGACGTTCGCCCGTCGATGCGGCTAGACAACGCAGCTCGCCGTAGCTGTCGATGCCGTAGATATAATCGCCGAGGACCAATGGAGTGGATATCGTCGAGTGGAGACCGTCGGTCTGTTTTTCCGATTTGCCGACGCGTTGCCAGATTTTTTCTATCTCCAGACGGTTCGGGTTCATCCTGAGCATCAGTGATCCGTCGAAGAGGTTGGTGACTAAGATCCGATTGTCGGAGATGACAGGAGAGGCGATGGCAATGACCATCTGTTGGGGCGGAAAGGGATATTGCCAGTGTAGCTGACCCGAGGCGGGATCGAGCCCCGCGATGTGATCGCCGGTCCATGTCACCAGAACCTGCTGGCCGGCCTGTTCGACTAGGACCGGTGTCGAATAGCTGGCCTGGTCGTCGAGGGCCCGCCAGCGCTCTGCGCCCGTGCGGTGATCTAGAGCGATGAGACAGGCGTTCTTTCCACCGATTTGCAGGATAACCAGGTCTGAGAAGATGACCGGAGAGGCGGCAATGCCCCAGATCGGCATGCGAATCTGGTACTCGGAGAGCAGATCGCGTTGCCATATGACTTTACCGCTCGCCGCATCGAGACAGTGGAGATCGCCCATGGCACCCAGCGCGTAGGCCAGTCCGTCATGGATCACGACGCTGGCGCGCGGTCCGGCGGTGTAGCCGACATCGCGGTACTCGCGTGGGTATGCGTGCGACCACAGGTGCTCGCCGCTCTTCCAGTCAAAGCAGTGGATCCGCTCGGTCTGTACGGGTTTGGCGATGCGGTCCATGACATAGACCCGGCCTTCGGCCACGGTCGGTCCGCTATAGCCGCTGGAGATCGGAACGCGCCAGCGCGGCGAGAGCGCAGAATCTGGGAGGGCGGTGACAATACCGCCTTCGCGCCAGACCCCGTCGGCCCGGGGACCACGCCATTGCGGCCAATCATCGGCGAGGGAGGCAGTGGCGGTGGCCGCCAGCAAAATCCAGGATGCGATCGATTTCATCAAGATAGATGCTCTGAGTTGTGAGTGGTTTTTTTTGGGGTCCGGCCACGCGATGCTCGGCGTTGCGCGGAATAGTGCACGACTTTTCCGGCCAGGTGCGGAGGAATGAAAATCACGCCGACCCGGGTACCCAGGACCACATCGCCCGGGAGACAGGTCGCCTCTCCGATCCGGGTAATACCGTTGATCTCAGGCATGGTAACACCGGGTATCCCCTCGGGGTGAATTCGCTTGACATAGGTGCAGAACTCGGGAATCATTTCGATACGCCGCAGGTCGCGCAAACCTCCGTCGATGACCATGCCGCGACCTCCATTGGCTTTGATGGCGGTAGTTAGATTGTCGCCGACCAGGTTGACCTGACCGAAGAGATCGGCTACCAGGACATCGCCGTCGACCATTTCGTCAATGACCCACGAGTTGGGGAAGCCGATGCGTTTTTCTTTTTTTCCTCGCTGCAATATGGCCTGGTGCACTTCGGGGCGGATCGGGACCCAGCGGCAGGTGATTGCGCGGCCGACCAGTACGCGTTCGGGAAAGAGCACGGTCCAATCGCCGGCGAAGTTGTGGTGGTAGCCATGGTCCGAGAGTACCTGCCACGCTTCTTCGACTGTGACCGATTCCAGGCATTTGAGGATGCGATCGGATACCAGCGGCCGATTTTTGGTATCGCGCTTGCCGCGCCATTTGCTGGTCACTGCGGCGATGAGGGTAGGATCGGTCAGCTGCATCCGGGTGCCTCAACCGCCGGGGATGTAGAGCGAGCGGTCGGCGACGGGCAGCGCTACGCGGCGGCCCTCTTGCAAATGGGAATGCGCCAGGCCGAACTGGACTTCCACCGACTGCATGGTGATGTCGATATTGCCGGCGGTTGGTTCGCCGGTTTCGATCTCCCGGATGATATCGCGGATAGTGCAAACGGTGGGACTTGCGCCCTGGGGTCGGATCGTCCTCTCGTCGACGCTGCTCTGCTGTCGATTGTAACGACGGATACAGAGTGTTTCGCCGTTGTCCCAGGCGAAGGCGCGTCCTTCGCTGCCGTAGACTTCGATATCGAAAAGACCGGGTACAGGAAGGAAATGGCCTTCTGCGCCGCCCTCGTAACCGACGCGGAAGAAATCGACCATCGGGTCGGCGATTTCCTCGCCTGCGGGCGGGATGAAGGCGTGTCGGTCGGTGTCGTAGACTGGATAGGCCCGGGGCCGCTCAGCGGCATTGGCGGCCAGGCGTTCGCCCGGCTGAACCAGTCGACCTTCGACCCAGCGGGGTTTTGGATCGCCGAGGAGCATTGCCACCAGATCGAGGGTATGTGGGTGGTGTTTGATGATGTCGGTATAGCTGTACATCTGTGCGTAGTGCAATTCGCCGATCTCTCCGGCCGCGATCGCGTCGCGCATCTTCTTGAATCCATCGTGATGACGACGCATTGCGCCCCAGTTGAACGCTACTGCGTTATCCTTGCAGGCTGCGGCGATCCGGTCGGCTTCTTCCAGGGAGGCGCAGAGCCCTTTTTCGGAGTAGATACCCTTCACCCCGTGTTCGGCGGCGAAGATGATCGGCTCGGCTCGGGCGAAGGATGGGGTGGTCACGCTGACGATATCCGGTTTTTCTCGTTCGACCATTTCGCGGTAGTCGAGGTAGGTATTGCGGCAGCCGAAGCGCTCGCTGAAGCGCTCGAGGCGCTCCGGGCCGCGATTGGCCACGGCGATTACCTCGGTCTCGGGCATCGCCTGGTAGGCGCTGAAGTGGCCGTAGGGGCTGGAAAACTGGTTGGGGTCTAATTCGTCCTCGATCAGTCCCCCCATCCGGCCGGTGCCGATGATAGCGACGCGGTATTTTGCCATGGTGTTCTCTTTCTGAAAACGGCGAACGCGATTCGGTGCATTTTGCTGGCGCCGGCTTTTTTGAACGCGATGCTGCCGGCGACAGAGTGATGGGTCTACACAACTTAGCCGATGTCTATTCGGCGATCAACGGTTTTGCTGGGCAGCTGGTTTCGGTGCTGAAGTGCGGGCCATTTCGACGACCTCGTGGCTGGCGCGGTAGAGATTGGCCCAGTCGACGTTGAGATTGATCCAGCTGACGCCCAACTCCATCCAGCGTACAAACGTTTCTGGCGAGTAGAACGTCGAGACGCCGAGTACCCGCTCGCTGGTCCGCACTTTCTCCGCTACTGTGGTGATTGCCGCAACGACCTCGGGATCGTCGATAAGTCCGAGCTTGCCCATCGAGCCTGAGAGATCGTTGGGGCCCAGGCAGATGATATCGATCCCATCTACTGCGAGGATTTCGTCGATGTTCGCCACGGCGTCGGCGTGTTCTATTTGAATGGCGAGAATTGGATCGCGGGAGACTGCGGCCAGGTACTCGGGCTGTGAAATGGCGCCGAAGCGCTGGCCGCGGCGCGGCCCATAGCCGCGGATGCCCAGGGGAGGATAGCGGCAGGCCTGGACAGCGGCTCGGGCTTCGGCTGCTGAGTTGACCTGAGGGACGATGATTCCCGCTGCTGCCAGATCGAGTATCGGCTTGATGACATTGGGATCGTTTTGCCGGACGCGGACGAAGGGGGCGGTATCGGTGCCGCGGCAGGCGACGATGTGCTGGAGAACGGCGTCGAGGTCAAAGGGTGCGTGCTCGGTGTCGATCCAGGTAAAGTCGTAGCCCGCTTCGGCACTGAGCTCGCTGACGGCGGGATCAGAAAAGGTAATACCGGTGCCGATGGCGACCTTTCCCGTTGCGAGTTGCTGGCGAATTCTCTCGATGTTGTTGATGCTGGTCATACGGAATGCTCCTATCTAACCGCGCGTCGGCCCATAGGCCGAAAAACCCAGCAGGTAGCGCGCTCTGGGCGAATAGCGTTCAACGAGAGCGGGGGGTACGCTG
>CAZFMY010000192.1:0-7067 GCA_964520345.1 uncultured Gemmatimonadaceae bacterium | reverse complement strand
AAAGGCCCTGGGATTTCGAACCCCTCAAGAGATCTTTGACGAAAAAGATATCGATTCATAAATCGTGCACTTGAAAGTTGAATCCACCTGTGGTTGTCCCGGGTGCGGGGTGCATTGAGACAGACTCGTCACGATCGGATGATTTGGCTGCTTTGAAATTGGATGGTACGGGTCTTGCGTTACCACCTTGAGTTCAGTCTCTCGTTCAATAGGAAAGGTGGCCATGACCGATATCCGCATAGACGCACAGCTACTCCAACGATACGATCAACCAGGTCCTCGATATACATCCTACCCGACAGCCGTGGAATTCCATGAGAATTTTGCGCTCTCAGACTACGCCGATCGCCTGAGGAGATTGGGTACGAGTCAGTGCGTTTCGCTCTATATTCATCTCCCGTTCTGCGAGCAGCGCTGTTCGTTCTGTGGCTGTAATGTGGTAGTTACTCGGAGACGGGATGTGGCCGTGCGTTATATGACGTATTTGGAACGCGAGATGGAGCTGGTGCAGGCCCAGTTGAAAGGCAACGCCTCCGTTCTCCAGTATCATTGGGGAGGAGGCACGCCGACATATTTTACGCCAGGGCAACTGGAAAAATTCCATAAAAAAGTGCAGAGGTATTTCCATATCCTACCCGATGCCGAGAGAGCAATTGAGGTCGATCCTAGAGTAACGACGAGAGAGCACGTCGATCTGCTGGCCGACTTGGGTTTTAATCGGCTGAGCATGGGAATTCAGGACTTTACGCCTGAGGTGCAAAGCGCTATCCACAGAAATCAAGACGAGAAATCGACGCGGGCGCTCTATGCGCATTGCCGGGAAAAGGGCTTTACTGCGATCAATTTCGATCTGATCTACGGCTTGCCGGGGCAAACTCTCGCCGGATTTGAGCGCAACCTGGCTTCGGTGCTTTTGATGCGGCCCGATCGGGTCGCCTTGTATTCTTATGCCCATGTCCCCTGGATCAAGGGGCATCAGAAGCGGATCGATCCGTCTCTGCTGCCTTCATCCGAGACTAAATTCGAGTTGTTCGTCCGCGCGGTCCGCGCTTTTCATAAGAGTGGCTATCGGCAGATCGGCATGGATCACTTTGCCCTGCCCGGCGACGAATTGAGCCGTGCTCTATACCAGCACCAGCTGCATCGGAATTTCATGGGTTATACAGTACACCGCACGCCGAATCTGATCGGTTTGGGTCTGTCGGCGATCGGCGAGGTATATGGCGCCTATACCCAGAATGCCAAGAAGCTGAATACCTACTATCGGGCTTTGGACGCTGGCCGGCTTCCGGTGGAAAAGGGCTATGTTCTAAACCGCGATGACCGAGTCCGTCGGCACGTCATTACCACCCTGATGTGCAACGGCTATTTGTGCCCGAGTGTAGTGAATCGCTCCTTCAATATTCGATTCGGAGAGTATTTCGCCCGGGAACTGGCAGAGTTGGAACACGGCGCTGTTACCGACGGTTTGCTCGAGATTGAGCCGGATGCGCTGCGAGTTACTCCTTTAGGCCGGATTTTCATCCGCAATATCTGCATGGTCTTCGATCGCTATCTGCGCGAGAAAAAGCGGGAGCAACCCGTCTTTTCTCGCACGGTATAAATCGGTTGGGACACACTCGTTCCGAAAGAGCTGAAATCCAGACATCGACTTCCTGGCAAAAGCCGTGTATTTCGCAGATTATTGCCGAATAGTTCCGCTGGTTGAATCGAATCTGCATGGAGGGCAGTGGCGTTGAACTCGTTCGTTGCATTGGCGCTTGATTCAGGGGATGGACAACAGATACTGTATGACATCGGCGGCTGAATAGGACTCTTGGCCCTCCGCGAGAAGTTCGGTAACGGCGGCCAAGTCGTCGCCAGCTGTCAGTAGCGGTTGCTCGATATAGCCGCCCGCGCGTCGTTGTGGCAATCCGATATTGGCCAAGAGTGCGTTACACAGGCATTTGCGCCCCTCGGTTTTTGCCAAGTCTCCGCCCTTCTTCACATAGCTGGCTGGGGATTCGGAGGTGCAACGGTAACCGATACGGCCGTCGTCTAGGCGGTAGGCCGTGCGCAAATAGCCTAGATTGCAGGTCCTGGGTCTATCGGTGTATATCGCTGGATCGGCTAGGGTATTCGCCAGTTGAATCACTTTAAAGGGGAAACCGGTCGGAGACGCCTGGGGGTCGGTATAGACCTTGACTCGGCCCTTGCGAAGCTGCTGCAAGGTTCGGACTTTGAGTGCATTTTCCAAGCCCGATTCGCGACAGAAGGCGAAGGCCGTTCCCACTTGGATACCCGTCGCTCCCAGCGCTTGTACTTGGCGCAGTCGATCGGGTCGACCGACGGAGCCGGCGATCCAGAAAGGCTTGCCTAACGCGGCGATTTTAGCCAAATCCACCTCGTCGCGCGTGCCGTATATCGGTTCGCCCTGATTGTTCAGTTGGAGCTTGCCACGGGGTGGGGCGTTGTGGCCGCCAGCGGTCGATGATTCGATGACGAAGCCGGTGATTTCTCCTGTCGCGCGTTTCAAGAGCGCTTGGGCCAGAGTTGACGAAGAGACAATGGCCAGGAACGAGGGACGCTTCAGCGTCGGAACCTCATCGCTGATCGAAGACGGATCGAAACGCAGCGATATTTCATCGCCATTCTCGATGTTTAGCTTCAATTCCGCGTCTTCGCCTCGGGCTAGTCGGTCGAGTATGCCGGGGATCTCGCGTGGGATCCCCGCTCCCATCAATATGCAGTCGACCTTGGCCAGGAGCGCTCCATAAAGCGAAGCTAAGGTCGGTAGCTGGATCTTCTCCAGATAGTTGATGCCGACCTGGCCCCCGTGTCCTTCGCGCGCGAGATAGACCTCGGCGAAATTGGCTGCTATCGTCAGTTCGATCAGTTCGGGTGAGGGGTCGATTGTATAGAGCGGAACGTTGGCAAAAGGCGTAGACTCGGCTTTGCCTCCTTCAATGAAATAGCGTTCGAGTATTCGCGTGGCTATGTTCCCAAAAGGGAAATGCTGCAGGGCGCGGCGCACGTACCCTCCCGGATCGCCCAATTGCAGGCGTCGGGCGCAGACATTGTCGAGAGCGGTGCCGGAGACCACGCCCAACTGTCCTTGCAGTGCGACCGCCCGGGCCAGACGCCAATCGGAAACGCCGATCCCCATTCCGCCTTGAATAATCTGAATTTCTTCCATCTTGATCCTTGTCCTATGAGTGACCTAGCGCTGTGCCCAGGTTCGGATTTCGTCGGCGGAATTCCCCGACCATCCGGTCAGGACTTGAACTACCCGTCCCCGTTGGTCGATCAGGATGGAAAGAGGGATAAATATCTGCTCGCCAGCATAGATCGATTTAAAAACGCGTTCGTCGGTAGTAAATATCGGATAGCTGATGCCGAGGCTTCGAACGAAATTAGGCACTCGACTTTTCGTTGCACCCATGTCGAGGCTGATGCCTATAATCTCGATATCGTCCTCTGCGAACGAGTCCGAAAGACTTTCCAGTTCGGGCATTTCGCGTAGGCAGGGAGCGCAGTATGTGGCCCATATGTTGACCAGGTAATGGCGGTCGCTGCGGCGATAAGTGGCAAAGTCGGTCCAGGTGCCATCTGGCTTCTCAAGCGCAATAGCGGGAAAGGGCGCGCCTGGCTCCAGGGCCAGTGCTGCCCATGTCGTCTCGTCCTTGTCCATTGGATCCGGTAACTGCGTCGCGGGTAGTTCGATTCGCTCGAGCGCCGTTGCGTTCTCGACCACTCGAACCGTCCCTCCCGCTACTGGCCCGAAGCGCTGTCGTTGGCCCGAGGACCATCTCACCTCCAACCATCGAGCTGCGGTGTCTGACCCGAGCCCAAAGAGTAGCCGTGGGTCGCTCTGTGAGACGAAACCGCTACCGCCGGCTTTGACCTTGGTCGAGATACCTTGGCTGGTTTCGATGCGCACTTCGCTGCCCCAGGCATCGGCACCGCTCGCCTGGCCCACCAGTTCCACCCGTAGCCAGTTGTGTCGCTGCCCGACCTCGTTGCGGTATAGTCGGTGGGCCTGTCCCTGCAACTGGGTGAGGAATAGGTCGTAGTCGCCGTCGTTGTCGAAATCGGCCCAGGCGGCTCCGCGGCCATCGCCCACCGCGTCTAGACCCGATAGCCCGGAGATATCGACGTAGCTACCGCCCCGATTCAGATAGAGCTTGTCGCGTTCGAAACCGCTGAAGGAAAAGCCCTCGCTGAAGATTTTGCCCATATGGTCATTTTGGTAATTCTGATTACCCGCTGCTTCGTCCCCGGTTGCAGACGCCAACACGTGGCGCCAGAATAGACTTCAGGTGTCTCTTAGCGATGTGCCCGAGATAAAACCGTTGGGTGCGTGCAGATCTTCCCAGCCGTCGTTGTCAAAATCGACGAATCCTCCACCGAAGGCCCAGCCTGCTCCGAAGGGACCAGCTGTCTTGCTGAGATCGGCGAAGTATCCGTTGCCGAGGTTGCGGAAAAGGGTGTTGCCCGCTGCCATTTTGTCGAGTACCTGAATATGGTCGGGTGGTGCAGTGTCGGGGAATATCCGGGCCAGAATACGCTTGCCTGCCGTTGAGGACATGTTGGTCACGTGCAAGTCCAGCCGACCGTCGTTATCGAAATCACTACAGGAAACGCCCATGCCGTTGCCAGGGTCAAGCAGTCCGAAGGTCGCCGCCTGATCGCTGAATCGTCCGGCCTCATTGCGATAGTAGCCATTCTCGCCGAAGTCATTGGCCACGTAGAGATCCTGGTCACCATCCTCGTCGAGGTCGGCGAAGGCAGCGGCATAGCTCCATCGTCCATCTGCCACGCCCCGGGCAGCGGCTTCTTCGGCAAAAGTGCCGTCTCCGCGGTTTACGAAGAGTAGGTTGGGCGTGCCGTTTTCTGCTCGGGACCAGGAATTGGGCATGATGGTGCCATACTGGTTGTAAGACGCGACATAGATGTCGGACCAGCCATCCTGGTTAATATCGGCGGTTACAGCACTGAAGCCTTGGGCGGGGTAGGCCACGCCGACTTGCTGCGATACGTCGACGAAATGAGGGTTTCCGTCGGGGTAAGGACGATGTTCGAAATACATTTGGAAGCCCACAGCCGATAGAAAGAGATCGACGTCGCCGTCGTTGTCGCCATCGAGGAACAAGGGGGCAACAGCTGGCGGTGTGATCTGGATTCTAGCCTGGTCTGCGTTGTCGGTAAAGGTGCCGTCGGCCTGGTTGATATAGAGGTGGTTGCGCCCAATACCGGTTGCTAGTGCGTCGATCCAACCGTCGCGATCAACATCGGCGGCGGCGATGCCGTGGGCCAGGAAAGTCTGGTTGCCCTCGGTGCCGAAGCGCGGTGCTGAGCGAGAAATTCCAGCAGGGAGCGATACCTCGCTGAAGAGTTCGCTTCTCGCCACCTGCGCGGTGTAGCTCTCGAGTTCAAACCTGTTGATCAACCACCGTCCCTCTTCTGTGCGCAACGCTCTGATCTGCGCCTTCGCTTCGATCCACTGTCGCTGGCTCTGCTTATTGCGGCCGACGATGGCGAAATGAATTAGCGCATTCGCGAATACTCCCTCTACATGCTGAGTGAAGTCAGCTCGTTTGACTTTGAAACGCACGTCTTCGATTGAAGTGAAATAATTTAGATACGCATCCCAATCTGCGACGAAGGACGCCCGATCAAGAGCAGGGGCTCCAGGGCGAGTTTTCCATCGGGCCACCCACGGGTTCTGTGGCTGTGGTTCGCCCAAGTGGCGAGGGAGGCCGGTGGCAGCAAGATCGACCGCCAGGTGGGTAGCCAGTTGGTTGCCTGCTCGCTCGCGCACCGCGAGGGACAACTCGTGCATCTGGTTCGCCAGCGCTTCAGCCCGGTCTTCGACCTGTGCTACGAATTGCGCTTCTGTGCCGGTAGCTGCAATGCCGACACAGGGGCTAAGCAGCGATATCGCTGTGAGTAAAATGTGTTTCGCCATATTTGTATTTGGCTGCTGGATATGTAGATGTTGACTATGGAGTGAGGCTTTGTATATAGGAGACCACATCTTCGATTGCCTGCTGATCTGTGAGAGTTTGTGCTATGGGGAGCATGAGTTTGCCCTCGATATCGGCTTCATGCGAACCGCGAATGCCAGCTTTGAAATTTCCTAGCTGCCTGGCTAGATACCAGGCGTGTTGTCCGGTAAGATTGGGGGCCTTATGTAGCGGGTTGCCCTGGGCGTCGGGAGCGTGGCAGCTGGCACATATGGCAAAGAAGATCTTACCCTTGCTCGGGTCGCCTGAACCGCTGTCGGCGATTTTCTCAGGCCTAAGAGTGCCTATATATGCGATGACGTTGAGGATGATTTCATCGGAGAAGAGCAGTTTGGCCATTGGTGCCATCTGCATGCCGTAAATATCCTGTAAGTGGGTGCCGCGGACTCCGCGTTTGAATTTGAGCAACTGTTTACGCAAATACCAGGGTTCCTGTCCCGCCAGGCGAGGTGCATTGAACATTATGTTGCCCTCGGCTTGATTGCCGTGGCAACTGGCACAGGTCATGTAGGTCGTGCGTCCTTGCTCCGGGTCGCCGGGTGCCACTTCCATGTCGGCAGGGATAGCGGGGGTGTTCGCTGTGGTGAGGTTCGTTGTCAGGGACTCTACTGCGACAATCTCGGTTTCCTTTTCTATTTTGTCGGTCGCTACCACAGAGGATGGAATTGCCGCCATCGCAGGGCTCGGTGTGATGATCTCCAATGTTACGGTCTTGATCTTTACAAGCGTTTTTGCGGTGGCCCTTTTGCTGTATTGATGCACGCAGAGCGTAAAGCTCAAACCAAATATCACAACGCCGAGGACGGGAAGAAATATGTACTTACCAGCGGATTTATCAGAAGACATTAGCGCCTCATTTCCATGATACAATGGAGTATGTGCCTTTAAGGGACGAAGCTATCCCAATTGCGCAACGAGTGAGATGTGCAAGTCTCACTTTAACGGGCGTAACGACCGTAATTCTTGTCATGTCGTATTGGTATTGTGCCGAGTTTTTCGTCAGCCGTGTGTCGAATTGGGCAAGGTTTGCAATGGTAAGAATGGTAAGGTTTGCAGTAATAA
>CAZFMY010000191.1:0-7086 GCA_964520345.1 uncultured Gemmatimonadaceae bacterium | reverse complement strand
CGCGAATGATCATATTGCCGTAGGGGGCACCTATGGCGAGGAAGAAGCTGAGGAAGGAGCCGACCCAGAATCCCCGCACAGTAAGTCCCTGGGCCGGATCGTTGAGCGCATGGAGGTCGCTATTGCGGCTGTTGATGTGATGGGCGTATGCGCTGGGGATTGCCTTTTTCATATCAGGGCAATTTCGCTAGCGGAAGCTTTTTTTACAAGGGTGGCAGTGGCAACTGGTGGATCTGGTGGCGATTGGGAGAACTCGTCGTTGGGCATGTGGTGCAGGGTTTTGAGAGGGTGCTCCGGTCAGCGGGCGAATTTGCCTTGTTGCAGTGCGGCGAATTTCCGACCATAGTGTAGTGCTGGCCATCGGTAGATGTTGGTCAAGGCACTATGGCTCGTTCGAATTCGCCCGCACTTTTCGGGTGCTGTGCGAGTCGGGGCTGGAGAATGGCGATGATTGCGGTGCTGAAGGTCCAAGTGCTCCGTTGCGCTGCTGGGAGCGCCTGGCGGGCCCGGACGACTGGATTGCGTAGTACCGGCCGATGATCGGAAGACACGAGTCACTCAATCGCTGAGGAGAATAGCTTGGAGCAGCATTTTCGCGAACTCGATGAAGAGGGATATACGGTGCTGGAGGGTCTGTTGAGTCCGCGTCAGGTGGAGCGTGCTATCGCGGCTCTCGCTGTGAGTTATGAAGAAAAGCACGTGTCGGCCCATGAACCCGGAACCAAGCGAACCCACAATCTTACGGCGCGCGACGAGATCTTCCGTGAAATCATCCAAGTTCCGGAGCTGGTCGCCTGTATGGAGTACTTGCTGGGACCGGATTATATCCTTTCGGATATGGGTGCGCGGTCGCCAATGCCCGGAATGGCCGCTCAGGGGTTGCACCGGGACGGCGGGTCGTTCATACCCAATCCACCGCGCGATGTGCATGCGGCGCTGCCGCTGGCTGCCCAGTCATTGATCGCACTCTCCGAATTCACCGCCTCTAATGGCGCCACGCGCCTGGTGCCCCGATCGCATCTGCGCGATTGCGATCCTGCTTTGGTATCCGCTGAGCAAGAGCAGCTTTTCACCGGTGGCCCGGGGACTGTGCTGATCTACGACAATCGCATGATCCATGGGGGTAGTGCCAACCTCACGGATGAGATCCGCTATGCTATTCAGGGGTTCTGCTGCCGCAAGATGATGAAGCCGTTGTGCGATCATACTCGCTCTATACCGCGCGAGCTGGTCGAGCAGGCCACGCCGTTGATGCGCCGTCTCTGGGGTTTCGAATCCCAGTCGGCCTGGGAAGAGGGACCGCGGGATTTTCGCCTCGTCGAGGCTCCGGGCGCCCGCCCGGTCTTCGATTATAATCGTGGCATCGACAAGGTCGCCAAGCGTCAGTCATTGTAAGGAGAGCCCCTATGTCAGATCGTCCGAATATCGTATTCCTGATGCCCGATCAGCTGCGGCACGACTTTTTGAGCTGCTATGGTGCGCAGTTCATCGATACGCCGGCAATTGATGCTCTGTGCGAGCGCGGAATCCGCTACGAACGGGCCTATTCTGAGCACCCGGTTTGCGTGCCGGCGCGGGCGGCCCTATTGACCGGGATGAATGCGGTCAAGGCCGGGGTCCTGAACAACAGCCAGTGGTTGCGTCCCGACTATGGAGACTGCGGTTTGCGCACCTGGCCGGAGATTTTACGGGCGCAGGGCTATTACACGCTAGCCACGGGCAAGATGCACTTCTATCCCTGGCAGGAGCGATTCGGTTTTCAGCGCCGGATCATCGCCGAGGACAAGTTGTGGGGGTTTATCGAAGATGATTATCACCACTTTCTCGCCGCTCGTGGCTACAACAAACGGCTGATGGTCGATGAACCGGCCTATCATCAGAACCACATGGCGCTGACTTCTCCGCTTCCCTATGAGTGCACCATTGATCATTGGGTCGGCACAGAGACGGCGACCTGGATTGAGGAATACGACGGCGATGAGCCCTTCGCGATCATGGTTGGGTTTCCCGGACCGCATTCGCAATACGATCCGGCACCGGAGTTTGCCACCTTCGAACCCGCGGCGATGCCGGAGCCGTTGCCGGCTCTCGCCGAAGATGTGGCGATGATGCGGTCGGGTGGGGGCAAGAGTTTGCCAAGAGGAAGGTCGCACCAGTCCTGGTATCAGGTGAAGAATCCAGATCCGCCGACCAGGGAGACCTATCTTTTGCAACGCGCGCAGTACGCGGGATTGGTAAAGCAGATCGATGTCGAGGTGGGGCGTATCGTAGCTGCGCTGGAAAAGAAGGGTCAGCTGGACAATACGGTGATCATTCTCGCCTCGGATCACGGCGATTATCTGGGCGATCATGGGTTGAGCGGCAAAGGCACGTACTACGAGGCGTCGTGTCATGTGCCGATGATTGTGAGCCACCCCGGTGCTGCGGGCGGCCAGGTGCGCGAAGATCTGGTGACGCTGACCGATGTGACGGCGACGATGGTGAGCCTGGGTGGGGCTCGAGTGCCGACCTATATGGATGCGGCACCCTTGCCCGGATTGGGGCTGGAGGGCGAGTCTGAGCGCGAGCAGATTATCGGGATTCTGCGTTCCGGATGGATGGCTTTCGACGGGGAGTGGAAGTTGGCCCGCTACGCGAGCGGTGCTCATCTCTTCAATCTGGAGCGAGATCCGGACGAAGAGCACAATAGGGCGCGGGATCCCGAGTGCGCCGAGGTGTATCGCCGGCTCGATCAGAGGCTCCAGTCCGAGGTGATGCGGCTGATGGAAGAGAGCAACTTCGCCGGCCGTCATCTCACCCATTCGAGCAGCGCCGATTTTGGGCGTGTGGGATGGCAGCGCAGGTACCCGATGCCATGGGGCGGGAGTGATGAGTAGATCGGTTGATACAGAGGTTGATCGAGAGGGTCTATACTCGATGGACGAACTAAAAAAGGGGGAACGAATATGGGCCAACGTCTACCAGACCAGGTAGCTATCGTGACCGGTGCTGGCTCGGTGGGACCCGGTTGGGGCAACGGCAAGGCGACCGCGGTGCTCTTTGCCCGCGAAGGAGCCAGAGTTTTTGCCGTCGATATCAACCTCGCCGCCGCCGAGGAAACGCGGGAGATCATTATCGCCGAAGGCGGCCAATGTACCGCACACCAGGCCGATGTCAGTCAGAGTGCTGATGTGGCGGTGATGGTGGAGCACTGCCTGGAGACCTATGGCCGGATTGATATTTTGCACAACAATGTCGGGATCCTCGAAGTGGGCGGGTGTGTCGAAGCCAGCGAGGAGAGCTGGGACCGGGTCAACGAGGTCAATCTCAAGAGCGTCTTTCTGACCTGCAAGCACGTCCTGCCGCATATGGAACGCCAGGGTGGAGGCGCTATTGTCAATATCTCTTCGGTGGCCGGCATCCGCTGGCTCGGCGTGCCTTATGTGTCCTACAGTGCCACCAAGGGAGCCGTCAACCAGCTCACCCAGAGCATCGCCTTGCAATACGCCAGGAAGAAGATCCGCGCCAACGCCATTCTGCCCGGCTTTATGGAAACGCCGATGGTCGCACACGCCCTCGCAGAGACCTATGCCGAGGGCGATATAGAGAAGATGGTGGAAATTCGCAACCAGCTCTGCCCCACCGGCAAGATGGGCGACGCCTGGGATGTGGCTCACGCCGCGCTCTTCCTGGCTTCGGCCGAGGCCCGATATATAACCGGTACCCAGCTGGTGGTCGATGGCGGATTGACCTGTACGATAGGGGCCTAATCCGATGAATATAGGCGACCTACTGACCAAGGCGGCCCGCACATTTCCCGACCATCTGGCTCTGGTCTATGGTTCGCGAAGGTGGACCTATGCGCAATTCGATGCTCGGGTCAACCGTCTGGCTCGGGCTCTGCGTCAACTGGGCCTTGCAGACGGCGATCGGGTGGCGGTATTGATGTACAACCGCCCCGAAATGCTGGAGTCTTTTTTCGCCTGTTTTAAGGCCGGTCTCTGCGTCATTCCCCTCAATTTTCGCCTGCATTCCAGCGAAGTGGCCTATATCATCGACCATTCCCAAGCTCGGGCCGTTGTTGCTGCCGATCCTTTTGGCCAGACCATTGCCGCGATCCGCGACCGCTTGCCTCAGGTGTCGCACTACATCGGGGTGGAGTCTCTTCATGCCGACGTTCTGGATTATGAAGCCTTGCTGGAGGCCGAAACGGAAAGCGGTATCATGGCCCGGGTCGATCCTGAGGATATCGCCTGGCTCTTCTACACTTCCGGTACCACGGGCATGCCGAAGGGGGCGATGCTGACCCATCGCAATCTGCTGGCCATGAGCATGGGTTTCTATGCCGATATGTGTCCCGGTTTCGGCACGGATGAGGTGGTCCTGCACGCGGCTCCTCTCTCGCATGGCAGTGGGCTCTACGCCCTGCCCAATGTCGGCAAAGCGGCGGCCCATATCATTCCCGAATCGCCTTCGTTCGATCCCGAAGGGGTGCTGCAGGCGATTGAAAATCACCGGGTTACTAATTTTTTTGCCGCACCGATCATGGTGAAGCGGTTGGTTGATTCTCCCGCCGTGGATCGTTACGACCATAGTTCGCTGAATTCGCTGATCTACGGCGGTGCGCCGATTTTGGCCGAGGATCTGCGTCGCGCCGTGGAGAAATTGGGTCCGTGCCTGGTGCAGTTGTACGGTCAGGGCGAGTCGCCGATGACCATTTCCTACCTGCCCCACCGCGATCATGTGCTGGAGGGCGATCCCACCCAGATGCGGCGTCTGTCTTCGGCCGGAATCGCCCGTACGGATGTCGAAGTGCAGATTTTCGATGCCGACGACCAGCCCCTGCCGCCGGGCCAGAGCGGTGAAATCGTCACTCGCTCGGATTTGGTGATGAAGGGCTATTGGCGCGATCCGCAGGCCACGGCGCTTACCCTGCGCAATGGCTGGCTGCACACCGGCGACCTGGGGTATCTCGACGAGCAGGGTTATCTCTTCCTCATGGACCGCTCCAAAGATCTGATCATCAGCGGTGGCGAGAATATCTATCCGCGCGAGATCGAAGAGGTGTTGGTGCAGCACCCTGCCGTGGACGAAGTCGCCGTCATCGGCGTGCCCGATCCGGAGTGGGGCGAATCGGTCAAGGCGGTGGTCGCTCTGGTGCCCGGATGCAGCGTCACCCCCGAAGAATTGATCGATTTTTGCCGGGGCCATATCGCCAGCTATAAAAAACCCAGATCGATCGATTTCATCGCCGAGATTCCCAAGAACAATTACGGCAAGATCGTCAAGCACGAGTTGCGGGCGCCGTATTGGCAAGATAAAAATCGTCAGGTCTAAGCCCGAGAGGAGCAATCGATGCCCAAAAAACGCAGACTCGGCCGGGGCGTAGCCATGGTCGGGGCCGGGATCTCTCCATTCGGCGTCTTCGCCGAGCAAGATTCCAAAGATCTCTTCACCGAAGCCTTTCAGACGATGCGAAACTCGGTCGATAAGGGGATGGATCCCCGGGATATAGACGCGCTGTACCTGGGCAATTTCACCAACGATTTCTTTGTCGAACAATCGCATTGGGGGCCGATCCTGACCGATGCGCTGGGCCTCGTTCCAAAGCCGGCGACTCGCACCGAAGGCGCCTGCGCTTCCAGCGCGATTGCCTTTAGAGAGGGCGTTTTTGCCATCGCTTCGGGTTTCTACGATATGGTACTGGTCGGTGGGGTTGAGGATATGTCCAAGCGCTCTACGGCCGATGTGGCTGAGGGGCTCTCGCTGGCCGCCAGCCCCTACGAGCGCCAATCGGGTTTTACCTTTCCCGGGGTTTTTGGTGCCATTGCCACGGCGTATTTCGCCCAATACGGCGCTACCCGTCAGCACCTGATGGACGTCACGATCAAAAGCCACAACAACGCGCCGCTGAATCCGAAGGCTCAGTACCAGACTTCGATCAAGTCGATTATGGCGCACAAGGTCGAACGCGCCAGGCGCGAGGGGACGGCCATTCCGCAATGGGCCGACGAAAAAGAATTCCTCTCCGACCCCCGGGCCAATCCCGCCATAGCCTGGCCGATGCACCTCTTCGATTGCTCTCCGATCAGCGATGGGGCTGGCTGTGTCTTATTGGTCGGCGAAGAATTGGCGCGGGATTTCACCGATGCACCGCTCTATGTTGCCGGCCTGGGTCAGGCCAGCGGCCGCAGTCTGCATGCTGCCGAGACACTGACCTCCTTCGAAGCCACCCGTCACGCCGCTGCCGAGGCCTATGCCATGGCCGATTTGGGCCCCGAGGATATTCAGATAGCCGAGGTCCACGACTGTTTCTCGATAGCCGAAATACTGCACGTCGAGGATCTCGGTTTCTGCAAGCCAGGGGAAGGGTACAAGGCCGTGGAGGAAGGAATCACCCGCCTGGATGGTCCCAAGCCGATCAATACTTCGGGCGGGCTCAAGTGCAAAGGGCATCCGGTGGGCGCTACCGGCGTGGCGCAATTGGTCGAATTATGGGAACAATTGCGCCACCAGGCCGGCCCCAGACAGGTGCCGAATCCCAATCTGCGCCTGGGGGCTGCGCATAATCTGGGCGGCACCGGCGGCACCTGCACCGTTACCCTCCTCGAAAGGAGATAGTCCCGTGTCCTCCAGACCGATGAGCGATCACTCCTTCGCCCAATTTCTGCTCGAGGAAAAATTGATGGGAGCCCGATGCATGGGCTGCGAGTTGCAGTACGTGCCGCCGCGCGCCCTTTGTCCGCAGTGTCACGGCTCCGAGCTGGCCTGGATCGAGATGCGGGGTACGGGTACGTTGGCTGCTTTTACCTTTATTGCTATCGGTACGGCCGCTTTGCAGGCCGAAGGTTACGGCCGTGACAACCCTTATTGCACGGGTGTGGTGATTTTGGACGAAGGGCCCCGAGTCGTGGCCCGGATCGAAGGTCTAGATCCCCAGCACTCGGACCAGATGAAGATTGGCGCGCCGTTAAAGGTGCGATTTTTGCAACGGGGCACGGCCGCAGAGCCCCGCGCGGTGCTGGCTTTTGGCCTGGCGGGGGAGTAGTGATTAATCGTGCGACTTTTCTTCACGTCGCAGGGTCAGACGGCGCTGGTGAACGCCGA
>CAZFMY010000190.1:0-7301 GCA_964520345.1 uncultured Gemmatimonadaceae bacterium | reverse complement strand
GTTGTTTGATCGCCTGGGATCCGCCTATTTCTTGCCCTGCTGCTTTTGCAGCCGGGCCCAGATATCGCGGAGCGTCACGGTGCGATTAAAGACCGGCTTTTCGGGCGTATGGTCCTTGAGGTCGGCGCAGAAGTACCCTAGACGCTCGAACTGACAGGAGAAACCCGGTTCGGTTGCGGCGAGGGAGGGTTCGAGATAACACGGGTTGAGGACCTGCAGCGAGTCGGGGTTGAGATTGTCGAGCCAGGTGCCGTCCGCGGGTGCTTTGAGTGGGTTCTCGACCTTGAAGAGTCGGTCGTAGAGTCGGATCTCGGCCTCTACGGCATCGGCTGCACTGACCCAGTGCAGGGTGGCCTTGACCTTGCGCCCGTCGGGCGCATCGCCGCCGCGCGTCGCCGGATCGTAGCTACAGCGCAATTCGACCACCTTGCCCTCCGCGTCTTTGATGACCTCGGTGCAGGTGATGAAATAGGCGTAGCGCAGCCGGACCTCCCGGCCCGGGGCGAGGCGGAAGAATTTCCGCGGCGGATCTTCCATAAAGTCTTCGCGTTCGATGTAGAGCTCGCGCGAAAAGGGGATCGAGCGGGTTCCGGCCCCGGGGTCTTCAGGATTGTTGATCGCCTCTAGTTCTTCGCTTTGATCCTCGGGATAGTTCTCGATGACGACTTTGAGCGGGTCGAGTACCGCCATGCGTCGGAGTGCGGTTTTGTTGAGCTGATCGCGGATGCAGTATTCGAGCAGCGAGATATCGATGTTGTTGGGGCGTCGGGCAACGCCCACTTCGGTCCAGAAGCGACGGATGGCCTCGGGGGGACAGCCCCGGCGGCGCAGTCCGCGCAGCGTGTAGAGACGTGGATCGTCCCAGCCATCGGCGTGGCCCTCTTCGATGAGCTGGCGGTCGTAGCGCTTGGAGAGTGCGGTATAGGTGATATTGCCGCGCGCGAATTCGGTCTGTCGCGAGGGGAAGATCTTGAGTTTTTCGATGTACCAATCGTAGAGCGGTCGGTTGTTGATGAATTCGTGTGAGCAGAGTGAGTGGGTAACTCCTTCGATGGAGTCGCTCTGGCCGTGGGCCCAATCGTAAATCGGGTAAATACACCACTGGTCGCCAGTGCGATGGTGAGCCATGTGCAGGATGCGGTACATCACCGGATCGCGGAGGTTGATATTGGGCGAGGCCATGTCGATCCTGGCGCGCAGGACTCTGGATCCGTCCGGGAACTCGCCGTTTTTCATGCGCGCGAAGAGATCTAAGTTTTCTTCGACCGATCGATCGCGGTACGGGCTTGCTGTGCCCGGCTCGGTGAGCGTGCCGCGATTGGCGCGGATCTCGTCGGCCGACTGGTCGTCGACGTAGGCCAGACCCTCTTTGATAAGCTGGCTGGCCCATTGGTAGAGCTGCTCGAAGTAGTCGGAGGCGTAGTACTCGTGCTCGCCCCATTCGAAGCCGAGCCAGCGGATATCCTCTTTGATGGCATCGACGTATTCCTGGTCTTCCCTAGCGGGGTTCGTATCGTCGAAGCGCAAGTTGCACTGACCGCCGTATTCCTCGGCGATGCCGAAGTTGATGCAGATGGCCTTGGTATGGCCGATGGTCAGATAGGCGTTGGGCTCGGGTGGGAAGCGGGTTACCACTCTATCACAACGACCGTCTTGAAGGTCGTTTGCGATCTCCTCGCGTAGGAAATCGCGGGGTTGCTCTTCTTTGCTCGTCATCTGGTACCTCGGAAATCAGGAAGGGATCAGATCGTACAATCTAAGGAATATGGGTGAATCCGCCATTAGACGGCTTGGGGAAGAGGGCGCTTTCGGCAATGGGCCGGTAGTGCGAAAAGATTCTCGACCGGCAGGGTGGCGGATGGTCGAGGCCTTTCGAGCCAGAAGTGCCGGGCTGTGGTGAGGCGGAGGAGTCCGGCACTTCGCCTGTCGATCAGGGGCCAGAGCGGGCGGCAAAGCTACTCGGCCTCTTTTCGCTCCCAGCCGCTGGTCTTCCAATAGCCGCCGGTCCGCTGGTATTTCGACGCTTTAGGCGGCAGCAGGCCGCGCAGGTGTTTGCAGCCGTAAGCAAAGCCCTCCAGGCCGGGGAACCCCCGGTCTTCGTTCTCGACACAGAGTACGTAGTCGTAGCCCGATTCCCAGAGCGCGCCGATGATCGTGCTCCAGTCGAGCTGGCCGCGGCCCGGGACCCGATACTGCCACCACCAGTTGCCGATGATGCCTTGGCGGTAGAGCATCCGCTGGCTGATTTCGCAGTCTTTGACGTCGGCGTAGTACCATTTGCCGGCGAAGTCGCGAATCACATCTTCGACCGGCAGGATCTGCATCCACAGCCAGTGCGAAGGGTCGCAGGAAAGACCGAGATGATCCGAGGGTACGGCATCGAGGATTTTTTCCCACATCTCCGGGTTGCAGCCGATCTGTCCCATGCGCACTGCCACGTCGAGCGAAACCTTGATATCCTGTTCTTCGGCAACTTTGACCACCGGCTCGAACATGACCCGGAATCGTTCGACGAGTTCGTCCGAGCGGTCGCTCGGGTTGCCGGGCTCGGAGGAGAACATACCGTAAAATTGTCCGTTGCGAACCGGTGAACCGCTGCTGGTGATGATGACCGGGCAGGAGAGTGTGCGCGCCGTCTCGATGGCTTTGATCAGTCGCTCCTGCTCGGCAAGGGCTATTTCGCGGTCGTCGTCGAGCAGGTTGTGGTGGGCCGTAATACAGGCGAGGTAGAGGTCGTGCTGACTCAAGGTCGCGAGCACCTTGTCGGGTCCTTCGTTCTGGATCTTGTCCGGGTCGAGGACTCCCGAGTCGCCGAGGCGCAGGCAGTCGAAGTCGTGTGCCCTGGCCCAGGTGGCGCATTCGTCGAGGCTCCAGTTGTTTGCCCCGCCGGCGCTGGTCATAAAGCTGATATCCATATACAATGCTCCTCCGCTTGAAATTGTGCAGGCACTATTTTAGATTCTTCCTCTGTACGGCTTTGAACGCTGCGTGTGCACGGGTGAAGCATAAGAGTTCCTCCGCTGATTCACAGTAGCCGTTTCGGGTTGCTCCAAGTCGTACTCCCACTCATATGGGAAGGTGAAGCCGGAGCATCAAGTCGTCGCGGGGCTTTTGCGAGTGGTGCTAAAACCTGTAAGAGATAAGGAAGAAAGCAAATAATATGGCACAGATCAATGAACACTACCTCAAACTCAAGGCCGGCTACCTCTTTCCCGAGATTGCGCGCCGGGTCAATGCTTTTGCCGAGTCCAACCCGCAGGCTGATGTCATCCGCCTGGGAATCGGCGACGTGGTCAAGGGTATCCCGCGGCCCATAGTTGATGCGATGAAAGAGGCCACTGAGGAAATGGCCTATGACGAAAGCTTCCAGGGCTATCCACCCGATCAGGGTCAGGAGTTTCTGCGCCAGGCCATCGTCGAGCACGATTTCGGTTCGCGCGGCGTCAGTATCGATATCGATGAGGTCTTTGTCTCGGACGGAGCCAAGTGCGATTCGGGCAATCTGCAGGAGATTTTTGCCGATGATTGTGTGGTGGCCTTGACCGATCCGGTCTATCCGGTCTATTGCGATTCCAATGTTATGGCTGGACGCACCGGCTCCGCCGACGAGGAGGGCTCTTACCAGGGATTGGTTTATATGCCCTGCACGGCCGAAAACGACTTTATGCCGGCGCATCCCGCAGAGCATGTGGACCTGATCTACCTCTGCTCCCCCAATAATCCTACCGGCACGGTGATGACGCGCGAAGTGCTGGCTGGCTGGATCGAATACGCACGGAAAGAGCAGGCGGTCATTCTCTATGATGCGGCGTACGAGGGGTATATCAACGATGCGTCGATTCCGCATTCGATCTACGAAGTCGAAGGGGCTCGCGAGGTTGCGATCGAATTTCGCAGTTTTTCCAAAAACGCCGGTTTTACCGGCATTCGCTGCGGATATACCGTGGTGCCCAGGCAGCTCATCGGTCGCACGGCCTCGGGTACAGAGGTAGATCTGCATCAGCTGTGGGCCCGCCGTCACTCGACCAAGTTCAACGGCGTTGCCTATCCGGTGCAGCGGGGTGCGGCGGCGGCCTACTCGTCCGCCGGCAAGAAAGCGATCGAAGAGATCATCGCTTTTTATATGGCGAACGCTGCAATTATGCGCGAGAAGTTGAGCGCGGCCGGGATCACTGTCTACGGCGGCGAGCATGCGCCGTACCTCTGGCTCGTCGTGCCCGATGGTCGGGACAGTTGGAGCTTTTTCGACTATCTGCTCGACAAAGTCCACGTGGTCGGGACACCTGGGGCGGGTTTCGGGGCGGCGGGTGAGGGCTACTTCCGCCTTTCGGCCTTCAATCACCGCGACAAGATCGAAGAGGCGATGGAGCGGATCAGCACGCTCTGAGATAATGGTCGAACGGCGCGCTAAAATCGTCTGTACGATCGGACCGGTGAGTCGGGATTGCCTGGGCGATCTTATCGAAGCGGGGATGGATGTGGCCCGCCTCAATTTTTCGCACGGGACTCACGCCGAGCACGCCCGGGTCATTGCCGACCTGCGGCGGCTTTCGGCGCAGGTCGGTCGCCCGGTAGCGATCCTGCAGGATTTGCAGGGTCCGAAAATCCGCACCGGGCTTCACGCCGACGGGCCGGTTGAGCTAGTGGCCGGACAGTCGTTTGTGATTACAACCGAAGAAATTCCTGGTGATGCGCGGCGCGTTTCAACGACCTATGAGCCCTTGGTTCGCGATGTGGCTGAAGGCGATGAGATTCTGTTGTCAGATGGGCTCTTGCGGCTGGTTGTACGCGGTGTGCGAGGTGCAGATGTCGAGTGTGAGGTGATCGACGGGGGCGTTTTGCGCGAGCGGGCCGGGATCAATCTGCCCGGCGTCGAGTTGAGTGTTCCTTCGCTGACCGAGAAGGATCGCGAAGATCTGGCCTTCGGTATTGCACAGGGGGTTGATTTCGTGGCGCTTTCCTTTGTGCGGCGGGCCGGGGACATCGCCGAGTTGCAGGAAATTCTCAAAGGGGCCGAGGTGACGATCGGGGCGGTGGCCAAACTCGAAAAGCCTCAGGCGCTGGAGGATCTGGATCAGATCCTCGCCGTTTCCGACGCCGTGATGGTGGCGCGTGGTGATCTGGGGGTGGAACTCTCACCTGAACAGGTACCCTCGGCGCAGAAGAGGATTATTCGCGCCGCGATCCAGGCCGGCAAGCCGGTGATCACCGCGACCCAGATGCTCGAGTCGATGATCGAGCACCCGCGGCCCACCCGCGCTGAGACTTCCGACGTGGCCAATGCTGTGCTGGACGGTACCGATGCGGTGATGCTCTCTGGTGAGACCGCGGTGGGCCAGTACCCGGTCGAGGTGGTGCGGATGATGGACCGCATCGTGCGCCAGTCCGAGCGCGATCTGGATTTTTTGCCCGAACGGCGGCTAAATGAAGACCAACGGCCCCTTGATTTTTCTGATGCCATCGCCAATGCGGCCGGTCGGGTGGCGGTAGAGATCCAGGCGGCGGCCATCGTCGCTTTTACGCAATCGGGTTTCACGGCTCAGCTGATTTCCAAATACCGCCCCGCACACCCTGTTTTCGCTCTGACACCACATGATCGGGTGCGCTCCAGACTCTGTCTCAGCTGGGGAGTTTACCCCCTGCGTACCGATTTCGTCAACGATACCGACGCAATGATCGGAAAAATAGACGCGATTTTGCGTGATGCAGAGCTGGTACAGATGGGGGACAATCTGGTATTTCTCGCAGGAATGCCTCCGACCCAGCAGGGCACCACCAATCTCCTGCGGTTGCATCGGGTCGGGACGACGCTCACCTGAGACCCTCTCTTGCTATTATAGCAGGCGATCCTTTGTCAATCTCGATTGAGTGACAGATGGGTTAAAAAAGTGTGGTTCAGCTATTGACAGATAGAGAAATATCGATTAATTATACATGTATTACACAAATCTTATATAAACAATGGCCCAAATCAAAGACGATACTCAACGCGCAAAGGTGCGCACTTTCTCTGCTCCAGACAGAGATCAAGAGATGCTCGATGCCATAGCGCATTATCACGGTAGTAGCAAAAGTGCTATGATTACCGGTCTTATCCGCAAGGAGTTCTGGCGAATTTTCCCTAGCGGCACCGAGACTGTCACCCCCGACGATAGAGCCCAAGTCAAGTCATGACTCAGACCCAGATTTCCTCCCAGGTGGCTGGACAATATGGCCGCACTGACCTGCCGGTCGCGGAACTCATCGATCAGATCGATCGTTTGAGGAAAGAGAAAAATGCGGTTATCCTGGCCCACAACTACCAGATTCCCGAGATCCAGGATCTGGCTGATTTCACCGGCGATTCGCTGGGTTTATCGGTTGAAGCGTCAAATACCGATGCCGATCTGATCGTTTTCTGTGGGGTGCATTTCATGGCTGAGTCGGCTAAGATTCTCAGCCCCCGCAAGAAGGTCCTCCTGCCCCATCTGGGTGCGGGCTGTTCATTGGCCGATTCTATTACGCCTGAAAGCTTGGACGAGTGGAAAGAGGATTACCCCGGACACGAGGTGGTGACCTATGTCAATTCTACCGCTGAGGTCAAGGCTGAGTCCGATATCTGCTGTACTTCGGCCAATGCGGTATCGGTGGTGCGCAGTCTGGATACGGATAAGATCCTCTTCACCCCCGACCGCAACCTGGGGCGTTGGGTGGCCGAGCAGGTGCCGGAGAAGGAGATTGCCATCTACGATGGTGCCTGCCCGACTCACGACGTACTGCGCGCCGCCAGCGTCGAGCGCACTCGCGATGAATTTCCCGAAGCAGTAATTATCGCTCACCCCGAATGTCGGCAGGATGTGGTCGAGATTGCGCACGAGGTCTGCTCTACCACCGGGATGCTCAAAGCGGTCGAGCGCTACCCGGAGGCCAAGAGCTTTATAGTCGCCACCGAAAACGGGATGCTGCACCAGCTCAGACAGCGTTTTCCTCAGCAGGAGTTCGTAGCTGCCGATGGTTGTATCGGTTGTCGTTTGCACTGTCCCTATATGAAGGTGACCGGATTGCAGGATGTTTATTTCTCTCTCTGCGAAGAGCGCTTTGAGATCAAACTGGACGATGAGGTGATCGAGGGAGCGCGCCGGGCATTGGAGCGGATGATGGCGGTACCGCGGGATAACTGAGCGAGCCTAGGTTGGCAGCGGCTTGCGGGTTGATGCTGCGCTCTCGAACGAGTAACCATAACAAAAGAAGGTCGTCCGAATCGATATCGGACGACCTTCTTTTGTTATGGTGGTCTCAGGTCTGGATTTCGGCTGAGAGCG
>CAZFMY010000189.1:0-7333 GCA_964520345.1 uncultured Gemmatimonadaceae bacterium | reverse complement strand
CCTCGTTGCGCGAACGGAGCTCGGCGAACTCGCGCTCCCAGGCCTCCGGCACCTTGAGCTTCTCGTCGAAACCGCCGAGCTGGTCGCCCTGGATCGTCACGTAGAAGCGATAGGTGGCTTCGCCGACGGCGAACTCGCGCAATTCCCAACTAAAGGTGTGGTCGGTTCGATTGGGGTGCTCGCGGGATTCGGCTTCGACGAAATCGAGGTTCGTGAGATCGCGGTTTAGCGCAGTGGTGAGAAACGATTCGGCCAGGTCTCTCGCGGCCGATTCGTCGAGACTGGCGCCCGCGGCTTCTTCCTCGATCTCGCGTTTGAAGCCGACGAGTTTCCCGGTGGTGGTTATGTCGACCTGGTACTCCTCTTTGGTCAGCTCTTTGGACCAGCGATTGCTCCAACGCCATAATTGCACCGGCTGGCCGATCGTCTCGGTCGCCTTTTGCAGCCCGAGTTCACGCTCGAGAAAGGTCTTGGTCGGGTCGTGGTGGCGGAAAATCGCGCTGTGGCGGTACTCGCTGAGGTCGATATTACGCGTGGTCAGAAAGGCTGTGGCTTGTTCCTGCGCCTCTTCGCGGGTAACCCGGAAATCGATCGAAGCTTCGGGAAAGGCCTGGTAGAAGTAGGGGATGCCTATTGCCAGGCTGACGACAGTAATCAGCAGGCAGACGCCGATAAAACCGAGGTCTTTTTTCTCCAGTTGCGCTTCCATGATCGATCTCCTTAGTAAGGCTGGGTGCCTAACTATATAGCGTACGATCGATTTATGAACAAGCTATTTATCGTATTAAGATGGGTTTAGCAATTGCCTGGGTCGGGGTCGGCTGTGGGAAGAAGCGCTCTTCTATATCCACCCTCGGGACTGCGTTGAAACGGTCTATATTTTATCCACTTGACTGGGTCGCTCTCAGGGTTCTTTATCATGGCCTAACAGACGATCTGATTTGTGGTGGAAAAATCGGGCTCTTGAGCCAGTGCAGTTGTCGGTGGGCCCCATCGAGCGGAGAGCCGGTCTGCTGGTCTTCGTCAGCCCATAGGCGAGTATCTGTGAAGCCGCAAAGTGCTGAACCAATATAGGAAGTGTCTGGGGCAGGCCAGGAGGAAGCGCAGTAAATGGCCCTCGCTCGACTCGTCGTCCAATCGAAGCCAAACAAGCAAAGGATCTCATGCATAAGACTATCCGTGTCGGTGTCTTTGGAGCCGGCAACTTTGCCAATAACCAGCATCTGCCGAACCTCTCAAAGATCGACGGGGTCGAGATCGTGGCGGTTTGCGATTTGAACGAAGAGGCGGCTCGCGAAACGGCGAATCGCTTCGATATTCCCCGCATCTACACCGATGGGCACGAAATGCTCGATCGGGAGCCGATGGATGCGATGTGGTCGATCGTGCCGGCCTACGCCCGAACCGATGTCGAGGTGACGGCGGCGACCAAGGGGATTCACCTTTTCAGCGAAAAACCGCAGGCACTGGAGATGAAGGTGGCACGGCGGATCGACGAAGCGGTACGGGAAGCGGGGGTCCTCAGCACTGTCTGCTTCAGGGAGCGCTATCGACCGATTTTTCAGGAGGCCAGGCGTCTGCTCGAAGACAAGGAGATCGTCCATATCCGCTTCCAAAGCTTTCGCGATTTGCCCGAGCCCCGAGACCCGGACCGCTGGAGCGGGGTCTTCGAGAAAGGGGGTTCGGCATTTTTTGATTGGGGGCCGCACGCCGTGGATTATTCCCGTTATATGAGTGGCTTGGATATAACGACGGCACAGGCCTTTCTCACCCAGCGCGAAGGGTACCGGGCTCCGCTTTCCGCCTCTTTCAACTTCGCGCTCTCGAACGATGCGACGATGACCATGACCTTTGTCTGCGCCAGTCCGCAAGCCCCCGCAGCAGAAGCGTATTTTCTGATTTTCTACGAGGGCGGCTATCTCGGAGTGCATGGTTATGATCATATCGAAATGAACGGGGAAGTGGTATTCGAAGCGGAGGAATTCAATCCGTGGTTCGAACTGGATCGCCGCTTCTGCGAAGCGGTGCGTGCCGAAGACGGCAGCGAGCTCTTGAATGACTATCACGACGGACTCTACTCGTTGGCACCGGTTCTGGCTGGTTGGGAGTCGGCGCGTCGTCATGGCGAACCGGTCGATATAGAAGCCTATATGCAGTCGTGATCGTTGGCTAAGGGTCTTGCGGATCGTCTGGACATGCGGGGAGATATGCTGCATCTTCTCTCTGCCGGTGATGAACTGATGAAATACGAGGCGGCAGGGTCATCGAAGCTGTGGTTGAGGGGAGAGCCCGTTCTTAATGGCACTTGGATTGAATAAATCGGCCAGGGTATGCTTGCACTAGGCGTTGTGGAGGCAGATCCTGGGAAATGTGGACTTTTGCGCGTTCAGGGAGACTATGGCACCTAATAGAAGTGATTCGAACTGGCATTTCCGCACCGGTGTGATTGGATACGGTGGCGCTTTTAATATGGGTCGATTGCACCTCAACTCGATGGCCAAGAACAAGCGGATGGAAGTGGCCGCGGTCTGCGAGTTGGATCCAGGTCGGCGCCAGGTGGCGACGGAGGATTTTCCCGGGATCAAAACCTACGCGCGGGTCGGCGAAATGCTGCGCAATGCCGAGCTGGACCTAGTGACGATCATCACGCCTCATAACACCCACGCCAAATTGGCGGTGCAGTGTCTCAGTGCTGGTGTCAACGTGGTCTGCGAGAAGCCGATGGCGATCACCAGCGCTGAAGTCAAAGAGATGATGGCGGCAGCGCGAAAGAAGAAGGTCGTTATCTCGACCTTCCACAATCGGCGCTGGGATGGCGATTTCGTCGTCCTGCGCGATTTGGTTCGCAAGGAGAAGATCATCGGCCGGGTCTTTCGTCTCGAGGCCGGTTTTTACGGCTATGGCGAGCAGGGTACCTGGTGGCGTTCCAATCGCAAAGTCTCTGGTGGGGCGATCTACGATTGGGGCGCGCATTTTACCGATTGGATCCTGAATGTCATCACCGAAGATATCGATTGGGTCAGCGGCTACCAGGTCAAGAATCCGCAGTGGACTCAATACGACAACGAGGATCATTCTGAATATACACTGCGTTTCAAGAGCGGTTGTACCGCGACGCTGACGATGTCCAATTTATCGATGAGTTCGCGACCGCGCTGGCGGCTTTTGGGAGAGCGCGGGTCGATCGAGGATGTTGGAGGTAAATACCTGGTCCGGACGATGGTCAATGGTCGTCAGATGAGTACCGAAGTGCCTTTTGCCGAGGCCAATTGGGACGCCTACTACGAGAATGTTTACAAGCATCTGATGGGCCGAGCTAAACTGGTGATAACTCCCGAGTCGGCGGCGCGGGTGATCGGCGTGCTCGAAGCGGCCAATCTTTCGGCGGCGCGTGGATCGAAACCCGTCAAGCCGGCCTTTGTCTGAGCCAAATCTGACGCTCTTGGATGAGGCTCGGGCTCGCTCCCTGTCCTCGCTGCTCGGGATCGGTTGCCGTTCGGGAGATACGATCGTCGGGCTCTCATCGGTGCGTCGGGCTGCTAAGCTGGCTTTCGTCTTTGCCAGCGGCGAATTGGCGCCGCGGACCCTGCGCGAGTTGGCCGGGTTGGCAGGTGGGGGAGCACGCGTTTATCAGGTTGCAGAAATTTCAGCCCTGACCCGCAGCTTCGGCCGGGAGGATGCCCAGGTCGTGGGCGTGTTGCCTGGTGATTTGGCGCGCGGAGTGAACCAACGACTAGAAGGAGCTACACCATGATTCTTGCCGAGATGACCTCGCCGGAAATAGATGCGCTGCCGCGCGATATCGTCGTGCTGATGCCAGTGGCTTCCTGCGAGCAGCACAGTTTGCATCTGCCGGTTTTCACCGACTCGATGATCGGCGGCGAAGTAGCCCGAAGGGTGCACGAGCGGATGCCCGACGATGTGCTGGTGCTGCCCGTGCAGTGGCTGGGCTATTCGCAGCACCATATCCGCTATCCCGGGACGCTCAGCGCGATATCGGAAACCCATCTGCTGCTGATGATGGATATCGTCGCCTCGATGGTCGGCTATGGGTTCAAGAAAATCCTGATCCAGAACAGCCACGGGGGCAACGGCGCCAATATTTCGGTGCTGCTGCAGCGATTGATGGAGCGCTACGGGGACCAGGAGATAGAATTCTACACTCGCTGGGCCTGGGCCTCCGGTGAAGCGCTCGATCGGCACCGCGAGTTGGGTGGAGCGGGTTCGGGCCACGCCGGGGAGACCGAGACCTCGATGATTATGGCGTTGCGTCCGGATCTGGTGCGCCTGGACCGGTTGGATGCGGATGGAGAGCGCGAGGGGATGCGGGTGCCGGGCGCGTCTTCTTATTACCGCTTCGATCAGCGCACCCGCCACGGCGGCGTCGGCGATCCCCGTCCATCGACGGCTGAACACGGCCAGGCTCTACTAGATGCATCGGCAGACGAGGTCGCCGAAACCGTGCGGAAGATCAGGGCGCTGACGCCCTACGCCTAGGCGCTGGCCGGCCTTTCTTGACAGAGGTTGGTCGGGCGTCTAATTTTGCTAGGTGAGAAAAATCATAGTAGAGACTGGACGAAATTGAGACTTTAAGGCTGCGGAAATACCCTCCTGCGGCCTTATTTTTTTCTATGCAAGAACTCGATACTATCCCCCGATTATTAGAAGTTGCACCAGAGTCGATCGTTGCCAAATTCGATTTGTTTCAGGATGAGGACGTATTGATTCAGGTCCATACCGATCTGGTGGCAGATGGCAGCTTCGGAACGCAGTGGGTTGTGGTCACCCCGGCACGGGTGATGGTTATAGAGCCTGGCGAGACAACTGCTGTGATTCAGGTCGCGGTCGATCAGGTCCAGATCGCGCGGACCGAAGCGCTTATCGGTGGTGGGTGCCTCGATATCGAACGCGAGGGGGCCCCGCCGCTTTCAATTCCGTATTCGAACTCGCTGGCTGCCAAGTTCTCCGAGGTCGCACGCGGCATTGAGCAGTTGCGCAAAGGGGAGCCTTTTTTCATTAACGACCAGCTCGATCGGACCCGTTGCGAAAAATGTCACCGGCTGCTTCCCGAAAAAAATGGCATCTGCCCGGCCTGTATAAAAAAGCTGGCGACCTTAAAACGGATTGCCTCTTTTATGGCTCCGTACAAGGGCCGGGCGGTGATCCTGGCTTTTGCTTCGGTTGCCACGACCGTTGCCGAATTGATGCCGCCTCTGGTGACCAGGCGTCTGGTCGATGATGTACTGGCACCTACGGCGGAAGGAATAATTGCGCTCGACGACCGATTCGACCTCCTGGGGCTCTTGGTTCTGGCGCTGATCGGGGTGCGAGTCTGGAGCTGGGGCGCAGAATTGATCCATCACTGGGTGGTGGCCTGGCTCGGAGCACGTGTAACGACCGATATCCGCGCCCAACTCTATCGCCGACTTGAAATGCTTTCGCTGCAATTCTACGACAAACGTTCGACGGGTGGTTTGATCTCACGAGTTTCGCGCGATGCCGAGATGATGCAGGATTTTCTCGTCGATGGTTTGCCCTATTTAATCATCGAAGGGCTTATGATCGTTGGGATTCTCGGTTTTCTGTTCTCGATGAGCTGGAAGATCACTCTATTCATTCTAGTCCCCGTACCGCTGATGATGCTTTGGAGCATCCTGTTTTGGAAGCGGATGCGCAAGCTTTACAATAAGTACAGCCGCGGCTGGTCGAAGTTGGGAACCAGGCTCGATGAGACCTTGCATGGTATCCGCATTGTCAAGGCTTTTGCCCAGGAAGCGCGCGAAGTCCAGGGTTTCAACAAGTGCAATGAGGAATTGGGGCAGGCCAGTCGCCGCGCTTCGCGCAATTGGATCGGGCTTTGGTCGACCATGGGGCTGGTTACAGGGCTTGGGATACTCATCGTCTGGTTTTTCGGCGGCAGCGAGGTGCTGCGCGGCGAATTGACTTTGGGTACGCTGATGGCCATCTATTACTATATGTGGTTGGTCTACGGTCCGCTCGAGTGGTTCGCCGAGGTCAACTCCTGGATGACCCGGGCCTTCGCCGGGGCCGAGCGGATCTTCGAGGTCATCGATGCATCACCCGAGGCCTACGAAGATCCCGATGCGGTGGCGATGACCCAGATGACGGGCCGGGTAGAATTCGACAAAGTAACCTTTGGTTACGATAAGAGTAAACCGGTTTTGCACGAGATCGAGCTAGAGGCCCAGCCGGGGGAGATGATCGGGCTGGTAGGGCGCTCGGGAGTCGGCAAGACGACGACGATTAATTTGGTAAGTCGTTTTTACGATGTCGACCAGGGGGTACTATCGGTGGACGGGGTCGATATTCGCAATATCAGATTGCAGGATCTGCGCTCGCAGATTGGGATTGTACCGCAGGAGCCAGTACTTTTTTCGGGCACTATCGCCGAGAATATCAGTTATGGCAAGCCCGGAGCGACCGTCGCAGAGATTCTGGATGCGGGGCGCGCGGCCAATGCGCACCAGTTCATCATGGCCAAACCCGATGGCTACGATACCCAGATCGGCGAACGGGGGGCCGGGCTTTCGGGTGGTGAGCGCCAGCGGATCGCGATCGCTCGCGCTATTCTGCACGACCCCAGAGTGCTGATCCTCGACGAAGCCACCTCGTCGGTCGATGTAGAGACCGAGAAGCAGATTCAGGAGTCGATCGCGGCACTGACCAAAGGGCGGACGACATTTGCCATCGCCCACCGGCTCTCGACTTTGCGCAATGCTGACCGGTTAGTGGTGCTGGAGGCGGGGCGGATTGTGGAAAGCGGGACTCACGAGGAGTTGATGAAATTGGGTGGTCGTTTTGCCGAATTAGTGCGATTGCAGCAAGAGGTCGCCGAAATCATCGCGATCAGGGAATAAGGCGTGGAAGTATCGGGTATCAGGCCGTTTATCGAGACGCTGCCGCCGGCTGTCGCACGAACCTTGGCCGGGTTGCGTCAAGAAGACGAAAAGGTGCACATGCAGGTCGCCGTCGATATGATCGACGATCGGATCTACGGCGAACGCTGGTTAGTGGCGACGGATCGGGAGCTCTATGTCCTCTCCACTAATGGGGCGGTGGAGAGCAGACAGATCCCAATCGATCAGGTCCTGGGGGCTCAGGTCCAGCAGCTGGTCGGGGGCGGTTTTCTCGAAATTCAGCGCCGGGGAGATGCTCCGGTTTTTCTGTACTACTCGAATTCGCTGCATCCGAAATTTGTCGAGGTCGCTGCCGGGATTGGCCGGATAATCGCTGGTCAGGATCCCGAACTGCCTACCGTCGTCGAGCGTACCCGCTGCGAAAAATGCGAGCGTCTCTTACCCGAAAAGTAGGG
>CAZFMY010000188.1:0-7381 GCA_964520345.1 uncultured Gemmatimonadaceae bacterium | reverse complement strand
GAGTTCAGGCGAGCGATAGAGGGAGATGCGAAAGAGATCCTTCGCGTAATGGCGCAGGCATTTGGGAGAGCGCCGGATTCGGAAAGGTACGAGCACGACAGGGAAAATATTGCAAGAAAAATAGACGAGCATTGGGTATTAGTACGGGAGGAGGAGATCGTCGGGGCGATGCATATTAAGCGGGACGAGATTCAGGTGGGCCGGGCAATCGTAGCCAAGGCGGATGTGGGCGAGGTGTGTATCGCGCCGGGTTATCAGGGGAAAGGGCTCGGAACGGCGTTGATGCGAATGACGGTGAAGCAGCTGAGGAAAGACGGGTATCCCCTGTCGCGCTTGGGCGGGTATCGGCGGTTCTACGAGCGATTCGGGTGGGTCCCGTTTCCACGGGGATACATCGACTTCGCGCTGCGGGGATTGACGTCGCGGGGCGGGTTCACCGACCCGGTGCGCTTCCTGGATAGGCCGGAGGAGGATGCGCGGATCCGGGAGTACGACGGACGTCGGGATGCGGCGGCTTGCGAAGCACTTTACGCGGCGTTCAACACAGGTCGGACCGGGGCTATCCCGGCGCGGTCGTTCAGATCGAGCGCCGGGAACTCGTGGCGGGTGGTATACGAGGTTGATGGAGCGGTCCGGGCCTACGTTTTCGCCTCACAGAACGAGCCGCCCCATACGCGGCTTTCGCCAGCGGTGTCGATCTCCGATGGGGCGTGCGATCCGGGAGACGCGCGGCTGCTTGGAGCAACGCTGCGATACGTTCTGCGTCAAGCAGCGATCGCGGGGGCGGAGTCGGTCAGGGCGCAGCTACCGCTGGACCCGTCGCTCTACGATATGTATCGGGATTCGAGCTGCGGGTTCGTGCCGTCGCTCTGGCACTCGTCGGAAGGTGGAAACATGCTGCAGGTGCTCAGCCTGAGAAGATTGCTCGAGGCGCTTGCAGCGGAGTTGACGGAGCGGCTGCGGACCAGTGCACTGGCGCCGGGCGAAGTCAACCTTCGCGTGCGGGAAGAGACGGTCGGCCTGGTATGGGATGGAAAATCGGTGAGCGTGGGAGCATCGAAAGAAGATTGGGTGGAACTCGGGCAGGATGGGATGATGAAGATGGTGCTGGGCTTGGTACCGGTAGAGCAGGTCGTGAAAGAAGAGGAGAAGGATATGGCCATGCTGAGGGCGGCGTTTCCGGTTCAGAGTACGGCGACCGGGGTTTGGGGATGATGTACTACGCGAAAACTGAACTATATTCTCGGGACGCGGAATAGAGACGATGCCAGACGACAAACTCAGGATTTTCACGCTGAACCTGAACAACCAACGTCCCGATCCGCGCGGCGACCAACTGGTCCGCGACGCAGTGATCGAGCTCCAACCGGATCTGATCTCTTTTCAGGAGGTCGACTGGAACGGCGAGGATGCGCACCAAGGAACGGCCATTCTCGAAGGGTTGGACTATCAGTCCATCCACCAATTCGACTTGCAGCGCCCGGATCGGCCGTACGGCACCCTGATCGCCAGCCGCTGGCCCATTTCGCGTTCCGACCTGGTCAAATTGCCCAGTACCGAGCGCGGCAAAGCCTTTCCCCGAGCGATTCAGGCGGCGGAGATCGAGGCACCCGAGCCCATCGGCTCTCTGCTCTTTATCAACCCCAAACCCCATTACGAGCCCCATATGGAACTGGAGCGCGAAATGCAAGCCGTCGCCCTGGCCGACTACATTGAGCGCAATGCAGATCCCGACGGTTTTCCACCCATTGTCGCCGGAGACCTCGATGCCACGCCGGAGGCATCGAGCATTCGCTTCCTCACCGGGTTGCAGTCGCTGCACGGGCGCAGCACGCATTTCGTCGACGCCTGGAAAGCGGCAGACAATGAGGGACCGGGCTACACTTGGGCCTGCGAAAACGCCCTGGTCAAGCAAGTGGCCGAACGCATCGTGCGCGAAAAAGGACATCGCCGCCGACTGGACTACATTCTCGTGGGGGCACCGTTGCTGTACAGCGGTTATGCGCGCGTAGAGACGTGTCGGGTGGTGCTCGATCAGCCGCGCGACGGCGTCTGGGCGAGCGGACACTTTGGCGTGTTTGCCGAATTAGCCCTGTATTCGCACTGAGCTGAATCCGTGCGGCTAATTCTCATTTTCCTGCTCGGCTGGTCGGCTAATGCCTTTGCGGAAAAAGTCTTTATCGAAGTCAAAGCAGGAGAGCGGGTACAGGACTGGTGCAAGCGGCTCGCAGCCCAGGACATTCTCAGTTGCGCTTCAGTATTGCACCTGGCAAGGACGGAAACCTATCCTGAGTACTCTTTTGTGCCCGGCCCCCAGAGCCTGCCCACCCATTCTAAAAACCCATTTACGGGAAATCGTTTCGAGGGCCTGCTGCCACCCGGTGTTTTTGCGTTTGCAGATCTGGATTTGGATAGCTCGGTCCCCGATACTGCGAGCACTTCCACAGAGCGCGAGTTGGCAAATGCGCACAAAATAATAAAGCGACTCTTGGCGATAAGCGCTGCGCGTCTGCAAGACCTGCCGGCCGACAAAGATTTGCAAGTCCGGGAACAGATGATTCTGGCCAGCATCGTAGAAAAGGAAGCGGTTTCCAACGTGGATTACGACAAGGTCGCGGCTGTTTTCTACAATCGGCTCGCCAGAGACGACAAACTGAGTTCCTGTCCGACAGTGGAGTATGCCCTGGGTTTTCACCGCCCCTTTTTATTGTACCGGGATCTGGAAGCGGTTGCTTCTTCTCCCTACAATTTGTATTCGAGAACTGGGCTGCCACCTACGCCCATTTGTTTTTTTAGCGATGCGGCTCTGGAAGCAGTCAAAAAGCCGCACGCCGACAACTCGATCTACTTCTTCGTTTTCGACTGGACCACGGGCGAGCTGAGCTTCGAGAATATTTCCAACTATGAAAAACATCGCGAAAATGCCGCCCGGGCCAAGGAAAATTACCGATTAAAATACGGCGATATAAGACGGCTCTTCCCCGATAAGTTCTACGAAGAGTAAATGCAGGTGATCCGGCATATATCTTGGCGACGAACTGAGCACATGGGTTAATGCACCATGCATCCCCCAACGGAGAAGACGACCATGAAATTCACTAGCATCGACACCACGCTCTACCGCATCCCGCTTCCGACGCCTATTCAGGCAGCCAGTACGGCCGTCATGAGGGGTTTTGACATGGTCATGGTGCGGGTCGTCGACGGCGACGGGGCCACTGGCTGCGGATACACGGTGATGCACGAGGGCTTCGGCGGCCCCATTGCGGCCACAGTGCGCGAAAACTTCACCCCGTGGACACTGCAGCAAGATCCGCGTCGCATCGAGTGGATATGGCGAAACTTGTGGCGCACCCACCACTACGTGGGTCGCGGCGGCGCGATCGCGTTCGCGATCGCGGCACTGGACACGGCACTATGGGATCTCCGTGGCAATGCGCTCGGCGAACCGCTCTGGCGTCTGCTGGGCGGGTACTCGCCGGAGGTCCGGGCCTATGCGGGCAATATCGATCTCAACTTTCCCGTGGACGAGTTGCTGGCCGGCGCTTCACAGAGTATCGATGCAGGCTTCAAGTCGATCAAGATGCGTCTCGGCAAACCGACATTGGACGAAGACCTGGACCGCGTTGCAGCCATGCGCCAGCACCTTGGACCCAAAATCGAACTGATGGCGGACGCCAACGAGGCCTGGCGCACCGACCAGGCTGCCCGGGCGCTGCGCGCACTCGGCGAGTTCGATCTGGTATGGGTGGAGGAACCGATCCGACCGGACGACTATGCTGGCTACGCCCACCTGCGTTCGCTGGGCCATGTACCCCTGGCTGCCGGTGAAAACTTGCACACCTTGGCGGAATTCACCTCGCTCATCTCCGCAGGCGGCGTGGACTTTCCGGAACCGGACCTCACCACCTGCGGCGGCATCACCATCTTCATGAAGGTGGCGCATCTGGCAGAAGCGCACGGGCTACCGGTCACCTCGCACGGCGCGCATGATGTACACGTCCATCTGCTGGCCGCCGCGCCCAATGCATCCTATCTGGAAGTGCACGGTTTTGGTCTTGAAAAGTACATGGCGCAGAGCATGGAACTCCGCGACGGCATGGCCATCGCACCGGACCGCCCCGGTCACGGCATCGAGTTCGACTGGGATGCGCTTGAGCGTTTCAAGGTCAATTGAGCATCAGCGTCTAGCGCGTTGAGTACCGATTTATGTCCAGCAGCATTGACCGACATATCACTCTCCCCTGAAACCCTCCACTTCATAAAAATCGCGCGAGGTGTCCAACGCCCTTTCAACCGACTTTAAAAAGGTCAGCATCTGCTCGAGAACGGCCTCTAGATCCGGTCGCGCGGCGTCGGTCGCACTCTTGGGCTTCGTCGCGTAGGTCGGATTGCCTGGCGCGCTCTGCAGGACCTCCTGATTGATCTGCGGCAAATAGGTTGCGATATAGCCGTCGTAGCCGATGGCCTTGAGAATCCGCATCACCCCCTGGTAGTCGCCGTGACCACTGCCGTGAAATCCGTGATTGGTTTCGTTGAGGTGAAAGTGCTTGATGCGCGGACCGGCAGCGCGCACCGCGTCGAGAATCGAGCCCTCCTCGATATTCATGTGGTAGATATCGGGCTGGATGCCCAGATTGTCGAAGCCCAGCTCGTCACAATAATTAATCGCCTCGTAAAGCGTGGTCAGCACCCCGGGCAGACCCTCGTAGCAATTTAAAGGCTCCAGCAAGATCGTCAGGCCCTTCTCGCCGGCGTGCGCACAGATCTCGGCGATCGACTGGCGAAAGGCCTTGCGCAACGCAGGGATCGGCTCGACCGGAAAGGGCAATTGCGGCACCGCCGGCTGGGCGGCGCAGAGCTCCATGTATTGCGCCCCGATATCGACCGCCAGATCGACGGTGGCCAGCGCATAATCGACCGCGCGTTTGCGCACGGTCTCGTCCGGACTGGCCAGCAGACGCTCCTCTCCAGCGTGGTAATAGCCCCACGCGCCCAGGATTTCCGGCACGACCAGGCCGGCGGCGGCGACCCGGTCACGCCATTCCGCACCATCCATTCGGGTCGGATCTCCCGGCAGATCTACGCCCTCGTACCCGGCGGCCTTGGCCGCCTGCAACACTTCGTCGGGCATTTCCAATACGTTGTAACCAACCCAGGGCAAGGTGTCGCAAACCAGCGTGTATTTGAAGGGCATGATAGAGCCTCCTTGTCGCGTTTAGTCCTCGATCTAAAACAACGCCGAGCAGGACCTCATCAGGGTGTGAGCATCCTGATGACAAACACTTTAGCGCTACGAGAATGGGGCATCGGCCGCGATAGATTCGGGGCCATTATTCCTGCGAATATAACCAGCTATGCGACCATCGCTCAACAGCCGATGCTCGAGTGCCATACCAGCTTGGAAAGAGCTTGTGAATTTCCTATACTTGAGGCGCTTCATGCCGAGGTGCCGCTTTCATGATCATCGCAGCCACCCAACTAACGAAGCCGGTTCGTTGGATTCGATTTCTCATAGATAGCAAGGTAGCGTGCAACGCAGGCGCATTATGGGAACAAACATGGAAGTCTCCCCCATCTGCTTCGGCATGATGTACGGTAGGGAGTCTCGCAAGAAGCCCGAGCTCAAGCGAAATGCTCTGAGCCCATTTGTCAGCAGTGTGGCAAGTGCCCTAAAACGATCTAGCTATCTCAAGACAACTTAATATGAGTGAGAATACGATGGATGACAACGAGATCAAACCTTCCCCCTTCGTCGATTGGTGTGGCATCTGGCCCGGACACGGCGGGGTCGGGCCAGATGGCTTGAGCTGGATACAGGACCCGCCCGTCGGCGACCTGCAGCTCAAGATCCAGCCGGGTCGCTGGTCCGAGCCGTTCCTGCACGAGAGAGAGCACCCGTGGGAAAAGGAATCGCTCATACCCCTCATGGTGCTGCGAGAGGGTGACCGCCTCAGGGCGTGGTACCACTGCACCGGGGACAACGGCATCCAGTACGACGCCTACGCCGAGAGCGAGGACGGCATGAGCTGGGAAAAGCCCGAGCTCGGCCTGGTCGAGTACGATGGCTCTACGGCCAACAACCTGCTGCACCCACGTACCCACTTCGCTATCCGCAGCCTCTTCATCGATCCGATGGCGGCACCGGAGGAGCGTTACAAGGCAGTGCGGGTGGCGGGGCGGTATTTCGTCGACGGCAAGCTCGATCTCGACATGTCCTTCGACCAGTTCGCCGAGATGCGCAAGGCCATGCAGCACGAGGGGTTCACCGCCGATGAGGCCGCGCAGAAGGTGGAGATTCGCCAGACCATTTTCGGGGCCGTTTCGCCCGATGGTCTGCGCTGGACCCCACTCGAGGAGCCGCTGCGAGATCTGGGCTCGCGGACGCTCGACGGCGAGTACTACGTCATCTACGACGAGGACAAAGGCGAGTATGTCGCCTACCACCGTGGCCATCTGGAGCGCCGGCGGGCGGTGCGCCGCAGCACCGGAAAGAGCTTCGACGAATGGTCAGAGCCGCAGTTCGTCTTCATGCCGGACGGTCAGGATCCGATCGACGCCGATGTCTACGGATCGGGCTACGTGCGCTATCCCGGTAAGGTGGCCGGCGCCTCCGGGACCGGTGGAGGTCACCCCGCCGGGGGGGACACAAGCGACAACGGCGGCATATACAGCGGCCGGCTGCACCTGATGTTCCTGCCGTTCTACCACCGCACAACCTCGACCGTAGATGTGCAGCTGGCGACGAGTCGGGACGGCCTGCTGTGGAGCCGGCCCGAGCGCGTGCCCATCATCGAACGGGGCGAGTACGAGTGCGTCTATTCGCGCCGGGACCTGGTGGCGCTCACCGACGAAGAGTGGGGCCTGCCGTTCCAGGGCACCCACCATCGCCACGACTTCAAGACCTACGACAGCGACAACGACCCATATCAGGCCGAGACCAGCTCCATCGAGTGGCGCTGGGCGCTGTGGAAGCGGGACCGGCTGGTGGCGCTCGAGGCGCAGGCTGAAGCCCGCTTCACCATGGTACAGAGGAAGTGTAGCGGCACCGAGATGCGCCTGAACTACGAGACCGAGAAGGGTGGCTGGGTGCGGATCGAGCTCGTAGAGCCGCCGGTCACCCCGCCCACGCCCGTGGAGGCCTTTCCCGGGTACGGGCTGGATGACGCCGACCCCCTCGTCGGCGACGAGCTGTCGCGGGTGGTAACCTGGGACGGCCGCTCGGACCTGTCGGAGCTGAAGGGACAGAACGTGTCCATCCGCATTCACATGGCGCGGGCCCGGCTCTATTCCCTCTTCATCTGAGCTCTTGACCTGTAAGGGATCTTGCCCTTTCCCTCCGCGAGGATCACACGAAAAACACAGATCATCATGGATGAGT
>CAZFMY010000187.1:7271-7530 GCA_964520345.1 uncultured Gemmatimonadaceae bacterium | reverse complement strand
ATACAGAAGATTCGCCGTACCATTATTGCCATCGATCAGTTCCAGATCACCGTCCCCATCCACATCACCCAAACTTGTCCCAAACGTATTATGCGTATCCGCAGTAATATTCGCACCTGCCCCGAAACCACCCGAGCCATCACCCAGATACAGACGATTCGCCTGATTATAATTAAAAGCGAATAGATCCAGATCGACAAAGATCGGAAGATCGTCGAGTAGGGAAATAGAGTAGATGTCGTTGGACGCCGAATAAATA
>CAZFMY010000187.1:0-7260 GCA_964520345.1 uncultured Gemmatimonadaceae bacterium | reverse complement strand
CAGGTCCAGATCACCATCCCCATCCACATCACCTATGCTCGTCGAATACGTACCGTGCGCGTCCGCCGTGATATCCACGCCCGCAGAAAAACTACCCGAACCATCACCCAGATACAGAACATTCGCCTGATTATAATTACCAGCGATTAGATCCAGATCGCCATCACCATCCACATCAACTAAACTTGTCCCATATGTATTGTGCACATCCGCGGACACATCGGAAGCGGCGCCGATATGGAACTCACCCGGCGAACTCGCCGAGACCTCGGTCGTAAACTGCCACACGTAACCACTGGCCATCGATATGCCGCTGGTCGTTTGCACCGCCGTGGTCAGCGTCGAAAAAACCGTCTCGCCGGGGAAGAAATCGTCGGTCGGATTAAAGGTCAGCGTGGTGCTATTGTTGCCCGAGTGCGCGCCCGCCTGCTCGCCGCTCAGCGCGCTGTGCACGACAAAAGAAGCCGCACCACCCCCCGTAACGGCTGCGCTGAACGTCGCCGTGAGATTCGACGTCGAAGGCGCACTGACAAAGGCGGCGGTTGGCGAGGTGCTGCTGACGGTCGGCTGCGCCTCCACCGATCGGCCAGCGAGCAATAGACAGACCAGAACCAGTGCCGCAAATCGGCCCAGCAGATCGAATAGAATCATTACCACCGGCACGGCATGCTTAATCGAACCCAGAACACGCTCGGGCAGCGCGCGATCAGCGCAATGACCAGACGCAAAAAGCCGTTTTATTCGCGCAGAATACGCGCGAATTTCGGATTCCGAGTGCAGAGGTTGGTTTACAATATCGATCACCGTTCTCTATTTGAAGTCGCCGCACTCACCTCGCGCAGCTTCTCCTGGCTCCGGTTCGCCCTCACGAGCAAGCGACAAATCACCGAACGCAGCTCTCACGCACAAGTGCGACGAGCCGGAAAAGAATTCATCGCCACCGAGACTAGCTACACACAAAAGCGGCTATCCACTGGATCACCTGCGAATTCCATTTATATATCTTATATCGACTTCTAATAGTCCATCTGTGGAGGGAATCTTAAACAAAGTTAATTTATTTATCTTTATTTGTCTTTATTTATATAAAATTTCATTGATTGATAGAAATTACATGTATTTAATCATGTAATTTGAAAATATAATCTTTTAAAGATAAAAATCCAAAAAAAGGCCCGATTTAACACGAGCCAATCTACGTGCTAAATCGGGCACTCTAATCATCCGGGATGATCGGATCAAATCCCAGCTCTGAAATTACCTATCTCAGTTTAGTCCCTTCGCCCAAGTGAGCTAACCCACTCCGAGGCAATTGCAGTACCGATTCCGCTTAGGCCATACCTGTGCTCTTCTCGTGATCTATATCAGCACGGCAAGTGTCTGAAGATCACGGCCGACCACTCCCCGTAGCCGGTTTCGATCTCAGGAGCATCTTCGACCAGGCACCCGGCCCCAGCTTGCACACCGAACTCCCCCTCTAACCCCAGATTGCCGACCAGATACAGGTCCCGCGTCGATTCCTCGGCATAAATAGCGGGCTTTAGATCACCCACCACACCCGAAATCTCATTTTCGGTGACGATCAGGGCGTGCGCGTCGCTGGTGATCTCGACCTGAGCTCGGCCCTCCGAGCGCGCATTATTTGCGATCCGGCACCGCTGCACGCGCACCGAATGCACTTCGGTCGGCCGGGGCGCAGGCCGCACTAACACCCCGGGACCGCGATTGTCTTCGATCCGGCATGCTTCGATCGCATTATAGCAATCGCGGGTGCCGATCGAAACGCCGAGTTGATTGCCGGCGAAAGTGCATTCGCGCACCGTGATATGATTCGCGCGGACGCAGAAGAAGAACCCGCTACGGCCGTTTTCCCGTCCACGGCATCGTTCGAAAATCGCATTGGTGCTCCCCGCCCCCGGATGCAGGCCGTTGCCGGTATTGGCATCGAAGTCGCAGTCGACGATCGAAACATCGCGGCAGAGCTGAAAACTCAGCCCCTCGCCGTAGTAATCCCGCTCGCGAATCCCGGAAATTTCGATCGCGCGGCTGCGGGCAAAATACACCGCCCCACCCCGGCACCCCCCCATGCCCTTCTCGTTTTCAGCACTATTGCCCTCGAGGCGCATATCGCGCAGCGCCGCACCCTCGATATCATGTCCGAAAACCAGCGGATAAACCGTGGTCAGACAGGGCTCGCTCTCGGCGTAGTAGTCCATCTCGATCCCGTGATCCAACCCCACCCAATCCCCGTCGATCCAGGTGATCGTCGCAAAGGTCTCCATAAATCCCCCGTGCGAGCGCCCATCGTGCACCGAGACCGTCATCCCCACCGCCAACCCCTCAACCGACTCGAGCGGCAGATCGCACATCCCGTAGTTGTGATACCCCGAAAGCGGATAGACCCGCCCCGGCCCTTTTACCAGCACCGTCGCCTCGCCCTGTCCGCACAACTCGATCCCCGATCTAAGCATCAATCCCCGGTCCAGGACCAACTCCATCGCAGGCAATACCACCCGCCCGCTCCCATCCCCGGCCACCTCGTCGATAATACGCTGTATAGACGCAGCACTACCGACCTCATCTCGACTCAATACTCGCTCCATGCTCCCACTCCTGGTTAATCCAGCATCAACTCCCTTCAACCGAGGTTTTGATTCTCGCGCCCGGGGACTCAGCAGCCGTCCCCGCTCCCTCGTTCGCGCATCACCAGATCGGCGCTAACCAGCCACCATCTACCGGCAACGCCGTGCCGGTGACCCACTCGGCATCATCCGAGGCGAAAAATACCACCGCCCGACCTATATCCCGCGGCAGCCCCAATCGCGGCAGCGGCGTATCTTCCTTGCACTGCTCGATCACCTCCTCGGTCAGATAATCCTGGATCGGGGTCTCGATATAACCCGGACACACCGCATTAACGGTAATATTATCCGCCGCCAACTCCACCGCCGAATCCCGGGTCAAATTAACCACCCCCGCCTTGGCCGGCGCGTACGCCGGACCGCCGCCGCCGGCGAAGGCGTGCACCGAGGCGATATTGACAATCCGCCCTGCCGCCGATCTTTTCAGGTGCGGCACCGCAAATTTGGTGGCCAGAAAAATCGAGCGCAGATTGACTCCGATCACCCGATCCCACATCTCGACCGTCAATTCCTGAGTGTCGCCAGGGGCGATTATCCCGGCATTATTGACGACGATATCGAGCCCGCCGAAGCGCTCGACAGCGCGCTCGACCAGGTGCTCTACCGCCCCTTCATCACCCACATCGGTCTCGACGAATATCGCCTCACCGCCATCGCGATTAATAACTGCCGCTGTCGGCGCTTGGAGCTCGGTCTCGTGAAATTTGCCGATTTTGGGCACTTCCTGAATATCCGCCACCACCACCCTGGCTCCTTCGCGAGCCACTTCGAGACTGATCCCCCGTCCAATTCCCGAACTCCCTCCGGTAACTATGGCGACGCGCTCTTTGAGACGCATAGGCATTCCTCCCTTTGAGGCAGAAAAATTAGGCCAACGCACCCGACCCAACAAGCTGGACTGGATCTAAGTCGACGCACTCGACCCAGTCTCCCAATCCCGCACAGGCGTCCGGGTGCAAACGCGAGCAATGGGGATGCTAAAACCCGCATTGCATCATACATTATAGATTATGATCTACTCCATCGCATTTCTCCTGGCGCTATCCTGGCTGCCCGCCTCCGCCGACGATGATCTCACCCTCGAGATCACGGCACTCCGGGCCGCCAAGGACAGCCTGCTCAAAACCAGTGCCGATTCGCCCCTGCTCCCGGCAGACCGCACCGCTTTTAAGGGGCTGAACTACTACCCGATCGACATCCGATACCAGTTCAGCGGAGAACTCCACGTCTACGGCCGCCAGCGCCAGATCGAGATCCCCAATACTGAGGGCGGCACCATGGCGATCGAACGCCACGGGCGCTTTATTTCCGCCTATGACGGTAAAGAGTTCTGGCTCGAGGTCTTCCGCAACCTCGAAACCGGCGATCTGGAGATTTTCTTCACCGATCCGACCAATGGCGATACAACCTATGAGGGCGGTCGATACGCCTACCTGAAGAAAACAGACGATCGACTCTACAGCCTTGATTTTAATAACGCTTATAACCCGTACTGCCATTATAACCCCACCTATATCTGCCCCCTGCCCCCACTACAAAACCACCTTTCTTTTCCGATCCGGGCCGGAGAGCTGAAATATGGCATGAATCTTGCCGAATAAACGGGTGAACCAACCTGTACTCCCCGTTTTTTCGTCCGGAGCAAGCCTTGGTGCGTTTTATTCTTCTCTTCGTCCTCGGGTCCCTGCTGGTCGTCGGCTCTCAGGTAGCTCTGAGCCTGGGTATCCACCCCGACCACCTGGCCTCGCTGCGCTATATAATCCAGAGCGGGACCGGCCTGGCAATAGGAACCGCGATCGCGGCCACGGGCCTCCTGGGCCTAGCTGAAAAATACCAGCACACGGTGAGCCGGATCGGTCCCCTGCTCAAACGCAAATTCCTCGGCGACAAGCTTCATCTCGGGGTGCGTTCAGCAGACGAACTCCAGGCCCAGATCCGGCACTTCTGGCAATCCTATCGCAACGCCGGTTTCTCGTTGGCCCTTTTTATGGCTGGCCTGCTGACAATCAGTATACTGCTCAGCCAAAGCAGCTTCTCTCTTTATATCGCCGGACTCGGGATCGGCATCGCCGTGCTCGGCGCCGTGAGCGGACTCCTGGGGATCAAGGGCTTGATTGTCGCGCGGCGATTGCAGCAGATAGCCGAAAAAGACGCCGCGCTCCTCGAAGCACAACCCGACCAGCGCGATGAGGAACCCATCCTGCACCCAAGTGCCCCACCACGGGTCGTCTGGGCTTCCGACCGACACAGAACAACAACCCGGTCCCGGTCTCGATCCCTGGCCAGGCGATCCCTATCAGCCCCGCGCTGAACTCCCGCTAAAACCTGCTTGCTCCAACCCGAATTCTTTGCTTAGATTAGGGAAATAATTTCCCGATGCCGTTTGGAAATAATTTCCTGATGCCGCCGATTTCCGTACCGCACATCCCCGGTATACCGAATCGGATTCGGGGCACCAAGGCGTTATACTCCCCCTGAACAGGTCTAATTTTCCTTTTTTAGGGCCTTCCAAGGACTAAAATTCCCGATTTTTAGATCTGAGGCACCTATTTTGCTTTTACTTACCCAAACACCAGAAGAAACGGCCCAGACAATGCATCAACTAGAAAACACGAGCACAATAACCACCCTCTGGCAAGAGTTGCACCAGGCATGCGACCACAATATCGCGCTGGCCCAGAACCTGGGGTCCCGCCTGCGCGATGGCGCCTCCGGTCCCGAATTGACGCCTCTGCTCAAAGAGGCCACCGAGCAGGTCGACCACCTCAGGGCCGGTATCCGCAACCTGGCCCACCGCGCAGGGCCGCTCAACCCGACCGAGCGCGATCGCTTGCTCGGACAGATGCGGATGCTCCTTGATCTCGAAGAAGAAAATCATGCCTTGCTCAGCGCCAAAGGCATCCGCCTCACCACACCCCAATCCTATCGCTATCGCGCCCAGGGTCGCAAGCGGCAAAGCCGCAATGCACCTGCTGGCCCCTACCGAAGCTGAGGCCAGACGCTATGAACGCACCCAACCAGCTCTCCCCTCTCCAACTCGGCAAAACCGATGTTCACCTGGAAGACTTCACCGATTCCTATATCCTTTTTCAGGAAACCACCCGGCGCTATCGCGAAGCCTATGAAGAACTCGCGGCCAAGTTCGAATCACTGACCCTCAAACTCGAAGAGACCAATGTCCATCTACAGCAGAGTCTTGAAGAGAAAGATCGGGTCTCCAACTATCTCAATAATATTCTCGATAGTCTCAGCGGCGGCGTGCTGGTCGTCGACCTAGACGGCACGATCACTTTTTTCAATCAGGAAGCCGAAGAAATCACCGGTTTCGAGCAGGACAATGTCCTCGGCCAACCTTATGCTGAAATCATCGGCTTGAATGCTGGCCGCGAATTGAGCGTACTCCATACCCTCGACACCGGACACCGGCTCTCCAACCGCGAAAAAGAGCTGCAACGACCCGATGGACGTACCACGCCACTCGGTTTCAGCACCGCACTGGTCCGCGACGAGGCCGGCACCATCCTCGGAGCCCTGGAGGTCTTCAACGACCTGACCGAGGTTAAACGCCTCGAAGCCGAAGTACAGCGCGTACACACGCTGGCCGCCCTGGGCGAGATGGCAGCTACCGTCGCCCATGAAATCCGCAATCCCCTGGGGGGCATCGCCGGCTACGCCGGTATGCTCGAACGCGATCTTGGTTCCGAAGATCCCAATCGCCGTCTGGTACACAAAATCATCGAGGGCGTCGCCCGGCTCAATCGCATCGTCTCCAGCCTGCTGACCTATACCCGTCCACTGCGTCTCAACGTCTATCCGGTCAATCTCACCGAGTTGGTCGAGGAAGCAACGGCTTTTTTCGCCATCGACGTCGAACGCTCACGCGAAGATATCCACATCGAGCGTCGCTACGCCGACAGAGAACTCACCTGCCGCATCGACCCAGAGCAACTGCAACAGGTCATTCTCAATCTCCTGCAGAACGCCATGCAGGCGATGCCCGAAGGCGGTACCATAACCGTCGATGTCCACGCCGAAAACTCCGAGGGCATATTTACCATCAGCGATACCGGCGTCGGCATGGACGACGACGTACGCGAGAAACTCTTCACTCCCTTTTTCACAACCAAAGAGGACGGCACCGGACTTGGTCTGGTCACCTCCAAAAAAATCATCGACGCCCACAATGGCCAGATCCGCGTGGATAGCGAGCCAGGGCGCGGTACTCAATTTTCAATCTCATTGCCCCAATAAACGCGAGGAAAAGCAGATATGGCCACAAGCAAACACATCTTAGTCGTAGACGACGATGCCTACGTGCGCGAACCCACCGAGGAGATTCTCCGCCGCAAAGGATACGAAGTCGATACCGCCACCGATGGCAAATCGGCGCTGTCCAAACTGGATGAAGCCGATTACGACCTCATCCTCTCCGATATCAAAATGCCTGGGATGGACGGAATGGCTCTGCTCGAGGCCGCGCGCGCCAAGTTTCCCGATACCCACATCATCATGATGACTGCTTTCGGGTCGGTGGACAACGCCGTCGAGGCGATGCGCAAAGGCGCCTACGACTATATCCAGAAGGGATCGGCCGATCCCGCCGAGATCGAACTGGTCG
>CAZFMY010000186.1:5082-7541 GCA_964520345.1 uncultured Gemmatimonadaceae bacterium | reverse complement strand
AAGCCAAAGGCATCGAAAAACTCCGTGTCCTCGTCAATCGCCTGCGGCCAATTTTCGAAGCGCATATAACGGTAGTGAGCATCTATATCATAGATCCTACTTACCATATCCCACGTGGAGCCATCGGGATGTCTGTCCGGCGGCCGTGGCGGATTGATATGCACTGCGACCACCGCCTCTCCGAACTCGTCGTAACGCACACCCAGCGCGACCCTGGCGCCAGATTGAATATCGGCCTGGTCTATCTCTGTCGCATCGGGTCCCAGAAAGACCGGTGCATCAAAAGCGACCAGCAGCTCGCGCCCTGCAACGAGCAGAGCCCGCTCCCCATCTTTTTCGACCAATCCGCCTACCTCGACCCACTGGACCGGAGCATTCGGAGGCGGATCCCCGTTGCGCACCGCTTCGATAATAATGGGCTCGGGGCGGCCCCCGGCATGACTCCAAAGAACGCGAACATAGAGCCACTGCCCTATTTCCAGATCATCAGAACCAAGCGATTCACCCGTTGATCCATCGAGAAAAACGGCTTCTTCCGCAATGCGCATAGGAGTACTCGCCAGACGAAGCACGCCGTTCAGAAGGTCGAACTCGCCCACCGTGCCGCGGATTTCTTCGAGATCTGGACCAAAGAGGCCACGATCACCCCCCAAGCCCAATTCGTCTTGAATCGCATAGAACTCGTGTTCCGGATTATCGGAGTCCATAACCCGGTCGTAGTCCTCCTGGCTACCTTGCAACTGGAAAGCCGCATCGGCCCATTTGAGACGCTCATCACCATCGAAATCATCCGAATCTTCTTCCGGACCGCGATCGAAATCATCCGGATCGCGTCCATCGGCAAAATTCGCCCTTTCAAGTATTTCCGAATCGGCGGTCTTAGGACAGACTATCCTGAATTCCCACGGAAATTCTATATCTATTTCAGAGGGCTTAATGGAAAAACGACTGCCCACGTATTCCGGGTTGGTGCCAGAAATTACTTCTAACGAAAATTCGTCATCGCCGATCAGCGCAAAATCCTCAAACGCCTGAAGAAAATTACCATCTGCATCCAGTTCTATTATCTGAAAACCCCACTCATTTGCAGCATGCTCAACAACGTAATAGCCCCAACCGGGAATATCGTATTCTGTCGAGACGGCATGCGGCCAACCATCCGGACCGCGATCGAAATCGTCCGGGTCTTCGCTTTCGGGCACGCTCTTCGCATCCCCCGGCAAGCTAACCAAAACCTCGAAATCCAGTTCATCGCCCAATTGCCAGGCCCCATTCGGGTCTCCCAATTCTTCACCATTGGAGACTCCGTCGCCATCGGCATCGAGGAACGGCAGGTCGGACTGCCACAGCACATTGCCAGAAAAACCCGCGGCACTGAGAAATTCGTCCTCGACCATTCGGCCGAAATCGTTGCGTGCCCCACCACCCGCAGGATTGACGTGGCAGTTGGCACAGCGATTGACTTCGCCATTCGGGATTTGCCCTACTCTCTTTGGCCGACCTTCAGCCCGATCGGATAACACGAGGGCAAATAGTGCCGTCAGCAGAAGAACTGTCGTCTTTTTCATTGGAATACCCCTTTTATTAACACTACCTACGAACTTGGGACTAGTACCACATATATATTGCTAAATCTCAGTTCCGTCGATTTGCGCACCAGCCTTATTTCAGCAGTAACAACTTGCGCACCTGGGTAAACGACGAAATTCCCTGCTCGGTGCTTGGATCTCCACTCGCTTCCAAGCGATAAAAATACACTCCGGCAGCCACCAAATGCTGCGCATCATCGCGGCTATCCCAGACTACCCGGTGAAACCCAGCCGTCTGCAGATCGGCAACCAGCGTCCTCACCTTCTGCCCGAGAACATCGAAAATCTCCAGGCGCACGCTCGTATCTACCGGCAACTGATAACGAATCGTCGTCGAGGGATTGAAGGGGTTGGGAAAATTGGGCAACAACGCAAATACATCGGGCGCCAACCGCGAATGTAGCGAGCCCAGTTCCACCACTTGACCCAGTGAGCCATCTGGCCCGCGAGCCAATGCCTCACGGATCCGAAAGACTCCCGTCGCCTCCGGGTAGAGCGGCGTAAAATTCAACTCGGCAAGCACGCCCTCCACCGCGCCTGCTCCCGCAGTACGAGTACCCGCCAAGAGCACCTGGCCCTCTACCTCCTCCTTCAGCAGAAGTGCCGAACCCTCGCCGTGCAGTACACTCTGGCGGTCATCGACTCCTGTGAATCGAAAGCGTCGCGGATCGTATTCGACAAGTGCAGCATAGCCCTTGAGCGCCAACCCGAGCGTCGATACGTCGAGTGCAATACCTGTTTCGGTCGAACGGGCCTCCAAACTCAGGCCGCCTTCGGCAACAACCGGGGCATACGTGGCAATCTGTTTATTAACTGCCTGACCAAACGCATCGGCAAAAGCGAAAAAGTCGCCAAAACCAACCGATCCGT
>CAZFMY010000186.1:0-4982 GCA_964520345.1 uncultured Gemmatimonadaceae bacterium | reverse complement strand
GCCTGACCAAACGCATCGGCAAAAGCGAAAAAGTCGCCAAAACCAACCGATCCGTCGCCGTCCAGATCGAAAACCGCCGCCGCACCTGTGGCGGCCTGACCAAACGCATCGGCAAAAGCGAAAAAGTCGCCAAAACCAACCGATCCGTCGCCATCGAAGTCGGCCCCGGCAGCTCCAGCACCACCTCCGGCCAAACTGCCCGATAGCGAACCAGCAGCGACAGGAGTAATCTCGCCCGTGCTCAGGCGGCTGATAATGATCGTCGACACCTCGACCTGCGAGGCCGCGAGACTCTTATAAGCGTACTGAGTCACCAAGAGATCCGTCTCGCTGAATGCATCGGTCGTCAAGAAGGTCAACCGCGCGACCAAACCACCCGCATCCGGCAAGACATCGGCGCTCGGTCCCAACGGGGCCAGACCGAAGGTCGTCTTGCTCTCAGTGGAAATTGCCGGCAATTCCAGCACCAGACCACCACCGGCTTTCATGACATTTTCCTCGTTGGCCGTCTCGTTCGCCACACTGAGCAGCGTCACCTGATTGGGATCGAACTCGACCGTAACCGAATAATTGGCCAGATCTTTGAAATCGGTCGAAATCTTATCGAAATTTATATAGACATCGACCTCGACTTCGGTGCCAGGGGTGATAAAACCCTGGTGGAATTCCTCCTGATCTCCCGGAGCCGTATTGTGATCAAAAGAGAAGATCCCTTTGGTCTGTCCGATGAAAACCGGGGGCGCCAGCTTGGCCGCCAGCGCAGGTGTCAATATATCCTGTCCACTAGTGGAGTTGAGCGTCATCGTCTCTAAAAAGATCTGCGCCCCCTCAAACTCGCTGGTGACAAGGAAGGTGAAACGAGCGATATGTCCACTCCCTTGCCCCGCAGTCGCCTCGGTGGCCCCGAGAATCGCGCCGCCGAACTCCAGCTCGGGCTCGCGTAGGATCGGTGGCAGAAAGAGCGCCAGCCCGCCATTGGCTCGCAGCAGGTTGGTGCGAGCAGACACCAGATCCGTCGCCGACACGAATTCGAGAATATCCGCATCGTAACTCAGCTTCGCGGCCACACCGGAAAGATTCACCACTCCACTGACGTGCAAATCGACCGTCACCTCCTGGCCGACATCGACATTGGAGAGCAGGCTCTGCCCCTGATCACCCTGGGCCGAATTGAGATCGAGACTGAGCACCGCATTCTCATTGCCACCTAGCGGTATGGTCTTGACCTCAGTGCCGCTCTCTTCATCGGTCTCGGTGGCGATGATCGAAGTGGCCAAAATTCCGAGCCCTGCCAAAACATCGCCGTCGTCCAGAACGATCACATCGGGAAAACCGTTGCCGTCTTCGTCGAGGATCGCGTTGAGATCCAGACCGCTGGCAGTAGCGATCTCAGCAAAGATCTGATAGGAGCCAGGCAGAACCTCATCGAAGGAAAAACTGCCGTCATCCGCCACATCGGCGGCGCCCACCAGCGCCAGATCCTCGTCTTCCTCCCCTGCATCAAAGAGGAAAACCACCGCCTCGTCGATCACGTCGGCGTCATCGCCACTCAGCACCACATCATCCGCATCCTTAGTTTTGAGTTCCAAGCTACCGAGAATGCTGGCAAAAGCAAAATCGAGCTGACCGGTACTGAAGCCGATATCGACCGGCTGCTCCAGACGGCTACCGTCTTTGGCTTCGGCATCGAAGAGGGCAAAGCGGTGGAAGGCCGCTTCATCGAGCGTAGTCTCGAATATCACACCGCGACCGTCCTCATCGAGGGTAAATGTCCGCAGCGGAGCTCCGTCTAAGCCGGCATTGATCGCGACAATCCCCCGGTCAGAACGCAACTCTTTATTAAATCTCACTCCGATCTGAGCATCGCCCGAATCGACGATAGGGGGTCCGTCTTCGACCTCCAAGCTCTCGCCATTGACCGTCACCTCGGTGATCCGCAAGATCTGCTGACGAGTCTTGGACTCGCCACGCATAAAAAGTTCGACTCCTTCATCCCCGGCTGCGACCGGCACCGGACCACCATTACCGCCGAAAATCCCGAAAAGCTCGATGGTGTCGAATACTTCGAGCACCTGGTCGTTGAAACGACCCTGACGAGCAATATCGAATTCGCGCAGCGGTCGATTGCGCGGATCCGGAGGCCGGAAACCGCGCGGCACCTCGATTCGAGCGAAGGCGGCAACCAGATACTCGCCAGCAGGCACGTCTTCGATCACGAATTCGGGCCGGGTAGTCGCGACAGAGGCGACAATATCTTCTTCGCTGAAGTTCTCAAACCTCAGTTCGTCTTTCTCCAGCAACTCGGCTGGCACCAGACCAACGAAGATCGGTCCGACAAACCGCCGCGCTGCCGGCAGATCGGGAAGCACCAGGCGTCCACTAACCGAGAACAACTCAAGGAATTCGTCGGCCGTTGTAAAGACCGTTCCTGCAACCTCAAGCAATTCACCACCCTCTTCACTCTCGGCATACTCGACCACTACCCGGTAGATCTCATCCTCAGCAAAGACGGCATCTAGTGTATAGACCGTACCGTCTTCGCTAACGGAAATATCGAGGATCTCTTCCGGAGGCGGGAAGATGATCACATCTTCCCCTTCGAGAAAGGCCGGCTGGTTGAATTCAATCTCCAGCGAACTCTCCAACGCCACACCCGTTGCGCGCGGTGCGGGAGTGATCGACACCACCTCGAGCGGATCGGGCAGGTCCAGGGCCAATTCAACCTCGACCTCTTCATCCTTATCGATGGTGATCGGATCGGGTTGGCCGTCGCTATCCTCATCGTAGAAGGCCTCGAATTCGACGATCTCGCCACGTCCGATATCGAATGCCACAAAGGCCGCGAGGAAATAGGTCCCCGGGCCAATGTTCTCAAAGGAGAAGACGCCCTGCTTCAGCGGTGTACCAGCGACCACGCTCTCCTCAATTTCTTCGAAATCCTCAAAATCCCCCTCGAGTTCCTCGATCAGCACCGCGAACGATCCATCTCCAATCAGCCGTGCCTGTCGCAATTCTTCCGGCGGATCAAAACTCGCCGACAACGACGATTCGGAAATCTCGCTACCCGTGCTGAAGTGTATCGAAAACAATCCTGTATCGCGGCTGATCACCACCAGTTGATACGAGCCACCTTCCTCCAGTTCTACCTCGGCGGAAATCGTGCGACCATCGCGACTGATTTCCAGGTCGCCAAACGCCAGCGGCTCGGGAAAAATCGCAAATTCAAATTCCGGATCAAAGATTAAGTTGCTGACATTGCCGTTGAAACTGGCTTCGACCTTGGTAAAGGTCGGAACCTCGACATCGCCATCCTCGGGGAAAGAGCGGCGCACCTGCCGCTTCACCTGCGAGGGACCGAAGAAATCCTCTTCAACAACATCGTCGATCTCTCCATCCGGACCCTCCTCCGGCAATTCAAACACCTCCGGTGCCCGGGTTACGCGGATCTCGAAGGCCACCGGCAACAACTCGCCCCGGTCGGCACGAGGCGGGCTAGCCGTCAGGCGCACGTATTGGCCCTCTTCTAAATCGCCTGGGTCGATCTGCCGCCCACCCTGGCCAGCGACCTTGAGATCGCTGGCAAAAGCGAAGAACTGACCGGCGAGGAAAAGCTCGTCACCCTCAATTGAATCGAATGGCGCCACGATCACACCTGGACGACCTACGACCTGAGTTGCGGGATCGATAACCTTGAGCCGGGTAATGACGAAGCTCCCACGGCCGTCGGGCCGAGTGTCGAGTTCAACCATGTCGCCGAAGAAGATATTTTCCGGATCGGTGCGCTCACCATCAATGTCGAAAGCCTGGAAACGCTTGTCGAGTAAGAGCACTTCCCCCTCGAGCACGACGAACTCATCGCCCACCTCCTCGATAAAACCCTCGATCCGAAGCTCTTCGTCGGACCTCCCTCTCGGTTCCTCATTCTGCGGCGGCGGCGGACCAGCCAGATTCTCAGCCAGTGCAAAGACTTCGACAGCTACCGGCGCGCCCTCACCAAAACGCGGCGCGCGAGCAACGACCTGGAGATTGGTATTTTCCTCGATCGAGAAGGGATCCAGTTCCCCACCATCCTCATCAAAAAAGAGGGTCTCGCCCTCAATCCATTCGGCGATAGGACCGGCCAACTCCACAAACTCTCCATCGAAGGCAACCAGATTGCCAATGATGCTCTTGGTACTTTGCGACGGCGGCCGATTGGGGTTGATCAACTGCAAGCGCAGAGCAACCGGCTCGAACGAACCCGAACTCGCGTCGGGCGGACCAGGAGTAACACTTACGGGCTGACCCAGCGGCGCATCGAGAATATTGCCTTCCCCGCCATCCCGACCGATAAAACGCGTCAGCGTGGTGACTCGAAAACGAGGTCCCTTAAAGATGATCTTGGCCTCGTCGATCTGTGCTAACGGCCCAAAGAACTCCTGGGGACCTCCCTGTTCCGGCCCACCATGATCTTTAACATCGAATCGGCTGAAGACCCGCAGGAGTTGGACCTGATCGTCCTCATTGAGTACGATCTCGACATTGGGAAAACTACCAGCTAGTTCGAGCAACGCAAAGACATCAATAGGACGCCCGTCGCGATCGACGATTTCCAGTTCGTCAGCCGGTGCAAAAGTTTCACCATCGACAAAAATTAAACGCTCTTCTAGTGAAACTCCCTCAAGAACGCCCTCAAAGCGATCCAGGCGCGGAAAATCATCGCCCTCACCACCGGGCGGCCCCCCTTCTAAGAGCGGCAAGACCTCGTCGAGGGTCAGCAAACCATCCAAACCGGCCAATTTCTGGAGAAAATCTGCCAGCCCCGGATCGTCCAATTCTCGGATGACCTGACGCACCGGGATTCTTCGATTTGGGTCCTCATCGAAAGACTCGACTAACTCCTCCAGCAATACGAATAGCGGATCGGGACCCTGTCCAGGAAAACCATCCGGACCATCCGGGCCTTCGAAACGACCGAAAAACATCTCCAGATCAGAAAGAGT
>CAZFMY010000185.1:0-7557 GCA_964520345.1 uncultured Gemmatimonadaceae bacterium | reverse complement strand
CACCTGCGCCCTCTTTGCTCGGATCTTCAGCTCTATACTCTTCCTGATTTTTCGCCGTTCAACCATGGCGCCGACCACCCAAACTCATAACTTCTCATCGATATATTTTCGTGGGGAATCAAATGGAAAATTGGAAGGTCTGGACATGTTTAACATGCTTTTCAGGGTAATATTCGCGAGCCTCATACTATTTGTTCAAGTAGTTTTTTCGGCCACGGAAAAAACCCTGGCAATCTCTCTGCAAAACATCGACTGCCAAAGCTGCGGCACCTCGATCATCGAAACCCTAACGAACAAGAATCTGGTTATATCCGCTGATTTTGATCGGGATAAAGCCGAGATATATCTAAAATACAATTCCCAAAAAATTAAAAAGGAACAAATATTATCTGTATTTTCCGAAGCAGGCAGACAGTTTGTGGAAGGAATGGGCAAGGGTTTTTACCAGGCTCCCACAAACTTTCCAAGACATCTCGATGTGAAGATCTTAACAATGACAGGCGAAGCAGTTCCGCTGAAAGAGAATTTGGTTCTGGGAAAAATAACTGTCATCGATTTTTTTGCTGATTGGTGTGGGCCCTGTAGGAAAATAGACAAGGAAATGGTAGAAATATTGAAGGGAAACTCTGATGTTTCATTGAGAAAAATTAATATCGTTGATTGGGAAAGTCCGGCAGCTAAAAAACATTTGAAAAATATTCCAGGCTTACCCTACCTCAGGGTTTATTCAAAAGAAGGTACAAAAATCGGTGAAGTCACCGGATTTAATTTAAAAGAGCTTAACAAGTTAATTAGAAGAGGAATCCAATAATGAAACTTCAATTTTTGTTATCGTTATTAGTGTGGCATAGTGCCGTCTATGCAGATGTCTGTGCAGGCTGATCTAATCCCAACCTCCCGGGCGGAGGTCTTACCAATCAACCATTTTTAAGAGAAAACACGTTCAGATTCGGAGTTCAATTTGGACTTTCCTACTCCGAAGCTGGTCATATCGTCGACCCGGCACAATTTGAACCAGGTATTGCTATTAGCGATCAGGCTTCTGAACATCACCCTCACTTTTACCTGGGCAATTTGACCCTCTCAGGGTCCTACGGCATCACGGATCTCCTTTCTGTTGGTATTGAATTTCCGATTAAATACGTCCAAACTGCAGTCACCTTTACAGGATCCGATGGCATTGCGTTAACGGATTTCGAATCAATCCATCACAGAGATGAGATCCTATTCGGTACGGGAGACCTCGCCCTGTTATTGAAAACATCCATGCATCGGTTTCTTCCCAACAACGTGAGTTTAAATTTTCACTGGGGTATTACCTTACCCTTGGGTGAGATAGAAAAAGATCCTTTTGAATTGGGGTCTCGCGGATTAGCACATCAGCATATTCAGTTTGGCACTGGAACTATAAACCCAACGACTGGCTATATCTTGGACTATGAAATCTTGGGATTAGACATTATAAATTGGATGAATTTCAACACCTCTATCTATAAGAATAAACAGGGATTCAGGGGAGGATCTAAAACTCACTCGGGTCTCGGAATTCTACACTCATTGGCAACTAAAAACTGGCGTTTTTTGTTCCAACCCGAATTTTACCATGAATCCCCTGACAAATGGGGCAACCAACAAGCGCGCAATAGTGGCAGAACCGACATCATCATGACGGGAGGGTTCAAGTATCAATGGAATTCAGCCTGGACTCTTAACCTGTCATTAAAAGCTCCGGTATATCGAAAAACCAATGGGGGGCAACTTGAGACTCCCCTCGTTATTATTTTCGGATTAGCCAATAATTGAGGTGTCCGTAAAAAAAGCGTCCAACCGCATTGTCTCTCTTATTTTCGCGGTGCCCGGCTGCGAATCGTTTTTCCACTCTCATTACTTTTTCGAATAAGATCGATTAACCTGGCGAAGCGAAGCCCAACCTCAGCAGGACAGGGATTTTCCATTTTTCCTGCTCTGACCGTTAAGAACTCTTCCCACACCCCTTTGTTGGCCGGTGTTCTTATAGGTTTCAATTCGCTAGTTTTATGATTTCGAAAAAGTAGGTGTTCTTCCCAGATACCCGTCTCGAGGCAGTGATTTTGACGAGTTTTTGGCAGAAGAAGGCTTACTCGCCGAAGCCGTTGCCGTGAAGCGAATAATCGCATGCGGCCACGCGGATAGAGGCCGAGGATCGTTCGGGTCTGGAGCGATTGTGTCGCTACGTACTGCGTCCACTGTCGCGGAATCCGCTGCGGTTTGGGACGGACTTTCAAGCCCTCTTTCCGCCGGATACGCTGAACCTGTTTGCGGCTAACCGACCAGCCCTCCCGGGCCAACAGTGCCCGGATTCGGCGATAGCCATACCGCGAATAAGGCGGGACTACGGCTGAATTGCAGGATTTGCCGGTCGGCATAGTCAATGTGACGCCGCGGGCCGGCGACGCGGTCGTTATGACGGAAATGCTGGCGCACGCGACCTTGCAATAGAAACCCAAAGACCGCCTGCGCCGCACGCTCGTGTTGCGCTACCGGCCCCAATTCAAAGGACAGCACGCCATACCCGATATCATCGCCAAACGCTTATCGCCGGAAACAAAAGAATTGATAGCCGCCGCCCATTATACCCACGTCAAAGAGATCGTCAAACAGGACGTGGTACGGCTCACCTAACCACCTCACGAATATTTGAGCACCCCATTGCTCGCCATTGCAGGAACATGACATACCGCTAATCGATCCACTCCCGTGGCAATTAATGGCTTGATTAAAGCTTCCCCAATCATCACTTTAGCACTGGCACGCCATAAAAAATAACGCCCGACCTGCCCTTAAAAGGAACGGACATGACGACGACTCAAGTCAAGCAAGTCCCCTCCCTGACAACAGCGCAAATCGCCCAGTTCAAACGCGACGGATTTATAGTGTTGCCCGCCGCTCTTGACCCCGAGCTATGCCGTCGCGCCCGCGACGACATGTGGGAAACGATCGCCACCTATCTGCCGCGCATGCAGAGAGCCGATGCCGCGACTTGGGGGCCGCTGAGCGAAGAAGAAAGCGCCGAGCTAAGCGCGCAGAAACCCGCCATTGGCGGCGAACCCTATTTCAACGGCAAGGGTCACCGCTTCTATATCCGCAATGGGTGCGAGCAACTCTTACTCGACTTAGCCCCCCGCGCCATGTGGCAAATCGCCGAACAGCTACTCGGTAAAGACACGGTGGTCTGGCCCGCCGGCCACGACGATGCCGGCTTTACCACCGGCCCCTGCTTTATGTGCGACGACGCCGTGGGCGGACTTGCCAGTCATTTGGGCGAAGACATTAAGCAATGGCCCGAGAAAGGATCTTTTGCGACCGAACCAGCGCTGCGCCTGCCCCAAACGGGCCCGGTGTGGCTCAACGGGCAAGGGACCCGCGGCCTGTATTGCACCTTGCCCAATAGTCCTGATCCCGGTCCCGAATACCGCGGCGCCCATTCCGACGGAGCCTGCTACGGCCGCTGGCGAGTGCAGATGGCAGCCTATATCGACGATCTGCCGGCCAATTGCGGCGGCTTCACCGTCTGGCCTGGCAGCCACGCACGCATCTGGCCGGAACAATGGCAGGCCTTTAAGGCAGGCGAGAAGCACACCGACAAACATCTGCAGATGCGCAACGCCGGAGGATATAACGACCCGGTCATACAACGCATCAAAGCCGACACACAACCTGTAGACTGCCATGGCCCAGCCGGTACCGTGGTACTGTGGCATACAAAAATTCTGCATATGGCCGGGCAAAACCAGTCCGACGACATCATTCGCCAGGCCACGATATACGGCTATCTCAAAACGCCCGAATCCGTGCCCGACGCGTTGGCGGCCGATAATACAGATGGCGATATCTGGCGAGATTGGTCCGCTGAGGTACAAGCGACGAGCCCCAGCTAAGCAACAAAGAACGACTATCCGCTCGCGACAAAATAAACGCTGACCACTTACGCCGCGACTAAGACGAAGCCACACAAATCACATGGACTTAATTTGCCCACTCCCCAATGCACCGCACACTCTTATCGAATGCGAAAATCAGCGCCTAGTCCTGGCCTTCGCCGATGGCCTCGCTGAACTCAAAGGCGCCGAACTCGACTTCGTCGCCCGCGATGAAATATCTGCAGCCGCCCGAGGACCAGACGGCCATATTTATTGCACCAGCGGTGATAGTATTCTGCGTTACGATCTAAGCCAGGCCAGTGCGCCGCAGGATATCACTCCGGCATTCGCCGGCACCCCGCAAGGCGACAAGCGCATAGTCTGTACCCCGGAAGGCGATCTCTGGGTCGAAGGATGCAGCACGCGCCGCTGCCTAGACGGCAGTTTCCATGCCAACCCTGCCGACCCAACGGCTTCGGCACCCGCCCCCTATACTCTCGATACCTACGGAAACTTTTGGACTCTAGTCGGTGGACCGAAGGGCAGACAGGTATTGGTCGTGCCGGCCAATATGCCCGATGTCTGGCAGATCGCCGGCCTGGCCGCCGGATCGTGGGACCATCTGATCTCCGACAGCGTTGGATTTATTTGGGTCACAGGAGCAGACGGCTGGCAATTATTTTGCCCCCGCCAGTTAGAAAAAGGCTGGCAGAATTTAACCGAAGCCTTCGCCTTACTCGAACTCGCTCCGGCCACCGCCTGCGGCATTTCACCCAACGATCTGGCCATGGCCGCCCTCGCCAACGGTGAGATACTGGAATTAAATACCGAGGCTGACGCCCTGGCCGTACGTTCGCTCGCCGCACTTCCCGATTCCGCGCGCTTAATTCACACCGACCGCGATGGCGCGATCTGGGCCGCGACTGACAAAGGTCTATTTCGGTTGCAGGCGACAGCAGATGCCTGGCAAAAGACCTGGCACAAAAAACGCGGTCGACTGCCCGGCGGCGGCAATCACGATATCTTTTCGGTGGAATGTCAGGGCAAGCTCTACGTCGCTGGTGGGTGGGCCGGTGCCTGGGGCCTACCGCCCATCCGTCATGTGCTAGACGAGCTCTTCGCCTACGACCCCCATAGCGAGTACTGGTCCATCGTCAGCCGGATGATACAACCCCGGCGCTACAATGGCATTGCCGAGATGGGCAACCGCGTCTGGATCGTCGGCGGCGAGACCCGCATCGCCGGCTGGAACGGCGAGGGCCAGGTCCTCTATACCGTCGAAATCTACGACCCCGCCAGCGGAACCTGGAGCCCTGGCCCCTCGTTAAATATCGCGCGCACCGACCCCTTTGTCGTCTCGTGCAACGGCCGCATCTACGCCATCGGCGGCGCTGCCCACAACGCGGGTCCAAAGCTCGATTCGGTCGAGAGCATTGGCCCGGGCGAGGATACCTGGCGCTTCGAGACACCGCTGCCCGAGCCCACCCGCCAGGGCCACGCCTGTGTGCTCGACGGAATCATCTACTGCGCCAGTATCGACGGCATCTTCGCTTTTGACGCGCTTAATGAGCAATGGGATCGCGATCTGCCCCAACCCGGTAAGATCGGCCAAGGTCCATTAGCGGCTGCTTATCGCGGCGAAGTTTGGCTGATCGGCGGTCCTTCCGACAAGGCAATTCGCTGCTACAATCCCCATACCAGATGTTGGCGCGCCGGTCCGGATTTTCCGACGGCTCAGGCTTGGGGCGGTGCGACTGTCATGGACGGGCAACTGGTCATCGTCGGCGGCGCACACGAATCTCCGATGCACGGATCGGTCGTCTACGACGACCGGACCTATGTCTTGCGCGACGAGACCTAATATACCACCGACACCACCTGGAGTAGTTGCTCTTCTCCCGCGTCCCCGGCGATCGCGAGGCGCAGTAGATAACTGCCGGCGGCAGCAAATGCCCCTGTGCATCCCGACCGTCCCACTCAATGTGCTGCGACCCGGCCTGCACAGCCATTTCGATCTCGTGTAGATCGTCCTCCGCCACAGCGCGAATTGGATCCGTTTTTTTTGAGCCAGGCTATTCCGTTGTCGTCGTCGGCCGACCGTTGCGCTAAGCGATCTGAAGGGGGCTTCTGTGTCTGCCCGGTAGGCCCTCATCGGGTTTAGCTCGTTGCCCGGTCCAAATCCGGACCTTTGGACCTCAGTCCCGGCTTTGCAATGGTTCCATCGGTTCTCCATGACGCCTCAATGCTCGCCTGCACGTGCTCTATGGCCGATGCTTGGGTGCCGGAATAGCTTGGAAGAGGGCGTTTGAATTTCCTATACTTTGGACAAGGATTTCAGAATCTCTTGATTTATCGAACTTCTTATTGGATAGGAAGTCTATAGCGACAAGGAAAACCATGATGAGCTGCTGTGAACCTAAGCCAGAAAAAAAACTGCCGACCTCTGAAGAGGCACAGGATACCCACCGAAACCAGGTGCGCTCAGCATATGCTCAGGTTGCACAGGCCGATGACGCTGGTACATCGACGGGTGTTGAAGCGAGCTGTTGCGGCGTAAGCGAAGACGAGGGCATCAATACATTAATTTCGACTCGGCTGGGCTATAGCCAAAAGGATCTCGACAGCGTGCCTTCTGGTGCGGATATGGGTTTGGGGTGTGGCAACCCCAAGGCGATTGCGGCCCTACGACCGGGAGAAACCGTGGTTGATTTGGGCGCTGGCGGTGGTTTTGATTGCTTTCTTGCCGCCCACGAAGTCGGTGCGACCGGCCATGTTATCGGCGTAGATATGACGCCAGAAATGCTCTCTAAGGCTCGCAAGAATGCAGAAGAAGGGCGGTTTACTAACGTAGAATTTCGATTGGGAGAAATCGAACATTTGCCGGTAGCCAACGATACCGTGGACGTGATCATCTCTAATTGCGTCATCAACCTATCCATGGACAAGGGTCAGGTCTTCAAGGAAGCTTATCGTATTCTTAAGCCGGGTGGCCGTTTGGCGATATCCGATGTGGTGGCAACGGTAGAGTTGCCCGAAGAAATGCGTAATGATCCCAAATTAATCGCCGGCTGTATGGGTAATGCCGCCTTGATTGACGACTTGGAACGCCACCTTAGAGACGCCGGCTTTGCGAATATCGCCATCGAACCCAAGGATGAATCTCGATCGTTTATTCGCGACTGGGCGCCGGGGCAGGGCATTGAGAACTTCGTTGCCTCCGCGATCATCGAAGGTCGTAAGCCGTCTGGTTGTTGCGGTTAAGTTTGAGCTGCGCGCGCCCCTACGGCATACTAGCGTTTTTGCCGTGGATGCGACGCGTTGTCCGCGCTGTGGTGGCCGACTTCGTCTGGTAGCGGTAGCTGAGCGATCCGGCCTCGATAGGCCGCTATTTGATCGGGGTTGGTTTAGCGGCCGCTCCCCCGGCGATGGCAGCGGGTGCTAAACCTCACTATCGCCGAGGCGGATCTCGGCAATTTACCGCTGACCGAAGACCTGGGATGAGGGCTGACCAGTGGGGCAGGATGTGCCAACAACACCAGGACACGGGAGTGCAGATATGACGAATCAATCCGCGCGCAATGAAGCCGGCATCCCGATGCGGACCTTGGGTAAGACCGGCCTTGAAGTTTCAATCATCGGCTTCGGCGGAGGACACTCC
>CAZFMY010000184.1:0-7771 GCA_964520345.1 uncultured Gemmatimonadaceae bacterium | reverse complement strand
GGCTTAGTGATAGATGCAATAGAGCAGTCCGGCCACCGCAACGCTGCGCTCATAGAGTCTCGCTTATTTACAGGCGGATAATCAGAGACGATCAACTGCGCGGACCCACGCGAACGTGGTCGTTGTTCGGCGGCCGCTTCTTGAGTTGCGAGGCAGCACTCACGAACCATTTGGCGTCGGCGATCTCGTCGGACTCGCCCTCGGCCCGGTGGCGCACCAGCGCCTGCACCGAAGATGGCAACTCCTCGAATGAGGCTCGCGGCACTCGCGCGGCATTGGCCCCCGCGAATCCCGTCTGCCCTCGCGAAAACTCGAGGTTGAGCCACCAGGGCGCGTAGATGACCACCACCCCGACCCGCGTGGTCGGGCCGGGATTCGCCGCAATGGAATGCCAGCAGCGCGTATCCTGAACATAGACGGAACCGGCAGGCGCGGTGATCTGGACCTCGCCGGGGATGGGAGCGTTCTCATCGATGGTGTCGAGTACCCCTCTTGGGTTGCGCAGATCGCGATGCGAGTACGGTACCACCCATGTCCCACCGGACTCTGGCGAGGCATCGTTCAGGTACCACACGGTCGACAGCGCCATCGTGAGGTCGGGGAAAGGCTGGGCGATTGATCCCGAATGCGGTCCGGCCGTAAGATCGTGCGGCCAGTCGGAGTGCCATGCTCGAAAGAGAGGTCTTTCATCGTTCGGCTGGCGGATGGTGCCACCGACCGCCTCACACTGCGCGATGCGCAGGTGCGGGTCCAGCAGCCCCCGCGCCACACCGAGCATCCGCTCATCGCCGAAGTAGGGGGCGAGCGATGGCAGATGGGCCAGCTGCGAGATCCCGGGTGGGCCACCTGGCGGGCACCGCTTCCAGTTGGACTCGTCCAGCCCAGCCCATTCCGCCTCTATAGTGCGCACAGCCTCCACCACATCTTCGCGGATCGCGGCCACCAACTCGGGCGGAATCACGTTCTCGATCACCGTGAACCCCTGTTGTTTCACACGGGCAATATGCGCTGCGATCTCCTCGCGTACCTCGGCGGCGGGGAGCGGAGTGCCCGTCGGGAGCAGTCGTCCCCCGCCATCGCTATCCCCATTCTCTTCGGCATCGGCCACGTGCCTTAGACGCTCGATGAATTCGGTAGAAAGAATATCGCCGGCTCTATCGATGAGCTCGCGTGGTCCGTCGTATTTGAGTTTCTTCGCATCGGAAAAAAAAGATTCCATGTGATTCCCCACTTCGGTTTATAGGGCTCTGGCAGATCTCTTATCGTCGCCAGGATTCACAGGGAGAGGCCACTAACGGCTTCATCCACATATCGCCCATTCCCTAAAACGCCCATTGCTCCATCTTCTCCTCGTCCAACTCCACCCCGAGCCCGGGGCCGGCAAACGGTCTCAAGGTGCCGTCCTCGTATTCGAACGGAGACTTGCACACATCGTCGACCAGCAATCCCGGACTCACCAGATCGGAGGACACGGTGATATTTTCCGCCGCCACGGCCAAATGGACAAAGGCCGCCGTCCCCGGTCCCATCTCCACCGTGCTACCCAGCAACGCCGCGATCCCAGCCGTCTGGGCAGTATGAATCAATCGCAAGCCCCGCATCAGCCCACCACCCTGCGAAGGAATCACATTTACCACATCCACGGCCCTCTGCCGCACCAGCGCCGCCGAGAACACATCGCCCAGATCTGCCACGTGCTCGATGATATCAATAGGCACCGCCGCCCGCACCCGGGCCAGCGACAAGGCCGCTTCGTCGGCCCGCGATTCTATCTCTTCGGGATGGTCGTTGGCCACCTGCCGGCTCACCGCCACCACCGGAGTCTCACACGCATTCACTCCCGCCCGCGCCAGTTCCCCGATCTTGAATATCGCCTCTTGCTCCTCCCAGGCACCGCTGGCATCCACTCTGAGATAGAGATCCGGACCAGCTATCTTGCGAAATAATTCAACCCGTGCCAGATCCCGCGAGTGATCTTCTCCCACCTTGAGTTTAAACGCCCGCATGCCCTGTGCTACCTTCTCTCCGATTTCTGTCTCGAAGGCCGCCAACTCTGCTGCCAATTGTATATCGCCCCGCAGAAAGCCGACCCAGCATACCTCTACTCGTTCGCGACAGCGGCCGCCCAACAATTCGTAGAGCGGTACTCCAAAGCGCTTGCCGACCAAGTCGAGCAGAGCAATTTCCGCCCCGAATAGCGTCAACCCCCTTAATTCGGGGTGGTACTTCTCGGGAAGAGCCGCAGCAACCCGCGCGAAGAGAGAGCGCCATTCTTCCACATCACCACCGCCCACTTCCTCTTTTAAGAGATCCCGCAACTCCGCAGCTGCAAGCGGACACATCCGATCGGCAATATCCGACACCTCACCCAGCCCCACCCGGCCGTCGTCGGCATACAACTCGACAATCTGGTAGCGCGAACGACCGGGGTCGTCGGCGCTTTGCAATCTGCGCGGATCGGCAGAGTAGGTGTCGTATATGCGCGGTACCGAAACCTCGCGCACACGCACATCGGCGATCTTCATATCGGTCTCCTATAGCACCTTTAGCTCCAGCCTGGCCGTACCCCTGCACGCGCTTTGAGGCCTCCACGCTGGCAGTTTGTATTTGCAATATGCTCTGTGGTCGGATGTGATTATAGTGCCGATGCCATGTATAGGTCAATATTTTCGGTCATTTAACGGATTGAATATCTCTCGATCCAGTAGTCGGAGAAACCCCTGCTTGAAACGCTCAAGTTCAAGTGGCTCGACCTTGAAAAATTTCGCACCTTTAGGAGATATATAACGGAGCACTGAATGGGCTTATATAAACCTTGGGTTAAAAGCCTTTACTCACATCTTGACGAGAATAATTTTTAGGGTCCGCTCAAGAGCACTAAAACGCGAAAAATATCGATATTAAAAGCAAAGGAAAGCGAGATGAATGACCCGATTTTAAGTCCAGCCCAGGTCGAGTACTTCGACAACGAAGGTTATTTGGTGTGCGAAAATTTATTTTCCGCCGCCGAAGTGGAGCGCGTGCTGGAGATTGCCCACATCGATTCCCAGCTCAAAGCAGACACTAAGTCCAACAATAATTTTGACGACGATCAGGAGGGCACCGGTACTATTCTGGCCAATCGTCCACTATTGACCAACGACGCCTATTCTTGTCTGGCGCGCAGCCGGCGGGTAGTAGAAACCATCGAACAACTCTTGCGCGATGAAGTTTTTCACTTCTACCACCTGATCATGCAGAAAGACCCGGGCACGGGCGGCTGGCAGTACCACCAGGACTACGGCTACCACTACAATGAATTCCTCTATCCCAATTATATCAGCTTTATGGTGGCTTTGGAACCAGCAACAGAGCAAAACGGCTGCATTCGGGTATATCGCGGTTCAAACCGTCTGGGCCGCCTGGAACACCGCACTTCGGGCTCGCAACTCATCACCGACCCGACGCGTCTGGCGCTAGTCGCAAAGCACCTGGAAGAGGTGCCCTGCGAACTGACACCCGGTTCGGTATTGTTCTTCCACGGCAATACCCTGCATGCTTCTGCCAGCAACACGAGCGAGCAAGGGCGCTGGTCTATTGTAGGCAGTTACGTGACCGTATCGACTCCCTGGGTGATCCCGGTTCCGGAGGGCAAAAGTGCTGCGGTTGAAAAGCTGGACGACGATTCTATGAGCGAGTTGGTGCAGCGCCACTGGGAATCGGTCCAGAACCCGAAAGAGCTACCACAAATGAACGAATAGCCTCTTTTGCTCCACTTCACGAGCAATACCTTCGCAAGGCCTCCCCATCGATCTCGACGCCCAGTCCAGGACGATCCGGTATTTTCACCATCCCGTCATCGAGTTCGAAAGGCGTAGGCGACAGATCGCTGCGAAGTCCGTTTTCCATCACGTCCAGTTCCAGATAAGAGGGAAATGGGTTGAGCGCGACCAGGTCGTCCGGCAGCGTCGCCAGCCACTGCAGCGTCGCGGCCAGACGGACGACGGTGCCGAACATATGCGGGATCACCCGCACGTGATTCGCCGCGGCCAGCGCGCAGATTCGACGCCCTTCCGTAAACCCCCCTGCCCGGCTGATATCCGGCTGTATAATATCCACCGCACGACGCTGGACTATCTCTCGGAACGATCTCAACCCACTGAGGCCTTCGGCACCGGCGATGCGCATCGGGAGCGCCTGCTTGATTTCACAATATCCGTCCAGATCGTCCGCGGCGGTCGGCTCTTCATACCACATCAAGTCGTAGGCAGCCAACCGCTGTCCGACGGCGATCGCCGTCGGCACATCGTAACCAAGGTTGACGTCGACCGCGAGTCCTATATCATCGCCGATGGCTTCCCGCACCGCCGCAACGATTCGTTCATCCTGCTCGAGCCCGAATCCGATCCGCATTTTTACCGCGCGAAAACCGGCGTCCCGGCAACGGCGGGCTTCGGCGACCAAACTCTGCACATGATCCACACCCCGAAGCTTGAAAAATCCGCTCGCATAGGCCGTGACCCTATCCCGCCGAGCACCACCCAGCAGCTGGTAGACGGGTTGGTCGAGTGCCTTGCCCATCAGATCCCAGAGCGCGATCTCGACCCCGCAGGCCGAGGTTGCGTTGCGACCGTTGCGGCTCAGAGCATCGTAAATCACCTCGTAATCGAAGGGATTTTGGCCAATTATATAGTTCTCTATATCACTCCGAACAGGGGCCTGGCCCCCTTCGCCCCAGCCTACGAGCCCATTGTCGGTTCTGAGTTCCACCAGGGTCGCGGGGCGAATATGGACCCATTCGGAACAGCAATTGCGGTAGGGGTGTTTTACCTGATAGGCCAGATTGTGGATGATGAGATCGGTGATTTTCATTTTTTGCAGCCAGTGATACGCATCTCTGCAACCTAGAGCCCAAGGTTGTGTTTCAAATCTGGATTAGACCTATTGAACTTCCAGATAAATGTATCCGTCCAGTAATGGACAATCTGAGGAACCGATAGTAATGCAACCCACAGTGAAGACCACGAATCAGATAATTGTAGATCTTCAAAGGGCAGATACACATGCCAGGTAGAAGCGTCCCAACAAATCTCCTCAATGAGTGCGGGCAGAAAAACAACGAGGAAGAACAAGAACACGCTGCGACGAGCAAAGATTCTTTGCATTAAACTCTCGGACCAGAATCCGACATCTGGTCGCACCGATGACCATTTGTTCGTACAGTAAACCCAGAGCACGCCGAGGAAAGGTATCGCGTGAAATAGATTTAAGAACGCCGCTGAGACCAGTGGATTGGCGACTGCAATGCCGATGGCCCATGTCAACCAAGTCCCGCCCATAACCATGATCTTGCCGATGTTGATACGATCACGTCGTCGCCAAAGATAAACCTGCCGTGCAACGTAAATCAGGGCCGTGCACAGGTAAACACCTGCTATATAGGGAACAAAAGATTTCGGTACCCGAACCAAGAAAAACTCTCCGGCATCAAACCAATCGAATACGCGTTGCGGACTGGCATGCCACCATAGTAAAGGGCCCAAAGCAGCACACCACACCGACCATTTATCCAAACGATAATCAAGAGTACTGTATTCACTAAATCTACTCTTGTACATCGCAACAAATCCGTACGGTTGACGGATGAAATGGACAATGGCAACATAAGCGAGTACGGTCCAATAAACCAAGGGATCAAAGAGATGAATTACCAACGCCACCGCAAAGCTTACGGGTATCGGCAGCGTATAAAACCAGAATCGGCGCCGATATTCTGCTCGATCCAGAAAGATCCGGTAAGCAGTGGCCCAGACATGGGCAACATCAAAGGCGATGATAATCGCCACAAAGGCCCAGAGAGGAATATGAGTCGGATAGGTATGGAGCGCTATCGGAGTAACTAATAATCCGAGCAAGAGCGGAGTGCCGAAGATTAGAACATCAAAATTTCGCGAAACTATCCACTTTTTTTCGACAACTAAACTCGTTGACTCCTCCATATTTTTTCAGCCTTTATCTGTACAAGAATCACAATCCACTTATCTGGCAGTCGGGACCAAGCCCAAATATTTTGACCATCTCCGCTTCATTGGGCGTCCCCAAGAGGGACATGAGAAATCGGCGCAAAGGGTCTATAGGTCACGTCTCAGGGAAAGCACCGCGCCGTAAGTAGCCTTGTAGGCCTCATAGAACGGCTCATAGGCAGAGTGGACAGAAGGGTCGGGGTCGATCACGCGGGCAACCTTGACCATTTGATCTACAGCACTCTGCACGTCTGGATTGAGTCCGCAACCAACTGAGGCAAGAATGGCACAGCCCAGCAACGGCGCATCGGCCACTTCGGTCAGGGTGAGGGGCAGGTTAGAGACATCCGCGTGAATCTGCAGCCAAAGATCTGAGAGCGTCGCACCCCCGGCCACGACGATCCGCTGCGGTTCAAAACCACTCGCACGCATCGTTTCGAGAATCAGTTCGCTACCGAACGAGACGCCCTCGATGGCGGCGCGGAACAAGTGGGCACGACCGTGTTTCAATGTCAAACCGTGTATGGCACCGCGCGAATGCGGGTTGGTATGGGGAGTGCGGTTTCCTTGGAAATGCTCTTGGACAATCAAGCCCTCGGATCCAGGAGGCAATCCGGCCGCCTCTCGGTTGAGATCTTCATAATCCGCAACACCGTACAGGTTCTTAAGCCAATTGATCACCGACCCGGTTGAGGTCTGTCCCCCTTCGACAATGTGCATACCCGGAAGCAGTGCATCGCAATACGTGCCCCATATACCTGCGGCGTGAAACGGGGTATCGCTGAGTCCGAGCTGCAGGTGAGACGAGCCGGTGATAAAAGCCAGACTTCCCGGTTTCACAACTCCGAGCCCGATCATACCGATGAAGGCGTCGGCACCACCCTGGATCACAGGAAGCCCTCGAGCCAGACCGAGGTGTTCCGAGGCCCGGTCTGTCAGACCACCGACGACATCGCCGAGATCGAGCACCTCTGCTGGCCATTTCTGCACCAACGCAGTCAGACCGAGCGACTCGAGCAGGCTCTCCGGTATCCCGCCCTTGCTGCGATTGAAGTGCCAGCGAGCCGAAGCGTTATTGATACTGGCAACCCACCGTCCAGTGAGATGGTAATTGATATAATCCTGAAATTCACAGATCACGGCCGCCCGGTCGAAAACCTCAGGCTCATTATCGGCAACCCACAGCGCTTTGGGCACCATCCATTCTGCGGATACCGGCCCGCGCCCGCCACCGTTGACCTGGAGCGCCTCGTCCGCCGTTGCCATTACCTTTTCGGTCTGGGGAGCGCTGCGCATATCCATCCAAATCAAGCAGGGGCGTAGCGGCTCGCCTTGTTCATCGAGCACCACAACACTGCAGCAGGTGGTGTCGACGGCCATGGCGGCGATCTGCTCCGAGTGCAGACCAGATTCGCTCACCACCTTACGCACCGACGTACCCAAAGCCCGCCACCAATCCCGGGGATCCTGTTCAGCCCAACCTGGATTGGGAAAGTGAGTTTCGTAGGCTGTCGACGCTGACGCGATTAGAGTACCATTGAGATCAAAGATCCCGGCGCGCAAACTCTCGGTGCCGCCGTCGATGCCGAGCAAATAGATATTTTCGCTATTAGATGACATAGTACTCCAGTGCTTCGGGTTTGATTACCGTGTCTGCACCGGGCGAATTAGCTACTATCACATGGCCTTCTTCGAACCGAGCCAGCCCTTGAAAGATCTTGCGGATCCAGACAGGCGATTTCACTCTCCTGCAATAGCCAGGTACTGCG
>CAZFMY010000183.1:0-7838 GCA_964520345.1 uncultured Gemmatimonadaceae bacterium | reverse complement strand
AGGACAACGGATTTTGGTTCCGTTTATCGAGGTTCGAGTCCTCGCCGGGCTGCCAAATTTAAGTTTTTCGAGGAGAGGTTTCCGATGCCGCATGTTCCACTGCAGATTCACGCGCGGGAGCAGGTTTCACTTAAAGTCCAGTCCCGCACCGAGCAAGGTAAGGGGCCGGTGGGCCAGATGCGCCGCCTGCAGGGCCTATTGCCCGGGGTGATCTACGGCCATAAGCAGCCCACCGAGTCTTTTAAGACCGACGCCCATACCCTTGACCGCATTCTGAGTAAGGGTGGGCAGAACGCGATCATCTTGGTTGCTCACGAGGAGTCCGATAAAGCGGACGAGCAGGCCTTGATCCGCCACATCCAGTATCACAAGGTCTTGGGCAGTGTGCTACACCTGGATCTGCTGCGGATCAACCCGAGCGAAACGCTGCGCGCCGAAGTGCCGCTATTGACCGAAGGTGTACCGGATGGCGTGCGCGACGAGGGCGGAGCCCTGCAGCAAGCACTCACCTTGCTCGAGATGGAATGCGTTGTCTCGGAGATGCCCTCTGCGGTGCTGATCGATATTTCCTCGCTGGTCATCGGCGATAGCCTGCACGTCAGCGACCTTCTCGAACAGGAACCGCGGATCACTACTGACCCGTCGCGCACGATTGTCAATATCCTGGCGCCGCGTCTGATCGCCGAAGACGAAGAGGGCGAAGAGGGCGAAGATCTCGAAGGCGAAGAGGGTGAAGAGGGCGGAGAGGGCGGAGAGGGCGAAGAAGGCGAAGCCAACGAAGGTTCGGGCGAAGAGTAGTCGCCTTGCAGATTGCCTTAGGGCTAGGCAATCCCGGTGCGCGTTATGCGGAGACGCGGCACAATATAGGTTTTGTGGTGTTGGATCACTTCGCGACCCGCTGCGGTGTCTGTTGGCAGCCTCAAGAGGATGTACAAAGCCTGGTTGCCGCGATCAAGTTGAGTGGGCGGGAGGTTCTGCTGGCCAAGCCCCAGACCTTCATGAATCGCAGCGGGCAGGCCGCCGCCGCTCTTTGCACCAGATGGGAGACGAGTCCCGAAGACGTGTTGGTTCTCTGCGACGACTTCCTGCTCGACCTTGGTCGTCTGCGTTTTCGCCGCGGAGGGTCCGATGGTGGACACAATGGCTTGGCCTCAGTAATCGAAGCACTTAATACGCAGGCCGTGCCGCGGTTGCGGCTGGGGATTGGCGCGCCGCCCGAGAATGAGGACATTATCGATTATGTACTGGACCCGTTTTGTGTGCAAGACGAGGTCGAGGACTTGGTCGAGCGCAGTGGCACGGCGCTCGAGGTTTATTTCGCCGCCGGTATCGAGGTAGCGATGAATGATTTTAACGGATCCTGATATCCGCTGAGGGAGGGTAAGGAACTAGATGGAAACTTGGACGATCGCAGCACCGTTTGCAGGACTGGGCGGGTTGCTCTGCTCGGTTTTGTTCTATCTCTTCATAAAGAAGGCACCTGCGGGTAGCAAAGAGATGGTGGAGATCGCCGAAGCTATCCACGAAGGGGCGATGGCTTTTCTCAAGCGGGAGTATACGATTCTCGCCGTCTTTGTCGCTATTGTATTTTTCCTGCTTTTGTTCTTCGTCGGCAACTATACCGCTTATGCTTTCCTGGCCGGGGCCGTGTGTTCGATCTTGGCCGGGTTCACCGGTATGAACGCCGCGACTCACGCCAACGTGCGGACGGCCCAGGCGGCCAACCAGCAGGGTCAGGGGCCGGCATTGAGCATGGCTTTTTCGGGAGGTGCGGTGATGGGGCTGGCGGTGGCGAGTCTGGGGCTCTTCGGCATAGGGGCGCTGGCTATCGCCTTTGGCATCTGGGAAGACTTGAGCCAGGCCTCGACCATCAGCGGTTTCGCTATGGGAGCATCTTCGATTGCCTTATTTGCGCGCGTTGGCGGCGGTATCTTCACCAAAACCGCTGATGTCGGTGCCGATCTGGTGGGTAAGGTCGAAGCGGGTATTCCCGAAGACGACCCGCGCAATCCCGCGGTTATCGCCGACAACGTCGGCGATAATGTCGGCGATGTTGCCGGTATGGGCGCCGATATTTTCGAGTCCTATGTCGGTTCGGTTATCGCGACCATCGCCATCGCTGCAACCGCGTCGGCCTCGATGCTCGCGATACTCGCCCCCAGCATTTCCGATCCGACCCAGGCCAAGCTGGTATCGATGAGTTTCCCGCTGATCGTTATAACGATTGGTCTGGTGGCTTCGCTCTTCGGGGTGTTGACGGTGCGGATCCTGCAGAATTCCGATCCGGGTGCTGCGCTGCGCTATTCGACATTCGTCTCCGCGGCTCTGATGTTGGGCGGCTCCTGGTGGGTCGCTGGCGAGATCGGCCTGTCTAACCAGCCGGTTTGGGCACTTTGCGCAGGTTGTCTGGCCGGGATCGTGATCGGCCTTTTAACCGAGTACTATACCGGCGGCAAACCTGTTCGCAATATTGCCGAAGCCTCTAAGACCGGCTCGGCTACCAATATCATCTCCGGTCTGGCTGTGGGCATGGAGAGCGTTGCGCTGCCGACGCTGGGAATCGTCACTGCCATCGGTCTGGCTTTCCACTTTTCCGGACTCTACGGAATCGGCATTGCCGCCGTTGGGATGCTGGCTACGGTGGGTATCACCATGTCGGTCGATGCGTATGGCCCGATCGCCGACAACGCGGGCGGGATTACCGAGATGGCGGGTTTGGGCGAGGACACGCGCAAGATCACCGACAGCCTCGACTCGCTCGGCAACACCACGGCTGCAATGGGCAAGGGGTTTGCCATCGGCTCGGCGGCGCTGACGGCTTTGGCGCTCTTTTCGGCCTATACCTCGGCCATCGAAGCCAAGACCGGCGAGCCGATCGTTATCGATGTGACCACGCCGATCGTCGTCATTGGGCTTTTCATTGGTGCGATGATTCCCTATCTGGCTGCTGCCATCACCATGACCTCGGTCGGCAAGGCCGCTTTCAAGATGGTTGAGGAGGTCCGGCGCCAGTTCCGCGAGATTGATGGACTGATGGAGGGCAAGGCCAAGCCCGACACCCGGCGCTGCGTTGATATCAGCACCTCTGCAGCCTTGCGCGAGATGATCCTACCAGGCCTCCTAGCGGTTCTAGCCCCGGTCGTCGTTGGTTTCGGTCTCGGCCCGGTGGCGCTGGGCGGGATGCTGGCAGGGGCGACGGTCAGCGGCGTGCTCCTGGCGCTGATGATGGCCAATAGCGGTGGAGCCTGGGATAATGCCAAAAAGTGGATCGAAGAGGGCAATCTCGGGGGCAAGGGGTCCGAGCCTCACAAAGCTGCTGTGGTCGGCGACACCGTCGGCGATCCGTTCAAGGATACTTCGGGGCCATCTCTGAATATTCTCATCAAGCTGATGTCGGTGATCTCTCTCGTCCTGGCACCGCTTTTCGTCTGAGGGGTATGCTCTCAGGCTATAACCAAGGAAGCGCAATGCAATGAAGAATTACGAACTCGTATGCATCCTGGATCCTCAGGTCGGCGAGGGGCAGTATGAGCAGGCGGTCGAAAAGTACGAGGGCCATATCAAGGAAAACGGCGGCGAGATCGTTCAGACCGACGCCTGGGGCCTGCGGCGTTTAGCCTATACCTCGCCCAGTCTGAAGAATCGGCGCCAAGGCTACTACGTGATCTACCAGTTCACAGCCGAGACAGAGGCCATCGACGTGTTGGAGCAGACGCTCAAACTCGACGAAGGGGTGCTGCGTTATCTGCTCACGGTAGTTGAGGGAGAGTTTGTCCACGTAGCGCAGCTGGCTGCAGATAATTTCCTCCAAGAAGCTTTTGCCCGGCCTCCTCGCGGTCCCCGGGATCGAGATTCTCGCGGCTCCCGGGATCGGGATTCCCGTGGCGGCCCCCGGGATCGGGAAGATTCTCGCGCCCCTCGGAACGAAGGTCCGAGTGAAGCCGCTGCAGATGCTCCAAAGGAAGCGGTGGCTCAGGAGTCCGACGACGCCTGAGCGGCACCTATGGAAATTCTCCTGGGTATCGCGCTCATCGTGCTGACCCCTATTGCGCTGACCTCCTTTTCGCTTTTGGCGGGTTTGCGCTACGGCTCGCGCGGTGCCTTGCCGCTGCTTGGTCTGCTTTTTGTGGTCATCGCCCTTTCGCTAGGACCGCCGTTGTTCCTAGCTCCGGTTATGGGGCTGATCGCCGTCATGCAAATGGAGCGAAAACAAAGCTATGGCCGTATCGTGGCAATGGTCAGCGCTCCGGCAGGGGGGTTGTGTTTGTGGCAGCTGGTACAGGCTCTTGATAGGACATACTATCAAGAGCAGTACTCCGCCATGCAGGACCAGTTCAAAGCGCTAGGAATGACTATCGCAGAAGGGGCCGATGCCCTGCCTGCGTTGATCGAAACGATGCTGAGGTTGCAGCCGGCCCTTGGGTTGGTGACCCTGCTGTTGGTCTTTGTCCTGTCCTATCGTGTGAGCCAGTGGCTGATTCCCCGACTTGGGCTGGAGGAGATGCTTGCTCCGCCCCTGCCGCTGCCCTTGTGGCGGCCCTGGGAAGAGTTGATCTGGGTCTTGATTGCTGCTCTGGGTTTGGGTTTTTTGAGCGATGGATTCTTAGCCGACCTGGCCCTGAATATGGTGTTTTTTATGAGTTGCCTCTATGCTGTCCAGGGGCTGGCCGTATTGCGGTTTTTTGCCCGCAGCCGGGGGGTGCCGCTTCTGGTTGAGCTGACTTTTTATTTTGGCGTTTTGCTGATCACCAGTTTTCTGGCTCTCTTCATCTCGGCCGGGTTGGGTCTTTTGGATACCTGGTTCGACTGGCGTCGGTTGCGCCCGGTGCCTAGCGAGGAAGAGCCGTAAGCTGAAGAAAAACAGTAGTGTTTTCTATCGAGTGGAGGTCTTTTCGTGAAAGTAATTCTGTTGAAGGATATCGAATCTCTGGGTTCGGCCGGTGAGGTCGTTCAGGTCAAAAGCGGGTTTGGCCGCAATTTCCTGATTCCCCGCAACGAGGCGCTGATCGCCACCGACACCAACGTGGCCCAATTCGAGTCTCGCCGCAAAGAGCACGAAGCGGGTGCCGAGCGCGAGCGCCGTGCTTTTGAAGTCACAGCCAAGAAGCTGGAGTCCGATTCGCTGACCGCGCAGGTCAAGGTCGGAGAAGAGGATCGGCTCTTTGGTTCGGTTACTGTGCAGAATATAGCCGAATTGCTCGAGGAAAAGGGCTATGAGATAGATCGCCGAGTGATCCATCTCGAAGATGCGATTCGCGATCTGGGCGTTTATAATATTGAGGTGCGCCTCCATCCGGAGGTGACGGCCACGGTCAAGCTCTGGGTGGTCAAAGAATAGCGGGATCCAGGGAGGCGTTTCGAGCTTCCTTATCCTTTATTCCTCCATAACGCGGAGGTAAACGATGCCAGGCAGGGCGCTGCTACTCTGGTTCGGTTTGATGGCTGCCGGTTGCGGTTCGGGGCCTTCCGATGGCCCCTTCGCGCGGACCGAGCAGGAGGTCTGGCGCACCGTCAACAGCAGCCATCGCGGTCGCGACAATGTTCTGGTCCAGGCCACTCTGCGTACCTTCGCCTACGAAATCGCTCACGCCTATGCCCGAGCCGAGCGCGAAGATCTGGGCCAGGAGCAGCTCGAATACCGCATCAAGCGGCTGGTCTACTCCTATGTCGACGGCACCTACCCCGCCGAAGATGGCACCGATATCAACAGCCTCTACTTTCAGTATCTGGTCTACGTAAATCCCTCCTTCGACCCGCGGAACTCGCTGCAGAAACGCGCTTTTGACACCTGGCGCGGCGAATACGTGCGGCGATTGGTCGACTCGATCTATGACCGCAAATTCCAGATCCTGCGCCGAGCCTACGACGAACGCTGGGGCCTGACTCTCTACAGCCGACTGGTCTTCACCGTCTTTCTCTCGAATGAGGAGTCGCAGCTCAAGCCCGCGATCGCCGATATCGGCAGCCGCACTTTTCTGGTCAACCAGCGAGGCGAGCGCTTTGCACCCAGCGGCACCTTTAACTCGTACCCCTATGAGAGTGATCGGCCCGAGGGCGAAGTCTTGGACGGCAAGACCTATTACCGGGTCTTCTACCCCAATCGCAAGGCGGACAAGAAGACCCAAATCGTAGGGTCGGACGACGAATACCTCGAGTTGCACATCGAGGGTCTGGGCGACGAACCCCTGCGCACACTGCGCTGGGAATTGCCCTTTGAGTATCCCGAGATGCCCGAGCGGAAGCTGCCCAGCGACGAAGAGGTCTTTGCGCGGCGAGAGGCGGAACGGGCGGAGCGCAGGGCAAAGGCGGCCGAGGCCAAGGCTGAGGCGGCGGCGAAGAAGGGCGAGGGGAATTAGCGGAGCTATTTTTATTAGCACTGTTCGGCGGCGCTTTTATATTTTCGGTATGGTGCGGTTACAGACCTAAAGATGTATTATGTCAGTATGCCGAGCTTTATAGAAGACTGGACAGTCAACTTCCTATGAAAAATCTCAAGCGCATAACACTTGATCCCAATGTCATGGGTGGCAAACCTTGCATCCGTGGACTGAGAGTGGCGGTTGGGACTGTTGTCGGGTTGCTAGCTGCAGGGCGTTCTACCGATGAAGTCTTGCAGGCTTATCCTTACCTTGAAGCAGACGATGTATTTATTTGAGGCTTTGGCTTATGCAGCCTGGCGAGCAGAGGAATTTGAAGTGCCTATAGCTTCGGGATGAGTATTAAGATCCTCTTAGATTTTGGTGCAATACTGGCCGTTACTCAGGCTGGGAGTCCTAGTGTAATTCAGGTTCGGGCTCAGGATGTATTGCCTCAATACCTGGAAGATATAGTCGTTCAATCAGTACGGCAGTATGAAAACCCGCTGGTGGATGGAGCTTTGATTGTCGTGGATGAAAGCAGTGCTAGGGCGCGAATCTTGCCTCTAGGTTGAATACAGACTTTGCGGGAGCGGATGCGTGCCTGGTGGCTGCCGCGGACTTCAAATCCGTAGTGGTGTAGCGAGAGTTGCGCTGGGTGGGTTCGATTCCCACACGTTCCCGCCAACATATAAACCTACGGACTGACTATCAGTTACGTATTGTCCTAAACGCCTTGAGGGAGATGAAGTGTTTCATCTTAACCCTTAAGGCGTTTCTTCGTGTGGACAAAACGTGGACAAAATGGCTTTAGAGATCCTACCGATTTGGTAGGTTCGCCCTCCTTGATAGCAGACTGAAATCTACACTAAACCCAGAAACGCCGATTGCGTGTTGGGAATCAGTGTTGTTTTACAAGGGGGTGGTAGATTCTCGCCACAGTCACATCCAAAGTCCATAAGACCATAGCCACGATAACCAAGGCATTCATAGCATCAGCTCTCTCCCTTTATGAAGGGCCCTTCTAGGTCTGCCCGGTAGGACCTCATCGGGTTAACTCGTTGCCCGGTCCAGATCCGGACCTTTGGACCTCCGTCCCGGCCTCCCGATGGTTCCATCGGTTCTCCATTAAGGCTCAATGCTTCCCTGCACGGGCTCTATGGCCGATGCATGGGTGCCGAAATAAATTGAAAGAGGGCGTTTAAATTTCCTATACTTACTATACGCATCAAAAATTTGAATCGACAATCGCAACAATTATCAAGGAGTTTATATGCCATATAAAAAAATGATGTCTGTAGCAGCAATAGTACCTCTACTATTTTTGATTGCTTTTCTTGTTGTACCACAGTTTTTTATTTTAGAGTCATACCCTAATGCAGAAGGGTTAGCTTTGGAAATAGGAATAACTCAACGATACGTTATGGCGGGTATGTTATTCATCGTTGTGTGTCTTTTATTTCAATCCAGAAAAGTTGAGAA
>CAZFMY010000182.1:0-7874 GCA_964520345.1 uncultured Gemmatimonadaceae bacterium | reverse complement strand
TGCTCCCCCGGCGATGGCAGCGGCTCGTCCTCCGCCACAGCGTAAGAAATAGTCTCCGTCTCGGTGCAGCAAATTAGGGGAGTCGCAGCAATCCTTCAAGCGTCTTTGCCAAATTATAGGCCATATGTCAATACAACAAATTAGCATCAACCTCACCCCATACTATTGTTGCGGTAGTGGCTGCTGCGGTCCCCTGCCTGGATATTTCTTCATTTGTCCTCACTGTAAACGCGAATCTCAATGCAGAACGGGCTACCCATTAAATGTCAACGAGAGTTTAAAATGCAGATTCTGCAAAGGCGAAATTAAGGCAGTCAAACAGATTGCTAAATTCCATTTCCAATTTGAATACGACCGTACTGATTCTGATGCTTGAAAACCTTTAGGTCGCTCTCTCTGTAGGCCCGGTGCGTACAACTACGACTCCCATGTGCGCTCCCAGCGCGCGTAGATCCCCCGCGCCCGGCCACCTCTGGTATCGAGGGCCAATGCCAGCCGGTTCGTACCGTGCCTGGATTCAAGGCGCAGCGAGGTCGCGTCCGGCACCGCCGGACCGGTTCCGAGGTCGGTGAAAACCTCCTGCCCGTTCCACCACACCTTCACCGGTCCATCATAGCCGAGGTGGACATCGACCAGATCCCACGGTCCCACCTCGATGTCTTTGACGAAGTAGACGAGTCCGCCACGGCCACCGATGACGTTGCCGGCATCGAGGAAATTGTGGCCCGGGGTATGGGGCGTCCCATCCGGCGGAATGCGCACGGGACGGAATCCCAAGGCGCCAGACTCGGGATCCGGCTCCCTTGCCACTTCGATAGCGCGTGGAGCTTCCACCAGATCGCTAACTAGTATCTCATCGATGAAATCGGCGCCGAAGAGCACATCGGCTACGTAAATGTCCGGTTTCGTCCACTGGTCTATCAGCGGGTCCTCGTTGGCTAGGGCGTTGCTGTAAAAGCTGAGGGAGAACCGATGGCTGTTGTCCTGGCGACGGGCGACGCCCATGTAGGAGTTGTCCGGGTGCGGTCCGGAGGGGAGCACGCAGATCAAGAAACACTCACCGTCAATGATCCGGAAGATGCCGGTGTGGGCAGCATGGTCTTCTTCCGCATGGATGCGGATGTCGACCGGGTCCCAACGCCCAGAGATATAGACCCGATCGTCTACGGTCCATACGGCCGGCCCGGTAATGCGGACGTCTAGCTGCTGCATATCCCAGGTCTCGAATGGGTACTGGCTGAAACACAACTTGGGTTTCTTCAGGCCGGTCTCGCACCGCATGAGCATTGTCGCCGCACCGCTGGGTAATATCTCCAGGTAACACTCGTTCGCCTCATCCTCCAGCGAGTCGTTGATAGGGCGAACATAGACCCAGCTGTGACCATCTTCACTCTCGAACCAGTGCACCCCGTACTCTGGTGTGTAACGGAATCCGGCGCAGTAGTGTTTGCCCCGATGCCAGACGGGACGCCACAGCGCAAAATTGTCGGTTCCGGAATAGGGCTCAAAGGGCGTCCAGCGATCGCCGTCGTCGGTAACACCACAGCCCGATACCACCGGGTGGTTGTCGACGGGATCCACGTAACAGGTACAGAACAACCTGGATCCGTCGGTATAGAGATGAGCGTCGCGGGTATCGAAGTGGCCGCGCAAGACCGCTACGGTATCCCAGGTCACCCCGCCATCGCGACTGCGTCGGACGATGGTCCGACCGGAATCGTGTTCCCAGTGGACATCACCCTGGCGATAGGCCACGTAGAGGTCGCCCTTAAACCAGCAGGCTCCGGTGAACGCGTTGTGGTGGCGATCATTCGTGATGCGCCGAATGCTGAGGACTTTCACCAGACGGACTCCCTGGAATTTTCGAATGCCGGACTCATTGCTCGGCCAGTATCGCGCCTTCGATGCCGCGATGGTTGTCCGGGTAGTGGTGCCAGTAGACGACCAGGACGCGGCCATCCTCCAGCTCCACCGACCAAGGGTAGCCGCAGTCGTGGCTGAACGAGCCGCTTTGTACGATCACGTCCGGTCCGTTTTCCAGATCGGGTGCGGTCTCCTGGATCGGCGTGGTCTCCAGCTCAGTGCCTTCCGGATCCAGGACGCGAGCAAGACATCCGGACTGGCCATCCCAGCGGGTGCCGACGGTGAGAAAGATGCGCCCGTCCCGCAACCCCAGCAGGTGGGCGGGATAGCCGTGCACCGAGCGCTTCCACGGGGTCCAGGTCTGGCCGTCGTCGTCGGAGATGACCAGCGCCTGAAAACGGCTGTTGTACTGGCGGTCGCGCAGCGGCAGAGACTCGTCCTCGTCCTGCGGCGTATTGGCGTGACAGCGAAAGATCACCAGGATGCGGCCGCTGGGGGTGCGGTGGATGGCCGGTTCGCTGAAGTGGGCGACCGGGTCTTCGGCAATCCGCCCTCCGTATTCCCAGGTCTCGCCCATGTCGCGCGACACCCGCAACATGCCGAAACAGGGCATGGAGCCGTCGGGGCGGTCGGTCGCCTTGCTAGGTATGAGCAGACATCCGTCCGGCAGCTCGATCAGGCCGCTACGGCTAATCCCCGAATGGGTAGCCGGGTGACCCCAGACGGCGTCCGGTACGGGCGGGAAGCGCACGGGCGCTGTCCAGGTGTGCCCATCGTCCCAGGAACGCACCCAGAAGGGTTTGCCGGGACGCGAGACCCACTCGGATCCATGGGCCTCGGACCCCTCGGCCGGCACCAGTTCCGTACACGAGCAGTGGATGAAGATGCTGCCGTCGGAGAGGGTGTGGACACCGCGATCGTTGATCCCCCCCAACGGATCCGACGTGACCAGCGATGGTCTGCTCCAGGTCTGCCCCTCGTCCTGGGAGCGGCAGGCCTGGAGATTGGACAACGGATTGTCGTGGTGGGGATAATCCAGATGCGGGGCGCGCTGAAAAAACACCATCAAATCCCCGGAGGGTGTGCGCACCACGTTCGGGGCCAGGGCGTACATGCCCTCTTCGTGATATATCGTCATACGCTCAACCACTGCCCAGCTCATAATCCTCTCCTCGCGATTCTGTGAATGTGCCGTGCGTATTCAATCAACACGCTTTTTTCCCACTAGCTTCACCAACTTCCAGATGCCGCCGTAGTTCGAGCGGTCGCGAACGCGAACGGCCAGCGTATTGCTCTCGCCAATCTTAACCGCATCGCCGAGGGCGATTTCGAAGCGCTCGTCCCATCCCCGGATACCCTTGTCATGCTCGCCGATCTGTACGCCGTTGAGGTAGACCCAGGCCGATTCATCGACGGCGCCGAATGAGAGGGCCAGCTCGTAGTCCTGCGCTGCTGCCGGTACGTCAAAATCGACGCGGTACCAGGCGATGCCGTCGTACTGATGGCCCTGCGTCTCCCACCACTCACCGATCTTGATGGGCTGGTACTGCGTCTTGTCGACGACAACGCCGCCCCAGTCCCGCTCCTGTCCTTCATCCTTGAAGTCGAGCCGGAACTGCCAGACCACGGGCAGATCGGCGATGAATTCGTGGGTCTCCCACAACGCGCCGAAGGTTGCCTGGTCGTCGTAGCCGGGCTGGTCGACGGCGCGCCGGTCGAGTGCCGGCATGGTTCGTCCCGCTACCTCCGCCGGCCCACTCCCGTCAACGACCTCGCCAGTCCTGCCGTCGACTACGCGCAGATTGACATTGACACCGGGCGGCTCGGTCGCGATGCGGGCACCGTATTTGTCGTGCACCGTGATTTCGCCCACGACATCGTCGCCATAGTCGCTGCCCTCGAGGGTCATCAACTGAACGGTTGGTCGCGTTTTCTCCTCGTACACTGCGCTGTTCAAAAACTCAATGGCACCCGTACCGGTCGCGGACGGCTTCTGCATGTTCAGTACCACTGCCGTTCCCTGCGAATCGATCCAATTGCAGTTGACGAAGCGGATCAGCAAGTGGCCGATCGATAGTCCATAGATGTTGGCCCCTGCCTGCCCGGTGTTTTCCGTCAGGCAGTTGATGAACTCGATCGTGCCCGACGGGCCTGCATCGCCCGGCACCCGCACGCACATGCCGGAATCGCCACCCGTGCCGGCTCCAGTCATCCGGACTATACAGTTCTCGAAACGGATCGAAATCGGCGGGCTCCCATCGGCGACCCTGTCATGAGCGCGAACGAACATGCCGTGTCCGGCGTTGTTCTCGAAAACGCAATTGCGAAAAACACAGTTGACCAGCTGCTGTTCGGGGTGGTCAGGCTCGAAGTCGACGCCCGCGGATGGCCCTGTGCCCTCGGTACCCGAAAAGACACAATTCTCCACCAGCAGGTTTTTTACATCGGTGATGCTGATGCCCTGCCGGTGATTGTCCTGCGAGACGCAGTCGCGAATGACGATGTCTTCGCTGCTTCGGCCCGCGCCCGTGCCGATGTATATGCCGTCGCCGCCGCTGCTTTGGATTCGCAGACCCTCGACGCGAATCCGTCTGCTGCCCTCGATCTTCAGTACGTGCTTCCACTCCTCGCCGGCCGGATAGGGCGGATTCCGGTAGTCTCTCTTGCGCATCCGCAGCACGGTGTTGTAGCCGCGAATGGTGATGTCCTCCAGACCGATCGCGGTCAGAAGGCAGTCCCATCTCTCCCTGAATTCACCCTTCTTAGCCAGCAGGATGACGCCGGGTTCGAATACCAGCTCCAGATTGCTGCGCAGGAAGATCGGCCGGACAGTCCATGGCTCGCCCATATAGGGAACGATGACGGTCTTTGCCTTCGAGTCGATTGCGGCCTGCAGGGCTGTCGTCGCGTCGTCGGCGTCGAACCCCCACCAGGATGCGTTGGCGGTCGACACCTCACCGGCGGCTACCTGTTCGATAGCTTCGGGATTGTATCCCTTACCGGGGCCGACAGCGGCCCAGCAATTTGAGACAACGATGATTCCGATGAGTGCCAACACTCTCTTTATGCTCATCTGCGTCCACCTGATGCGAAGTATAGCAAATTAAAAACCCTTTTTCAAAATATTATGGCACCCAGACAGTGGCCATAGAGCGCGTGCAGGTGGACATTCAGGCTTAGTGGAAAACCGTTGTAGCCGTTAGGGTGCCAAAACTGAGGTTCAAAGACCCGGTTCTGGACCGGGCAACGCGTTAAACTCGATGGGATCCTACCGGACAGACAAAGAAGGGCCCTTCCAATCGCTTAGCGCAACGGTCGACGGACGACAAAAACGGAAGAGTCTAGCTCAAAAAACCAGGTCCAACTCGCGCGGTGGCGGAGGACGAGCCGCTGCGACCGCCGATAGTTTACTGCAATGGGCGATACGGCGCGCCGAAGAAACCCGCCTCTGGCAGCACCGCGACGGCCGCTGGCCCCACATCCACTTCAACCGCTCCGACAACGACTGTGAAGCTACCAGGCGTCGATCCCCGTTAGCTTGCGTCCCAGCGGCGTCAGCTCGGCTTCCCGCACATCCAGCTCCAGCCCGAATTCGCGCACCATCAGCTCGGCGGCGCTGTCCTCGTCCCACAGCGGCCCTTCCGGCCCCGCACCGGTCGGTCCCGCCTCCAGCAAGTCGGGCAGCCGCGCCAATTGCTCATCGCTCAATCGCGCTTCGCGCCGCGGCACCGGGATATTCCGCAGCGCCTGGCGGATATTCTCCACGCTCCCTTCGGCTCGACCGGCGATGGGTATCTCGCAGTACGCGACGTGCTCGCGGATGCCCTCCACGGTCTGGCCGTCAACGATCCGGACCCAGTCGTTGTGCAGATAATCGACGCGGTCGCCCACTTCGATCCGCGACAGCTTCGGCACCGGCTCGTAAATCTCGACGCGATCGCCCCGCACCAGTACCCAATCGGCATTGCGCTGGCCGCGCAACCATCCCTCGGCCAACCCTTCCGGCACCCCGAGAGCATCGGCCAGCACTGCGCGGCGCGTGCGCGCCAGCGGCATTGCGCCCGACTGGTGCGCCTCCGGTGCCAGGCTCATGGTGATATACTGGCACAATCTGGGCTGGTCGGTGCGGTTGCGGCTATTGCCGTGCGGCAGGGCGCTGTGCCAGATGATCAGGTCGCCGGCTTGGGCCGGCACGTGCACGAGGTCCATGCCCGCCGTATCCGGATGCATCAACGGTCGATCGGCCGGCTGGGTCTCGGCCCATTCCTCCAAGCGCTTGTGAAAACCCGGCACGCACTGGAAGCCGCCCTGAGCCGCCACAGTGTCGTCCAAGCACAGCACCCCCTGCACGCCGCCAGGCACGGGTCGCACGGTCGAATCTATGTCCCAGTGGATCACTCCCTCGTAGTCCCACTCCGGCCCCGCCGGGGGGTTCATGCAGGTGTAGTCGACCGACACCCGGAGCTTGTCCGTCCCCAATATCTCGCTGAACGCCTGGTGTAACCGCGGATACTGCCGCGTGTCCCACAGCGCCTGCTGATGGGTCATTCTGATGATACCGGCCAGGTACATCGGCTCTTTGTACCAATCGTCGGGATTATCCAGGTCCTTGCCGAGAAAATCCTCGATCGTTGCGATTACCGCCTGCAACAATGGCCCGGGCACCACCTCGGGCACGACGACATAGCCGTTTTCTTGCCAGAATTGCCGCTGCTCGTCATTCAATACGGACATATCACCTCCCTAATCCCATTTGCAAAGTTTAGCGCGCTCTATTTCAATAAAAGCATGTGCCGCGTCGTGAGGACGGCGTAGCGGAAGCCAGCTTCGCGCGCTGCCCTCATCCAGACGTCGGGGTCGTAGTTTTGCGGATCGAACTCGTCCGCCTGCTTCCAGTATTCCTCCGGCGTCAGCTTATTCTCGTTGTTCAGCTCTGCGTCGTACGGCGTGTTCTTGATCATGCCCCACGACAGGTCGCCTACGGTCCGGACGCTGGACAGAGCCCAGTGGATGAACATACCTACCGGCGGTTTCGTACCAGTGCGTGTTCTCCGGAGCACTGGCGGGGGTGAGTACTCTCATTCTCCTTCTCCTCGATAGTCGCTGAACCAGTAGGAATAAATCTCTCCGTTCCAGTGCAGGCCATGGTACTCCACCAGGCCGAGGTTGGGTTTCTCCCAATTCACCCCGTCCGCGGAAGTCGCCAGGCACATAAAGCTTTCGCTTCCGGCCGGATGGCCGGTAACATCCAGGGTGAGGTTGGGGTCGGGCCCCTCGCCCCTGATTGGTACAACATCTTGAACAGGCCCTCTTGCGGATCCCAGGCCGGCGTGGTGCGAATCTGCACTACCATGTTCTCCCAGCGGTTTTCCGGCCGCACCACCGCATTGCCGCGGAATTTCCGCGGCTGGTGCAGTTTGCGAGCGAGGTTGTCGATCGCTTCCAGCTCGTAATCGTCGATGAAGAGGTGTTTCATGCTAGCCTTTCGTTGGCGTAGCGCCGCCGCAGGTTGCGAAGGTCTAAGAAGCCGTTACACGGAGTTCCTCGGACCACTGGCACCACATATCTCGGTAAGATACCAGGTTCGGTGAATCCAATTCCTCATATTTTTTATAATCGCAGAGCACGGCTTCGCGGAGCTGGATTTTTTCAGAGCGGTTGTGTCCCGCGGCGTGGGCCAATAGGCGGTGCCAGAGAAGGACATCACCCGCTTTCCCGAAGCCTTCCACATGGAGATCATCGTTGAACTCGATGATCCGTTTCTTGTACGCTTCGTTGCGTTCGAGCCCCTCGATGCTGAGGAAGAGGTTGTAGATGGTTTGATGGGTCCCGGGCCATACCGTGAAGGCACCACCATGAGGCGGGATGTCCTCGATCAGGCCGACCACTCCCAGGCCGGGCGCAAAGAGGGTTTTGTTGGCCGTGGAGTGCAAGTGGTCAGGCCCAACGTCGCAGTGACAGATCGTCGGCTCTTCCGGGAGATGGCCTGCGGGCAACCGGCAGTAGATTCC
>CAZFMY010000181.1:1060-7936 GCA_964520345.1 uncultured Gemmatimonadaceae bacterium | reverse complement strand
ATCTCACTCCTCCAGATACGACTCCCACTCCGCCGGCGCCTGCATCACCCGTTGATCCCGCTCACCCCGGTTGCGCTTATACATCGCCGAGGCGATCTCCTTGCGCGAATGCTCACGCATCGGCCGCGCCATACGGTCCAGGGCCATCTGCAATTTACCGAATAATTCCCGCCCCTCATCCAGACGCCTGGTATAGTGGCGGAAGTAGCCCAGCTGCTGCTTCGCAAAACGCCTGGCCTCCCGATAATCGCCGCTCCGATTAAGATCGAGCGCCTGCCGGACGATCTCGGCCTGCCAGACCCGCGCCGCCTCGGTGCAGACCTCCTGGTCCCACACTTCGGTATAGACCTCGTCGTCGTGGGCCGGCTTCAGTTCGAGCTCGCGCTCCACCGACTCGCGCCCTTCCTCACCGCGCCAGCTGGCCTGCACACGAAAACGCAGCACCTCCTCACAACCCTCCGGCACATGCACCCGGAACACCGCCCGACGCATCGCATTGCCCACCAGACTGCCCAGCACCGCCCGGGTCCCGGCCTGATCCCGACGCTCGGCCATGCCCACCACATCGACACGCACCCGACGCCCACCCGCACCCTCCACAAACACCGCCACTTCCAGATCGTCGACCACCGTAGCGCGCATCGACCGCAGCTCGGCCAGCACCACCTCGATAATATCCGAGGGCCGCTCTGTATGGTGTAGCATCCCGCCGCCATGCTCGGCCATCTCCACGATCTGGGCCGTCGAATAGTCCTCACCTATACCCACTGTCGAAGTACTGATACCGCGCATCCGCAACTCGGCCGCGATCTGCGCCAGCTCCTGCGGATCGACAACCCCCTCATTGGCCTGGCCATCGCTGAGCACCAGCAACCGATTGATGCACTCGCTATCCTTCTCCATATGCAGCGCCACCTGCTCGGCTCCCCCCAGCCAGCCATCGTGCAAATTGGTACAACCCCGCGTCGACAACTCGGCAATCGCCGCACTCGCCGCGCGCTTACCCTCTTCGCTCAATCCCAGCGACGAAAGATGCGTAATCGCCTCATCGGCAAAGGAGACCAGCGAGAGCGTATCCCGCTCGGCCAGATTCTGCACGATCCCCTCACTGGCCTGCTGCGCCGCGCCCAACCGACTCAAACCAGCGCCGCTGGCCCCACCCCCGTCCCCGGCCTCCATCGAACCCGAGGCATCGATCACCAAACCCAGATTCAACGGGGCGATCGCGCGGTCTTCTTCTTCGGTCAATGGCCGGGCCGTGGCCTCCACCACCACATAGCGCACCGACTTGTTAAACTGGCGCACCAGGGTGCGATCGAACCGGGCCTGCAACTGCACTAGATCTTCACTCATGGTCTGTACTCCCCAGTAAAAATGAATGGATGAACACTCAGTTTAGATTCCAACGCTCGACGCCCTCTACCGAGCATCGATCAACGTGGGGCGAGGTGCAGGACGCTTCCTGCCCCGAGCTCCACATACGACATAAGCAACCGATGACGCCGAGCAGCTTGCGCCCGGCCCATACCAGCACCGATACGGCCAGTATCGGTAACCCGACCACCAGAATCAGGACCTCCACCCTACGCGACCTGCTGCTCTTGCAGTGCATACATGGTCGACCATACCGCCCCGTACGAGCCCGCCCGCTCATAACCCTGCTGCCTGGCCACTTCATCCTTGAAATTGTCGTAGTCTATATCGCGGACCAGGGTGGCCGTCGCCCGGGCCAGATCGTCCTTGCTGGCCGTGATCCGGAAACGATAATCGGCCTGTGCCGTCTCCCGTATCGCACTGGCCGTCGGCAGGTACGATACCAGATCCTCCAGATCCTTGCGGACCCGGGATCGGATCGTCACTTGATCCGGCTGGTCGTGTTTTTTCTGCACGATGCTGAAAAAACCAATCGGCGTAAATAGCCACATAGTACACTCCTTTCCCCCGGCGGACCCGGCGGGCCATATCCCCCCGGATCGTCCAGGCATCTTTCGCACTTCACTACAGTCCGGAACCGAGCATCGCTCATAAACGGGCATCGCCCCCAAACGATCGCTCGAATTCATTGCGCGCTCCTGCCCAGCAGGATATGGCGCATCATATCGGCCAACTCCTCAAAACCGGCGAGCTGCTCGGGTGAGAGGTGACCGCGGACCTGAATTTGGATATCGGGAGTCACCTCCAGGTGCACCCATTCCTCACCACGCGTCTTGCGCACCACCGTGGACTGGCCCAGCAAGTCGCGCAGCTGTTCCAGCAATTCCTCGATCGGACCATCCCCTGAGGGCTGCGGTCTGCGAGCGAGAAACGAAGGCACCCCACCCGTGGCCATCGCCTTGCGTTGCCGCACATAATCGAGGGCGCTCATCGCCTCGTCATCGTCTTCGCCCCCATCGGCCTCGGCCGCCGATTCCGGGTAATCAAGCGGACTCGACTGAATCTCTATCTTTTCCTCCGCCCCGGGATCGTCCTGGCCGGGATGGGGAATCGCCTGGAGATGAATATCCTCGTCCGGACCAGCCATATTGATCAGGCGACGGATCTCGCTCAGCGGCAGTCGCAACTCATCTTTCAGCCGCTTGATCACCATCAACCGTTTGCGATGGTACTCGCTGTAGCGGGCATTGCGGCCGAGAGAATCCGGGCCGCGCAAAAGCCCCTGGTTGATATAACTGCGGATCGTGCGCGGCTGGATCCCGACCCTTTTGGCCAGCTCTTCGAGACTGTATTGATCGGACATGCTTTTTTTCCGTTTTAAAGAGAATCCGTTGCGTTGGTGGAATAGAACTTAATCTTACTAATTCGACATGTCAAGTTAAAAATTATTTATCATTCACCAGGGGGTATTTTTAACCAAAATCGGTCTATTGCCCATATTCGAACCAATTTAAATCAATTTAAATCATTTAAAAATAACCATATAAATATTGAAATGACCTCTCATCGCCGTCTGTTCTGTACCTAGAACAGACGCAGCTAAATGCGACATATGATCTGGCTCACTTCGCTCGCTGAAAAAAAATATCTTCTGCGGCCCGATTCGCATCTCCGTTTCTTCACCGCGCGAATCTTTTTTTTGCAGCCCCCGAAATATTACCCTTTTATAGTACACAAATGTATAGTATATTAGCCTGCGAGCAATCCCTTCCGATTCCGTCGTCTGAGCCATAGCGCCGGGCAAAAAAGCCCAGGAGAACGCCATCATGACCCACAAACCCGCACCGAACTCCACCCGCACCAGCGGCAAAGACCCCATCAACAAATTGCTGGCATCAATGACCCTGGGCCCGATCGCGACCTACCGCAACCTCGCGCTGGCCCCCATCGAATCAGAGCACCAGCCGCACACCCCCTATCTCGGTTTCAAGCAGGCCTGGTTTTCGGGCCATATCGCGGCGGACGAGCTCAGCCAAGAAGGCGTCGTCGCCGAAGTAAACGTGGAGAATGCCGCTAAGACCGGGGTCCTGCTCCTCGACGGCGAGGAATTGGTCGGCATGAAGCAGAACCGCGTGGTCGCAACCACCGTCCTGATCCCGGCTCATTCGACCCTGACCATTCCGGTCAGCTGCAGCGAGGCGGGCCGCTGGTCCGATCGCTCGGCCAAGGCGATGGCATCCGATGCGTTGATGGCTCAGAGCCTGCGCGTGAAGAAGATGATGGCCACCGAGCGAAACCCCCATGCCAGCGGCTCTGCATCCCGGCGCTACAGGGTCGATCAGGACCTGGTCTGGGCGGAGATTCTCGATTTGCAGGAACGCCTGGGCGTGCGGTCGCCGACCGAGGCGCTGCGCGATCTCTACCGAGCGAAAAAAGCCGCCATCGAGCAATACCTGGAAGCGCTGAGCGAAGCCCTGGTCGGACAGGGGCTGGTGGTTTGGCTCAACGGTCGCCTGGCCGGCATGGAATGGCTCTCTCGCCCGGAGGTCTATGCCACGGTCTGCACCCAGCTGGTCCGCAGCTATATATTGGACGCGCTGCGCCAGCACGAAGGCACCGCCCTGCCCGCGCATCAGGAGACGGCCTACCGCTTTATCGAACGATGCCAGTCTGCACGATCCCGGGGCATGGATTCGGTCGGCCTCGGCCGCGATATCCGCTACACCGGTGAGGACGGCTTCGTCGGCTCGTGCCTGGTGCACCAAGACGAGGTCATTCACGCCGGTTTCTACCCCGCCGACCACTCGACCCGCCAGCCGAGCAGATCGCGGTCGACGCGCTAGACGCTGCCGGGTCGCCATCGTCACGGGTCTGGCGCATGCCGAACCTGGATCAACGATCGAAGGTTATGCCAGGGTGTTCGGTATATTGAAACTATTGTTATATTCTGAGTCTATGAGGAACGCGCCGAACGTGCTATAATTTCGCTCTATCTGCTCTAATGGGAATAAAACCATGTCCTATGCCACAACACCCTACGAACACATCAAACTCGACGACAACAACGCACCGATCATCTATGGGACGACGATGAAGGTCATCGAGTTGGTCCTGGAACAACACGCATATGGTTGGAGTCCCGAAGAACTTCACTTCCAACACCCCTATCTGAACCTGGGCCAGATCCATTCAGCCCTGGCTTATTATTGGGACCACAAAGACGAACTGGATCGGGATATCACCAGCCGACTGGAAGACGTCGACCGGCTCCAAAAAGCCCAAAAACCCTCTCCTTTGATTGACCGTTTAAGGGCACAAGGACTCATCTGAATGGCCCTAGCCCTCTTTGGACCACCATGTACCTAGAGCCATTACTGCCGGTCTCCGCACCCGCCAGATCGACGTCCTCACAGCCTATGAAGACGGCATGCACGATGCAACAGATGATATACTGCTCAACCGAGCCAGCCAACTCCAGCGCCTGTTGTTTTCCCAGGACGACGACCTGATCAAGGAAGCCACACGTCTACAACAGGAGGGCGTTACCTTCTATGGAGTGGTCTATGCCCACCAGTTGCGCATTCCCATCGGCGCCTGTATTCGCGATCTGGAGTTGATCGCCACGGCGGGAACGGCAGAAGACATAGCCAATAAGGTCCTCTATCTGCCGCTGTGATCGTCATACATATATTTGCCACCTACCCGGAAACCACTTCGACGCAAAAATACCGATAAGCCCTGGCGAGACCCATTGTAAATGCGGTATAGCCTCTTGCTTGGGATGCTGGAGGTCCGCAGTGCACTACCGCGGTCTTCAACCCGAGTCTGCGATTGCCTACCCGATGAGTGCTGATCGCTCGTCGGGGCTATTATTTTTTGCAGAGGCCTTTAAGAACCTACCACTTTATCGAGCGGTGCCTGGTGCACGAAGACGAGGTCATTCACGCCGGTTTCTACCCCGCCGACCACTCGACCCGCCAGCCGAGCAGATCCCGGTCGACGCGCTAGACGCTGCCGGGTCGCCATCGTCACTCACTGATCTGGTGCGACCAGGGCTTTCGCGCACCCGCTCGGAAACGCTGGATACCTAGACCTTGCGCCAGAAATTCTGCAGAGATATACTAGCGGACAGAAGCAAAAAAGACCGAAAAAGGGTGGCAGCCCGATTCCAACCTCGATCCGAGGCTCGCATGAACCACCCCAAACCGGTCGGGAAAGGAGGATTCTGCATTTAGCATAAAAAGTTTATCGACATAGGCAAATCTCAAAACACGGGAGACAGAGTTATGACAGATCAACAACTCAACAACCTCGCTCAGGCTCCAATGCTCGCCTTTAACAAAAGAGACTGGGATGGGGTCAGATCCTGTACCACTGCCGATTTCTCCTGGGAAGACATCGCAGCGAACCGCAAAATAGAAGGCGTCGAGCAAGTTATTGAGGCGTGGCAGGCATGGATTGTAGCATTCCCAGATATTCGTGCAAGCGTCTTGAATTCCTTTGTATGCGAAGCCAATGTTGTATGTGATGAAACAATAGTGAGTGGGACACATACGGGACCGATGCAGACACCTGATACCGTAATTCCAGCAACGGGCAAGAGCGTGAAGGTACGAACGTGTCGAATCGTTGAATTCGAAGGTGAAAAGGTCAAGTCGATACGGGAGTATTTCGATATGATGACCATGCTGCAACAATTGGGATTAGCCGGTTAATATCCCAACTACTATGCAGCCAGCATCCCTCCGATCTTGATATACAGAGCGCAGAAACACGCGATCGAAGAAGGTCAAACCGGCGGCTTGCCCCTCGGGCTCACCACCCGCGGCAGCTACCAGCAAACCGAAATGAGCCTGGACCCGGGCGACGCCGTCCTGCTGATGAGCGATGGACTGCCCGAGCGCACCAACGAAGCAGAAGAGGAATTCGGCTATCAACGCGTGCAGGAGCTCTTCCTCGAAGTTGCTCGGGAAACCCCTACCGAGATCTGCAGACGGATGGCGGCAGGCGGCGACGAATGGGCAGCGGGAAAAGAGCAAGATGACGATGTGAGCTTTGTGGCCCTGCGAGTCCGGTAGGTACCGGATCGCAGCTACTCAGAGGCGCAATTCAAACGCCTGAATGGAAAGCATCCAGACTATGAATAGTAGAAAGCAAAGAGCAGACACAGTACTGACACAAGCGGTTGAATCGGGTCGTCTCGCCAACGTGGTCGCCGTGGCGGCGAGCGAGGATGAAGTGATTTATTCGGGAGCATATGGCCTGATCGACTCCACCCGCAGCATCAAATTGGATTCGATATTCCGAATCGCCTCCATGACCAAAGCGATCACATCCGTCGCAGCTATGCAGCTTGTCGAGGAAGGCCTCCTCACGCTCGACGAACCAGTGTACAACCATCTGCCGCAAATTCAGGACGTAGAGGTCCTGAACGATATTTCCGAGCAAAATAACGAACTGATCCTCTCCAAACAGCAGCGTCCGATTACGCTGCGACAGCTC
>CAZFMY010000181.1:0-1050 GCA_964520345.1 uncultured Gemmatimonadaceae bacterium | reverse complement strand
GTTTCGGCTATGGATTTACAGACCCCCTGCTCAGCAAGGCCGCACAAAGAGAACTGATCCCCCAACCACCGGCCGATCAGCCGCCTTTTGCCACCACCCCACTCCGTTATCAACCCGGCACCAGATGGCTGTACGGGATCAACACCGACTGGGTCGGCGTGCTGATAGAGCAGGTCCGGGGCCAAGGCCTCGATCGGGTTTTCCAGGATCGCATTTTCGAGCCCCTGGGCATGAGCGACACGCATTTCTATATCAATGCCGAAAAAGCCGAGCGCATGGTCCACCCACGACGAAGAAGAGTCGACGGCTCTATAGACCTCGAGGAGTTGGTACTCAGCGAGCCGACCTTTTTCAATGGAGGCGGTGGCCTTTATTCGACCGGACCCGACTATATCCGCTTTCTCCGCTCACTCCTCGGTCAAGGAGAACTCGAAGGTGCGAGGATCCTGTCTCCAGCGACCGTGCGTCTTATGGCCACTAGCCATACGGGCGAAAAAGCCATTGGTCCCTTAGCCTCGCAAGATCCAGCTTTTTCAAACCATGCCGATCTCTATCCCGGAGAAAACAACGGATTCGGCCTGGGCTTTTTCGTCCATGGAGAACCCGTAGCCGGTGGACGGGCAGCGGGCAGCCTCTTCTGGGCCGGGATAATGAACACCTATTTCTGGATCGATCCCGCTCAGGACGTCTGCGGGGTCTTTTTGACTCAACTCCTGCCCTTCTATGATCCGAGCGCACTGGATATACTCGGACGATTTGAACAGGCAATTTACGCAAGCGTCGGCGAGCAGGACCAATAACCCTCTATCTTACTCCCTCGTTCATAAGAGGAAGGGCGATGAAGCTATCCGCATCTTTTTCAACGCTGACCATAGCAATCCTATCTTGCTTCATGTGGGTACAGATACCCTCACTCAGTTTGGCAGGTGGAGAAACTACGACGGTCAATTCCTATTGGCCCATGATCGCCTTAGTCGATCTATGTGGTTGATACCTGGGAACAGGAACGTACCGCGCCATAAATGGATATAGAACGGACCAGACATCTGT
>CAZFMY010000180.1:0-8212 GCA_964520345.1 uncultured Gemmatimonadaceae bacterium | reverse complement strand
GCATCGGCCAGAGAGCGCACACCGGTGAGCATTGAGGCGTTATGGAGAACCGATGCAACCATCAGGAGGTCGGGACGGAGGTCCAAAGGCCCGGATTTGGACCGATGAACGAGCTAAACCCGATGAGGGCCTAACGGGCAGACACAGAAGCCCCCTTCAGATCGCTTAGCGCAACGATCGGCGGACGACAAAAACGCAATAGCCTAGCTCAATAAACCAGATCCAATTCGCGCTGTGGCGGAGGACGAGCCGCTGCGACCGCCGGGGGAGCGGCCGCTAAGCCAACCCCGCTCAAATAGCGGCCTATCGAGGCCGCATCGCTCAGCACCGCGCTCATGCTTGGAAACCTAACGTTGCTCCGCAACGTATGGCATTAAGACGAGCAACTATAATGAGAAACACCGCCGGCGTTAAAAAACGCTTCTGGCTTTAATCGATAGTATTTTTCTTCGATGGCTTGCGACTGTTCCTCATAGGGATGGTTGAGTACTGCTTGTAATTCTTTTATTAAGCTGTAGTCACCTTGTTGGGCCTGTTCGTAAGCGGGAACAATTAACCATTCTCGCCAAGTAAACTTCGGGTTAACTTGTTTCATCTTCATGGAGACCTCTTTCTGATTGTCATCCTGAATCACAAGTTTACGCCAAGTAGTTAGCCAGTTTTGCCACTTTTCATCGAGTTGAGTCGATGTGTCTACATAGAAGCTTTTTTTCAATGCCAAGATCTCATCGGGTATATTGGACAGCTCACGGAAGAAGATGGTGTAATCTACCTCTGATTGCGACATCAACTGGATCAATTGATTGAACAGCTGTGGGTTGAACTCAGCTAAACCGAGTTTAGCTGCCCACATGGTTTGTAGTTGTTGTTGCATAGTGTCTGGAAAGCGTTGTCGAACGTTGTCGAAGCGTTCCAGCGCGTCGGCATCTTCTGCTAATAGGGGCCTCACGGCCTCGCAAAACATGTGGTAATTAGCTTCTGCGGCGCGAGGTTGATTGAAAAAAGAAAAATGGTTGCCGCCTCCGGTCCAAGGCTGAAATTTAGGATCAAAAATTTCACAGAAGCCAAATGGTCCGTAGTCAAGGGTATAGCCACCTGCTGGGCAATTATCACTATTGAAATTGCCTTGACAGTATCCTACGCGAAGCCAGTTTGCGATGAGTGACGTCAGGCGTTTACTGAATATCTTGGCTAATTCTACGATTTGATAAGTAAAACGTAGACTTTGATCTATTTCACTTAGGTATTCTCGCTCAATTAGATGAGCGACGATCATGCGTAGCTCTTCTAAAGAGTTTGGATGCGCATCACTGCGAGCGCGGCGGGCAAATAATTCTAATTGGCCCACACGCAAAAATGAGGGTGCAACGCGTGTTGATATGGCTACAGGGTTATCGACGAAAACATCTGGATCGAAATTTTTGGAGTTTTGAGCATACCAAGGTCGACTAACGGTCTCCGTTTGAGAGACATAAAGTGTTAGCGACCGCGACGTCGGCACTCCTAAAGCATGCATGTGTTCTTGCGCTAAAAATTCTCGCACACTCGAACGAAGGACGGCACGACCATCTGCGCCACGACAATAAGGCGTCGGACCTCCCCCTTTTAGCTGCATCTCCCAGCGTTTGCCGTTAAAAACGCCTTCAAAAATGGATGTCGCACGTCCATCTCCATACCCATTGCCCGTTTGAAACGGACATTGATGGGTGTATTCAGTGCCATAAATTGAGAGTGCATATCCGGTTGCCCATCCGAACGAACGCATGGGATCAATCACGGCTGATAGATCACCAGAAAATACCCGTTGAAAGGATTGGTCTAGTGCCAATTCATCACTCAATTCTAATTCTGCGAAAAAGCGGCTGCTATGGGAAACATATTCCGGCGCTTCCAGGGGGGTCGGGGTAACGGGGACAAAATGCCCTGAAAAGACTTGGCGCGGGCGATGATCATTACCATCATGAGTACTATCTGGGTCGGCGCGCAAGGTATCCATGAGAGAATAATCAGCTAACATCACAAACTGTTCGAAGGTTGTGATATGGGGTTTGGCGATGGGTTTGGCTTCATTCATCATGTGTACATACTCGGTGATAATTAATCAGTGGGATATCACGCATAGTTAAACCGCTTATTCCATTTTCCATCGTTCTCTTTTTTACACTCTTCTTCAGTATCAAATTTTACATGGGAGCTGATATCTTTCACTCCTACATCAATATACTCAAGTTTCGATTTTATCATATACCGAAACGCATCTCCTTTGTCCTTTCGATACATCTTTTCGAGGTTCTCATTTGTATCAAAAATACACACGATAGTAAGGCTGCTTGGGAAATGGGAATAATTGACAAAATGAGTTAGCCACTGAAAGCCATCGAACGCTTCAAGTGCTGCTTCGCATACCTCTGTGAGTGCTGCAATTAGTGTGTTTTCAAGTTTCTTGTCAGTTTTTCGCATATAATAGTGGCCTAACCTTTTCAATCTAACTTGCGAGGCACACAGTCTCGAACCCAGTGACAAATGTTATACAGGAGGGCGAAACACCTCAATAATCGAAGCGTGCACAAATGAAAGCGGGTGTTCAACTGCGGGCTATGTTTCGATCCGCAATGACAACAGCCAAACACAACCAACCTTGCCCTGCGGTCCACTGCATCTTAAAAAAGGCACCGGCTTGGCGGTGGTCGAACCTGGCTTGGTCAGGCCGGGGGCTATCCAAATCATATTGACCCTCGTGGCTCGTTCCCAGAGCGAGAATTTCGCCCAACGTCTTTTTCGCCAAGCTGGAAACCATGGTCGCTCCACAACACGACAATGGTGTTGTCGGCATACTTTGATTTCTCGAGGGCTCCGGTAATCGTATCAAGATCCCAAGCCTTTACAGTTTTGCCTTAAGCTGCTAGAACGATATTCTCAGCAACACAACCCAAAGAACCTGCTTTGCCAATATTAGCTTTCCACTTTTCCTCAAGCGGAAAATTCAAAGCTATAACATGGTGTAAGTTATGCATCGCAAAATTTTAGCGCGGGATTAATGCCCGGTAGTCAACGCCGGCTTTCAGTTCGCCATTTTCAACAAAGCCTTCCGGCCGGTCGCTCAATCGCTCAATCAAAGTATTACGCCAGTGGCTCATATCACTGTCCTGGCTAAGGTCTTTCAGTTCGTCAGGATCCGTGTTCAGATCAAAGAAGAGTTGCTCGCCACTGCCTACATCCCAGATGTATTTCCAGCGACCGTCTGTTAAGGCATGATGATAGGGGGAATGCTCGATGTGCAAAATTTCACGAACCGGTGAACTGTCGCCGCGCATTGCCGCCAAGAGTGATTTGCCATCGACGGTGTCTGGAATTTCGAGCCCGGCCATATCGAGCAGTGTGGGCATCACATCGGTCAGAGAGCCGAGCACGTTTGTTTTTGTTCCTGCCTCTGCACCGAAGCGTGGCGGTGCTTGAATCAGGAACGGAACCCGAGCGGACGGTTCGAAGGCGCGCGACTTGCGCCACATATAATGATCACCAAGCATTTCACCATGATCACTGGTAAACACAATAATCGTGTCGCGCCCGTGATTGTAGCGCCCATAGCCATCGACTCTGTTAAGGATGCGGCGAATCTGATCATCCACGTGATTGATCAAACCATAGTAAGCGGCACGGGCGGAGAGCATCGCTTCGCCTTCAAGATGCACGCTGTCCGGTGCCACCGTGTCACCGCGCATTTCTGGGGCAGTCGCCCAGTCGCCGTAAACAGGCTCCGGCACACCGGTGCGGAGATAACGATCCATATAAAACTGTGGCGGCTGCAATGGCGGATGCGGCGCGATGAATGAGACCGTTAAAAAGTATGGTGCCGTTGGATCACGATGTTGCAGAAACTTCATGGCGCGATTTACAGTCCAATTGGTGAAATGCAGATGCTCTTCCATGCCCCAGGGCTTGGCTGTCCAGTCGTTATGCATGATACCACCGCCAAACCAGCCGCCGTTGTCACGCGGGCCATACTCCGCCAACCAGTCGGCGTAGTCAGGATCATTTGTTTCAGAGTGTTCAAAGCCGTAGCGCTTTTCCGGCGGCGAAAGGTGCATGGCACGGCCAACCAGTTTTGTCTGATAGCCGGCCTGCTGCAAACACTCCGGCAGTGTTGGCGGATGATCCCAGTCTAGCCCATCCTGATAACCAACAAGTCCGTGTGTTTGCGGATCCTGACCGGTCATTAGAGAACGACGCGCGGCAATACAGGAAGGTGAAGGGCAATAGAACTTGCCAAAGTGTACCCCGTTGTGGGCGATGGAATCCATCGACGGGGTTTGCAATACGGGATGATTTTCAACACCAAGGCAATCGCCCCGTTGCTGATCCGTCATGATAAATAGAATGTTTGGTAAATTGTCGTCAGCCATAATGATTCCTTTTTTTCAATCTATCATCACAATCAGAATTGTCATTTCAGCACCGGGGAAAACTATGGACACTCCGTTTAATTTGGAACTTGCCAATGATTAACGGATACTCTGGATTTTTCCCTAAAGAAACCATCAAACTGCGATTGGCAATCCGCAGGCTCGCGCACACCGGAAATCTAGCGCCGCTTAGAAACGTGGGGGTGCGCTATCTCTTTGTTGACAACAAAAAGAGCCACTGCTACCGCCATGAATCAAGTGCAGAAACACAAGGGACTGAAAGCACATGCTGAAAGCGATAATTTCACAATATTGGAGCTGGCAACCTAAAGCAATACTTCAATCGGCCCTGCACATCCAGGACATTCTGGACATGTAGGCCATCATTTGCCCGGTGTTGCACTTGTCGTAGCAGCCACAACACTTCGCCCAATTCAGCAAATCTGCCAAAGTATGGATTTGTAGAGCCATTAGATCTATTCCACCAACAGCTCTATTGCACCAGAAGCCCCACGCGCACCAGATGCAGCACGGGCTCACCTTGCTCCCGACACTGCGGCAAATGCACTTCGAACTCGGCCACCCAGTCATTGTGTGCCTCGGGATCAACAAGCATCTGCTGTACGTTCCAGCTTTGGCCGTCCTCAGCGGGCCGCACATACGTGTGACGGATGTTGCGAGCTTCGGGATCAAAACAGAGTCGCTCGTGTTCTTCCAAGTAGGCCGGCATAATGGCGGCCAGACGCTCCGGAGACCACTCTGCTGCTTCCGCATCAGCGATCTTGACGGCCGTTGCATCTGACGTGGGGCTGCTATCAGGTCCATCGGCCACGCCCAGGGCATCCAGCGCCAGTTCGCCGTCTCTATCGGCCACGGCGCGCAGGAAGGCAAAGATCCGAGTACGGATGGCCGCCGTAAATGTCGTGGAATTCTGCGTAATATCCGGCGGCGTAAGAGGTGCATCGGCAAGGGACTCGCCGGGGGCCTGCGTAGTTGCGACGGCCGGATCGCGCATCTTCTCCCACTCGTCCAGCAAGCTCGAATCAGCCAAACGGATGGTCTCGCTCAGGTAGACCTCGATCTCACGCAGAGTCGCATCCTTGGCGTTGTCCGGCACGGTCTGCAACAGCACCTTGTAAACACTGTGTATATGTCTCAGCAACAGCCCTTCGCTGCGCTGTAGATCGTACGAGCGAACGTAGTCTGTGAACGAAGAGAACGTCTCGAACATCTCCCGGGCAATGGATTTGGGCCGAATGTTCTCCTGTTCCACCCAGGGGTGTCGGTCGGCGAATTCATTGAAAGTCGTGTAGATGAACTCGCGGTGAGGCTTGGGATACTCCAGATCCTCCAGAGCCTCCATGCGATCTTCGTAGTCCATCCCCTGCATCTTCATCTCGGCGATGGCACGGCCTTTAATGCGGTCTAATTGCTTGCGCAGGATGATTTCCGGGTTCTCCAGTATCGACTCCGTCAGCGTCAACACCACCAGAGCATAATCCTCCTGCTCCGGGTCCACCAAGGAGATGGTCTCCAGTAGATAGAGCGAAAGCGTCTGGTCCATAGAAAAGTCCTCCTGCAATTCCATGTTGACTCGAAGCTTACGCCCATCCGGACTATCTTTTGGATCCAGAATCTCGACGATACCGCGTTCCACCAACGAGCGAAATAGCTGCCACGTCCGCCGTCGGTGCATCTTCTTGCGCACCGGGGTTTCGTGGCAAACGCGGATTAGGTCGCGCATGGCTCGACAGCCATTATCCGTGCGACTCAGTACGTTGAGTAGCATGCCGTGCGATACCTGAAACTGCGAAGTAAGACGCTCCGGCGAAGCCATCACCAATCGCTGAAACGTCTTCTCGTCCCAGCGAACAAAGTTGCGATCGGGCGCGCGCTTCCTGCTGACCTTCTTGCGGCCCTGGGCCACCTTCTTCTCCTGCTTGAGATTCTCGATGATGTGCTCTGGGGCCTGCGCCACGACCCATCCCTGCTCGTCGAATCCCTTGCGTCCGGCCCGGCCGCTGATCTGGTGGAAGTCCCTGGCGCTCAAGATAGCCGTTTTCTCTCCATCGTATTTGCACAGCCGGGTGAACAGCACGGTGCGTATGGGCACATTGATGCCCACTCCCAAAGTATCGGTACCGCAGATGATCTTCAGCAATCCCTTCTGCGCCAGTTTTTCCACCAACACTCGGTATTTGGGCAGCAATCCTGCATGATGCAAACCGATGCCGTGCCGCAACCAGCGGCGGATGTCCTTGCCATAGGGGCTCGTGAAGCGGAAGCCGGCCAATTCGTCGGCCAGGGCCGCCTTCTCCGCACGCGAGCAGACATTGATGCTGGTGAAGGCCTGGGCGTTCTCGGCCGCCTCGCGCTGGGTGAAATGGACCACATACACGGGAGCCCGGCCATCTGTGACCAATTCCTGCAAAGTGTGCACTAACGGACTCAGCGAATAGGCGAACTCCAACGGCACCGGACGCTCGTCGGACTTCACCGTCACGGTAGTACGGCCCGTGCGCTCCTCCAGCTCCTGCTCGAAAAAGCGCGTGTCACCCAACGTAGCCGACATCAGCAGAAAGCGCGCCTGCGGCAGCATCAGCAGCGGTACTTGCCAAGCCACGCCCCTGTCCCGATCGGCATACCAGTGGAACTCGTCCAACACCACGTCATCCACATCCGCTGCCCCCCCCTGACGCAATGCGATGTTGGCCAGCACCTCAGCCGTACAGCAGAGAATCGGTGCGTGTCGATTGACCGTGGCATCGCCCGTGCACAAACCCACGTTGTCCGGTCCAAAATCCCGGCACAGCGCCATCCACTTCTCGTTGACCAGCGCCTTGATAGGTGAGGTATACACAGAGCGCCGCCCATTGGCGAGCGACTGGAAGTGCAACCCCTCTGCCACCAGCGACTTGCCCGATCCCGTCGGGGTATTGAGGATGACGTTTAATCCTGTATATAGCTCAAGGATGGCCTGCTCCTGCGCAGGATAGAGGGTCAGCTTGCGACTTTCGACGAAATCGAGGAAGTGCTCCAGCAGGGCCTCGTCGTCTACGGTCTCAGTCTGAGGGAGAAGGTCTATCAAGTTCAGCGCCATGGGCCGTGCCGATCGCCTGCAAAACACGGGTCTACGGTGATGGCCCAGGACCGGTTATTTATGCGGATATTTTTGCTCAAAAGTGATGTTCCTATTCTGGATTATTCCGATTATCGACAAGGCATTCATGTGCGTAGTGCTGAGCCATGGCACCTTGCTGGACGCACTGGACGGGGAGTTAGATCATGAAAAAAGGAATCGCTGATGCAATGACAGATCGCATTGGGGAGGTTTCCCCCAATTTAGGGCATACAGTTGGCAGCAACACCTTAACCTACAATATAAATAGCCGTATTTTTTTTAAAGGAACAAAAGTCACGTTACACTCGACCAGCGCCTACCCGTTCGTTTTCGATCATTCCGCCCTATTACAGCGTCTTAATTTCTCAAGAGTTTGCTTTCCCGGTGGTACCTCTCGCGAACAACAAAAGCCACTCCGTCTGAAGTGTATCTTATGAAACGCCTTGCTACGGTGTTAGGAGTGCCAATCATGCATACGCGATCTACTTTGCGTTACCGTATCAGCAACACCTTGCGAGTCTGTACTACCCGATCACCGAGCAAACGCGCAAGTATAGGAAATTCGCCCTCTTCCAAGTTATTCCGACACTCAGGCATCGGCCATAGAGCACGCGCAGAGGAGCGAGGAGCCAGGATCAAGCTGACAGACCCGCAACTAGCCCATTTCGAAGAATATGGCTGTGTAATC
>CAZFMY010000179.1:0-8388 GCA_964520345.1 uncultured Gemmatimonadaceae bacterium | reverse complement strand
AAGTCAAATGGTGTGGCAGACGGTGAAGTTGCGGTTCTATTGCAAAAATGCGAAACTGTACTCGTTCCAGTTCCGCTAATCGATTGCAAGAAAGGTTCGATCATGACGGCAAATACCATTGTCTACGGCGAAGTCCTCGGCGCGGGATTGCTCGCCGATATCGCCATTCCCACCACCGCCGGTCCCCATCCGGTGCTGCTCGGTGTGCACGGCGGGCGCTGGCACTATAGCAACCGCAGCCAACTGGGGGTGGCTATCGATGTAGAGCAGTGGGCCGCGCACGGTTTTTTCGCCCTGTCCATCGAATACCGCCTGGTGACCTGCACGCCTGCACCGGCCTGTTATCAGGACGTGTTGTGCGCTATCCGCTGGGTCCACGCCCACGCGGACGAGTACCAACTCGATCGCGAGCGGATCTATCTCACGGGCATGTCGGCCGGGGGCCACCTCGTGTCGCTCGCCGCGACACTGGGGGCGGGTCCTTTTATACAGACCGGCGGCTGGGAAGATCAGCCGTGCGATTTCCGCGCCGCGATCAGCGTTTCCGGCGCCTACGATCTGCTCAAACTCGACTGGGCCTGTGGTTGGATCACGCCGGGGGTGCCCTGGGACCAGGCCCGGCGGCTTGGTTCGCCGATCGAACACATCACGGCACAGACCTGGCCGATGCTGATCTTTCACTCCGACGACGATGGCTCGATCCCAGTCGACCAGGCCGAGCGGATGGTCGCCGCCCTGGACGAAAACGAGATCCATCACCGCTACCTGCACTATGCTGATCGCGGCCACATTGGATTAACTGAGGACTTCGTCGTCGAGGAAAGCCTGAACTTTATCCGCCAAATCGAGGGGTCAGTCTGAGAGACTGCCTGTTGGAACTGAAGTGGGTCAGTCTGCCTCCTCGATGCGCTCTAACTTGTAAAAGACCGGCCGGAACCCATTCGGTCGCTGGGCAGCATTGCCGAGGCGATGCGCGCTAATCTGCACCTCTATCCGCGATATATCTCGTGGAGCTCGTACCGAATGGTGCTCTCAAACTCTCTTCCTATTCTATAGATAAGAAAATACAATGAAAAGCCCATCTCCAAGTGATTTTCAATTGTGGTTATTCTTCGATCCTGTCTCTGTTATTCCTTGGATTTTTCTCTTGCCTTTAACCTTCATTGTTATCGTCAATAACTGTGAGTCCAAATTGACTACAATGCGATTTAAGGCAGGGCTTGCTTTGTATGGACAGATGCTCGAAGCACTTAGCTTGCCATACGTGCTGACTGGTGCTGCGATCGGCTGGGTTATTGTGGTAAATTCCCCTGATAACCCATCTTGGATAGGAGGACTGATAATTGGTTGGGCGCTCCCAGGAGGATTGGCGCTTGCATCTGGTTACCTAATTACAAAACATACCGGTTATTACCGTCTTGCTAAACCGCTGAGTCGGTGGGCGGCTTATTTCATAATATTCGGACTATGGGGCTCTGGACTAGCCATATGGGGTTTTGGGGCTGGGCGAGGGGATATTCGACATTGGTTTGTCGGTTACGACCTTCTTTTTTTGCTATTTACACCTCTAAGTTTCATAATGGCTTTTGCAATCAATCGATTCTCACCGCGGCCGGTTTCGCTTGTGTTAGCTGACTTATCAATCCTTAATGTAATCGTTTATACTGTAGTGGCATTAACCTATTGGCTCTGGGGTGCGACCTCCACTAGGCTGGACTTTATTGGCGTAGTCACTCTAGGAGGTATCGGCATCATACTAGGTTGTTCTATATATCATGCCTCTTATCTATGGTCTCTGACGGAGGTGCCTGTTGGGACGATTGAGGTCCGGACTAAAAATTGGCATTTTTTAGAAATATTTTCACTGTTCTTTTTCTTTCTATTCGCCCCCGAGTCTATTTCTGGAATGGCAAATCGTAAGCAAATAGATGAAAAAATAAACCAGTTACTCATCGAAGTCCGTGCCCACTCCAACAAAACGGTAATAGGCGTCGGACGTATGTCTGTCCGTCAAACTCACAAAGACAGCGGCACTATCTGTAGCGACCTAACCAATCAAGGATTACACGTTGCTACTGGCTTAACCGTCGAATTCACCTACGAACTCGATTCTATGTACCTCGCGACTCACTGTCTTACAAAAAATGACTCTGTACAGATATACATACCCAGTAGTACTGGTGTGATCGAACGATTGGAGGTTGGTGAAACACAAAACACGTGCAGCACATATTCTACCCGGTATAGAGACAACGACAAGCCCTTTACCCTTTTGCCAACTTGCGATCTTCGAAATTTGCTTGCCAGGGTAGGATATAGGGTTAGTTATTCTCAGGATCCAATCGCGCGATCTGATTACCAAGGCTTCGTCGAGAGCAGTTATATTGAGAAACTTGATACGGAATAAGCCAAAGCCGTGCCCTCTCGCGCACTCTCCTACTTGTAAACCCGCCCCTCCTTCCACGCATTCAGATCCTCCCACGAGGTCCCCACTTCGCGCTCCGGCTCGTGATCGCGTGAAAAAGCCAGCATCGTGCGCAGCTGCCGCCCCTCCGTCGAAAGCACGGTCTCCAGCAGCGCCGCTACCTCCTCCTGGGTCAGCGCCTCCAGCGCCTCCAGTACTTTCTCATCGCGTGCGAAGTCCGCTCCGAATTCGAAGGCCTCCATATTGAACTTGCCCCCCTTTTCGGCGATGCTCTTCTGCTTCTCCTTGAGCTTCTCGGCGCCGGCGGCCTTGAATGCGGCAAAGGCTTCGGGTGGCAGACTGCGGAACATATCCGGATATCCCGCAATAAAGGCGGCGGCCCGGTCTTCCAACTCGTCTGCCGCATAGTCACCCGACTGGATGATGAAGTAGAGGTACATATTGTCGCGCCGCGTCGTATTCCCGGCCCAGACGATGTAGCCCAGTTGCTGGTTGGTGCGCATCTCGGTGAAGAAGGGCCGGTGCAGGAAGTCCCCTAGGACTAGACCGATGGCTCGGTTGCGCGGTGTGGTGGCCCCTAGGCGGTACTCGCGCCAGAAGCAGGAGTTGTTAACTTTGAGCTTGTCCACCCTGTAGAGAGCCTCGCCCACGGGCTGGCTCAGATAGGTCTGGGCGAAGGTGTCCTTCCAGGCTACCGGCTTTATGCCCAGGGTCTTGCTCAGCGTGCGGGTCATGCCCACCGCGTCCTCGACGCTGATATTGCCGTGCACCAGGGCCTCGATGAAGGCGCGCTGGTAGAGGCTGCCGGCGAATGCGTGGATGTCCTCCAGGGTGAGCCCCTCGACGATTTCCAGGCGCATCGCGTGCGGGTAGTCGACCTCGTTGATCACGGTGTTGCTGTTGTAGTTGGTGATCTGGTAGGCGGCCTGGCGCTCGAAATTGCGCAGACCGCGCAGCATATTGTCCTTGAGCGCGGCGAAGGTCTCCTGGCTGATCTGCACGTGCTGCATGTGCTCCAGCACCCGCTCGAACAAAAGCGCTGCCGACTCGTCGTAGCCGGATACCGAGAAATAGACCCCCTCGTAGCCACTGTTGAAGCTGTAGCCCAACCCGGCCAGGGCCGCCGGATAGGTGAACTCGTTGAGCGATTCCTTGACGCAGGTGGTGTAGAGATCCAGCAGTACCTTGAAGCGCGGGGCCATGTTTTCGGTGGGAAAGCGCAGCTTGAAATTCGACCAGATCTTGGGCCGTAAAAACTCGAAGTCCTCGGAGTGGTAGAGCACCACGCCCTCTTCTTCGAGTACCTTGTCGGGCACCACGCCCTCCATGACCTCGCGCTCGGGGATTGTGGCCTCTGCCGGCACGAAGGGATTGGGCTCGGGCAGGTGCAGTGCCGGATGGGCTTTCGGATCTGCCAGGCTGGTGTAGAGCGCGTCGTCCTCACTGTAGGTGTAGGGTATGCCCCAGTGCGGCTCCTGTTCGGCGCTGGCCTCCAGCCCCTTGGCCGTCAGCGTGGCCATCATATTGTCGGGCCGCAAATAGGAGAGAAACTCGCGGTAGGTCCCCGAATCCGGCCGGGTATAGATGAACGGCACCCGCTCGACCACTTCCGGCGGGTAGACCGAAAGCCGCCAGGCCAGGGTGCGGGCATAGCTGCCGCCTTCGCCGCGGTCGGCGTAGATTTCGTCCAGGGCGGCCATGACCTTTTCTTCCTGGAAGTGAAATTCGGGATAGGGTGCGTTATTGAGCATCTCGATGTAGCTCATGCACAGTTGCGCTACCCTGCGGTATTCCTCCAGGCCCTGTGGCGTCAGGCTGACGGTGATGGAAAACTTGCCATACTGCCGCGACCGGCCGAACATCGGCCCGCCGGATCCGCTACCCAGCCCGGTGGCCAGGTGTTCCTTTTTGAGCAGCGAGAGCAGGCTACCTTTGCCTTCGTGCCCGATCAGACTGCCCAGCAGGCCGAGCGGCTTGCTTTCGTAGTGCTGCAAGAAGCCGGGCAGGGCGAACTCCAACTCCAGAGTGCGCACTTCCTTGATCGGTTCGATCTGGATCAGCCGGAAGGTTGGCTTGTTGATCAGATAGTCGGTGGGATGCTGCAGGTCGGGCAGCTTCCTGTTGGGCACGGCAGAGTAGTTGCGCTGGGCCCAGGCCTCTAACGAGTCCAGCGGCGCGGTGCTCAGCAGGGCCAGCTGCATCTGGTTGGCGCTGTAGTATTTTTCGTAGAAATCGACCAGCTCCTGTCGGTCGATATTGGCCAGTGACTCCCGCGAGCCAATGGAAAAACGGGCGGCCGGATGGCCCGGGCGGGCCAGGGAGTTCTGTACTCGCCAGGTGCGCCAGTGGTCTTGTTCCAGATTCTTCTGCCACTCCGAGTGGACCGCGTTGACCTCGCGCTCGCTGTAGTCCTGGTTGAAGAGCGGGCTGATGAAAAACTGGCAGTGGCGTTCCAGGGCGTCAGCAAAGGCCTCGTGGTTGACCTCGAAGAAGTAGTTGGTATGGTCTACGTCGGTATAGGCATTGTCGTAGCCGCCGTTTTCGCTCAGATAGGTATCGAAGTCATCCACCCCGGGGTATTTCTCCGAGCCGCGCGAGAGCATGTGCTCCAGGTAGTGGGCCATGCCCGGCCTGTCGCCCGGGTCGCTGAAGAGCCCCACCCCCACCACCATGGCGGCGGATGACTTGTTGAATTTCGGATCTGAGACCAGCATCACCCTGAGTTGATTGTCCAGCACCAGGGTGCGGTACTCGGTTTTGTCGAGCGGGTGTTTTTTTGGCGTTGGGGCTTCGGTTTGCGGTGTAGAGGTGGAGTGCAGCAGGGCACAGCCGGACAGCAGGGCCAGGCCCAGTGTCAAAAAGACGTGGTGCAGAGTCAGGTGCCGCACGGTGTTCATGGCGTTTCCTTTCAGCTTGTGGCGAGAATTTTCGACAGGATCAAATCAGAAAAATACAAAACGACAAACACCGGACAATGTCAAAGTGCTGCGTTGGAAAATATCGTATGGTGATTGAATGCGCTGAATCTCTCTGAGCCAAAGCCAGATTATCAAATGAACTGGATCGAATAAAGACAGGCATTTCTGATCTCTGAATGGAGGCGCACCGGTTTGCCCTCCAGTTGGGAGAGATCTGCATCCTTTATAAGAGCTGGGCTCGCCGTGCATGCCGATCATAATTGTTCCGGGTAGAGCCCTCGAATCCTATAAAGCCGAGATTGGGCTTATCCCAAGGGTTGTCGGCGTATTGGGTCGGGCGGTACTGGTAACGCGAGATCCGACTGGTTTCATCCACGAGTAAATCGTCGATGAAGAGCTGCTTGTTCGTGTCGATGTCGAAAATACCCGCTAAAGGAGTGGAAGCGCGCCGAATATGGATCCTGTTTTCATGGTTTAAACTTCTTTCCTAACTTTAATCTGGACCTTAGGTTCTGGTCGCAAGAACGATCGGGCAAAAGAGCATCTTATTCAGGCTTAAAGTCGTAGATAAGCCCATGGAGCGCGTCATTGCTCGTAGCCCACGGTCGTCTCTAATGAACGGTCAATGAGATGCGGGTAAACTAGTAGATTAAAGGAATCGCGGTGAATTCATGAAGTCGAGTATCGAAGATATCGTTAAGGCAGCTGATAATTGGTCGATAGAAGTTACTCCTTCTGGAGCGGGGAAAGTAAAAGATTTCAGCAAAGCCCTCACCCAGGGTACAACGGTTAACGTAACGTTCCTGCCCAACTCCGATCTAAAGGATACAGTAGATATAGCATGTCGATTATCTGATGATGGTATGAACCCGGTGCCGCATATTGCTGCAAGGTCTTTGCAATCAAAGGATCAACTCGATGATTTTATCGCGCGATTGGTGAACGAAGCCGGCGTTAAAGAGGTGCTGGTAATAGGGGGTAGTGTCGATGATGCCGTGGGCCCATTTCCCAGTTCTATGGATGTTCTCGAATCCGGATTATTGCAAAAATACCAGATAAGAAAAATTGGTGTTGCCGGGCATCCCGAAGGTAGTCCCGACATTAGTGAGCAAGATCTGCGTAAAGCTATAGCAGACAAGAATCGTTTCGCCACCGAGGAAAACGTGGAAATGTATATCGAAACACAGTTTTGTTTTGATCCGGTGGCCGTGATAAATTGGGAGAAAAAGATACGCAATGAGGGTAACGTACTGCCAATTAGAGTAGGCATTGCCGGGCCTGCTACTATAAAGTCACTCTTGCGATTTGCCCAAATTTCGGGTATCGGCAACTCGATGCGATTCATAACGAAACAAGCGCGAAATGTCGCAAAAATCATGAGTGTACAAACCCCAGCTGCGCTAATCGACGGGCTGGCACACGGTATTGCAGCCGACGAAAACTGTTTGATCTCACATTTTCACTACTATCCATTCGGAGGTTTTTCACGAACGGTGAATTTCGCAGCTGCTGTAGCCAATGGCCATATTGCCCCAGCAGCCGAAGAGGATGGCTTCAACGTGGTCGAGTAGAGATTCCCAGAAACGGCTTCTGACTGGATCAGGTCTCTGTGCGACGACATAGGCCGAGGAGCACAGGCGCCAACCATCTGATCTAGATCGCCCAATCCTTCCACATATTTGCTGGGTCGGGCGGCTCATCTTCGCGAAATTTTCGCGTGTCCACATGGAACTGCTCCTGGCATCTCGTCGACTCATTCCAACTGCCTAGTGTATGATCGTCATAGTAGGTTCGCTGCTGCGAGGGGCTCGAGTCCTTTTGGAAGTCGCAGACGAGCATCAAGCGGACGTTTTCGCGCAGGCGATTGGGGCTGGCAGAATGGGCGAGGCGGTGATGCATGAAGCACACGTCCCCAGCTTGACCATCAAACTCCACCGGTTTCACCGTCTCTGCAATCTCAGAGAGCGTCTGTCTCAAGGGTGGGGCGCTCTGCGGACGGTTGCCCTGGGAGGTCGTGAAGAGCGGAAAGAGCCTGTGGTGACTGGTGGGCCAGAACGTGAAGCAGCCGCCGGTGGGGGGGCAATCCTCGAGCAGCACCATCGCGCCGAGTTGGTGGCAGCATGAGTCCCAGTGCAAACTATTTTGGATGGGTGGGTAAGGGGGTGGCGTCGGGAACCTGGCGTAAACGCCACGCGTGCGCCGGCATGGGCGGACGGGTGAACCGATCAGCGCTGCCACCACGGCCTGCACCTCCGGGGAGTTGGGCACCAGCTCGAGCATGAATGGCTCCGTACCTAGCCCGGTCGGCCCGGAGCTGAGCAGTTGCCAGACGCCGTCGTCCCCCCGAGCGCCGCTCCAGTGGTTCTGGTCGCCGCCGGGCTCGCCGTTGACGGCGGTCCTTTCCCAGAGGCGGTGGGCGTGTGTATAAGACGAGGGATCGTGGCGGTTGACGCAGCTCGGCGCTCGTTCCCAGATATAGTCGAGCGCGGGCTCTAGTGAAGCCCTTTTCAACAGGCCTCGTTTCACTAAATACCCGTGCTCCTTGAAGAACGAGGCCTCGTTTTCCGAGACCGGTTGACCGGCTACCTCGTCTGGTATTTCCAGGCTGCTGGAAGGAATCGCGACCTCCTGGCAGATTTCTGGCTGCGGGCTACCGTGCGTAGTAGCTGCTCGATCAGTGCTCATGGGGGTACTCTCTGGCGAGATCCCAGACATAGATACCTTCGAACTAGGATGTGTACAATGCGGAGTATGGGAAATATAAAGGGCTTTTTAGGTAACGGGTCAAGTGGTGTAGAGAAGGCCAGCTGAGTCTGAATGGGGATTTCTTTGACAGAAATATTCCATGTGTTTTATATAGGTTAAGTAAACGACATGGTTTGCTGATTGGTACACGGGTGTTTTCGTCCCCTATTTAACGGTCCCAATCTTTCTTCACGCATGTGTATAAGTCACAGTTTTTGTGTGCACCCATAGCTCAATTGGATAGAGCGCCTGACTTCGGATCAGGGGGTTGAGGGTTCGAGTCCTTCTGGGTGCGCCATT
>CAZFMY010000178.1:0-8452 GCA_964520345.1 uncultured Gemmatimonadaceae bacterium | reverse complement strand
CGGTGCGGCTGCTAATCCCAGCGCTTGTGGCAGGGGGCCAGGCCCGGGGTCGGTGCGTCGCGGTACTTCGGTGTCATCCAATTCGGAAAACCAAGTGCGATCCCCGTCTCGGTATCGAGCGGCGCTCCGGGGTTGCGGTAGGCCGTGATCAGCGCCCAGCGTCGCTCCGAGTCCGCGGGCTTTGGATCGACGCCGTGTGTGGCATGCGTCCACATGATGACCACCGAGCCCGGGGGGCACGCCAGCTTGCGGATGGCCAGCGGCTTGTCCGTGATGGGGTGGCGCTTGCCGGCAGCCCAGGCCATGATATCTGCGTCGGTGCGCCCGTTGCCGGTGTCGGTGCGAAAGAGATGTGATCCAGGAACCGTCTTGAGATTTCCGTCCTCGAGGCGAAAACCGTTCAGGTAGAAGAACACCCGGATATAGCCGATTTGAGGGTGCTCGTCTGCGTAGTTGTGTGAGTGGTAGCCCATGCCTGCGTTGCCGGGCTGGCGGCCTGAGGACGTGCACTGGTGGTCGAATCGCAGCTCGTCGCCGAGTACGGACCGCGCCAGCGCCAGCATCTGAGGGTGGCCAACGATGGACTCGAGGTACTCGTCGTGCTCGGCAACCACCTGCCCAATGTTCATGCGCATGCCGTGCCCTCCATCGTCGCTCCACGAGTTGAGCTCGCGCTGCAACTTCTGCTGCTGCTCAGGGCTGAGCTGCTGAGGCTGCTCGAGTCGCTGGAGTATCTCCGCCTTGCGCTGGCCCAGGGCCGTCCGCGCGAAGGCTGCCTCCAGCTCGTCAATCCGCGCCAGCGCCGATATCGTGCGCTCGCTCGTCTCCGGCGTTAACACACCGGGCAGCACGACGTGGCCGTCCAGATCCAGCTGCCGTTTTTGCGCCTGGCTCAGACCGCCGTCCTCCACCAGCAGGGCTGAGCCGGGTTTGAAGAGGGGTGAAGCGTGCCATGTGGAGGGCGGCGCGACGCGCTCTTGTTCCTCGACGATAGGGGCGGTGAGCTTGCTCATCAGTCGGTCTCCTGCTGGCTGAGGCGATGGGTGCGGTTAGCACAGTGTCGGATAGATGGGTTCATGCAGCGGCGCTAGCCCGCCCAGGGCCTTTGGCGCGCGCAGTCGACGATCGCCTTATTCTCGATCGGGTCGCCCTTGTAGAACGCCACGGCATTGAGCAGTGCCGCGCCGATCATCTCACCCGTGCCGGCGGTCCAGCCGCTGTGCGGCGTGCAGTGGATCCGTTTGTTCCGCGTGATATTGTCGCGGCCCGCCGGCTCCTCGGCGCGCACGTCCAGATGCGCCCCCAGGAGCTTGTCCTCGCGCAGCGCCCGCAGCAAATCCTTTTCGTCGACCAGCTGTCCGCGGGCGGTGTTGACGAACCACGCCCGCCTCAGGTGCCGCATCAGTTTCCAGTTGAACCACCCCGTCATCTCTCGCGTCCAGGCCAGATGCAGGGTGACCACGTCGGCTTCCTTTAGCGCGGGGATCAGGTCCGTGTCGTAGATGCGCGCGATAGAGCCGACACGCCCTCCCGGCGCCTGTTTGAGCCAGGCGTCATGGGCCTTGATCGCGGCGTTGCGGGCGGGGTCGAGCTTGCGGTTTCTGCGGTTGTAGACTACGACATCGGTGTGCTGCGAAAGCTTCAGCGCCGTCGCCAGGCCAGAGTGCCCGGCGCCGAGTACCAGTACGGAACTGCGCTTGAGCAGGGCGTGGTCGTGCAGGGTTGGAATGGCCGTGTAGTGTTTGTTGCCCGGCCAGAGTCCGGCTTCAACAGCCTGGCTGCCCTTGGTAATCCCGTGCAGCAGACTCAGCGTGGTCCCGAGGCAAAACTCTGCCACCGCCTCCTTGTTGCAGCCCGGGGCCGTGTACAGACCCACGCCATTGCCGCCATTGCCCATCAGATCGTCGCGGATGGTGCCATAGCCCGAGCCGGTGCGACAAATCGCCAGCAGGCCCGCCTCGGCATAAGCCGTCAGTACCTCTTCGTCGAAGACATCGTCGAAACATATTGCCACTGCCGGCCCACTGCCGTGGCGCTTCAGGTGGTCCCGCAACCACTTCAGCAAAACCTCCGGTTTGTCGCAGGAGCCCACATAGGGCAGATAAACGACCTTATACAGGGTTTCGAACGCGCTTCGAACTTCGGCCGCTACCTTCAAATAGTTGACTTCGCCACCGCACACCAGGGCGAAAGGTTTGTCGTTCTTAGCCACGATCCATTCCTCCTTTCTCAAGGATTTTCCAAAGGATCCGCTCTGCACTACATTTTATCTTCTTACACCCACTACACCTGCGGAGTAACAGCATGACCGCGCTCGATCAATATGTAACGATTCAGGATTGTCTTCAAGGCCGCCGTTGTATCATCACCGGTTCGGGCGGTACCATCGGCCGCACTTTCGCCGAGTTTATCGCCTCCTGCGGCGGCGTGCCGATCCTCGTCGACGTCGCCCCGCAACCCGACACCGAAGCCGCCGTTTCCGCCCATGGCGCCAGCTACAGTGCACACCAGGTCGATATCAGCGACGTCGGCGCGATAGAGGCCTTTTACCAGGATGTCGATAAAGAGCACGGCGGTGTCGATATGCTCATCAACAACGCCGGCCTGCTCAGCGAAGTCACCTTGCTCGATATGACCGAAGACGACTGGGACCGCGTGCTCGACGTCAACGCCAAAGGCGCCGTCTTTATGAGCCAGGGCGCGGTGCGGCTGATGAAGGATGGCGAGGGCGATCGCCAGATCGTCAATATCGTCTCGCTCGCCGCGTTGGTCGGCGGCCTTTACGTCGGCGCACCCTATGTCTGCAGCAAGGCCGCTCTACTCGGTCTCAACCGCAACTACGCGGTGCAGGCCGGACGCCAGTACGGTATCCGCGTCAACTCGATCAGCCCGGTCATCGTCTCCGGACAGATGATTTCCGGTACCCCCTCGGAGGCGATTGACGGGGTCAAGGATCTGATGAAGGTGTGGAAGCAGGAGGTCCCGCCGATTCACCTGCTCTACGTATTCGAAATGCTCTGCCGCACGCCGTCTATTACTGGCAAGAATATCGTCATCGACGGCGGTATTCTGCTCGAGTAGGCAGATCAAAGTCGATACCCCACTATAGGGAAATCGCCAGGCTCGGCGTGGTGCCGCTCACTCGAAGTCGAGCGGCACGGCGAATATTTCGTCGTCGCAGGCCACGTAGAGCCGGTCGCCACCCAGTACGCAACTGCGCGGCGGTTTGGGCGTAAAGCTGATCGGCAGCTCTGGAAAATTGACGATGCCCAGCAACGCGCCCGTGGCGTCGAAAACCTGAACGCCGAAGCGCGTGCCCACATAGAGCCGTCCTCTGGCGTCGACCGCCATCTCTTCGGCCTGGCTATCGACCGTCTTTGCCAGCCCTGCGGCGCGGTAGCGGCCGTCGGCGCGAAAGAGTTCGGCGAAGGCCCGGCGGCCCGACAACGAGCCGTCTGTCGCCACCTCCATGGCCCAGACGGCGGTATCCGCTGCGGCATTGGCGAACAACACCCCGTCTCCCAGTGCCAGACCGCGGACCTGCAGGGTCGAATCGGTGAAAACCGCACGGACCTGGCCCGTCGCATCGCGATAATGCACCGCCCCCCGCTGGTTTTCCCCTGTCCCCGATCGCCAGGCAGTGAAGTACAATCCGCCTGCCGCGTCGGCGACCAGATCCTGCGGCTTGCCCAATTCTGCCGAGCTGTCGACCAGTGTTGCGGTGACCCGGCCTGCCGGATCCAGCTCGATAATCCGCCCACTCGCCGGCTCGATTGCCGCCAGACCCCCAGCGGGCAATGCCGCCAGCGCACCCACCGTGGTTTCCAGCGTCAGCTGCCGCGTTTCGCCATCGTCGGTCCGCATGTGCAGACTGCTGTCGCCGTAGGTATAATAGAGCACGTCCCCAGCATGAGCCAGTCGCGCTATGGTCGGATCATTGAAGGCTAGGAGAGCCTGGTTTTCGGGTAGAGCGTCGGTCACACGCAGGGCCGGCCCCGGCACCACCGAACGCAATTGTGCCTGCCGGTCGAGTAGTGTGTGCGAGTAGGACGAGCGCGGAAACCCATACACGAGCAGCAGCACGTGCATCCCCACCAGCGCCACCACCGTCAATAGATTCGACCTGCGGCATAAGTACTGGCTGATCGCGTAACTGATCACCGCCGTCCCCGCGAACGCAATGAGATATTTGACCGCCGTCGGCGCGTCCCAGGTCAGCATCTGCAGCCGCAAGACCAGGAGGATGGGGTAGTGGATCAAATAGACGTAGTACGAATTGGCCGCCAAATTGGCGTTGATCGTCGACGGCTTGTTCATATAACGGCGGGTCAGCCCCACGCCGGCGACCATGACCATCAGCCCCAGGAAGGCCTCGCCCAACAAGCCCGTAAACACCATCAACGGCTGCGGGACGATTTCTCCTGCCAGGAAGTACATGCTCGCCGTGGCCCCACCCGCCAGCACCAGCCCCCCGAACAGCGCTCCGAAGTGTTTCCAACCCGGCACCTGGCCGTCGCTGAACCAGTTGCGATGCCGCGCGTAGAGACCCAGGGCGAAGAACCCGCCATAGGTAGAGAACTGGGTCGGTGAAAAGTGCAAGAAAAAACCCAACACCCCACTGGGCGTTTCTAATAGAATGAAGAGCGTTTTGCAGACGGCGATGACCAGAGCCGTACAGACCAGGACCTTCAGCATCGACCACGGCGTGGCCGGGCCGGCATGCGGCGCCGGACCCCATTTCTGCCAGACGGCCCGGCCAATGGCCATCAGCGCGAACAATTGCAACAACACCGAGGTAAACCAGAAGTGCATCTGGTGGAATTGCGGGTTGACTACGAAGGCGATCGGGGTGATCCAGTCGCTGAAGCCGCTCTTGATAAACGCTGGCCAGAAATCCGCGTACGCGCCCGACGCCAGCCCGTTGAATGACTGGCTGTAATAGCCGAGAAAGGGCATCAACGGACCGACCAGGAAAATGCACAGCAGCCACGGCACTCCCAGCCTTTTGGCCTTGCGCATGAAAAACCCGGCGGCGCCCCGGCCCACCAACGAGGGCATGGCGAAATACCCGGCGACGAAAAAGAGCAGCGGCATGCGGCGTATAGAAGTGATGATCCCGTGCAGGATCGCAAAAAAACCGCCGGCCTGAGTCTCGTGGTAATATTCGGGCCAGCCCGAATACCCGGCCGAGACGTGGAACCACATGACAAAGAAGACGATCACGTAGCGCAGGTTGTCGAGAAAGAGCAGGCGCTGCGGGGACTGAGGGGGCTGGGCGGTCATGGTTTTTCTTCCCGGGTTGGCACGATCGCATCGGCTTGGCGGCAACCGTCAAAGTTGCGCATAATGGAAGCGTACGCAACCCAGGTGACGAACTGGTTCGTCGTCCGATGCCGAGATCTTTCCGCCAGGTCGCCCAGTTTAAACAAGTATAGGAAATTTAAAAGCCCTCTTCCAAATTACCTATACTTTCATCCTAGCCCAAAGGCAACGTTCAAGGGCGGGGTGCAGCGTTGACAACATCGTGAGACGAATCGGACCGGGATCCTATATTGCCGAAACAACTCTTTAAGCGATTAAGTGAGTGGTGTGGATAACGCGACTGGCCTGCTCGTCCTTTTTTCGGTACGGTGAGCGGCTCATAGAGCCGGATAGAGCCGGTTGACCTGTCGCCGTTTTGACTATTAACTGAAGCAATGCACCGTTTAGCTCGGAAGGGTTACACAACACATGGGAAACGATATAATCCGTAGCGCAAGGGCATTGCGCGAGAAGTATCAGGCGGACCCGCACCGACCAGCCTACCACTTTCTCCCGCCCGAAGGCGTCTGCCATCCTGCCGATCCCCAAGCCTGCATTTTCTGGCAAGGCCGCTACCATTTTTTGTACGGCTGCCAGATCGACGAGGTGGGTGTCTGGGCCCATGCCTCCAGCGTCGATCTACTGCACTGGAGGCACCATCCGGTCCCGTTGGGAATCGCGCCGGAAGACCCGGAAGATCAGGTCTACGCCGGTGGTTCGCTGATTAACAAAGAGGGCGTGCCAACCATTATATACCACGGGACCAACGCCGGGACCTGCATCGCCACCAGCACGGACGATGAGCTGATCCACTGGCACAAACATCCGGCCAATCCGATCATACCCGAACCCAAGGAAGGCGACGCAAATTATGGGGCATACCACGTCTGGGATGTCTGCGGTTGGGTCGACGGCGACACTTACTACGCCATCACTGGCAACAAACCGTATTCGGCAGATACGCATGGGGATATCGCCTGGTTGTTCAAGTCTGATGATCTGATCAACTGGAAGTACCTCCACCCGTTTTACCAATCGGAACGGCGCTGGACCAATGATGATGAGGACTGCTCCTGCGCCGATTTTTTTCCGCTGGGTAATAAGCATGTGTTGATGTTTATCAGCCACACCCAGGGCCTCCAGTATTATATCGGTACTTACCAAGATGAGAGGTTCTATCCCGAGCATCATGGCCGGATGAACTGGCCGGGCGGACCCTGCTACGCGCAGGAGAGTCTGGTCGACGACAAGGGGCGGCGCATTTTCTGGGCCTGGGTGTGCGAATCGGTGTCGATGGACGTACAGCGGGAACGGGGCTGGTCCGGCGTGATGAGCCTGCCACGGGTATTGTCGCTGGCCGAAGACGGCACGTTGCTGATCGAACCGGCCGCAGAGTTGAAAGCCCTACGACTCAACCACCGCCAATATGAGGATATCCAGCTGGATGCCGGTTCGGAACTGTTGCTGGACGATGTTAATGGTGCTTGTCTCGAGCTGAAGCTGGAGGTCGAACCGCCGACTGCTGGCGTGTTCGGTCTCAAGGTCCGGTGTGCGCCGAATGGCGAGGAACAGACCGCTATCACATTCGATCGTGCAACCGGAAAACTCAGTATCGATACCAGCCGATCGACTCTGAGCGATAAAGTGGCCCAGCCCTGGCCCGATCCGTATTTCGCATATTTTTTAGAGAGGCCGGAGGGTAGAACAGATATCCGTGTCCAGCAAGCGCCCCTGACCCTGTTGACCGGAGAACCGTTGAGACTGCAGATCTTTCTCGACCGCTCGATACTGGAGGTTTTCGCTAACGGTCGCCAGTGTATGACCCAACGTATATACCCTACCCGCAGCGACAGCCTAGGTGTTTCCCTTTTCAGCAGCAGCGTTCATTCTGTCGTAATGCGCCTCGATGCCTGGGATATGGCAGCGACTAATCCGTGGTGAGAAAAGACAGCCCACGGATGTGTTTTATCCGCAGAATGTCACGAGTATAAGGGCCAAAAACTCTTTTCTGGGTATTGCTTCCACCGCTGCCGCATACCTCCACACCAGACCAGCCCGTGCCTTCGCACCGAATCCCGGCTGCCTCCACCCTGAGGGGACGCTGCCTGACCGCCGCCCCTTCGCATCCAAAAAACGGCGGGGCTGGAGGGGCGCTAGCGGTAGGGGCTGCTCCGGTCTTTGTGCCGGCGCCCCCTTGGGGGATGACGACGTCCAGCGGATCGTACAGGCTGGCTTGCCACGCCCTAAAAAGGGGGTGCCTAAAGTCGCGCTCCCGGCGGTCAACGGGCCGAGCACACGACCAAATCGCTTGACCCAAAGACTTAAAAGGGCCTTTATAACACCGAGGCCAGCGGTACTCAGGTCGAGCGCGCGGGAGTGGGTGCTGTCGCCCACCAGGATCCGGGTGCCTACCTCGAGTCTTGCTGACCATGGGAGCAGGGGATAGATTGGCACGCGTAACTCACCACATCTAGGAGATATCACATTGCAGACCGGAGCCCTCTTCGAACGTGCCTCGCGGCCAGACCCTGGCATCATCGACATCGGCGACCGCAAGCAGCACTTCCTCGACGACCTGCTCGTCGACGAGGCCAGCCGTATCTCCCGCTACATGAGCCGGCCGACCAAGTGTGCCGATAACCCTATCATGACCGCCGACTTCCCCTGGGAGCAGGGCACCTACGCCTCCTCCCGACTGGTCCAGAACAGCGGGGTCGAGATCGTCGGCCAGACCGTCCTCTACGACGAAGAGGAGCAGGTCTTCAAGATGTGGTACGTACCCTGGGCCCTGGACAGGGGGCGCCGACCCTGGTGTTACGCCACGTCAGCCGACGGCTATCACTGGGAGCGGCCGGAGCTGGGGCTGATCGAGTTCGCAGGGTCGACTGCCAACAATCTGCTGGGCATCCATGGAGAGCCCAGCTATTACAACACCTTCAAGGACCCCCGCGACCCGGATCCGCAGCGGCGCTACAAGGCCACTGGGGAGATGCACGGGCCGGCCGGTCACGCGCCGCCGGGCGGCATCGTCAACGCCTATTCGCCGGACGGCCTCCACTGGCCCTACACCCACAAGGCCGTGGTACTCTACGGCCCGGCCGTGGCAGCCGCCCCGTCGGTCCTGGGAGGGGATCCGACGCGGGAGGACTAC
>CAZFMY010000177.1:0-8468 GCA_964520345.1 uncultured Gemmatimonadaceae bacterium | reverse complement strand
TCCTCTTCATCGACGATGCCCAAATCAGCTCGATGAGGGACGTCGAGCGCCGCATCCATCCCGCCCGCAAGTACGATGGGAACCCGGTTGTCACCTCCGACCGCGACTGGGAGGGGCTCGAGACAACCCTGGGTACCGTCCGCAAGGAGGGCCAGCGGTACCGGATGTGGTACCAGTCCTACGCCTCCGCTCCGGACCCTGACGGGATCGACTCCTTCATCCGTTCCCTCCATCTCTACGCCGAAAGCGACGACGGTCTTGCCTGGTCCAAGCCCGCGCTCGACATGACGGAAGACTCGACCGGCTCGGTGGCGAACAACATCGCCTTCGCCAGACCGGCGTTCAGCAGAGACCTCAGCCCGTCCGTGCTTCACAGCCCTCACGCGTCTGACGGCCACACCTACACCATGCTCTCGTATGGTGTAGGATACGACCTGCCCTACGACGGCCACTTCGTCGCTTACTCCGACGACGGGCTGCGGTGGCGTCACGGTCCGCAGACACCGGTCATCCCCGGTTTTGGTGAGCACGGGTGCTTCATCTACGACGAGGTCGACGAGACCTTTCGCGGAATCGTCCCCTGGGATGCATCCGATACGCACTTGTTCTCGACGAAGAGCGCGGATGCGCTCGAGTGGTCGCTCCCCCGCCCTGTGCTGACGCCCGACGAGGCGGATACGGAGTGGACCGGCGGCGATTCCGAAAAGAGGACCCGCTTCCCTGCCATGCCGATCGCCCGATATGGCCCCGTACTGCTGGGCTTTCTCCAGGTGCTCCGCGGTCGCGACCTGGGCGATGGATTCGACGGCGAGATGGACGTCCAGCTCGTGTCCAGCCGAGACGGCACAACCTGGCATCGCGTGGGAGACCGGCGCCCCATCATCGAGCGAGGCGACAACGCATCGTGGGACAGTGGACTCGTGTGGATGGGTAACGCGCTGATCGAAGACGAAGACAGGGTCGTTGCCTACTACAATGGCTGTCAGAGGACGCCCGGCGCCTTGGCGCGAAGCAAGTGGTCGAAGAGTATCGGCACAGCATTCTGGCCGCGCGACCGGCTCGTCGGACTGGCTGCCCGCGACGGCGTCGTCGAGACCGTGGCGACGGCTGTCGCAGGCCGGCTGCACATCAATGCCGAGGCCTCGGGAGGGCGTGTGACTGCGGCGCTGCTCGACGAAGACGGGTCAGCCCTGGAAGGCTTCTCAACCGCAGACTGCAACGCGCTCACAAACAGTGACGCCCTCGACCATACCGTCGAATGGAAGGGCGACCTCTCGTCACTCGCAGATCGAACGGTACGCATTCACCTGACGCTGGTAGATGCCGAGCTTTTCTCCCTGTGGTGGAGCGATGACCGATAGAGTCCTCTTCATCGACGACGCTCAGGTCCAGTCGATGGAGGGCCTGCAGCGCCGTATCCACCCGGGTGAGAAGTTGGAGGGCAACCCGGTCCTGAGGTGCGACCGCGCGTGGGAATCAGGCCAGGCCATGCTCGGTACGGTGATGAAGGAGGAAGGCGTCTACCGCATGTGGTACGGATCGGGCGTCGGGCAGCACGGCGACAACAAGGGCCGCCTGTGGCATATGTATGCCGAAAGCGACGACGGCATCGAGTGGCGCTTGCCGTCCCTGGGTCAGTTCATCGACCCTCAAGGGTCAATGAGCAACAACGTCTTCCTCGATCCTGAGAGCCGCCCCCACCAGTACTCGAACGTCATGCGCACCCCCCACATGGGGCCGGGCCGGCGCTATACGCTGGTGTCGTTCAGCGGGCCCGGCCACCACGTCCGCTTTTCCGACGACGGGCTGAAGTGGACGGAATGGTCTTCGGAGCCGGTGATTCCCCGCTTCGGCGATGTCGGATTCTACACCTACGACGAGCGCGACCAGCTCTTTCGCGGCATGGTCAAGCGATACCTCCAAGTCCGGGGCCGTCGACGTCGCATTCAGAACAGGACCGTGAGCGCGGATGCGTACGACTGGACGCTGCCACTCCCAGCCGTGGTCCCCGACGAAATCGACGACGCGTGGACCCACGGTGATCTGGACAAGGCCTCAGAGATCTACGGCATCCCCATATTCAGGTATGGCTCCCTGCTCCTCGGCTTTGTGGACATCCTGCGCACGACCGATGCTATGGGCACGCTCGGGATGAATAACCAGGGCGTCGTGGACGTCCAGCTCATCAGCAGCCGGGACGGTCAGACCTGGGAGCGGGTCGGAGACCGCAGCCGCATTCTCGAGATGGGCAGGCGCGGCGAGTGGGACGGCGGCTTCATTCGCTCGGCTAAAACCTTCGTCGAGGACGGCGACGAGCTCAGGCTTTACTACTTCGCCATGGACCATCCTCACGGCGCACAGAAGAAGGGCGACTGGAAGCGGGCCGTCGGTCTGGCGCGTTGGCAAAAGGATCGATTGGTCGGGCTTCGAGCCGCTGACGAGGAAGGCGAGCTCGTCACCGTGCCAGTACCCGCCGGCAAACAGCTCCACGTCAACGCCGACACATCAAGGGGTCAGATCACCGCCGAGCTGCTGGATGAGGCGGGAACGGTGGTACCGGGGTTCGAGCGCGACGCGTGCCTTCCGTTCGACGGTGACGCGCTCGATCACACCATCACGTGGCGACGTCTTGCTTCGAAGGACAACCACGACGAGAACCTGAGCGTGCGGTTGTACCTGCGAAACGCCGAAGTCTTCTCGCTTTGGTTCTCGTAGCGCAACCGAGGAGACCGGCCATCGATCGGAAGTTCTCGAGTAGGAGAGTGGACATGAGCGAAGCGTTCTTTGAAAAGGTCGATGTGTTCCTGCCAGGGCAGGGCGAAACATTGGCCCCGGCCCCGGCCTATCATTGGGAGCGGGCAGAGCATGCCACCGGCCACATCTACTACAGCACCCGAGAGCCGAAATCCGTGCTCATCCATCTGAAGGGAATCAGCAGAGAGGAAAGGGACGCCCTCGCCGATATGCCGATCGAGGTGGATCTTACGGCCTTGAAGTATCACGACTTCGACGGGTTTGGTTTGCATCTACCGGGGCTGATCGTCACAACGCAAGGGACGGTGATTGCCGTGTGTCAGAAACGGCATAACTCCATGGGGGACGGCGGGAACCAGGTCGACCTCTCGATGTCGCGCAGCGAAGACGGCGGCGTGACCTGGCAGCGGCAGGAAGTCATCTTCGAGGAAGAGAATGCTTTCACCTACCTTGGGCCCATCTTCGAGGACGGCACGACGGGTGCCGTATTCGTTGCCTTCTGGAAGATGCCCGCCGAGGAGTTGGACGATCTGGGTTACTTCGGCGAACATGCCAAACAGGGAGGCGGTTTCTGGCTGCTCAAGAGCATCGATGAGGGACGGAGTTGGTCAGAGCCCATCTATGTCAGACCCCTGCCAAACGATGAAGGTTGGGTGGGATGGCCTAACAACTGTGTGCACGGTATCCAACTAGCCTCTGGGAAACGCAAGGGACGGTTGCTCATACCGGCGTTTCTTTACAAGGAGGGCGAACCGGGACAGGTACCGGGGGTGCGCGGGGGCTTGTTGTACAGCGACGACCACGGAGAAAATTGGCAAGCGGGCGCCGTCCTGCCCGAGGGCTCCGACGAAGTCAGCCTCTTGGAAACGGTGGACGGCGGCATCTACGTCAGCTATCGCAAGAACACACTCTTCACGGGCAAGCGCCACTTCGCGCGCAGCAGCGATAGCGGCGAGACGTTCTCTGAACACGGCGAGCACGAAGAGATACCAGACGCCAATCTTCACGCGGGCCTGACCCGCTATCGTGGGGATGGCCAGGCTGAAAACATTCTGCTATTTTCCAATCCAGATCCGGCCAGAGAGATGACGATTCGCGTGAGCCGGGACGAAGGCGGGAGCTGGACCATTTCGCGGCGGCTCGAGCCAGGGCTATCCCGGTATTCCGACCTGGCGGTCACAGCCGACGGAACCATCCTCTGTCTGTATACCAACGGCAAGGTCCGCGACAGCGAAAAGATCAGCGTGGCGCGATTTAATTTGGAGTGGCTGACGGCTGGAAACAGTTGATCGGAAGGTTCCGGAGGTGTCCGGCGTGATCAATCCGCCCGGAGTCGTGGCGGCTTGCAATCAGCTTGTGGGCGAGCGGATAGGATGAGCGGCGTTATGAAACGCCTCTCCGATGTGCACACAAATCCAGTGAGGTAGACGTGTCAATCGATAACTACACTCCCTCAGGCGTTATCCCCGCCTGCCTCCTTCCCTTCGACGCAAGCCTTGCAATCGACGAGGCCGCGTATCGGAGTCACCTCAACGACCTCGCATCCGTACACGGAATCAGCGCAATCACCGTAAACGGCCATGCAGCCGAAATCCATGCCATGACTCTCGACGAGCAGCGAGAAGGAATCCGGATCGCGGTCAATGAGCTCGCAGGACGACTTCCCATCATCGCTGGAGTCTTCACCGGAGGCAGCATAGAGGCTGGACAAATCGCGCAGATGGCGGAGGAGGCCGGCGCTGAGTGCCTCCTCGTCTTTCCACCGGGAAGCATGGCCATGGGTGGCCAGAAACGCCCCGAAATGGCCGTTCGTCATTTCGAATGTATCGCGGAACAGACACAGTTACCGCTCATCTTGTTTCAGTACCCTTTGAGCAGCGGTCTTGGATATCCCCTCGATACGTTGCTCGACCTCTGCCGTCGTTTTCCCGCGATCCGGGCGATCAAGGACTGGTGCAACGATCCCGCGCTGCACGAGAGGCACATTCGAGAGCTACACAGCCTCGAGACACCGGTCAAGATCCTCTCGACACACAGCGCTTGGCTCCTTGGATCTCTCGTCCTCGGGTGTGACGGTCTCCTTTCCGGCGCAGGCAGCGTGATTCCGGACTTTCAAGTAGCGCTGTGGGAAGCTGTCGCGTCGAAAGACCTGATCACCGCACAAGCCGTGAACCATCGGATCTACCACACGGTTCAGGCGTTCTATAGCGACCCATTCCTCGACATGCACAACCGAATGAAGGAAGCCCTCGTACTCTTGGGTCGACTCGAATCCGCACACGTGAGGCCGCCCCTTTACAAACTCTCTCACGATGAAATCCAGTTTATCGACGCCTGTCTCAAGAAGGCAGGGATCACCCCCGAAACTGTGTACCGCGGAGTGGACCTCGTAAGAGCTACCCATCCTGTATCAGCCTAGTGGACGGTAACGAAAATCATACTTTTTCGCATCGTTCCTCGCGGCATCATAGCGCGAGCCTGTCCTGAGCGGAGTCGAAGGGTCGAGAACACGGTACGTGCATGACGGCATGGCTGTGCCAGGCGCCGAGGAAGGCAAACTTGAGACTCATCGTGGATCTCCCCTATTCTCCAGGCAGACTCAAGCAACCAGGAGGTGATTGATGACGAACGAAATTTTCGGTTGGGGACTGATCGGTTGCGGAGGTGCTGGCCGTGCGCACGCGAAGTATGCGACCATCGAACCCGATGTCACCGTACGCGCCTTCTGCGACGTCGACGCGGGGACTGCGGAGAGACTCGCCGCAGAGCACGACGGCGCCGTGCACACGACCGACCCGGCCCGCTTGCTCGAGGACCCGGAGATCGACATCCTCGCCATCGCCACGGCCCACGACTCCCACGCAGACCTCGCCGTGGCCGCCTTCGAAGCCGGTAAGCACCTGTTCCTCGAGAAGCCGATGGCCATGAGTGTCGCAGACTGCCTGCGCATCGAGGCGGCGCGCAAGGCCAGCGGGTGCCGGCTGCAGCTGAACTTCTCCATACGCTTTTCCGGGGCGGCCCGCGCGATCCGTCAGCGCCTCGGAACGCCGCTCGTCAGCCACGGCCAGTGCACGCAGTCACCCGCGGACCTGACGACCTGGCGTTGGCACCCGACGATCGGCGGCGGACCGCTCTACGACGTCGGCGTGCACGCCCTCGACCTGCTCTGCTGGGTGCACGACGCCGACCCCGTGGAGGTCTTCGCCACCGGCGGCCAGGTCAGCCATGCCGGCCAGCTCGGTAGCCCGGACATGGTCGACACCTGCGCCGCCACGCTGCGCTTCGCCAACGACTCCGTGGCCACCTTCCTGATGGCGGATGCGGGCCGCAACGAGATCCTGTCGAAGTGGTTCTTCGAGTTCTTCGACGGTGCCGGCACCGCCGTCCTCCACGAGCACTTCAAGACCGCTACCTTCACGCGCCCCAACGCCGCCTCCGGCGAGCTTGTCACCGAGACCGTGAAACCGCCCGAGGCGCCCCGCTTGTGCGACCTCGTGAGCGCCATTCGCACCGGGACGGACCCGGCCATCGGCGCCCGCGAGGGGATCCGCTCGGCCGTGCTCGTGCAATGCATCGAGGCTTCGATTCGTACCGGAGAGGCGCAGGCGGTGAAGATGCCCGCCTTCTGATCGCCGGCATCAACCGGGCAGCCATTGTCACGCGTCAGGACGTATCTCCATCAGCTCTATAGTGTCGCGATCTTCGATCACGCTGAAGCCGAGCCGCAGATATAGACGCTTGGCATCCGGGTTGTCCTTGCCAACGTCCAGTCTGACTGGCAAGCCCTCCCTCCTTCCTTCGTCTATGACGGAACGAACCACTCTGCTGCCGATTCCCCTTCCTTGATGCTCGGGAAGAACCTGAATCCCGGCGATGAACAGCTCTTCGCTCGTTCGCACCACGCGCAACCTACCGACTGGCACGCCATCCGCCTCAACCACGGAGGTCAGGCTGTTCGCTACTTTTCCTGTGACCTCTTCTCCGGTTTGCGTTCGACACCGGCCGACGAACTGCTCACGGTCCCAACCCTCTCTTCCTGCAAGTGTGTCCTGATCGGCCAGGATAAGTACAGATGCAAGGAATTCGAGATCCTCTTTCGAAGCTTTGCGGACTTCCAGAGCGTTCATAGTCCTTCCGGTTCCGGCGTTCGCTGTTTAGCCTCAATTCGAAAAACTTTCAACGCAAAGGACGCAGAGAACGCAGAGAAATGCATGCTAAGACTGATATACGAGGCGGTCCAAATCCGGGCCTTTGGACCCTAGTCCCGACCTCCTGCTGGTTGCATCGGTTCTCCATGACGCCTCAATGCTCTCCTGCACGTGCTCTATGGCCGATGCTTGGGTGCCGGAATAACTTGGAAGAGGGCGTTTGAATTTCCTATACTTTACCCGAAACCCACTAGGAACCTACATCACAGGTTTGTACAATGAACTACCGTTAATCGCTAATCCTGAAGAAGAGGAGCAAGATACTTAAATGACTTCATCCGAAACCCTACAACCAAAACCAGGTGTCCGCCACCTACCCCTGGAAGGTGCGTACAACATCCGCGATCTCGGTGGATATACAACCACCGATGGACGAACGACGCGATGGGGACAGTACCTTCGTTCCGACACACTAGCAAACCTGCCGGAAGAATCCGCCAGCGCCCTGGTTGAGTATGGAATCCGTAACATTATCGACCTACGACGCAGCACAGAGGTGCAATTCAAGCCAAGTCCCTTCATCGGCTGTGAAGCGGTGACCTACTATCACCAGAACATGTCTGGCGACATCCCGCTGGAAGGACGTGCGGCACTGCTAGAAATCGAAGACCAGGCTGAGCGACGGGGCCGTGTCTACTGCCAGATTCTAGATCAGCGCAAACACATCCTTCACCAGATTTTCTCTATTCTCGCCCAGCCGGATGGTTTACCAACTCTAGGACACTGCAATGCTGGTAAGGACAGAGCTGGAATAGTTGCAGCGTTCGTTCTCACGATTTCGGGTGTTCCCCGCCAAACCATTATCGACGATTACGCATTGACAGCTAAATATCTTGTCCATCGATATTACGCTGAAAATCCGGACGTGAATCCAGAGGAGTACACATGGAAGGATTATCAGGATCTCGCGTGCGATCCCAGATCGATGGAGTTCACACTCGATTACGTTGATGCGAACTACGGGAGCGTCGGTGATTATCTAAGGCATGTCGGCATTACCGATGCGCAAATAAATTTAATCAAAGCTGGAATGGTCCAGTAAGTGTCACTAGCTAATTCGAATTCGACTCAAGGTGATATTTTTTCCTAAGGGTACTGGTATAGTTAAAATACACAGAGCTATCGTGAAAACGCTAACCTCAAAAGCGACTGATACGGTGGTGCTCAATGAGCTAGAGTTGAACCTTAGCTACAGATAAGTACAAAATAGGTGGGGTTCGTCCCCAAGCGACATTTTAGAATCGGTGATCCATATGTGGAATAAATACCGTAAACACAGCATCCGTTATTTAAGTCTAATTCTGATCGGCATCGGGGTTGCTTCGACGCTCGGATTCGGATTCGCCGACAGGGACAAATCCGTCGAAAGCCAGGTCCACTCTCAGGAAACTGAGCCACTGAAATTCAACATTGGGCTGGAGCGAAGCTCCATCGGTGGGGGTCTCTACGGTTTCCCCCTCTCGTCGTCGCTTAGGTTGGGCCGCATTATTGGCGCGGGTTTTTGCC
>CAZFMY010000176.1:3596-8477 GCA_964520345.1 uncultured Gemmatimonadaceae bacterium | reverse complement strand
TCCCACAGTCGTTCATGGCGGTACGATCGAAATCTGCGAAATGCCCAAGACCTGATAGAAAACCAAGGGGACACGATGATCCAGATGACGTCGCTCGAGTCTTTCAAACAGAGTCGGTCCTATGTACCTGCAGCACTCAAAGCGGATGTGGCGGTCCCCACACTGATCATCGAGCACTCGGACTGCGATGAACTGCTGTGGGCGCTTCGCCTGACGGAGTTTTTCGGGGATATCTCTCGAGGATTTGGCTATCAGCCCAATGTCCAGTGGCGTCAGGAAAGCGAGGGAGTGCTCTCCTATGAGGATAGCGAAGTGGCTCCCGAGGATTCTCCCAGCGGGACCTGCAGCTGTCAGGTCAACTCCAAGGATGACACTCTGACCTTCGAGATCGGCGTGACCAATCGATCCAACGAGGTATGGCCCGATTGCTGGGGTTGGCTGTGTTTCATACACTGCTGGGCGCAGGCCTTTCAAGCCAACTGCGAGCTCCCCGTAGGAGAGCCCGAGAAGCCCTGGGTGCCGGCAAGCGCGCTCGAGGTACCACTGGGCAGATGGCTGAAGTGGTGTCCGGTGGCTGAACACGCCGCGACGGCAGAGCGCATTGCGCGCAACCACAAGGCCCGGTGGCAGCCCCACATTCAGGCCACCCAGGGGGCGGTGCGCGCCTGGCGGGCTCATAGTGCCAGCCAGCAGTTCGTTCAGCTGACCTCTCCAGACGCCATCATCCTCGGTTGGAGTCATTGGCCGTGCACGGACATGGGAGTCTACTTCGGATCGCTGGAGCCAGGGCAAACGGGCATCATTACCGGACAGGTCGAATTCTCTGAGCAGCCTTATGTGCCGATCTGATGCATTCCATCATGACTACAGCACACCGCCATACCGCATCATCTGCAATTGGGAGCGCGCGCTCGACGGGTACTCGGAATACCCTCAATCGGCCTGCATATCGAGCTCGCCCATTTTGTGCCAGATGGTCGCGTTTGTCGAGTTGTGCATTCAGTACGAGGACAATAGATGAAAAAGGTAATTCTCTGTGCCCATAGGGGTCTGGACGACAGCGCGCCCGAGAACACGATGGCAGCCTTTGACGGTGCGCTCGCAAAGGGAATGGCGATCGAACTCGATATTCAAAGGACGGCTGACGATCACCTGGTCGTCGTACACGATCCGACCGTAGACCGCACTACAAATGGATCTGGCAAGATCGCGGCGATGAGCCTTGCCGAGGTGAAGGCACTGGATGCCGGCAGCTGGTACGGTTCACAGTTCGCGGGTCAACGCGTGCTCACGCTTGACGAAGTGTCGGAGTTGGTCAGTAGTCGCCGACCGGTTTCACCTTCTATCGCACTCGATGTCAAGCACCTGGCTCCCGGTACCATCGGTATGATCAGAGACGTTCTCGAGGCGCACGATCTGATTGAGGACGTCGTCATCATCGGTGCCGTTCTCAGGTCGACCGACCTGCGACGTCAGTTTCGCGAGACCTCGATCAGGTTTCAGTGCGCGGTGGTGGCGGAGAGTTTGGAGGAGATTGATCAAGCACTCGACGACGTCTATTCAACCTGGGTGTATGTGCGCTTCGTGCCGGCCGGGCAGGATGTGGTCCAGGTCAATCGTGGAGGGAAGCGGGTCTTGGTGTCTGGACCCGAAGTGTCCCTTGATATAAATAGGGCGTACGAGGCCTGGAAGTCGGGAGCGGACGTTGTGCTGACGTGGCATCCTACCAAGCTCGCGGAGTTGGTGAGATCCTGAGCCGCCACGATGACCATGGAGAAATTCCCCGCAATTGGCGCGTCATGGGCTCGGGCAGAGAGCTTCATGAGAAGCAAGCGCAATGCCTTGGCCGCCTATGCCAGCGGCGTCTACATGGGCAGGCTGCTAAATCGCGGTCACGTGGATAGAGGCGACTCAGAATATTCTTCTGTATTCTTCCTCCAATTATTACTCGGCGTGGTAATGATGACAGGCTGCTATATGATATAAAACAACTATTCACGCACCGGCCAAGTGCGAAAGAGGTTGCGCTGTTCTTCGTCAAAGCGCGCTAGCGTAGCCTCTGTCACGTACTGCGGCTCGTCCATGGTGGCAATGTTTTGCGACATCATCCAGTGGGGGCCGTAGCCCACGTGCAGCGTCTTGCGCACCGTATCGGAGCGATTGGTAAAACCGCCGTGGCGCAGGTGTTCGGTAAAGAGAATGGCGTCGCCGGCTTTGACCTCTAAGCCGACCATCCCTGGTTCCTCGTCTGGATTGCTGCCGTAGGGACAGGGCAAATTCGACTTGTGCGTGCCCGGCACCACGCAGAACGCTCCCTCCTCGTTGCTGCAGTCACGCACAAAGTAGACCATTCGCACCATCATGCAGTCAATACCCTGTGCGCCAAAGCTATAGCGATATTTCTGATTGGCCGTGCGCGACCCGCCATGGCTGCCCGAGGCGTTTCCCCTATAGCGGATGCGAATCTCCGAATTATTGATTGTCGGCCGCGCCTTGACGATGGCGTGGATGTAGTCCATTGTGCGCCCGTGGTTGACCAGCACGTCAAAGGCCGAATCGGCATTCCAAAAATCCTCGATGATCAGCGTCTGCCCCTCGGCTTTAGCGCCCTGCACGTGGTAGCCTTTTTCTCCGTTGAGATGGTAATCGGCACCCCAGGCACTGACTTTACGCGGCGGCAGCGCCACGTGTGCCAGGGCGTGATCTTCGAGGGCATCAATGGCGTCTGCTAGACTGCGGACTTGATTCTCGTCGAGCATTCCCTTGATGATGATATAACCCTGTCGGTCAAATTCGTAGGCTTCTTCTTCATTCAATTTCTTGGCTCCATTTGAGTAAGTCGATTAGGCTTAGTCCCTTTTAAAAGAGTAACGTCTGAGTATAGGAACTTCAAATCCTTCTTCAAATTCGCACCTTAGTCGATGTAATTCATTAATAATAAATAAATTAGATAATTGCATAAATCATTTCGAATCGAGGTCTGCTACCCACTCACCGCACGCCTAATTCCCACTTTCTATTCGGCATTGCCTCCCACTATTCGAGATTGCCTCCCATAAAAATTTTAATACCTTATAAAGTCGGTTGATGATTGTTGTGAAGGTCTAAGCAATATAAGTATCTTGTAGTCGAATCTCTTTTCAACGGTCCTTCGTGTCTTTTCAAAATCTAAAGCGGGAAGAATAATCTCATGTTAGACGAACAGCAAATTCGTGAATTAGTTATTGAACACGGCGTTACTGTCAATCAAGGGCGGCCGATTAAGCAAATCATCGAGGATGGTGATATACCTCGCTTGGGTGGAGCCGTCGTTCTTGAAGGAAAGGTTTCTGATTCTGTTTTTAGAGAAGATTTGGTAACCAAATCAGGGCAGCCTATTCGTCTGATGTTCCGCAATAACCGTATTTCGACCCATGACGTAAACAGGGGAGCAATCCCATTTAAAGATCAAGTGTTGGCTTTCAATCATGATCATATGCTAAGACTGGTGGAAGATGTGCTTGGTTCTTCTCAATTTGAGGTCGAGGGTCTCTTACCAAGCTCCACTGTTATACCGGCAGAGAACCTAAACCTGATCATGCTCGAGAACGTACTGCGTTTATACATGGCGGAAAGTTCAACCAGCACTTCGCTTTATCAACACTGGTTAGCAGCAAAAGAACAAGACCTTGATATTCTCAACTATGCAGGCCATACAATTTCGGTTCCTTCTCTAGAGCCAAATGGCGTTTTGCCCTATTTGATGGATACGCCAAGCACTAAAGACAAAGTTGATAAAACTATCGATGTTCAATTCCTAATCGACAACGGAGTCTGCAGTTGGGAACAGTACTCACAGATTCGTAATGCATCAATTATGGCTTTCGGCATGGTTTCTCAGTACTTGTCCACCAAAGGAATGGTTTTAGTTGATACCAAGACCGAGCATGGTGTTAATGTTCGCGGCGAGATAGTTGCAGCTGATGAGCTTTACACTATGGATTCTTCGCGCTTCTGGAAATTAGATGACAACGGCGAACTGCTAACTCGTGACGGCAAGCCGGTTTCTTTTTCCAAAGAGTTTGCAAGGGGAATGGTTACAGAGAAAGATCAACAGTTTACAGATGAACAGGCTAACGAAATCGCCGTCAGATATATACAGGGCTTACAACATCTAACTGATGTAAGCTTCGATCCGGATTTGCGATCGAGGGACGAACGAATCGTCGATTCTACCAATCTGATTCTTGATAGCTTGCTTTAATATCCCAAGTTCCAGTGATCTTAGAATGCTGGCAAAGTCCCAACATAGAAAACCATTGGGAGGCCGAGTCTGAGTTGTCGCCTATCCAGTAATTGGAGATGCTGTTGATCTGCACGTGCCAGATGTCGACTAGTCCGCCATTCCAGCGATGGGGAATTAGGGCGGTGATGGCGCTAACGGCATTGCGCGAAGCACGAGAGTTGGGCTATTAGATCAGCGTTCTAGAATCTGCTCCCAACTCACAGGGGGCCTACGATTTTTACAGCCGACTCGGTTATCGGGAATACTGCAAACTACAGACTTATTTTATCCCGTAACAGCTGTTGTTAGGCAGACGTGCCGGCACTTGGGGCTAGACTCGGTTCATCGTCTAAGATCCAGTGCCCGGCTTCCCGATGGTACATCGGTTTTCCATAACGCCTCAATGCTCCCCTGCATGTGCTCTAGGGTCGATGTCTGAGTGCTGGATTAACTTGGAAGAGGGCGTTTGAATTTCCTATACTTCGAGGCCGAAGTGACGGTTTCGGGTACCTCGCATAAGCTGCGAATTCGTAACTGCGGTACTGACCAAGCTAAAAAAATTATTGCTGGGCTGGGTCAACTCTTAGGCCCCGCTTGACCAGTTTCATTTTAGCTAA
>CAZFMY010000176.1:0-3496 GCA_964520345.1 uncultured Gemmatimonadaceae bacterium | reverse complement strand
ATTGCTGGGCTGGGTCAACTCTTAGGCCCCGCTTGACCAGTTTCATTTTAGCTAACTGTTTTTTGGAGTTGTCTCTTTGTGGATCCCAAGTTAGTGCCATTTGCAAAGCAGTTATCGATCTTTCAATCTGACCATGTATATACAGTCCGATTGCCGCGTTATGGTAAACAGTGGCTATCATCGACCGTAGGGAGGAGCGCTCCTCAGGTGCGAATGTATTGCTTGATGCTAAGATCGCGTTCAACTTCGCGAGCGAGGCGTCTCGCGCCTGTGTGTCGAGGGACAGCGATTCAGTGACATAATGTAGCGCTTGGATTGTATCATCCTCGGGCAGGTCATGGAGAGCCTGTGACAATGTAGGGCCAAATTCGTCTCCTGTGGACAAAAGCAAGTTGCAGAGACGGTAGTACGTATCTACCAGAGGCAATACGTCTGCGCCCTGCGCAAGCGCAAGGTGGAACTGGCCCTTGCCAACATCGAGGTCTCCTGTCGCTACATAGTGCCGCCCAGAAGTATAAAAAGAAAGTCCCTCCATTTTTTTAAGTCCCGAGTAGCTCGTAATTAGCAGTGTAAACGAGATACCAATTGCAACTATGAGACCTTCCCTGCGCCAAGTGCCAAGGCTGTAGATTAGCTGGCCCAGTACCAGAGAGGAACCCGCCGAGGCTATGTAGAGGTAGCGCGATGGTCCTGGAATGTGCGTGATGACCTCTTCGGGCTGCCAGGCAAATGGGAAAAGCGCAAGCGCGGACCAGACCATCCCGTAAGCAATTGAGGAGTTCCGTCGCCAACAGTTGGCCCAGATAGAGATTACCATGAGAAGTCCGCCGCAATAAATTTCCCAGGTGTGTATCTCCCACAAAACTACCGGAACGAAGTGAGCAGTGGTGAATAGACGGGAGAAAAACCATAATAACATAGTGACGACCGAATTGGCGATAGAGACTATGTCGGTGGTGGCGAGATAGGTGACTGAGCGGGCGGTCGTCGTTTCCGGTGCTGCAGCTGGTTTCAGCAAAAAAAGCGTGCCGAGGATGATGACTGTGGCTGCAGGGAGAAAACAGCGGACAAACTCCTGTATTTTAAGGCCCTGGCTCCAAGCCCAGTAAAGGGCGAAGGGCACTACGACTACAGTCGCTATATGGGACCCGAGACCGACGAGGAGTACAAAACAAAAGAGCAGAAGCCATTTCCAAGTTTTCGACCGGTACCATCGCACGAAGAAAAATTGGGCAATAATGACACAGGCACCACCCAATAGGTACTCAAGCGCAGCGATATGATGTACGGCCTTGAAATGGCCAACGTTGACCATAAAGAGGAGGCCGCCCAGCATGCTTGCTTGAGGATCCATACCCATGACAAAAGCAAGACGGGCCAACAAAAAAGCGACCAACACATGAATGCAAACCGACAGGACATGGTAATGAGTTGGCTCATTATCCCAAATGGCAAAGGCCATTTGGCGCACTAGGTGTCCGACAGGCCTACCTGTTGGATGATGTTGCCCACCAGCCAACAAAACCGAAAAATCCTTACTTATCGCCAAATTGTCTCGTAGAGCATTGTCGTCGTCTATGTCTAAGCCCAACGCCGTGACACCGGCGAAGTAGATATAGGCTACCAGACCGAGCGCTACTAAGTAAGAGATCCAGGTAAGCCGTTGAGCTATGAGGAGGGTCAGTGGACGCATAAACGGAGCAAGAAAGATGTTAAAGGTATTCCCCAGATCAAAGTCACTCAGTGAAGGGATAAATGTAACTAATTATCCAATATATTGCTTTTATAGTAGGCTTTTACCAATAACATGGTTTGTGCTGGCCGCCACATACCTTCGCCATCTGGTTTGGATGAGACAGGGAATTGTGTATTACTCGGCAAATCTATGCATCTCATCTATTTATCTTCGGCCGGTTTACCGGTTAATCTAGCCATCTTCACGAACCAAACATTGAGATCACGTGACTCATGTTCAATCTTCACATCTATAGATCCGGTGACACCGACGAGTTCCAAGGAATATTAAAGGTCGTTGCAAAATGATTTTAAATCGTGCTCTATTCGTAAAAACGTCGAGGTAGATCGCCTTCGTTGATATAGCTAAGGCCGAAAAATCGATCTTGGATCCCAGCCCTGGCATTCCGACGGCTCCAACGGTCTTCTATGCCCTTAGGTATCTCGATCACGCTCATTCCATTGCACGAGCAATTCGATGTATCAATTCTTCGCTTTACGCAAAGGTTGTGTTCTCGCATCTGTGCGATTATCATGAACCTCAATCCACAACTCCACAATTCCTCATTCAGGATCAGTATGCCCAAAACGTATACAGCGTCTGTCGTTGGTGCCGGCGGGGGAGGCAGAGCGAGCATGAAAGGCGTATCGGATTCAACCCGCTACAATCTGCATGCAGTTGCCGATCTCGATTCCGATGTTCGGGCCGAAATCAGAGAGATTTACCCCGGTATCCAGACCTTTTCCAACCACCGCGAGATGTTTGCTCAGTGCCCCACCGATATTGTCTGTGTTTCAACCTGGCCGCCATCGCATCTCGAAGTCACATGTGATGCCCTCAATTCTTTATCTCTTAGCGGTATGGTTGTTGAAAAACCGTTGGCCGATAATGCAGCCGACGCTCGTACCATTTTCAATCTCATCCGCGAGAAAAAACTGCCTGTTGTTGTCCCCCACGGCCTCATGGCATCCGAGCACATCGACTGCATATATGCCCATGTCCGCGCTGGTGAACTAGGAGAACTCAGACTCATTGAAATTCAATGTACGAACTGGGACATCATCAATGCGGGTATTCACTGGCTCAACTTTGTCGTCAACCTCGTTGAAGAGCCTTTCGATCACGTTCTTGCTGCCTGCGACAAAACTACGCGCACATACCGAGACGGTATGCAGGTCGAGACGCTTTCGGCAACTACAATTCAAACCAAAAGCGGTATCCGCATAACCATGCACCTGGGCGATCACGTCTCAGTCAACGGCGATGGCAATGTCGTCTTCCGGATTCTTGGTAGCGAAGGTGATATTGAATTTTATGGCTGGCAGTCGGCCTACCGAATTCGCAACGCCGATCATCCCACGGGAGAGCGTATAGATGTCTCTACCGATCTTCGCACACACCATCAGCGCCATCTCGAAAATCTCGCTGTACAAATGGACAGAGACGAACCCGACTATCATCTTATCGAGAATTCATGGACTGCCCTCGAACTCTGCGAGGCCGCTTATCTGTCGGCCCGTCACGGGTGTGCCATCTCACTCCCCCTCGCCGACTTTCCGATTCCCGACAAAAACGATTGGGATCCCGGTATGCCCTACAGCGGTTCAGGGGGGGGACGAAATGGACGCACATTGTGACGAAAGACAAAGTTGCGAAAAATGAATGATGGGATTCGCTCTCGATGCTGTATAACTAATCAGCCAATTACAATAGCAATTTGAGGAGTACACCTTATGATCAAATTCGGCATTGTCGGCACGG
>CAZFMY010000175.1:0-8558 GCA_964520345.1 uncultured Gemmatimonadaceae bacterium | reverse complement strand
TGGGGCCATGCCCCAGCACACATGCCGGCAGAGCTTCGCCCCTTGTTCCGGCTAGATCATGACAATATCCATTACAAGCCCGGTCGGAACCCGACAGACGGCGCGGACGAAGGCGGGGCGCTCCACGGCGGCCCGAGCAGCTTTCATATCACGTGTGTGTATGAACTCAAGACAGTCGGACCAAATGACGGGGGCTTCGGGTGTGTTCTTGGCACCCACAAGCCGGCCAATGAGCAAAAGCTGATGGCCATCGACGGCGACTGGCGGCGAAACTGGTGCGACACGGAGTGGACGTCGAAGCTGCCAAACTGGGATGAAGACGTACCGGTGCACCGCATCGAGGCCAAGGCTGGGGACTGCATTTTATTCAGTGAAAAGCTCAAACATGGTACAATTCCGTGGGCGGGGAGCGGCGAGCGCCGCACGCTCTTCTACAAGTATGTTCCTTTCGGCATGCACCACGGCGACGCCGGGTACGACACCAACGACCCCGAACTCACTGAGCGGCAGAAACGCATCCTGGAGTTCTCGCCGTGCTGGTTCAACGAGCCCCGGGAGGACAAAGACTACTCCGCGAACCCGGCGTTGATCAAGCTCCATCCGTTGGCGTGTGTGGAGAGCGACCCGAGTGTGTTGCTGCCGGGCATGTCGCCGCCGCATATCCGGCTGACAGACGAGACCAAGGCGATGCTGCTGAGCGCCGGTGGAGGTGGAGCGAGTGCAAACGCGAAGTTGTAATATTCGAGGTATTGTTCTGAGTTACTATCAAAACAACGGATCGGTACCGGAATGTACTTGCTGTTTTTAAGCTTGATATAGATCCGGGTAATGGCTGGTGGATGATTTTAACTAAGGACATACTCTTAACTCTACAACCCATTAACAATAGGAGGAAGCCCCATGAGCATCACTGCAATTATCTCCCACGAAGTCGAAGATTTTCAAAGTTGGAAAAGTGGCTTTGACGATCACGAGAACGCCCGCATCGAAGCAGGCATCAAGGCAACGGCTTATCGGAGGGTGGATGCCCCGAACCACGTCTACGTGATCGCAACAGCAGAATCGAAAGCAGTCTTCGAGGCATTTATATCCAACCCGAACCTCAAGGAGGCCATGAAAAATGCCGGGGTAATTGGGCCACCAGAATTCACTGTTTTGGAAAATGGCTGATTCAAACAAGCCTTCCTGATCCAAGTGCTGTTACGAACTTCCCTAGGGCGGATTAATCTGGAAATTCGTTGTTGCGATCGACAATTAACAGGAGAAAAATTATCATGGCCTGGTTTCGCATCTCGAAAGTGAACATCCTTGACGAGTCTAAAATTGCGCCAATTTTAGATGAAATTCGCGAATCTGTCAGCGCGATCAGTTCCGATTTCATAGAAATGGCGAGAGCAGAAGACGGCTCTTTAACCGTGATCGCCCGCTATCCGGATAAGGCCTCTATGGAGGCTGCCACCGCAACTGCAACGAACGCCTTCAAGCGCTTTTTTGAAGAGGGAGCAAGCGATCCGTCTTCGCTAGATATATGGACGGGAGAAGTTACTCACACGTTCTGAGAACTTGGGACTCGAGCAGCATATCTCCGCCGACACTATGCCGAGCAAGACCTATTTGCGCGCCATTCCCATCGGCCGCCTGAGACAGTCGAACGACATTAAAGGGGTCGCCATCTTTCTCGCGTTGAATGCCTCGGCCCGGGTGATGAGTCCACTCATTACCCGGGTTGGTACTCACCACGGCATGCCCGACGCTCCGGCCAAGCATACTTGAGGGAGCCGGAGCCTATGCGATCTATCGACCTACCCGTCCGCTACGGCCGGGAACTAGCCGATCTCGACCTGGAGTCGCACGAGCGCAATCTGCGCTACGGCGAGCTGCACTGGAACCTGCCGGTGCAGGAAACAGCGCTGGTTCTGGTCGATTGCTGGGACGACTTTCCCCTGGCAAGTTTCGTCGCTCGGGCAGGGGCGATCTGCCAAACGAAAATTCGACCCGTGGTCGAAGCCTGCCACACCCTGGGGCTGAGCGTGGTGCACGCACCAAGTCCCCAGTGGGCGGCCAATTACCCCGATTTTCACTATGCGGCGCCCGCTGCTACTCTAAAAGAGCCCACTGCGACAGAAGAGGTAGAGGCCAAGTGGCCGCCACCCCCCGATACGAGCGAGGCCTTTGCCGTGCCCCGGACGGGGACAGAGCCGCGCTTCGAGGCCTGGCGACAAAGTGTACATCCCGATGGGCTGCGCATTTCGCGTCATCTCGAACCAGTAGACGATGATCTCGTACTATCCACCGGGGACGAATTGCACGCCTTGTGCCGCCAGCGCGGTATAAAGCACCTGCTGTACGCCGGCTTTGCGACCAATATCTGCGTGCTCGAGCGCGACTACGGGGTGCGCGCCATGCAACGCCGGGGCTACAATATCCTGCTCATCCGCGATGCCACCACGGCGGTGGAATCGAGTGCGACAGTCGACGAATTGTGGGCTACTCGGGCGGCAGTTTTCTATATCGAGATCAAAATCGGCGTAACCGTTACCACCCAGGACCTGCTGGGGGCTCTCAACAATGGGGGATCGCCATGCCCGGTTTGAGCCAGACCCAACTCGCCGCCTTTAAAGAAGAAGGGTATTTGCTGCTGGAAGAGTTGCTGCCTGAAGCGGCCTACCATCCGCTGGTGGAAGAGCTCAATGCAGTCATTGATCAGAAGGCCCGCCAGGCCCGCGATGCGGGCCAGTTGGAGGATATATTTGCCGAAGCGCCTTTCGAGCGCCGCCTGGCGCAAATTTGCACCGCTCTGGGCACCGGCAAGCGACTCATCAGCGAAGTACTGGGCAAGCAGCACAAGAGTGCCGGCCTCTTCCATTTGCTGACCCATCCGAGCATTCTCGACGTGGTCGAATCGGTGATCGGGCCCGAGATTTTGGTACACCCCCAGTTCAATCTGCGGGCCAAAATGCCCGGTGAGTCCGAAGTGATATGGCACCAGGATATCGCCTTTCTCGACCGCGAGGTCGAGGACACCTTTATGATGAATTTCTGGGTCCCCCTCGTCGACACCGATGTGGAAAACGGCTGCCTGGAGATCGTCGTCGGCTCGCACCGACACGGTATCGTAGCGCACGAACAACCGGTTTCCGAGCTGGAGATTCCAGAACAACGAGTGCCGCCCGGCGAGCGGGTGCTGACGCTCTTGCCGGCCGGGGGCGCGGCCCTGCTGCAGCACAAGACCGTGCATCGCTCCTTTGGCAACCGCTCCGACGGGGTGCGCTGGAGCCTCGATATTCGCTACAGCGACCCGACAAAGCCCACCGGGCGGTCCGAAGTACCGGGCTTTATCGCTCGCAGTAGAGAAAATCCGTCGGCCGTGGCAAAGAGCCATCTGGACTGGCAGGCGCTGATGGCCGAGGCGGGTCAATAAGAGGCTTAACGCCTGAGCAAGATCCCTCGACTGGCTGAGGATAAAGCATTTTCACCCCCACCGTGCGAGCTACTGCGGAAGGATAGATCTCGATGAACGATCTCAAACGACAGCGGGTGGAACAGTGTATCGAGCGCTTCCGGCATGGCGAACTCACCGAAGAGGAGTTGCGCCGAACGCTCGAAGACCTGGCCCGATCCGAACCCAGGTACCAGGATCTACTCTACCTGCAGACCGGCAGTACATCCCTCAACTCCAGTGCGCACGGCATGGCCATTCTGCTAAACGGCGAGCTGAGCGACGGACCAGCGGATCCAGAGGACTGGCCTTATAAAACGCCGCTCGAAGCGATTCGCGACGGCTGGCGAGTACTTCAATTTCCCAATATGGCTCTGATCATGGACGAGTCGAAGGCCTATGGGCTCGGCTGTGAATTCATCCTCGAGCGGTGGAGTTAATATATGCGCATACCCGATATAGCCCCCACCCTGAGCGATACCCAGATGCTCGACTTCTGTCGGCAGGGGTTTCTGGTGCTGGAAAGCGTCGTCGCCGATGAAATCAATGAGCGGGTATGTGAATTCATTGGCCGGCAACCGTACGCCGGGGGCAACGGCGGCGCCTTTGAAGACAAGGGCTTGCTCGAACAGGCTTGGTTTGTCGAGCACGTGCTGCTCAACCCCCAGGCAGCCGGTGCGGTACGCTCGCTATTGGGCAAAAACGCCTCCTTGCCGACCTGGATGTACAACCACCAGGCGCGCTGTCCCAAAGCAGCGCAAACATGGCATCGGGACGGCTGCTCGCGCTACGGTCACCAGGTCAATCATCTCCAAGTGTTCTACTACCCCCAGGATACTCCTCTGGAGCTAGGGCCGACCGAGGTGCTGCCCGGCTCGCATTTTCTCTTCAACCTGGGGCCCTTGATGGGGCATTACGGCACGATTAAAGGGAGTGTACCTACGGCGGCCCCGGCGGGGACCATCTTTCTCACGGCCTATCCTATCTGGCACCGCCGCGCAGCATCGACGACTCAGGGCCTGCGCCATATGCTCAAGTACCTCTACTGGCGCCGGGAGCCGCCCCGGCGGGATTGGCTGATCGAGCCCGATTTTGCGCTGGCCGATCTCAACGACCTGGAAAACTCCCTCTACGGACGAGGGGCCACCGGCCAGGATCAGTTCCAGTACTGGCACGATATCGCCAGAATGTTCTACTGGCTGGCGGGTATGCAGGAGAACTTCGCCGCTTTTCTGGGTGCCGACGGATGGCCCATGGGCCATCCGCCGCGCCGCAAGCCCGAGGGCTTTGGCGCTCATCCATAGAACTCCAATGGTCCGATATTTTATACATCATTCTCCGGCACTAATCTTCGTCAGGAACTTTGCTGCCATCCCAACCACCGGCTAGATTGTCGATATGCCACGACTCAGCTTCCGCCTGCGCATCACCTCGATTTTGCCGAGTGACCTGGGCCATATCCCCTTCGCGCCGGAGATCGACTTCCCGGCCCTGATCGCCTCTGCAGGCGTCACTGGCGTACTCGATCCGGATTCCATAGAAGTATACGCCGGAACCAGGCGCATCGAATACGCGCTGGGCAACAACTTGCTCTACGGCGACCGAGGTCGAGTCGAGTGGGTGATCGACGATCCCGAGTGCCGCGACTTCGAGCTGCGCTTTTGCACGATCGAACGCCGTCCCACTCCAGCTCCCAGAGCACGGGTGCCACTGGTCGGCGTTGGCGATCTGCTGCGCTACAACGCCGGCGTGCCGCGACCGATCGCGCTGGGCGGCTCGGCGCGATTGGTCCCTTTGATGGGTAATGACCAGGCCGATCTGGTGGGTTGCTGGAACTACTACCACCGGCCGGGAACACCGATCAGCGGCGTGGTATGCTTTCCGCGCACGAACAAAGAATTGCAATTTGGCGATATGGCGCGGTTGCGCTATCTCGAGCACCGAGATGGGGATAAACTGCATCATTTTCCCGGCACCTATGTCTACGCCGACTTCGCCGATGTGAACGGCGACGGGTTGGTCGATCTGGTTTTCGCCGACCAGCGGGACGGCGCGGTGGGCTTCTTTCTGAATACGGGCGAGCGCGATGGGGGCGGCTGGCCGATTTTCGTCCGCGACCAGGAGATTGGCATCCCCTTTGCGAGGATCGACGATCTGCAACTGGTCGACGTGGATGGCGACGGAGTACTGGATCTGGTGGTCAACGGCCATTGCATCCGCAACGAAAACGCCGCCGGCTGGCCCTTCATTGCGGCAGAGCCGGTCGATCTTGGCGGGGACACGGCGCCTGCGCTGATTGATATCGACGGTGACGGGGTACTGGAGTTGATATACTTGGAGAAAAACGAAGGCGAGCCCTTTGCGCGCCGACTCCTGTGGCGGCCCCGGGTGGGGCCGCTGACTTTCGGCGCAGCCGACGATTGGGGGCTGATCGGGCCGGAGGACCATTGCTCTTGGGTACGGGCGGTGCGCGACGGGGATCGCTCAGGGCTTTTAATGCAATGCGCGACTTATCAGGAATTGCGCTTTTATCCCCTGGAAGGCGCGCCGCTGCGCCTGGAATCCCTCTCGGCCGTTGCCGCGTGGAGCGACCAGGCCTGGCCCTCCCTCTGCGACTGGAATGGCGACGGGGTGCAGGACCTTTTGATCGGCGGGGGCTATGGCTGGCCCCGCATCGCGCGCAACGAGGGCACCAACCAGCAACCCGCCTGGACCGAGCCCGAACCGATCTGCAGCGAGGGCGTGCCGATCCGCGTATTGCGCGATGAACTCCTGCACAGCCACCACTGGCACAATATGGGCTATCCCTATCCGGTCTTCGCCGATTGGGACGGCGACGGTTTGCCGGATTTGCTCCTGCCCAACGAGACCAACCGCATCGTCTGGTACAAAAATACCGGCACGCGCGAAGAGCCCGCCTTCGGTCCGCGGCAATTTCTGGCCGTGGACGGCTTCCCGGATTCGGAAGCAGCACGCATCGCCTCGGGCCGCCTCTGCGAAGATCGGAGTTTAGCCAACCAGCCCTATCCCTTCGATCCGCGCTCGCCCTTCTTCTGGCGCACCGGCGCGGCTTTCGCCGATTGGAATGGCGACGGGCTGCTGGATTTGATCGCGCACAACCATCAGCGCCAGGCGACGCTCTTCGCGCAGTACATAGACGCTGATGGGACGCGGCGCCTGAGAATGGAGGGACCAGTGCGGCTGGAGGACGGGCGTGCGATCGACGATTCGATCGTAGGGCGCGACAAGCACTGGACCGAATCGTTCCGCGCCGTCGATTGGAACGGCGATGGTTTGATCGACCTGATCTACAATCTGGCCGGCACCGGCGAGATCTACTTGCTGCGCAACATAGGGACAAGTGCGGTGCCACTCTTCGCCGCGCCGCGGCGGATGGCTTGCTACGGCGAGCCCATCGCCTTTACGATCCACGGACCCAACGCCTGGCCGGGCGACTTCAACGGCGATGGCAAGCCGGACCTGCTCGGATGCGTCGAGTGGAGCGTCTATCCCTTTTACGCACACGCGGCGCTGGAAATGGGCGAGCACCCGCGCTACGAGATCAACGCCGCGCGCATCGTAGATCGGGAAAGATGACCGATGGGCAATATACGGACGTACAGCGCTCTTGATCCGACCTATGGAGAGAGCCGTACGGTACGAAAGACATATAATCTGGCTCCGTGCATTCGCATCCCGATGTCCATGGACGCCCACTCCTCATCCACTATGCTCAACGACTCGCCGGTCCGGGTCTCTTTTCAAGATCGAAATCACTCATGCGAAACGGACATCCGAACGGTTCTTCATAGGGACGAAACGGAACCATGGCCGCAATTTCGTCGATGCGTTCCATGATATCATTGGCAAGGACACCATCCCGAAATGCATCGACATTTTGTCGTAGCTGTGCCAGGTTCCGCGGCCCGGTCAGCACACTAGTCGATGCGTCTGCAGTGGTAAGCACCCAGCGCAACGACAGCTCGGGAATCGGTATCCCTATTTCATCAACCAATTTGTACAGCAACTTCAACTGCTCTCGCCTCGGCTTATTCAACCACCTGGAGTTGGCTCGTTCAATCTGTTCATCGTAGCGCTCTGCCAGCCAGCCTTGCTGCGTGGGCGATGCCATTAGAATTCCCATATTCTGCCGCCTCGCCTCAGGTATCAGTTCGATGTATGCTTCTCGCCACAGCATGCTGGAATTGAACGCTGTCAGCACGATATCATAAAATCCGGTGGCGATTATAGGAACCATTTCATAGGCTGTCGTACCGCCCAAACCAGTAAACCGAATGATTCCCTCTTCCTTCAATTCCCGGAGCAACTCGAATACAGGGCCCTGGAAAGTGCGCAAATCATCCCACCAATCGAACTGGCCCGACCGATCCGGTTCGTGAATCATGAGTATATCTATGGTATCGCGATGAAGGAGCCTTAAGCTCTCTTCAACTATTGCCCGCAGCTGACCTTTATTTTTCGGATCGAAATCCCGCGATCTCGGCCCCAACTTCGTGGATATGATGCACGGCTGGCTTATTTCTTTCATTGCATTACCAACTCCGGCCTCACTGTCACCGTAATCTGCGGACGTGTCGATGAGATTCAGCCCCAGTTCTAAAGCCTCGAAAATGATATTTTTTGCGCCATCAAAACCCTCTTCTCCACGCGTTGCGAAAGCTGTTCCGAGCGACAATGCTCCCACTTCCAATCCGGTACGACCCAATATTCGCTTTTCCAAAAAAATCTCCTCGCATTTAAAAATTCGATCTATAGTCTGTGAAAAATTTTGTACAGCTGATCATAAACCGCCATCTTACACACTCTGTACGCCCCGACCTCATCGGTGGCGTGATCTCAGATAAGCCACCCGATTCAGGAATTAGAAATACTCGACAAAGGCAAAGCACATAGTACCAAAGAAAGTGTATATTGCGGCAGGTCGATAGTCGTGAAACCACGCAATCGTTTTGCCAGACGCATGATCTTTCAGAGTACGATCAGGAGTCGCGCAAGAAAAAACAACCACGAAAGCATGTACTGTTTGAGGAAAATGAGCGTTAAAATGGCGCACCCAGAAGGACTCGAACCCTCAACCCCCTGATCCGAAGTCAGGCGC
>CAZFMY010000174.1:5861-9031 GCA_964520345.1 uncultured Gemmatimonadaceae bacterium | reverse complement strand
AGACTATTTCTTAACCACTAAGGAGTAGCCTCATGAAGCAGAAACAGCATAGTAGCGCAGAAATAATCCGCATTTTACGGCAAGGCGATGCAGGCCGGATGGTCGAATATTTTTGCTGGAATCACACTATCTCCACAGCCACCTTCCATCGTTGGAAACGCAAATACGGCAACATAGATTTGGCCGATGCCAAATGGCTTAAAGAGTTGGAGAAGGACATCCAGTCAATAGGTTTGCCATACTAACTAATATGTAACCAATTCAACCGGCACAGCTGCGTTACCATGTACCGACAAGGAGTTTGCAATGGGTGTGGATTTAGTTGGAGAACGGTTTGAATTCTATGATGAAGCAGTCAGACTGTTTAATGCCGTACCAAAAGGAGGGGATATTACAGCAGATAAAACCCAGCGCGGCCAGATAGCATATGGACAGGGAAGCCAGGCCATGCATTTTCGGCGAGACTACACTGATAAAATGACGGGTGACTTCAGTGTTTTGTTTGAATCACCGGACAGTGACGATGCAAAATTGATCGGTTTTACGCCAGGTCCTTGGCTCCATTCCTGGCCAGTGACCGAGAATTATAATTTACACCTGAAATTAAAGGCGATAGGAGACTTTAACGGAGTTCGGCTGGCACTGCTTGATGCTCAAAAGAATCGCCGTTTTTTTGATATCGAAAATTTCAAAGCAGATGGAAATTGGCTACAGATAAATGCTGCTCTTGGAGATTTTTACTCTGAACAGAGTTTTAGTTTTACCAAGGGTATAATTGGATGTGAGCTTTATATGCCTCTGTCTTTGGGGACAAAAGTCTGGTTTGATGATATATACTTTGCCGGGACTGATTCAAACCCCCTTATTGGCGTTACGGAAAAACCCTTAGGTCAGCGAATCGAAGAAACAAGGGAGACTAGGCCCCAACGCAATATTTCGGCGTTCAGGGAAATGGTTTCAACAGGCGAAGCCATTCATCCACCAACTTCCTTTCAATTATGTTTAGCCTGTATTGAACTAGGGGAAAACCTGGAGCAGGCTAATGCCAAATTGACGGAAATCCTGCTGGACGAATATGAGACTGAACGTCTATTTGGAACAGGTATAGCCCAGGGGAACAGTAGTTACTGGCTTAGTATGGATTACGGAGCAAATGGGCGAATCGCAGCAGGTCGCCTATACCCGGAAACTGAATCGCTGTTTCTGGAGCGGCTGTGGGAAGGGATGAGAATTGATAATGATATCGCATTGACTCGCAAAAGCACCTGGTGGTTGATGGGTAGTGAAAATCATGATCTGGCCTACAAAATTAATTCCCTTATGAGTTCACAGATTTTCATGAAACATCCCGATTATGCTGATAAAATCTACCCCAACTATGGTTATGGCGGCAGCTATGGATACGGTAAGGACTCTGGTGTCCTCGCAGGATTGGCCCAATGGGCCGATGGGAAAGACTACCATCCACGCGATCATCATAAGGCATGGGTAACGTTTTTTCGTGAGTTTCTGTATCAGCGCGCAAAAAAAGGGTTTTGGGTCGAAGTACGGTCTCCGATATATATGCGAGCCCAGATTTCGCAGATGAACGAGTTATATACCTATTGCGATGATAAAAAGGTCCGTAAACTGGCGGGTATGATGCTTGATCTAATTTGGGCAGATTGGGCACAGGATCAGGTTTCCGGCCTGCAAGGTGGGTCAAAAACACGTTGGGGTAAAGGTCGTACCGGCATGCGTGATTTTATGAATTATACGCTTGGTAGCCCGGCGACACTTCCTTATCCCGGCTTTCGAACCATCTTGTTCAGCGATTATGAATTGCCGATGATGATCTGGGCGTTAGCGCTGGACCGGGAAAGTCTTGGTGATTTTGCGTTCCTCTCCCGCCGACCAGGCGAAGAAGAGAACCTATGGCCCAGACCCAAAGGCAACGAACGCACCCTGATGTGTGATACTGAGTCTCGTTTTCTAAGATACAGTTGGGTTACACCGGATTATGTAATCGGTACACAAATGGATCATCCAGCAGCGGTACACAGCCACTTAAGTTCTGCGGCGAGGTTTAATGGTGTGGTGTTTAGTGCCGCTAATCCAAAGCCGAGTTCAAACCATAGTGAGGTCTATCCCTATTCACTCGACGATTCAGACCCGAACGATTGGAAAAATGATTATGGGAATTTCATGTACCGCAGTGTGCAAGATCGAAATGTCCTGATAACTCAGCAATCGCGAGGTTTTACACACATAGATCCAACTTGGTTTCCAATGTATGGGGAGACTCTTGGGCGAGAAGTTGGGGTCTATATGGAAGATGTCGACTTCATCACCGAACTTGATGGATGGATCTTTATTCAGAAGGGCAATGCCTATGTGGCCATAAGGCCGCTTATGGGAAAGGTTCCCGATGATTATCAGCGACTGTGGGATGCAGGAAAACGCGGTCTTGATCTACCGCCCAGAAAGAGGTCACTCCAACTTGTAGAGGATAGCTATACGTGGAACAAGGATAAGACAATTATCAAATTGAAAAACAAACACAGCCCAATAATTTTTGAGGCTGGCCGCAAGACTGTACACGGATCTTTTAAGGAATTTCAGGAAATTATCATATCTAACCCACTGCAATTGCTAGCTACCGTGGTGCCAGACTATGATGTAGTTGTTTACACAGGCTCGGATCAAATGGCAGAGGAAATTGTTTTTAATGCTGCTAATAATTCCATGCCCACAATTGGCGGCGAAGTGATAGATTATAGCTATCCCAATGTTTTTGAGAGTCCGTATCTATATTCCAAATACGACAGCGGTGTTGTTACCATTAAGCGTAACTCAGAAAAATTACAGTTGGATTTTAACCTCGCAATGAAACAATAAAGAAATTAGGATTGCGTTGGGGCGGTAGTAAGGAGGTGCCTTAGTTCCTTGATCCGGATCCGGTCTTTCGGACCTCCGTCCCGGCCTTCCAATGGCTCCATCGGTCCTCCATTGCACCTCAATGATTCCCTGAACGTGCTCTAGGGCCGATGCTTGGGTGCCAAAATAATTTGCAAGAGGGCGTTTAAATTACCAATACTTCCTCACGGAGTTTCTCGCTGCACGTGGCGGAGCGGTCGCGAATCGTGCCTGGGCCGGGATCGACTGCGCCGCGCCTCCTGTCACCCAGTTTG
>CAZFMY010000174.1:0-5761 GCA_964520345.1 uncultured Gemmatimonadaceae bacterium | reverse complement strand
TTGAGGAAAGGATGGATGAATTACGGGGATTGGCCTGAACTACACTATATTGCCTTCGGCCCGGCTGTGCCGCCCGCACGCCACGACTGCCTCAGCCATCCCCGCGCACAAATTGCCGCTGATCAGATTATAATCACTCGCTCCGCTCTCGATAATTCCGCCCGTCTGCGTCACCCGCTCCTGATCGTCAGTGCAGCGATTGCCCTGCACGATCGCATGCGTCAGATCGTGCAGCCGAATACCCGGAAACCGCCCTGGTTCGCCTCGCGAATTCCCCAGTAGCACATTCCCCGTAATTACCTGCTCCGTCCCGCGGCTGGCGTCGATGCCACACTGGTCGTTGTGAGCGCACACATTGCCGTCGACGATATTGTGGTGGTCGCCACCCTCGGCCACACCGCCGATCCCGTGCCGCCCATTCTCGGAAAACGCGCTGTCGCTGCACGTGGAGTGGTGCACCCGCGCGCAAAAGAAAAAACCGTCGACGCCGTTTTTATAGCCGAGATTGTTCGACCATATACTGCGCGCCAGCCCGGTTCCCGGATGAAAGCCGTGCCCGCGGCACGCGTGCGCCTGACATTGCGCCACCTGCACGTCGCTGCCGCGCTGTACCCCGATACCGTCACTGGGCCAGCCTCTGACCGTGCAATTGAGAATCCGCACCCTGCGGCACCCGACCAGGTGCATACCCGCATAGGTAAAATCCCACCACTCGCCCCGGTAGTTTTCCGGCCCCTGTAGCGTCAGATCGCGGATCTCCATATCCTCCTCATCCAGCGCGTAAATCGCTGGAAAGAGATTGACCGCCCGCGCATGATTCTCCGTCGACAACCCCATGTAAAAAGGCACGTCCAACCACACCCTTTTCCCTTCGACCTTCTGCACCACCCCGTGCGTCCCGTGCCACCCGCCCCGCTGATCATCTTTCACCCCTATTCCATCACCGACTCGCAAACGCGGCTTGGCGCTGCACTCGAACACCCGCTGCCCCTTGCGCACATTTTGCGCCAGCTTTGCAACCTGCAAGGGCCGGATCGCCAGCACCGTCGCCGGTCCGTCGCCAACCAGGCTCACCCGGCTCGGTACATACACCGAGTCGCGCAACACATAGGTCCCCGCCGGCAAGCGCACCCGACCACCACTTTCCGGTAACGAGGCAATGGCCGCAGCAATTCCGCACGTCGTCGATTGCACGTCGAAATAGTCGGCGGCATTCACTTCCGGTTGGAGGACAGCGCTCTTGTTGTTCATATCGTCGTCTCTTTCTTAACTACAATTGCGGAATTATAAAAGGCCTTTTAGGCGTTCAGTCAAGCAGTTAAAGTAAAATATAAGGTCCCCGGGAAATGCTCATACAACCCTCCATTGGGCCCCAACCCACACCGCACGTGCCCTGAAACCAAGGCTAATTTAAGCCTTCGGAAAGTGTCCGGGAAGAAGCGTAACTATTCCGTCAATTCCAGCAGCGAGCGTAGCAGATGGGTCGTCCCATCGGACAGGAGTTTTTGAGACAGCAGGCGAGTCTGGATTCGGTCACGCAGCCGCTGGCCACGGTGCGCGCCGGGGAGCTGGTGACCGAAGAACAAGGCGGTCGCTAGGGGTCAGTCCTCGGCGAAGGTGTCGAGGTAGTAGAGCAGTACGGGCGCCGCCCAGTACGCGTACATCGTGTGCGCCATCCCGAGCCGCGCCGCCTCCTCGTATCCACCGCGCGCCGCCTCCAGAAAACGCGCCTTGCCGGTCAGGTCGTAGGCGTACGCGAACCCCTGGCAGACCTGGTGCACGTACTCAGGCGCCCAGTTCTTCTGCAGCGGGTTACCGGAGTAGTGGGTGACGCCCGGCATGCCGCGCTCTCCTTGGCCTTCCGGCAGCAGCTGCAGGCCGCCCGCTGTCCGCTCCCAGTAGCACGGCAGCGACTCGGGGCCGCCCGTGTTCTCGGCCAGCACCGAGGACGCCAGGGCGACGATCGCCGCCGCCGCCCGGCGGTCGCCGCTGGCCGCCCAGTACATCATCATGCCCTCGGTCAGATGGGTGACCATGCCGCCGCCGTTCGACATGTACTCAAAGCTCATCATCGGCTCCACGTACGCGCCGCGCCGCGGGCCGAAGCTCAGGGCGTCCTCGAAGAGCCGCCGCGCCGCCTCCAGCAGACGCTCGTCGTAGGTCTCCTCGTAGAGCGCCATCAGCGCCGCCAGCGGAAACGCCTGGGCCCGCGAGGAGCGCCCGCCGATGCCGCTGCTGCTGCGCGCCACGTAGTCACCGATCGCCAGCGCCGTCTCGAGCGCATCGAGGTCCCCGGTCATGTGGTAGAGGGCCAGGTAGGCCTTCGGCGAGAATCCCTTGTAGTCGACCACCGGTGTCAGGTTGTGGTGCTTGCTGTAGCCAAAGGCGCGCACGGCGCCCGTGGATATCCCCTGTGGTACCCCAGAGGGCAGCTGCGGCCGCGCCGCCCACATCGCCGGTGCCCCGAGTTCGGCCAGCGGCTCGTCGCCGGCGTGGTCGTGGACCACGTCCACGTCCATCAGGTGCAGGACCATGGCCTCGCCGTGGCGGTAGAACGCGGCCGGGCCGCCGAGCAAGTACTCGGCCATCAGCGTGTGAGCCATGTCGTAGTAGTTGTTGTACCAGCCGTCGCCATAGCGCGAGTCGCCGAAGTTGCGCACCCCGTACTCGTTGCCCCACGAGGTGCGGCCGTCCATGGTCGCGCCGAGCTTCGCCATCGCCTCGTCCAGCCGCGGGAAGCGCTCCGGTCCGTGCCCGCCCGCCGGCCCCCAGCCGCCGCTCTTACGGTGCCAGGCGGCGTCGAACAGCCGCGGCGGATGCTGGAAGGCATGCAAGGCATGCTGGTTGTCGGCCTCGTCGGCGGCGAACGCCAGCAATAGCTCGTGGCGCTTCGCCTCACCGGCGGCGAACCAGTTGTGCACGCTGTTCGGCTCGACCGGGTGGTACAGGTCGACGTTCAGCGTCGCCGCGGCGGGCGCGATCGCCTTCGGGAACTGCTGCCAGAAGTAGCGCACGCCGAAGCCGAAGCCGGCCTGGCTCAGCAGCCCGTCGGGTCCGGGATTCTGCGCGTCCGCCTCCAGGCAGCGGACCTCCGGCAGCCCCTTCCAGGGCGCCTCGCCGGCCGTCAGCGTCAGCCGCGACAGATCGAGGCGGCGGTGGCGATCGGAGCCATTGAACACCCGATACGTCAGGTGCAGGTACGGCAGGCCGGCCCACACGCTGGCGCGCACGACCACGGCGCCGAGGGTATCGCCGAGTGCATTGCCGTCATCGGCCACCAGGTACCCGTGGACGCGCACCGTCGTGCGCACCCGACCGGCGGCTTCCACGACGTAGCTATCGCGCACGGCGACCCAGCGGCGGCTGGATCCGGGCGGCTCGGACTCGTCGGCGTCCTGGGCGCGTCCCCCGAGCACACCGGTCAGGTGTTCGACGACCAAGCGCCCGTCGACGGTCACCTGCTCCAGCAGGTGCTCTCCGGGCGCTGCCGGCACTCGGAACCCCAGCCGGCCGCCGTCGACGACCAGGCCGTCGGCTGTCTGCCGGTGCATCGGCTCGGCGTCCGGCGCCGCCGCGACGTCCTGCCAGTCCAGCTGATAGCGCCCGGCATCGCTGTCGGAACCGGCGACGAAGTCGAGCAGCAGCCACTTCGTGGAACCGTCCGGCCAGCGGCTGAGCACGCTCGTCTGCAGCGGCACGGCGGCGGCGTCCGGATCGCGCAGCGCCACTGGCTGTCCCTCGTCCAGCATGCCCTGCGCAAAGGGCACGCCGGAGCGCACCGGGTAACCCGACGCCGGCAGAGGCTCGCTTGGGTCCGTCTCCAGCGTGAGTCCGATCGGCCCGTCTGCCGCTCTGCCCTGCCGACCCTGCTGCCAGGCGCCTTGGGGCTCGGCGTCCGCCAGCCAGTCGTAGGCCGATGCCGCAACCACCGCCGAGTCGGCCACCGTCGGGTCGAACAGCACGAAGTCGCCCCAGTAGCTGCGCGTCTCGAAGCGCTGGTTGGTCGTCGGCTCGTGCCAGGCCGGGTTGTCCTGGGGCCGGAACTTCTCCGAGCGGATACGGGAGTAGTCGTCGGGCAGCTTCTCGTCGCTCGGCACGCGGTCGAAGACGCGGAACGTGAGCTCGAAGGTCTGGCCCGGGTGCACGACCCAGCTCAGGTCGACCTCCTCGTACTGCCCCGTGCCCGTGTCGGCCACGTCCTTCTCCCACACCCGGCGCCCGTCTACGAGCACCTGCTTGAAGCGGTGGCCGACGAATCCGGTCTCAGCGAACCAGTCGGCGGCCTGGGAGCGATCGATCCCCCAGGCCTGGTAGTCGTCGGCGTGGAAGAACCGCAGCTTCCATGGCCGCACCCAGTCGGACGGCAGGGTCACCGTCGTCGACAGAGCGCCGTGGTTGCCGGCGCGACTGATCTCCCAGTGGGCATTGATCTGGTACAGGTCGCGGATGTCGAGCACGACGTCGAACGGGCCCTCGGTCACCGTGCGCCAGCGTTCGCCGCCGGGCTCCAGCTTCATCAGGTGGGGACTCGCCGAGGCCGTCGACCACGAGCACAGGAGACACAGGAGAGCTGCGACGCGCATCATTTTGTTGCTCCTACTCGAACACCACGTATCCGAACCGGTCCGGCCGCTCTGCATAGCCGTATGTGGGCACCCACTGGGCGTACTCCGACGCCCTGCCGATGCGCACGCGGGCGACATTGAAGCCCCACACGTCACCGGGCGCGAAGGCGGCTCCCTTGAGTTCGGCGACCGGGATGGCGACCTCAGCGACCCAGAACGTGTCCCCCACGGTCGCTGCTATCTCCGCGTCGGCGTTCCACGCGCGGGACGAGGCGGTGGATGCTGGTAGAACTCGTCGATCGGCTCGACCTCGAGCCACGGCGCCTCGATGTATAGGAACGATAAAGGCTCTTTTAGGTCTTCAGGTCAAGCAATTTGGTCGTGTGCTCGTCCCGTTTGCCGCCGGTTGTGCTATGGTCGATGACTGAGTGCTAGGATAACTTGGAAGAGGGCGTTTAAATTTCCTATACTTCGATGAAATATGATCCGTTCTTCTCTGCATGTATATGCGCCCCTGGTTCATTCCGCAAGAAGACATGCGCGGTCAATTGGCCGAATTGGAAAATCCTCATGTGTGGTAACCAGCGTGAACCAAGAGATGTTGGAGCAATTTAAATATCTCGCAGGAAAGGAGTCCCCAATGGCTTTACACTCACCCTTCGTTGAAGAAGAACTCACCCCCATCCTAGAAGATTTCTACCAGAACGGCGCCACCATCATTCGAGGTGTCCTCTCAAGTGAAGAATGTAAAAAAATATGTAACCGCGTGGATGAAATCTTTTCCGAGCCCTACTTTGCCGAAATGCGCAATGTGAAAGTCAAACCTGCACACGACGGCAAAGCGCCCATAGTGGTTCACAGGCTCTTTGAATGCGATCGCATGTTCCGCGATCTCCTCGTGCGCGAACCCATTATCTCCATCGCAGAGGAAGTACTTGGCCTCGAATGCCACTGCATGGCCCAGGGATGCATTCTCAACCGCAAAGACCTGGGCATCAACCGCTTCCATGTAGATGATAGCCTGGAATTTCCTATCACTGACGACAACATCAAAAGCCACGACCGACGCCTGCGCATGCCTGTTTTTAGAATGTCTTTCCAGATCGCGCTTACAGATCAGGATGAAGATCAGTACGGCCCCAGTCAGTTTGTACCCGGCAGCCATTACTCGGGCCGCAATCCTGACGATCCCGAAA
>CAZFMY010000173.1:0-9585 GCA_964520345.1 uncultured Gemmatimonadaceae bacterium | reverse complement strand
TACTCAGTGCCCGGCAAAGGGATATTGGAATCGTAGTGGGACCAGACGTAATCGGGGCCGAGGATCCGTTCGAAGAAAGCGACGATATCGGGGTGTTCGAAGATATCCTCATCGACAAAGGGCGCCGAGAAGGGTACGCGCACATTGTAGCGGCCCCAACCCCGGGGAGGATTCTCGCCCTGGACAGCGATATCGGCATCGCGAACCGGGATCCAGGCTCGGAGGATGCGGTCGATTTTCTCATGGGGGATGAGATCGTCGAAGACGGTGAACCCATTGATGCGAAACTCCATTATGTGGCGCTCGAGGTCGTAATTCATGAAGAATATTCTCTGAGATAGGGTTTGGTTTTTTGCAAGGGAGTTAGAAAGAAACTTATTCGTCTCCCTCGCAGATCGCAACACATTTATCATTTTTGTACATGTCTTCGTCTCTTATATTTCCTTCTTCGTCATACCAAACCCACCTACCCTTGCCTTTAACATCTACATATCTTCTGCTTAGCTTATTAGAGGGAGTTTGAGCTAGTCGATGGCGAGCGAGTACAGCTCGTTGCGAAGCCAGGCCGAGGCGGGATCGGAAGATCCCGCCAATCATAATCGCAAGTCAGATCTTGCCACTCTTGCCGATGCTTCGACCAATGGTTGGCGAAGCATCTTAGGGGCGGTGAAAAAATCACGCTCGCGCTTGCACGCGAATGGAGGTCAATCATGTGGTCAAAAGCGCTCACCTACCAGCTGAAACCGGGGCGGTATCCCGAGTACAAAAAGGCGCACGATGAAGTGTGGCCGCAATTGGCGCAGGCGATGGCCGATAACCAGGTGAATATGGTCATTCACCATCATCAGGAGCGTTTGTATCTCTATATGACGGCGCCGACGGAGGAGCACTTCATCCGCAGCCATACCGGCGAAGTGGCCGATCGCTGGATGGAATATATGGCGACAATGATGCTGACCGATGACGAAGGCAAGACGATCACCGAGGAGATGGACATGGCCTTCGCCTTCGGTCGCTACCAGCAAGAACTCAGCGAATAAGATCGGGCCGGCCTGCCGCGGGGCGGCATCAGATTTGTTTCAGTGGAATTGGTCTGTTGAGCAATCCTATGGTTCTCCAACTTCGACCCTTTTTTCTACCCACCGCAGGACCTCCTGCTCTACTTCCTCATAATCGATCTTTCCCGTCCACTGGGCTACGATAAGACTTTCTCGATCGAGAAGGTACATCGCTGGAATCGCCTTTACTTTAAACTGATGCCAGGCGGGGGTCTCTTTGGCGTCGACAAAAATCGGATACGAAATATCCAATTTGTCGACCATTTTTCTGATTTTCTTGATCCGGTCTTTGTCTTCGTCTATGGACACCCCTAGGACTTCAAGGCCCTTTTCGGAATGGGCGTCGTAGAGATTTTGCAAGTGCGGCATGGTCTTGAGACAGGGCTTGCACCAGGTCGCCCAAAAATCTACCAGCACAACCTGGCCCTTGAAATCGACCAGGGCCTTGTCTCCGCCCTGCAGCATTTCGACCACGCTGGCCGGTGCAGGGCGCGGAAATACCGGCGGCAGATAAGCGACGGGATCGGAGTCAAATTCGAGCTTGCACTCTTTAGAACAGAAATAGTACGCCTGGCCGTCGTACTGCGAATGGGCCTTGACCTTTTCCTCTTCGGTCTCGCCGCCTTTTAAAGCACAGACGCTGCAGAGCGCCTTATCGGGAATCTGAGTATCGGCCACTAGCGCACTAGAAGTTACCAGAACAATGAGCAATGAAAAATTGAAATAACGCATCGATCCTCCATGTTAAAATCCAAGGGAAAGCGAGATCCCCAGAGTGTCAAGCCACACATAGAGCAGACTTATGCCGTATTGCGTGGCGAAATAATTCAGCATCAGATGTCCGCGGTCGCCATCGTACATCGGTCGAAATGAAAAGCCTTTGCCCAATTCAAGTCCCAGGCCAACGGGAATATTGAACTTCCCATCCCATTGCGAATAATTCAGGCTGCCGTAAAAAGACGCGCGCAACCGGGGTATATATTTGCTCAGGGTCGCAAAATAAGATTGCTCGCCGGCCGGTGAACCGATTCGATCGGAACTGGTGCCCAAAAAGAGCGCTGGCCTTGTCTCGGTCTCGGTCAACAAAAAGAGCGTCAGCAGAGGGCCGAGCTCTTTTGCTTTTGGATTCAGCTCAACCCCGACTTGCAGGCGTTGATGCAGACTGTAATTGGCGGTAAACCGCCACTGCGGACGGGCCAATGAGGTATGTACGTAACGACCCGAAAGGGTAAATTTGGTGTGAATGCCACTCCCCCGGAGTGGTGCGCCTTCGCCCGGTCAGCCCACTCAGGTAGGCGTCATCGAAAAGATCGGCCGTTCACTGCGTGTAGAATCCGCCGGCGTTTCCTCTGCAAAAAGAGGCGCTATGCTCAGGCATGAGATGAAAAGCAAAAAAGTATATTTCACATCGTGCTCCGTCGATATAGAAGTCGATCCATAGAAAAAATGCTCGGACTCAGCCCCACCAGACCTCCCCTGCGGCCAGGTGGGCCTGGGCCACGTCGGGATTCAGGTCGACGCCGAAACCCGGCTTTTCGGTGATTCTGAGATGCCCGTTTTCGATATAGGGCCCGTCGAGGATCAGCAGCTCGTCCATCCAATCGCCTTTGCCGGTGACGGTTTCGCAGGCGATGAAGTCGCGGATCGACCCCGCCCACTGGCAGGTCGCCCAGGTGTTGAGCTGGGAGCCCGTGTTGTGTGTCGCTATGGGAATTCCCCATATTTCGGCCAGATCGGCAATGCGCTTGTTCTCGAGAAAGCCGCCGCTGTTGCGCAGATCCGGATGCAGGATATCGCATCCCTGGCGGACGATGAAATCGGCGAACTCCTGCCGCCGCCACAGGTTTTCGCCGGTGCAGATCGGGACCGGCGAACTCGCGGTCAGCCGTGTCCAGCCCTCCGAGTAGTTGACGATCATAGCGTCTTCGAGCCACAGGGGTTTGATCGGCGCAACGGCCTCCGCGATCTGGATCGCGGTGCGCACGTCGTATTCCCAGTGACAATGGACCATGATATCGTGGTCCCAGCCGAGCGCCTCGCGGCACATCGCGAAGCCTTCTTCGATCTGCCGTAGCTCGCGCACGGTCAGCACCCGGTTGGCGAGGTCGCGCCCGGCGTCGGTTTCGGGTGTGGTATGGGGGAAGCCGAATTTGTGGCAGGTGATGCCGGCCGGGGCTTCTTTGACCTGCTGGGCCCATTCCTCGCACGCCGCGCGGTCGAGAATATCCCGCGGATGGGCGTGGTCGTAGACCCGCACCTGGTCGCGGAACTTGCCTCCCAGCAGCACCGTCGATGGAACGCCGAGGATTTTGCCTGCCAGATCCCAGAGCGCCATCTCGATCCCGCTGGCGGCCCGCATCAGGGCGTGGGCCGAGCCGTCGGTGCGGCAGGACCGAGTGTAGAGCACGTCGATCGCCAGCGGATCCTGTCCGATGAGTGCCGGTTTGATCGCCTCGATCTGCTCTTTTACACCCACTCCGGGACTGCCGTAGGCCTCGCCGATACCGTAGAGGCCGTCTTCGGCAATGACCTTCACCAGGGTATAAGTGCGCGGTCCCTGTAGCACGATGACTTTGATCTCGCGGATCTTCTGGCGACCTTGTTCGGTTGCGCTGAGAATCTGGAATTCTTCACTCATGGATTGCTCCTTAGTGATCGATTGGTTGCGGTGCTCTTGCGTTGATTTAAATACGGGGTTGTTTCCTCGAGCCGGTAAAACGTTACGCATTAGAGACGAGTTTGATCGCACCGCCGATTTCGACTGCGCTGTCGAGTTCGGCGGCACCGTCTGTCACAGGCACTTGGTACTCGTCGCTTGCTTGCAAATTTCGGTCGTATACCTGAGCCAGGAGGACACGGGCCGCAATGCCCTCTATGCGTGTATGAACTCGGCTCTGGGCACTGCCATTGAGGATCCAGATATGGCGGATATCTGCTGTGGGTGCTTCGAGGAGTCCAGGCAGAGTGGGGGTGAACACGCCCCAGAGTGCTTCTTTGCCGAGGTGCATGGAAAAGAGCGAGTGATGCGAGTCGGCGCTGAGGATCTGCTGGTGGCCGAAGAGCAGCAGATCGCAGTTGTCGCGGTAGAAGGCGAGCCAGGCGCGAATGATGCGCTGGTGCTCGGCGGGCAGGGCTCGAAGGTCCATCGAGAGCATCGGCACAGCGCTGGTGATAAGGCTGGACATAAAGCGGCCGACGTTTTCGGGGCTCTCCTGGGGGAGCCAGTAGGCCGGGTCGGTGTGTGCTGCGACGTTTCCAGAACGACCGGCTGAGGGGTTGATAATATAACTTTTGAGCCGGGTGCACATGCGCCGGATGTGGTCGGAGTCGAAAGGGGCATCCTGGGCGCGGTGGCTGGTGGCAAATGGGCGGGTGGCGAGAGTCGAGTAATTCATACGGTACTCTAGCAGGGCATCGCTGCGTACACCAGTGGAGCTATTGTAAATTCCCGCCAGCAGGTCGTGTACGGCCTCCCCATAGTCCTCGATATCGTGTGGGTGATCGGCCTTGCAGACCAAGCCGGCGCGTTCCTGCAGCAAGTCGATGAAGTCGATCTTGAGACCATTGCAACCGTAGGTCTGCATCAGGTGTTCGACGGTGCGCCAGGCGTATTGGCGGACTTCGGGGCAGCGCGGACAGAGAAAGTCTTCAGGCTGATCCCGGTCTACGGGGTGAAAGCGGTGCGCCTGGATGAAATCCACATCGCGTATGCCGCCGATATTAAAGAGCGGTGCGCACCATAGCAGGATGGTCAGGTCTTGCGCCTGCACCTCCTCGACGAGGCCCTCTAGATCGGGGAACTTTTCTTCATCGGGGATATAATGGCCGGTGTCTAGATCGAAGCCGTCGTTAGTGAACCAGCCCGCATCGACGATGATATTACCGATGCCCCACTCTTTGAGTAATGGGGCCATAGCGCGGATATAGTCGGCATCGACATCGTTCTTGATCCCGTACCAGGAGCACCAGACCGGCTCCCAGGCGCTTGGTGGGGCTGGAGGCAGAGTGATGTTATGATATTTGTCGTAGGAACGGGCAAAGGCGCGGACTTCGTCGAACACAGAGTCATCTTCACCGGAAAGATAGAGGGTTTCCTCCCAGATTTCGGTCTCGCGTGGTGCGGGATCGAAGAGGCGCTCGATGACTAGCTGCGCATCTTCATCGTAGCAACTATGCCGGGTTTTAGCCGCGTGTACATGATCCATCAGGCCCATGCAAAACCGGTTCTGGTCGAAGCGGTTCAGCGCAGCGATAAAAGGGAAAGACCAGGAGGTGAAAGTGTGCTCCTCGACGCTCCAGGGCAGGCTGATCAGATCGGTTTTTCCGATGGCCTCGTGCAGTACGGGTACGAATATGCGGTGCAGGTCCAGGCCAGGTACGGCTGCTTCGACTTTGGACTCGCACATTCTAAACGGGTGCCCGTCTCTTCGGCGCAGGCGCCACTGCAAGAGCATGCTCCGGGGACCGATGGGTATTTCGCTAAACGAGCATTGGTACGAGCCGTCGGCATAGGTGCCAGGGCCATCGATTTCCCGAGTGGTCAGAGCTGGTTCAGTCGCGAGGTTGATTTCCAGAGCAAGATCGTTGAATCGGGTTGAATAGCGCATAGGAATCTCAAGCTAGGGTCGTCGCTGCAGCGTTTTGTGCTTTTTGAAAACTTAAGGTGTGGTAGTGGTCGATGCTACGGGTGAATTTCTCGTCCTGGATCTAAGACAGTATAGGCAACTCGGCCATTTTTTTCAAAACACCTCTGGCAGTCGATAGAATAGAGCCTTCAACTATGCTGCAGACGGATCCGCTGCGGGATTGCGCGGGGCTCGGCAAGGTTTTCGATGGGAGCAGCTTTGTCAGCAGCCGGCTCATTGGCAGGTGAAGCAGAATATGGTACTTTCTAAGTGTAAACTCGGACATCGTTTTTCGACGGGAAAGGGATTCGAATATGCCCAAGGCACTAAGCGTTCTGCTAGTGGTTGCACTGATCGTTGGTCTGGCGGGTACTGCAGAGGGCGAGACCCACGCGGAGGAAGCAGTGGATCTGACGCCGAATCCACACTATTCGCGGTATTTTTTCGCGCCGACGGCTTTTCCGCTGCAAAAGGGAAATGGCTATGTACAAACGACCTGGCTGGCGGCCTGGTCGGCGAATTACGGTATCGCGGATTATGGCTCGGTCGGTTTCGTGACCACCGTTATGGGCATGCCGTTTTTCCTCACGCCGAAGATCGGTGTGAGGGTTGCGGATAAGTGGTACACGGGTGGTGGAGTGATGCTGGGCTATGTCGATGGAGATCCGTTGGGCATCGGCTACGGACTGAGTACCTGGGGCGATATCGAGCAGAATCTGACGCTCGGTTTGGGCTGGGCCTTCGGTGGGGGCGAGGTCGAGCAATCACCGCTGCTCAGCGTCAATGCGATGAAGCGATTTGCCGCGTCGTGGATGATGATGTTCGAGTCCTGGATCTTTACCGAGGACGTGTCCGATCTCCACCTGCTGCTCTACGGAGTGAGGTGGTATCGCGGCGGCAAGAACAGTCTGGATCTCGGATTCATCATTCATCGCGAAATCGTAGAAGAGTGGAAGAATTCTTTTTATCCGGGTTTTCCATATTTTGGCTGGACCTACGGCTTCTGAAGCCTTTTTTCGCAGGTGCTGACTGGATAGCAGTTGTGCCTGGCAAGGGCATCGATCTCCGCACATTATAAAAGGCTTAAATTAGCTCACCGAGCGTTGTCGCTGGTCGTGTCGGAGAGGGCCAGTGTGCCCACCACCGCCCAGTAAATCGCGGTCTGCACAATGCCCGAAGCGGGTAGAATTTCGATATCGTACTGGGGTACTGCTACCAGGGCATCGCCGTAGGGCCAACCGGGGCGAATGATCAGGTCGGGAGCCGGTCCGGCGCCGGTCGGCGGGCCGGTGATGATTTCGGCGATGGTTGCCCCGCGCTTATGGGCGAGGGCATAGGCCTCGCGGGGCCGGTTGTAGTAGCCGAGAAAAAAGAACAGATCGCCTTCCTGGAGCTCGTGCCCCAACTCCTCGCTAGATGGGGTCTCTCCGTGGACCTGGGACAGCTTGTGCATCAGAGATGGATCCCCGGGCGCACCCCATTGGTGTACGGGGAAGTGCGAAATGAGGAAGGCGCAGATCCTGTGTCCCCGGCGCAGCGCCGTAGTCCCGGCTCGGGCGACCTGCTCTATGGCTGCGGTTTCCCGCTTGGCCAGGGTGTGCAGAACGTTGCTCAGGCGGTCCAGGTAGGCGCTGCCCAAATGGCCAGGGGTCAGCGGAGGAATTTCGGGTGCAGCTTCGATGCGGTGCTGGCCGCGCCGCTCGTTGCGCTGGCGGGCCCCGGGGACCAGAACGCTCTGGTACATGGCCGGCATATGGCCCCGACGAGTCAGCGCGGCCACCAGCTCGCCGGTGAAGGTCCACAAAAGAATCAGATTCTCCAGCGAGACCAGCGGATAGGCCGCGCCGTCGAAAGCGCGGAGCAGATCGGTCGGCAGCGGGGGAGTGCTGGCGAGCAAAGAATCCAGCGCGGCGATCTGCACCCGCCCGGCCGTGGCGGGTGGCTGCGGTCCGATGCCGACGATGAAAGACCCGCTCTCAGCCAGGCGACTCAGCAGTGCCCGCTCGGTCTCCGGTTCGGTGTCGGTCCAGCCGAGGAGTACCGCATCCCCTGGCCCCGGGCCCGATCCATCGGCCCCGCATTCCTCTAAAAGCATCAACCCTCCCGAGCGCACGAAACCTTCCGAAACGAAATCGGGCCGAGCGCTGGCGATGAAAAGCCGGCCTCCGTCGAGCAGCCGCTCTGCCACCTCTTCGGCTGGAGAGGCCATTTGCGCCAAGACGTTTCGGGCTGCTTCCACACCGCCCAGCAGCGCGGTGAAGTACTCCGTGCTGAAGGAGGACGCGCAAGGGCTTGGAATGTGATCTGCTGGCGGGTTCAAAAGCCGAATTCCGCTTTGAGTTCGGCAAAGACGCCGATGGCGAAGTCGAGATCCTCGCGCGAGTGGGCTGCGGAAATCTGGGTGCGGATCCGAGCAGTGCCCTCGGGCACCACCGGAAAAAAGAAGCCGATGGCGTAGACGCCTTTTTCGAGTAGCCGCGCGGCGACCTGCTGTGCCAGCACCGCATCGCCGAGCATGATCGGTACGATCGGATGATCGCCGGGATTGAGCGCAAAACCCCGCGCCGACATTTCTCTTTTGAAATAGCGCGTATTCGCTTCGAGCTTGTCGCGCAATTCGGTCGATGCGCCGATGAGCTCCAGTGCTTTGAGTGAAGCGCTGGCGATGCTGGGGGCCAGGCTGTTCGAAAAGAGGTAGGGCCGGGAGCGCTGGCGGAGCAGATCGATGATTTCCCCGCGGCCGCTGGTATAGCCGCCGCTGGCTCCGCCGAGTGCCTTGCCGAGGGTGCCGGTGATAATATCGACCCGGCCCATGACCTCGCAGTACTCGTGCGTGCCGCGGCCGTTTTTGCCCATGAAACCCACGGCGTGCGAATCGTCGACTGCGACCAGAGCCTGGTGGCGCTCGGCCAATTCGCAGATTCCCTGTAGGTCGGCAATGGTTCCGTCCATGGAAAACACGCCGTCGCTGACCACTAGGCGAAAACGGCTGTTGGCGGCTTCCTCGAGTTTGGCCTGCAGGTCGGCCATATCGGAGTTTTTGTAGCGCAGTCGTTTGGCTTTGCAGAGGCGGATGCCGTCGATGATGCTGGCGTGGTTGAGCGCGTCGCTGATGACGGCGTCCTCGTCCGTCAGCAGGGTTTCGAAAAGCCCCCCATTGGCATCGAAGCAGGAGCTGTAGAGCAGGGTGTCCTCGGTGCCGAGCAGGGCGGATATCTGCGCTTCCAGCTGCCGGTGGATCTCCTGGGTGCCGCAGATGAAACGCACCGACGAGAGCCCGTATCCCCACTGGTCCAGGCTTTCCCGGGCCGCGGCGATAATTTCGGGATGATTGGCCAGACCCAGGTAGTTGTTGGCGCACATATTGAGGACGCGTTCGCCGCTCGCTACCTCGATCCGCGCTTCTTGCGGACTGGCGATGATACGCTCCGTTTTGTAGAGTCCGCTCTCTGCTATTGCTGCGAGCTCTCGGCTCAAGTGATCTTTCATTGCACCAAGCATTGGAGTATCCTTTTTGCGCTTGCCCATCGGGGGTGATCCCGCAGGCTAAATCATCAAGTCGCCGCCATTGATATCGAATGCCGCGCCGGTGATGTACGCGGCGTCCGCAGCGAGAAAGAGCACTAATCGAGCGACCTCGTCCCGGGTCCCCAGCCGGGATATGGGGAAACTCTGCTCGTAGGCCTGCAGCCGCTCGGGCGAACAATTCTCCCGCGCCATCTCGGTATCGATCAAACCCGGGCAGATCGAATTGGCGGTGATCCCGAATGGGGCCATCTCTTTGGCCAGGGCCCGGGTGAAGCCCAGTATCCCGGCCTTGGCGGTGGTATAATGTGCTCCGCCCAGCGTGCTGACACTGCGCCCGGCCGAAGAGGACATATTGATGATCCGGCCATAGCGGT
>CAZFMY010000172.1:0-9719 GCA_964520345.1 uncultured Gemmatimonadaceae bacterium | reverse complement strand
CGATACCGCTACGGGGAAACCTTCTGCCCGATCTCTGTGGGTGTTCGGCGGCGGTTGGGGGGGGCGCCCATACGGGCGAGAACAGTTGTCCTAGGCGCGGTCCCAGGGGCCGTAGACGGCGAAGGTAAGGCCGGGGTGCTGGATATTGACGAAGAGCACCTGGCCGTCGGGTGAGAAGGTGGCGCCGGCGAATTCGGAGCCGTTCATGGCGTTGTGGGCGAAGCGGTAGATCTCGCCTGAGGGCTTGATCCCGACGAGATTGTTGCCGTTGCCGCCGTCCTCGCAGACGATGAGGTCGCCGAAGGGCGTGACGGTGATATTGTCGGCTCGATCAATTAAGGCGGCGTCATCGGGTTCGACGAAGAGTTCGAGCGTGCCCGGAGTCTTGTCCTCGGCCGCCGTGCCCTCGTCGGGGCTGGGCCGGTAGCGGAAAATCTGGCAGTGCTGGTGGGGGCCGCCCGAGGTGCAGGTGAAGTAGATCGAGCCGTGGCCGTACCACATGCCCTCGCCACGGGCGAAAACCGCGCAGCCCTTGCCCTCGTAGCCCTGGAAGCGCAGGTCGTTTTCGGGTGATTCGACATTTGCGATATCCACCCAGCGCACGGCCATCGGTTCGCCCGGGTGCACCAGCACTTTCTCCCAATTGCGGGTGTCCAGTTGCGGCCGGTCGATCACTGCCAGGGCCTGTAGCTTTCCGCCTGCGGCCAGTTTGCCCGGTTCGTCGGGGATAAAGCGGTAGATCAGGCTGTCGCCGGTGTCTTCGGTTTCGTAGACGATACCGGTCTTCGGGTCGATGGCGACGGCTTCGTGCTTGAAGCGCCCCATGGCCACTAGAGGCACCGGCGCGGCGCGGTGAATATCGGCGGTGGCGGGGACTTCGAAGTTGTAGCCGTGGTCGCGCTCCCAAAGATCCCCGGCGGCCGGCGTCGTCTCTTCGCAGGTGATCCAGCTGTTCCACGGCGTGGGGCCTCCGGCGCAGTTGACCGCGGTGCCGGCCAGACTCAGAAACTCCCTCTCAATGGCGCCGGTCTGGTGGTTGTAGACGGCGGTGGTTGTGCCCCCCAGATTGGGCGCCTCGCCCTTGCCGAAATCGTAGAGATCTTCCCGGGGAATTTTGTCGAGCCACTCGTTGTTTTCGCCAAATGCGCCCGCCGACAGCGAACCCGGACCCAATTCGTGGTTGCGCACTAGGATGGTGCGGTCTTTCGGTCCGGCGAAGGCGGCCATGCCGTCGGCCTTGCCCGGAACCAGTAGCCCGTCGTCCATCATATCGCCGACCTGCGAGAGCAGGCGGTAGCTGAAGCCCTCGGGCAGGTCGATTAAGCCCTCGGGGTCGGGCACCAGCGGGCCGAAACGGATCTCGGCGACGGGGTTGCCCCAGGCGAGGTGGCGGTGGAGCCCGGCGAAACCGAGCGAGAGGGCGAGAGTGCTTTTGAGAAAGCGGCGTCTGGATATGGGCATATGGCGGCAGTCCACTGGAGTGGATAGGGAGAAATGGGACGAAAAGTCACGTACTTATCTAACATAAGCAAAAATCCCAGATGTATAGGAACTATAAAGGCCCTTTTAGGTTTTCGGGTCAAGCGATTTGGTCGTGTGCTCGTCCCGTTTGCCGCCGGGAGCGCGGCTTTAGGCGCCCCCTTTTTAGGGCGTGGCCAGCCTGTGACCATAGGAGTCTACTTTTAGTGATTTGGTGACCATAGGTGACTAATCGGGACTCATCCGAGCTAATTACGGATAATCCCTAAGTACATAGCTAAAAACCAGTTATGAAGAAGGCATTGAAAAATAGTAACTTACGTAACTGCCCTTGGCCTGACTACGGATCAGGAGGTTTGGGGTTCGAATCCCTATGGGTGCGCCATTGTTTTATAACTTGCTGATTATTCACAAGTTTACAGAAGTATAAGAGTGATTCATTTCACTCGAAAATACCCCCGATTGAGCACATAATCAGCTGCTTACTTGGGGGTTTTTCGTATGGAAATTTATCGTTGTTATGAACTCTTTCTGACCGATAGAAAAATCAGTGGATGTAGTGATGCCACTCTTCGATTTTACGAGTATGTGATTGGAAAACTTCTTCGGTTCATAGAAGACAATAATCTTGATTCATCAGCAGAATCTGTCCACCACCACATCCTCCCCTTCTTTCTTCATCTTCAACAGCAAGACCTATCTGCCAGCACTTACCATACCCTTTTTCGGGGTCTTCGTGCCTTCACACGATTTCTGCACCAAGAAGGCTATGTGAAGGATGAAATCCGACTACCCAAAGTAAAACAGCCACATACCACCATCTCCCCACTCAATTCAAGTCAAATGAAAGCCATACTTCATTCATTTGATACGAAAACCTACTTGGGTTTAAGGAACTACACCATCGTCAGGCTGTTTTTGGATACGGGAATGAGATTAAGTGAATTGAGTCAATTTCAGCTCAATGAAGTGAATCTGGAGGATGGATTCGTGTTGGTGCATGGAAAGGGAGCCAAGGATAGATACGTCCCGATTGGCAGGTCTACCATCAAATGTCTGTGGAATTACATCAAGAATCGGGCTGTAATTGATGTGAATACAAATTCTTATCTATTTCTAACTCAAAGAGGGACATACTTTCAGCTCGTGGGATTCAGATTGTCTTTCGGAGTTTGAAGAAGAAGATTAATCTTGTCGGGGTTCGATTGTCTCCACATCTTTTACGGCACAGCTTTGCATTGGCTTACATCGAGAATGGTGGTGATCCATTTTCCCTACAACGAATACTGGGGCATACGGACCAAACCACCACTTCGAAGTATGTGAATATGGCCCGGACCAATGTGAAATCCCAGCATAGCAAGTATTCACCGGGGGAACGGCTGGGGTAGTTTTGAGGCCGGGTGCTCATTGCCAGGAGGAACGTACAATTATGATACGATTCCTAGTCGTCGCGATCTTGCTTGCATCAATGACGGACCTTGGGGCGCAAGAGGAGACGTGGGCCTTCGGTGGTGTGGGAGGATGTATGGGTATGGCTATAGGGGGAAGTCTAGGCGCTGGTCTAGGTGGTGGTAGGGATGCTGGTCTTGGTAGTGGCATCGGGTTTTTCGCGGTTGGAGGTCTCGCTGCAACTCTTGTTGGTATAAAGCGGTTCAGAGAGGGACGGGAACTAAAGGGTTCGGACTTCTACGATTTCATAGAGGGACGCGACAGTTGGGCCTTCTTTCCCTTCGTTGGCGGAGCCGTCCTGTTAGGTGCCCCTCTCGGCACGATCCTTAGAGGTGGTGACGCGAAAGATGTGGTATTAGGGTTTGTAGGGAACTTAGTCGGTGGGGTGGTAGGATATAATGTCGGTGATGGTATAGGGCGGCATCTCAGCATGAGCTCGCTGCCTGACGGCGGCGGGTATGTAGCTGCGCGCTTCGAATTCGGCAAGTAATATTATAAACACGAGGTATTTTCAGGGTTATTTCCCTCTCTCACTCGACTTCTATCCAAATAGGTGTGAGGCCTAGGTAAGGTGATTGGAATGGATTGTGGAGTGATTCCGTGGGTGTTTTCGGTAGTATATTGAGTGTGATTGTCGTATTTTGTCTGCCAAATGCACTTGTTGGGAGTTAAGTCATTCGTCTTTTCCAGGAACGGCTTTGATACGAGAACTGCCTGGTCCCGCTGTGTTGGGGTCGGTCAAGCGGACCTGGCAGATTGAAAAACTGACCCAGGTGCCGGACGCCCATCTCTAAGGATTTTCACCGCGCTATCTCCTTGACCTCGACTTCTAAAATAAGCCTGGCGTCCATCGGGTCGGCACCGCTGCGAGCAGAGGGGCTTGGAAGTCTCAGACTAAATTCTTTGGGGGCTTAGTCATACTTTATTTTATGGAAATTAATTCGGATTATAGTTCATGAATCTTGCATTGAGGATTGCTGGCCTGACGCTAGTAGGGCTTATCGCCCTTGGTGGCCCCAGGGCCTGGGCAGATTTGCCCCGGATTGTGGTACCATCTGTGGCCGTCACCTCTAGCAATAGCGGACTGGTTTTTTCAGCTAGCAATTACAATCTACCCGAGATCTCCTTTGAGATGGACTCCGAAGACAGGGTGGAATTGAAGGTTGATGAGGGGGAGCTATCCCTTGCTCAAACCGAGGGGTTGGTATTTGAGAGAGGGGACGGAGCGGCCGATGGATTAATGCTCTTTTCTGGTCGGACCTCATCTGTCAATCAGGCTCTTGATGGATTGGTCTACGATCCTCCGGCAGGGTTTGCCGGCGCTGCCCATATTCGCCTTAGGGTGATTGGCGAAACCGCACTTGAAGAAACCTGGCGGGTATCCGTCAATGGGATCATCGATCCGGAAGCCGCGCGCCAGGCCCTGTTATCGGGAGTGGATGCGATACATAGCGGTGTTCAGCCTGGCAGAATGATCAGCTATGGCCCCCAGGCCTATGATATCGCCTATTACCAGGGCCGTGTCTCAGAAGGTCCGATGATCGCCGCTGCTTCCTGGGGTGCGGGCAGGGTCCTTGCCATGCCCGACCATCAAATGCTCAATATGGACAGCTACGGAGATATTTCTGGTGCCTTCTATCGCAATGGGCTGGCTTGGCTGGCCCAAAGCGATGGACTCGATATAGGTATTGTTACCAGTAGCCAGGGGGTGGCAGATTGGCTTTCAAGTCAGGGATACACAGATATAACCGTGGCTAATGATCCAGACCTGCCAGCGGCATTGGAAGAGGCCGATGTTTTCATTCCGCCATGGCTGGGGACCTCCCTATCTGTAGAAAAAGAAGGAAGTATCGGCCAATTCATACGTGCTGGCGGCGGTCTCTTCATCGCCGATTATGGGGTGGGATATATCTGGTGGTGGGGCTTGCCCGTCTATAACGCTCCGGGTAATCGCCTCCTGCGTGAAGCGGGAATCGGCTTTACTGCTGCCCATCGCTGGGATACCGAGACCCTGAGCGTGATACCTGCCAGTACCGCCCAGCTTGATGCCGAAGCCTTGTTGGCGATCCTCGCCAGTTCCCCTCTCGCTATCGAAGAAATTGCCCAGCAAGCCACCGCCCTCTTCAGCGGAATCTACGTCAGCCTCCAGCCCAACGATGCCCTCGCGGTACGCCTGGTGGAGGCGTTCGGTGCCGCTGCCGAGCATATCATTCCTTCTCCGTCTGGCCCCGTGAGCGATACCAGTGAAAAGGCCCTCTTGCACATGGAGCTTGCACAGCTCGAGGCGACGCCTTTGGATGAGGTGCAAAAGCATCGCAGCGTGGACCTGGTTTTTGGGGCAGTCCCCGATGATGCCCAGAGATTAACTTCCACCCTCAGTATCGATCCGGCGATTACGAGATGGCATAGCACTGGCCTATACCTTCCGCCTGGAGAGCTCGTCGAGGTGAGGGTCCCAGAAGAGGTTGTGAATTTGGGGTTTCGGGTCCAGGTGAGCGGTCATACCGACGACCTTGGACACCTCGACACCTGGTTGCGGATGCCGCGCGTATCCCGGTCCTTTCCCTTGGATGCGTCAGGAATTCAGGTAGCCAGTCCCTTTGGCGGGGCACTTTATGTGGATGTAGGTACTGAGCCGGTTAGGGCTCCCTCCTTTGAGATCACCTTTGAGGGGGTGGTTCAGGCACCATTTTTTGTCCTCGGTAAAACCACCGACGAGGCCTGGCTCAACGAGATCAGAAAACGGCCTGCTCCCTATGCAGAGTTGGTAGCGCCCAATCTCTCTATCTCCTTGCCCTCCCATTTTATTCGCGATCTTGAAGGGCTAAACGACCTGATGAACTTCTGGAATGGGGCCGTGGCTCTGCAGGACCAGGTCGGGATGCACGGCCATCTCAGAACCAACGCCGAACGCTTCAACGTAGATGTCCAGATCAGTCAAGGCTGGCTACATTCTGGCTATCCGATTCAGGGGCCGGTGGCAGCCGCAAACGAGTTGGTAGATTTTCAGGGGCTTCTTGAACGGGGTTCCTGGGGGTGGTTTCACGAGCTGGGCCACGAGGCTCAGCGGCGACCGGATAAAAGTTGGGGCTATAGGAGTAATCCCTATACCTTTGAGGGCAGTGTTGAAGTGACTGTAAATATTTTTACAAGCTATGTTTTTGATCAAAACAACATTGTTGCCCGGGGGGGGCATTGGGATTGGACGGGTTCCAGAGTAGAGGTCATGCGCCGGGCCCTGAATGGTCTTCAGGGCGACAGCAGCTATGCAGCGGAAAATGTGGGGGTAAAGCTGGCTATGTTTCTCCAGCTCCGAGATAGCTGGGGATGGGAGGCCTTTGAAAGGTTATTTCAGGGCTATCACGACACATTGCCGGCTGAGCTTCCTGCAGATGATGCGGAAAAACAGGACCAATTCCTGATCCGTTTTTCCGCCGTGGTCGGGCATGATCTAAGCCGCTTCCTGGGGGATACCTGGGGGCTGGTCTTTAGCCGAGAAGCCGCAAACTCGGTTGGGGATCTGCCCACTTGGATGCCCGCTCTGGGGGGTATTGAGGGGCGCTTTCAAATCAGCCCCGCAGAGACGCGAGTTTTTGATCTTGCCGGCGAAGCCCTTTCACATGACGGTTTTGCCCGGATAACCAAGGTGAGCGAGGTAGAGGAGGGGACTCTTGTAGCTCTGGGCGATGGGCGGTGGGCCTACACACCAGCGCCGGGCTTTGCAGGGGTAGAGTCCTTTGATTATACCGTGGTCTCGAGCACTGGCCATGAAATGGTCTCGACCGTTGAACTGCAAGGCGAAATCCTACTGCCGGCAACCTATTTTGATGGACTGACCCTCGACGCTCCCCTGTCGAATCAACTAACTACCGGAACGAGCTTGGACATCGGCGGTACGCTGACCGATACCTCCGTAACCCACGTCGAGATTTACTTCATTCCCACAGACGGCGCCGATCCGATCTACTCTTTCTTCGAGGTGATCGATGGACGCTTCGATGGACATCTACTGTTTGGACACCAGTATGCTGGCGAATACGAAATGGATATCTATGTCTACAATAAGGAGGGCGAATCGTGGCCTTTGCAGGGATCTTTTTCACCTATTCAAATACTTCAGGGACAGGGTGAAATACAAGTGCCCGCAACGTATTTCCTGGGACTCACTCTCGACACTCCCCTGTCGAATCAACTCACCACCGGAACAAGTTTGAACATCAGCGGTATGTTGACCGATACGTCCCTGAGCCAAATCCTCTTTAGATATACCCCGACAAACGGCGATGATCCGATTCATTTTTTCTTCGATGTGATCGATGGACGCTTTGACGGAGATCTACTATTCGACCACGAGCAAGTTGGCGAATACGGATTGGACATCTTTGCTGGTTACGCCGGCCAATCACTACCCTGGCTAGATAGCTTTTTACCTATGCTGATAATAGATGGACGTCTACAAACGGTTGTCGATTCGGATCTCGCTTCGACACCTGAGCATTTTGTCCTTCATCCCAACTTCCCCAACCCTTTCAATGCCAGTACGATGATCCGCTACGAGTTGCCGAGTATGGTCAGTAGTGCTTCGACCCCAGTACAACTGACTATTTACAATCTCTTGGGTCACAAAATACGAACCCTAATAGACCAACAACAGGAACCGGGATACCACAGTATCCTGTGGGACGGCAGGAACAGCCGCGGACTATCCGTTGCCAGCGGCGTATATTTCTATCGAATTTCCGTTGGTGAGCATATTCGATCCCGACGAATGCTGCTGTTGCGCTGAATTATTTCGGACGTGAGCGCAATCATCTTCGACAGAAAATCTGGTAATTTCATCTGGTTCGCCTGTGCCCTGACTCCCCTGATTTGCTCCACTTAATCTGAGATTGGGCGGGACCTAAAAATTGGCCCAATTAGGGTGTGAGTATTTTGGTATGTATAAACTCTTCCGGGCTGAGATAGCCCAGTCGACTATGAATCTCTTCAGTACTATGCGTTTTGCCTTTCATCAGGGTCCTCCATGCGGACGAACAAAGACGCACGCCACAACTGGGTCAACTATCGGAGGTCACGCCAGATAACGACCTGATAAATGGATCAATAGAGTTAGTGTTCCAAGTATTGGAGCAGTTCATCCCAGTCGCAACACGTTCCGCCGACCATTTTTTGCGGCTCCGGACGGGGTATGTGCATGTCCGAACCACCGGTCTTCACCAGGCCCAGGCGATCTGCAATCTGGGCATAATCGGCTTCCTGGGCCTTGGTATGCGCGGGATGGAATACCTCAACACCGTTGAGACCTTCGGCCGCCAGAGCAGCGAGATTCTCTTCGTCAAAGGTAAAAACAACCCCAGTATCGTGGCCGGGATGAGCCACCACGGCAATGCCGCCCGCCTCGTGACAAGCCCGGATGGCTTCCGGAATCGGCGGGTAGAGGACCCGGACGCCGGATTCCTCGCGCAAGGCCATAAACGCTTTCATATTCGATACCACGCCTTTTTTCACCAGCAGCCGGTACAATGGCGTCGATTCGGGATTTTCCCGGGCCTCTTCGGCATCGTATTCGGCGATGGTCACGGCGGTACCTTGGCCCTGCAAATACTCCAGCATGGCGAGACTGTACTGTCTTCTCGTCGATCGGAAATTATTAGCTAGAAAATCCTCCAGACATGGCAGCGGGCCTTCAGGGAAAAAGCCTAAAACGTGGGCCGGTTTCTCGCACCAGGAACTGGTGATCTCGACACCAGGCAAAAAGGCCACATCGTATATGGCCGCAAGCCGTTGGCCTTCCGCATTGCTTTCGATGCTATCGTGGTCGCTGAAGGTCAAGGCCGCCAGACCTCGCGCCTTGGCGATGCTGAAAACCTCCTCCGGATCAAACGACGCATCGGACGAAGCATGCGTATGGAGATGCAGATCTGCTTTTCTCATGGTATTTACCTCTTCCGCCTTTCACTAAGGATACCAGGCAGTACAAAATGCCACCAATGCACGACAACCAGCCAGCCCATATCACCAAAAAAAGGGAACCCAGCAAAGCAAGAACCAGGAAAGTATAGGAAATTCAAAAGCCCTATTCCAAGTTATTCCGGCACCCAGGCATCGGCCATAGAGCGCACGCCGGTGAGCATTGAGGCGTTGACCGGGTAGCAGGAGTTGGTCCGTTTAAGATGAGAGGTTTTGACCTGAAATAAAGGTTTCTGGGCTCTTATAGCCCAAGCTGCTATATGGCCTAATTTAATTATATTCCTGCCTCCAATCTTCAATCACTACACGCGCTTCCCGTAGATTGAGCAACATCTCTTGATTTAGGCACTCATCGCGGAATCGACTGTGGAAGCTCTCGATATAGCCGTTTTGCCAGGGGCTAGCTGGATCAATGTAGATGGTTTTGATCTAACTTTCTTTTAGCCAGCCCTGTAATTTCTGGGCGATAAACTCCGATCCGTTATCGCTACGGATATCCTTGTTTCGTGGTCTTCGTGCATTCGGAGCCAAAGATAGGTATGCCCCGATAGGAAGGTCTACCATCAAATGTATTTGGAATTACATCAAAAAACGGGCTGTAATTGATGTGAATACAAATCCTTATCTATTCCTAAGCCAAAGAGGGACAACACTTTCGGCACGAGGTATTCAGATTGTCTTTCGGAGTTTGAAGAAGAAATCAAACCTTGATGGTCAAAAACTATCACCCCATCTTCTTCGACACAGCTTTGGATTGGCTTACATCGAGAATGGTGGTGATCCATTTAGCCTAGAACGAATACTGGGTCATACCGATC
>CAZFMY010000171.1:0-9720 GCA_964520345.1 uncultured Gemmatimonadaceae bacterium | reverse complement strand
TGCCCCAGCTCACGAGCCTCGGCAAACTCTATATGAAAACGATCAAGGCCGAGGTTGCGGCGCCGACGGAGTTGATCGAGATGATCGTCGGTTTTGCCGAAACGGCTCGTCGCGAGGGGATTCTGGCGCTGGAGTCAGCCGTCGAGGAGGGGGCCGACCCCTTCCTGGGTCAGGGCGTGCGTCTGGCTGTCGACGGCACCGAGCCGGATCTGATCATGGATATACTCGAGACCGAACTTCGCTTTGTTGAAGAGCGCCACAAGCAGGCGCAGGATATACTCGCGCGGATGGCCGACACTTTTCCGGCCTTCGGCATGATCGGCACTCTGATCGGGCTGGTGCTCATGCTTAGAAGCATGGACGACCCATCTGCGATCGGCCCCGCGATGTCATTATGCCTATTGACGACACTGTACGGGGCGATTATTGCCCAAGTACTCTGCGCTCCGTTCGGCGCCAAACTCAAGACCTACTCACAGCAGGAGGTCCTGACCAAGCAGATGATCATCGAGGGTATCATGTCCATTCAGTCCGGCGATAATCCGCGCATTGTCGAGCACAAGCTTTCGGTGTTTCTTGCTCCCGCAATGCGGCCTCAGAGCGAAGAAGATGCCGGCGAGTAAAGGGAGCGTTTTAGGGCATGGCCAAGGAAAAGAAATGTGAAGAGTGCAAGGCGCTTCCGGCCTGGATGACGACCTTCGCCGACCTGATGTCGCTCTTGTTGACCTTCTTCGTGCTGCTCTTATCGTTTTCGACCATGAAGCAGTCCGATTTTGAGAAGGCCGTGGGTTCGCTGCAAGGGGCGTTGGGCGTATTGCAGGGCGAACCGATCCTGACCTCACCGATCAAGCTGGAGATGCCGATCATCCGCGGTGATATTACCGAGGCGCGGCCGACGCTCAAAGACGCCAAGGCCGAGATCGAGAAAGAGGTCGAGGCCGATGGCCAGCAGGAAAATGTCGAGATCATCGAATCGGACGAGGGGATGACGATCCGCATAAAAGACAGTGCCTTGTACGAGAGTGGAAGTTCCGAGATCAAGGCGGATGTATTACCGCTTCTCAACAAAATTGGGGGGGTCATCGCTCGGATGCCGAATACGGTTGAGATCGAGGGACATACCGATAATGTGCCGATCAAATCCACAGAATTCGGCAATAATCACTGGCTCTCGAGCAGCCGGGCATTGGGAGTCCTCGATGTTTTTCGCAACGAAGTGGGCATTAGTCCCGAGCGGTTGGCAGCCATCGGCTATGCCGAGTTCAAGCCGCTGGAGTCCAATGATTCTGAAGAGGGGCGGGCGGCGAATCGCCGGGTGGAGATCAAGATTCGTCACCAACAGCAAGCCGAAGGGCCTTCAGAAGACAGGATCAGTGAGTTGATCAAAGAAGCAGGTCTTGAGGTAGCAGAAAAGGAAGTACCGGAGTAGTCCGGTAAGCGAAAGGAACCAAAATGGCAGACGAAGCCGAAGAAGGCGGCGGTGGGGACGAAGGCGGTCGTGAGGATGGTGGTAGCGTTCTTAAGAAATACGGGCCCTTTGCGGCCATCATTCTTTTGGTACAGGTCGTCTTGGCATGGGTCGTGATCCAGTACGGCTTTTTAGATGGTGGGGCGGAAGACGAGGAACAGGATCCTTTTCCCGAGCCACGCTCCGTCGAAGTGGGTAGTGAAGAGGGGGGTGAGTCGGACGAGTTGCCTTATTATTATTCCCCTGAGGAACTGACAAGTATTACAGCTAATCCTGCCGGCACCAATTCGGAGCGCTTTGTCGTGGTGACCGTCCAATTAGGTTTGAAAGCTAGAGATTTAGAGGATAATATAGATATTTCTGCTGCGGACATGGGGAAAAAAATCGAAGAAGAGCCGTTAAAAACAAAGATGGCAACGTATGTGAAACGGATCGTGTCGATTGTCACAAAGACCCTTCGCGTCAAGACCGTTGAGGATCTCAGTGGGGAGTACATACACGAGATCGAAGAGGAGGTCCGTCTGAAGCTCAATCAGCAACTTTTCAGTCGCCTGTACAGTGGGGATGAAGACCCCTCACATCAGGTTCGCGTTGTTGAAGTCGATTTCACGAATTTGATTATCCAGTAGCGGTCAAGGAGTCGTTCATGGCTGATATACTCTCTCAGGAAGAAATCGATGCCCTGCTTTCAGCTACCGATGGTGATGGTGATGGGGATGCTGGTGGGGATGTGGGTGGCGGGGGTGGCGAGGGTAGTTTTGATGATGACGGCACTTCGGTATCCATCACTCCCTACGATTTCAAGCATCCGGCGCGGGTTAACAAGGACCAGTTGCGGACACTGGAGAATCTGCACGACAATTTCGCCCGGCTTTTGAGCTCGACTTTTTCGGGGGCGATGCGTGCTGTGGTCGATGTCGACACTGCCTTTGTCGATCAGACTACCTATGCCGAATTTATCATGAGCTTATCGAATCCCTCGTGCTCTTATCAGTTTACCCTGGGACCGACCAATGGGCAGGCCATCATCGATTTGGCAATGCCGGTAGTCTTTGCCTTTGTCGATCGGATCTTTGGTGGCAAGGGCTCGTCACAGGGAGTCGAGGCGCGGCAGATGACGCCGATTGAGGTTGGGGTTATCAACCGCATCGTCAAACGGGTGATCGAAGATTTGGAGGCGACTTGGGAGCAGGTCCTGCGGGTTGAGATTACCGATATAGAGTTGGAGACCAATCCGGAGTTCATGCAGATCACGGCGGCGAGTGAGATCGTGATCTTGCTGGCTTTCGAGGTCAACTCGACCAATGCTTCGGGGTTGGTGAGCCTCTGCTACCCGTTCTTTACACTTGAGTCGATCTTGCCCCGTTTGGGGGGGTCTTCGAACTATACCTACTCCAAGCGCATGAATGAGGAAGAGCTCTTGCGGCAGAACGCGGATCGACTGCAGAAGACGCAGGTACCGGTTCGGGCGGAATTGGCGCGGGGTATGGCCACATTCAGCGCTTTACAGGAATTAGAGGTGGGCGATGTGCTCACGATGGACACCGAGATAGACGAGCCTGCAGTTCTCTTCGTCAATGACGAGCCCAAATTTATTGGCAAACCCGGCAGGGTTGGGTTTAAGAATGCTGTGCAAATCACCGAGTATATAGATTCGAGAGTCGAAGAGCTCTTTAAGAACAAGAGCAGGCCGATTGCGGTAGACTGAGGTTGTCGTGGCTGGTCTGGTCTACATAAAAGAAAGAAGAGATCATGGCTGAAGAAGATGATGCCCTTGTCGATGCCGATGCCCTTGCTGATGCGGTAACTTCAGACGATGGAGAAGAAGATGGCGAAGGTCTCGACCCGCTTGCCGAAGAGATGATGAATATGATGGAGGGTGAAGGGGATGATGCGGGGGCGCTGGGGGATGGGGACCAGTTGGTGGAAATGGAAATGCTCAAGTCCTTGGAGGGTGATGGCGGGACGGATTCCAGCGGTGCTATGGGGAATCTATCGTCTGTTGTCGGCACCCCGGGGCAAAGCGGTGGAGTATCGGAGAGCATTGCCCGACTCATGGATATCAACTTGAGTGTGACCATTGAGCTTGGGCGCACCCGAGACACGCTAGAGAATGTCCTCAAAATGGGTGAGCAGTCGCTGGTCGAGCTTGATAAACAAGTTGGTGAACCAGTAGATGTCCTGGTCAATGGTAAGCTCTTTGCCCGGGGTGAAGTCGTGACGGTATCCGAGAACTTTGGCGTGCGGATCACTGAATTGATAACGAGTGTAAATCAATTATAATCAATAGCGAATTGAGTTTATCTCGCAGTGTTAAGGGCTCCGGAAGAATCTGCCAACTGCTTTATTTTTTGGGCATTTTTTTCCCATTGGGCTTTTTGCGAAGGGTCTGAACTGTGCGGTGAGAGGTGCTGAAGAGGTAGAATTCAAGTCATCGGCTGGTCATTTGCTGCATCGGTAAATACCCGACAATTATAGTTTTGCACCCAGAGGTGGACCTTCGGGGTAGCAGAAGCTGGAGAGGAGTTCTATGGAACTCCTCTTTTTTTGTCTGGACATGGCATATTTGTTGCTCGGTTCGGAGTGAGCGTAACACTTGAGAGCTGAGCAAATGACGTATTTCACCAAGAAAACTGCCTTGAGCGGGTGGGTTCTGGTCGCAGTTTTAAACATTGGAACCCTAGGGGCTCAAGAGGTATCAGATCTGCCGGTTGCACCCAGCGAAGAAATCTCGCCGCATGAGATCGAAGGGTCGACGGGCAAGGTTGATGAAGAATTGCATGGGTCGGCAGGGGATGCCGAACCTGCAGAGAGCCATGCCGGGGCAGATATGGACTATTTGGAAGTTGCGACCAAACTTGGGTTTGGTTTGGGGCTGGTCATTCTTTTGGCCTGGGGGACGGTTTTTTTACTGCGCAAAAGTTCGCTAGGTCGTCAGGTCGGCGGTGTGGGTAAGACTATCCGGGTCGCCGAACGCACCTATCTCAGTCCCAAAAAAGCCATCTACTTGGTGGAAATTGGGGATCGTACCCTGGCTCTGGGGGTCACCGAGGAAAACATTACGGCCTTGAGTGAGTGGCAGGCGGGAGAGTTGGAATTGGCCGCGGCTCCGGCTCCGGTTGGGTCCTTTGCTGCTCAATTCAGGAATCTGCTCGGTCAAGCAACAAAAGAAGGGTCATAACCCATGATGAGCAGAGAGTTAGTTCGCCGTTATGCGCTTTGGGTTTGGATCCTGAGCTCACTATTGATCTCGAGCGGAGAGGTACAGGCACAAACCCTGCCCAAGATCAGCCTCCAGGTCGAAGATGCAGAACAGGGAGGGGATGCGGCGGTATCGCTGCAGATTATCTTTCTGCTGACGATCCTCTCGTTGGCCCCTTCGATTCTGATCATGATGACCTCCTTTACCCGGATTGTGGTCGTTCTCTCTTTTTTGCGCACGGCGATCGGTACTCAGCAGATGCCGCCCAATCAACTCCTGGTCGGGCTTTCGCTCTTTCTGACCTTTTTTGTGATGTCTCCGATTTGGGACCGGGTCAATGATGATGCGATCCAGCCACTGGTCGAAGATCAGATCTCCTACAAAGAAGCGTTGGACAAAGGGATGGAGCCGCTCCGCGAGTTTATGCTCAAGCAGACGCGCGAGAAGGATATGGCCCTCTTCGTGCGGATGGCTCAGATCAAACAGCCGCGCAACCACAGTGAAATTCCCAACTCGGTGTTGATTCCCAGTTTTATTATCAGTGAATTGCGCACGGCTTTTCAGATCGGTTTCATCCTTTTTATACCCTTTCTGGTCATTGATCTGGTCATCTCAAGTATTCTACTCTCGATGGGTATGATGATGCTGCCGCCGGTTATGGTATCGTTGCCTTTTAAGATTCTGCTATTCGTCTTAGTCGATGGCTGGAATCTGTTGATTCAGTCCTTGGTCAAGAGTTTTAACTAAAGTGCAATCGAGGGAAATATGACACCTGAATATATCGTCAAGCTGGGTCAGGATACACTGCTTTTGGTACTCCATGTAGCGGGTCCGATTCTGATTGTGGCACTGGTAGTTGGTTTGGCGGTCAGCATTTTTCAGGCTGTGACCCAGATCCACGAAATGACACTGACATTTATTCCCAAAATCTTGGCCGTTGCTGCGGTGATGATTTTTCTTTTGCCCTGGACGTTGCGGCGGCTGATCGATTTTACCGTCGGTCTGTACAGCAGCATACCCACGGCTATAGGCTGAGGAGCGGAGGGTTGGGATATTGGCTCGACCAGTTCCACATATTTCTGCTGATCCTCTTACGGGTCAGTGCGCTGTTGATCGTGGCACCTATTTTCGGCCACCGGCTCTTTCTGGCCAGAGCCAAGGTTGGTTTGGCGGTTATGGTATCGATGGTTGTCTTCCCTCTAGTAGATGGATTCGATGTGCCAGAGGGTTTTTTCCCCTATGCGGTGATGATGGCAGGGGAAGTGATTTTGGGTTTGGTGTTGGGTTATGTGGTACTGCTGCTATTTATAGGAATACAGTTTGCCGGTCAGTTGGCTGGACTGCAGATGGGCTTTGGGATTGTCAACGTGATCGATCCCCAATCCCACGACCAGATTTCGATTATTGGCCAGTTCCTCAATATTCTGGCGATTTTGATGGTCCTGACGCTGGATGGACACCACATTATTCTCAACGGTCTGCTCGGATCTTTCGAGGCGGTGCCTTTGGGTGGAGTGGTACTGCAAGCATCGATTGCCCACAAATTGATCGCGTTGAGCAGCGAGGTGTTTGTCATTGCGATTAAGATCAGTGCTCCGATTCTCGTCGCTCTCTTTCTCATTTCGACGGCGATGGGCGTTCTGGCCCGTACGGTGCCGCAAATGAATGTATTCATCGTCGGCTTTCCAGTTCAGCTGGCTGTAGGCTTATCGGTACTGGTAGCGACTTTGCCGCTCTTTCAGATCATAGTTGAACGAGCGATACATCTAATAGAGCGCGACGTGTTCGCTCTAATTGAGTTTTTCGCTTAGTGAGGTCGTAAGTGGCTGAGGAATCCTTTCAGGAAAAGACCGAAGAGGCAACGCCTAAGAGGCGTGAGGATGCTCGCGAGAAGGGACAAGTCGCGCGTAGTACCGAACTGAGTTCGGTGGCGATCTTGGCGACTGGCTTGCTGGCCCTTTCGGCTTTAGGATCCTATTTATATGACCGACTGGGCATCATTATGGTCAATGTCCTGACCAACGGGGTACACGCCGAATTAGATGCGATCAACATCCTGGGTTATATGATGGGGTGGGGAAGTGATTATGCCAAGACGGTAGCTCCGATAGGGCTTTTCCTCTTGGTCGCGGCCCTGGGAGTCAATTACGTCCAAGTCGGTGTGCTTTTCACCGGGAAGCCGATAATGCCCAAAGCCAATCGGTTGAGTCCGCTCAGTGGGGTTAAGCGCATTTTTTCCCGCCGCGGCTTGGTTGAGCTGGCCAAAGGACTCTTCAAGATTGGCGCCGTCTCGTATCTGACTTATCTGACCATTGAGGAAGAGACCGACCAGTTGGTAGCCTTTATGGATATGGGCATCAATCAAATTCTATCCATTAGCAGCGAGATGATCCTGACACTGGCTTTTCGAATTACTCTGCTCTTGTTGATTATGGCCATTCTCGACTATGCCTTCCAGCGCTTCGATTACGAGAAGAACCTGCGCATGACTCGCCAGGAGGTTAAGGAAGAACTCAAACAGCAGGAAGGTGATCCTCTGATCCGCCAGCGTGTCCGCTCACTCCAGCGCGAGATGTCGAAGCGGCAGATGATGGACGATATAGCCAGTGCCGATGTGGTGGTTACCAATCCGACTCATATCGCGGTGGCTTTGCGCTACGATACCGAGACGATGCCTGCGCCCAAGGTCCTGGCCAAAGGCCAGCGTCTCATCGCTCAGAGGATCAAGGATCTGGCCCGTGAGGCCGGAGTACCCCTGATCGAGAACAAACCGTTGGCGCGGGCTCTTTTCAAGGCGGTCAGGGTCGGCGACGAGATTCCCGAAGAGCTATTTAAGGCTGTGGCACAGGTGCTGGCCTTTGTATTTCAGCTCAAACGCAAAAGGGCGCTATGAATTACCTGTTCCTAAATAGTTGGTTGGCGTCTGCGGAGGTGGGGATTCGTCGTGCGTAGATTGATCAACGCGCTAGCTCAGCACACGGACGTACTGGTGGCCATAGGCGTGATCACCATTCTCGGGGTGATGGTCGTGCCGCTGCCGACCTATGTGCTGGATTTCTTTTTGACGCTCAATATCAGTTTGGCATTACTGGTATTGATGTTGACCATTTATATCACTGCACCGCTCGAGCTCTCGGTTTTTCCGGGGCTCTTGCTGGTCATGACTTTGTTTAGGCTTTCGCTCAATGTGGCCTCTACCCGGTTGATCTTGAGCGAAGCCAACGCAGGCCAGTTGATTGATGCTTTCGGCGAAGTAGTAGTCAAGGGCAATTACGTCCTGGGTTTTATCATCTTTATCATCGTCATCATCATCCAGTTTGTGGTTATCACCAAGGGTGCGGGACGCGTGGCCGAAGTTGCGGCTCGTTTCACCCTGGATGCGATGCCGGGCAAGCAGATGGCTATTGATGCGGATCTCAATGCCGGACTTATCGATGAGCAGGAAGCTCGCCGCCGCCGCGATGAGATCGCACACGAAGCAGATTTTTATGGCGCTATGGATGGTGCCAGTAAATTTGTCCGCGGCGACGCTATTGCCGGTATTCTCATCACCCTAGTAAATATTATCGGTGGATTGGCTATTGGAATGCTGCAACGCGATCTGGCTCTGGTCGATGCGATGCAGACCTATACCTTGCTGACGGTCGGTGATGGACTGGTGACTCAGATTCCGGCATTGATTACTTCGACCGCGGCCGGTATCATAGTTACCAGGGCGACCAGTGACGAAAATATGGGTACCGATATCAACAAACAGTTGACCGGGCGTCCCCAAGCGGGTTTGATCGCTGGAACGATACTTATGGCTCTGGGATTCGTACCTGGTTTGCCGACCTGGCCCTTCATGATCATCGGTTTTTTGCTGATTGCCGTTGCCCTTTGGGTTCGGCAACGCAATTCTCAGCAACAGGCTGAAAAAATTGCTGCCGAAGAAGAATTGGCCCAACCCGAGGAAAGGCCGGAGGACTATCTGCGAGTCGATTTGCTCGAAGTGCAGGTTGGATACCAACTGGTACCTCTGGTCGATGCCAAGCAGGGTGGTGATTTGATCGAACGAATTGTGCAAATTCGCAAGGTCGCGGCTATGGATATGGGATTTGTCGCACCGCCGGTTCGGGTTCGCGACAGTACTGAACTCAGCCCCAACGAGTATCAGATCAGAGTCAAAGGCAATCCTGTCGGAAGTGGTGAATTACAGGCCAAACAGTTGATGGCTATCGATCCGGGTTATGCCGAAGGGGCTATAGAGGGCATCGAAACCATCGATCCGGTTTTCGGCCTGCCAGCCCACTGGATCGCGTCTGATCAACGTGAAAAGGCTGAACTCTTAGGTTATAATGTGGTTGAACCGGTTGCCGTGCTCGCTACCCATCTGACCGAGGTGATCAACCAGCATGCTCATGAGCTTTTGGGTCGTCAGGAGACCCAGCACCTGCTCGACGAGATGAAAAACATCTATCCCAATGTGGTTGAGGAACTGGTGCCTGATACCGAGTCGCTAGGTAAGTTGCAGCGCGTATTGCAGAGCTTATTGGGTGAACGCGTTCCGATCCGCGATTTGCGCACTGTCCTCGAAACGCTGGCCGACTATGCCCGGATCGACGATATCGAAGTCCTGACCGAATATGTGCGTACTGCGCTGCGTCGGTCGATCTGTAATATATTACTCAAAGAAGCGGCAGACGAGACGATTTCCGTGCTGACACTGGATGGCATGCTGGAAGACTTACTGCGCGAATCGGTGCAGAGTACGCCAGCGGGGATCAACGTCGCACTGGCTCCGGACCTCGTCAGTGACCTTTTCCACAAGATGACGGAACTGATAGACCAGATGATCGCCAATGGGCAGCAGCCAGTTGTGCTGGCTGCCCCGCATATTCGCTTGGCCTTCCGCAAGTTGACGGCGGCCAATTTTCCCAACCTCTTCGTATTGTCCTATAACGAGATCGCTCCAGATGTGGAGATCGCGTCGGTAGGCAATATTGCACTGAGCTATGAAGATTCGGAAATACGTAGCCCGGAACATGCCGGAAGCCCTGCAACAAGTCCG
>CAZFMY010000170.1:0-9736 GCA_964520345.1 uncultured Gemmatimonadaceae bacterium | reverse complement strand
ACTCTACACCATGATCTGGCATAGACTACCTTCCTTTACAGAAGCATCGCAGCAGGGATTCCCAGCGACAAGGCCCGATGCCGGCAAAATCATTCCGTCCGCGGCGGATCACACCACACCTTCATTCCACGATCTGCCGCATCGCCTCCCGATACCACTCCACACCGTTCACTTCTTTCTTGTAATGCCAGCGAGCCTTCCTGGGGAAGTACTGCAAAGAGCGATCAGCCAGGGGCAGTGCGACTGGAGCGCCACCGCGCCGCGCCGACTCGCGCATCGCGATGCTGATCTCCAACGCCTGCTGCAAATCCTCTCCCGTGGTGAGCATCAGCGGCGCTCCGCGATCCAGCGTATCGACGATCGCCTGCACCGTAGCACTCATGCCGTCGGTCGCTGCGATCCAACCCTCGTCGTCGCGCACTCGCGAGCCATCTGGATTCGTCGAGGGCGGATTGACGGGGAAAAAACCCTCGACCTCCTCGAGGTCGGCCAGGCCCTGCACTTTTTTTCCGTCCCGGGATTTCCACAGGTGCAAGTCCGGATTACTGGAGCTATCATTGAAGATCAGACCTTCAGTACCAACGACTTCCACTCCCTTCCACGGGTGGCGGAAGTGGCAGAAACAATCGATGCCGTTGGCAAAGCGGATATGACCGCCGACTTCGCCAAAACCGGTCTCCCCTTCCTCGTAGCCCTCTTCGTAGTCGCTGAACGCATCACCCGACACCCACCCGGTCACCCATTCGACCGCGGAAAATCCCGCAAAGTGTCGCGCCAAATTGGGACCATGGCAGCCGCCCTGCCCACAGCCATCGTAGATATTGATACTGTGCACCTGGCCTATCTCACCGCTGCGAATCATCTCCAGAGCCTGCCAGAAATGCGGGCGGTTCTTGGACACCAATCCGGCGGCGAAGGGAATCCCTCGCACCCGGCATTCCTCGACCATCCGATCGGCATCGGCCAAACTGGCCGTCAGCGGCTTTTCGCAGGAAATCAATTTGACTCCGGCCTGCGCCGAGGCGACAACCGCATCCGCATTGGCACGCACCGGCAGCACCGGCGCAGAAATATCGATCTCCTCGCAGGCGAACATCTCCTCGTAGCTCTCGTAGCCCCGCGCACCAAAACGCTCGCAGAAAAGCTCGAGGTTCTCGGCATCGGTATCTGCTCCGGCCACCACTTCACAGCGCGGATGCAATGCGTAGGCACGGGCGTGATGGCTGCCCTGACGCCCCACTCCGATTACCCCAACCCGGTACTTCCTCTCTTCCTCGGCCATGATCTCCATCCTCTCTTTCACACAATCGGTTCGCGCAACTCGGCGTGCAACCCCGTCGGGTGCGGCCCGTACTGCACGTACACTTCCACCTCTTCTATGCGCACGCCCCCCACCAATAAATCGGGGCGGCCATCCAGGGCGATCTGCAGCAGATTCCGCCCCTTGTGCGGCCGCACTTTTTCGAGGTGAAATTCGAAGCACTGGTCGCGCGGGGCATCCCTGCGGCCATAGTCGCGCAGACAGGTCTCATCCTCGAGCGATTCCCCGTTGAGCAGCACGGTAAAGCGATCCTGAGTCACCACATTGCTAATATTGATCCGCAGCTGTACCTGGCGAATCCGATCGCTTGCACCGGCGATATCATCGGCGATATAGAACGGCAGCGGAAAGAGCTTGCCATAGCTCTGGGCGTCGATTTCGAGCGGCAGATCCGCGTCGTAGCCCAACGAGGCCGCCTCCTCCGAACGCCGTATGAACACGTAGCGCTTATCGCGCTCCTTGACCAGGTCCGGATCGCCGATCTCAGTGAGCACGCTGCGCTCCTGCTGCCGCAGCGGCCATTTCATAAACCAGGTGCAGAGCCCGTCGACCCCGCGGTCCCAGAGATTGGCCGCCGCCGCGTGCACCATCTCGCTGGCGGGATAGATCCGCCGCGGATAGCGGCGATCGTCGTGCACCGTATTTTCGTCGCGGATGCTGTGCTGCAGCATCCCGTAAACCGCCACATCGCGCTGATGGGCCTCCTCGATCACCCAGTCTATATCCATATCGCAATCCAGATTGTTGTAGCGATAGTGATACGGCAGCACGAAGTCGACCAGGCCCTGTTCCAACCAGGCGCGCACATCGAGTCCCTGCGCGAGATTCAGCTCCTCGCTGGGAAAGACCCGCGCCCCGACCAACCCGGGCTCGCCCGGTCGGTTGCGCACCATATCGGCCACCTGCGCTACCCACTCGGTCATGATCTCCTTGCCGCTTTCGACCTCATCGGCGCGAAAAAAGAACGGAGATTCGCCAAAAGCCGCCGGGTAGTCCAGTTCCACTCCTTCTACGGGATAGTCTTCGGCCAACTCCCTGAGCACCGCGAAATGCCGCTTGCGGACTTCCTCCTCCGCGAAGCCCCTTCCACCTTCCTCGATCTTGTGCGCCGGATCCATCCCCCCATAGGTCGCCAGCCGCAAATCGGCAAAGAAATCCATCCCCTTGTCGTGCGCCCGATCGATGAGGACCTGCAGCGGATCCAGCCCCCGATCCATCAAGCTCTGCATGCTTTGCCAGGCATGCCAGGCAATGGCCGAGCCGAAAGGCCGCTTATCGCTGCCGAAGAGCAGACCCACCTTGGAGGGATAGAAAATGCCGTCTCCGCGCTCAACGCAATAGCTGAAGGTATCGACCGCCGTGCCGGCCACCTCGTCGATCGGCCGCCAGGCATCTTCCATCTTGATCGGCGAGTCGAAAACCCACAGGTAATAATGGCGAGCATCGTTGTGGTAGATCGTGCGCCGCACTCTCATATCGACCTCCTCTCTCGTTTGCGATTAAGGTATGGCATCCCGCCAGCAGCACCAAGCACTTCTGCTGCTTGACATCCTCCTCGCCGCTTTTTAGCCTAGTTTCACCATGAGAGAACGTCCCCCCTCCTATCGGATCATCTTCAACTGGGATGGCACCCCGCGCGGCTACTCCCCCTTCCCCCAGAGCTTGGACCAGCTCCTCGACATAGTCTACGCTCCGCTCGTAGAAACCCAGGTCGGAGCCCTGTTCTGGTGCGTCGGAACCCATGAGACGACCTGGCCATCGCAAACCCTGCCCCAGCTCGGCGACGCCGAGGACAACCGCTTCAGCAGCATAAAACATCTACATCGCGCCGCTTCCCTGCGCGCCATGTGGCAACGCGGCGAAGATCCCAACGCCGCACTAGTCGCACGCGGACACCAACTCGGACTCCACGTCTTCGCCTCGATTCGGATGAACGACAATCACTTCTGGTCCGATCCCGACCGGCGTCAATCGCCCCTCAGCCCCGCAGAAATGACCGCGGTAACCCGCCCCGGCCTCACCCAGCTACGCAAGGACCATCCCGAGTGGTGCCTCGGCGCCGCAGCAGCCCCCCGCTGGGCAGCCACCTCCTGGAATATGGCCATCCCCGAAGTACGGCAGCACCTCTTTGACTATATCGCCGAAGCCTGTCGCGCCGCCGACTGGGACGGCGTCGAACTCGACTGGCAGCGCCACGCCTTCCACCTGCCCCAGGAAGACGCTTACCGCCTGCGCTATACCCTCACCGATCTCCAGCGCGCCGTGCGCCGCCTCGCCAATGAGATCACCCGGGAACGCGGCCGTCCCTTCTGGGTCGCCGTGCGCGTCGGCGCCACCCTCGAGACCTGCCACCGCGTCGGCTACGATCTCGAAACCTGGCTCGGCGAAGATCTCTGCGACCTGGTCGCCACCAATGCCAATTCGGGTACCGATCCTGGGGTCGAAGTGGAAAAATACCTCGAATTGGGCAAGGATAACGAGATCCAGCTTTACCCCGGTCTCGACAGCCACTGGGAATCGGGTGCCAAGCGTCTCATCTCCGCCAAACCATGGCTCGCAGCCTGGCAGCGCGGCCTGGCCAAAGGCTTTTACGAGCGCGGCGCCCACGGCATCTATATCTTCAACTGGCACGCCACCCGCGATTCCCATCGCCCCTTGCTGACCACACTCGGCGCGCCCGAAACCCTGGCCCGCACCAATAAAGTCTACGCCCCGGTCTACCGTTTCCTCCGCGATCCCCGCGAATTGCGCTATGGGGCCGAGCGCGATGACCGCCTCTACGGCGAACTCCCCGTCGCCCTCTATCCCACACTGACCGCAGCCGGTCCGATATTCGATATACCGATCCACGACAACCCCGCACTCGAAGCTCGGAGCGGCCATCTAGCCGCCGTGGAATTGCATGTCGAAATCGAAGCCTGGGCACCGGCCGACCGCATCGCAGTCAAACTCGATGGTCGACCACTCGGGCCACCGACCGTACGCAACCTGGCTGCGGAAAACCCGGACGACCCGTCAGAGGTAGACGAGAATAGCTGGCTGGTCTGGTCGCTGAGCGCGGAGTGCGCCGCTCGAGGAGACCATGCCGTAGAGATCTGTCTGGTAGAGCGCGACCCCCGGATGCTCCCTCCGCTGGTGGTCCAACACGTAGAGATCCATATCCGCTACCGATGATCGATCCGCGAACGGAGTTTCATGCTGCAGCAGAAATCGGGGATCGACCATGGGTATTCCCCAGTCGAGATCGTGCGATTTTCTGAGACTCGACCACCTTAGAATTCCATTGCCGGCGGGCCATCGTAGCCGATGCTCCGCCAACCGGCCAGGTCACCACCCCGCAAGCGATAGGGATGGGGATAGAGCTTATGCGAACGGTCGGCGAAAGGCAGTGCGATCCGCTGATGCCCGCTGCACGCCGAACGCACCAGGGCCATCGCCACCTCCAGCGAGTGGCGGAAATCGTCGCCGCTGCTGAAGGGTTCGGCGCCAGTCCGGTGCGCGCGGATCAGGCGCTCGATCGTATAGGCAAAGGAGTTCGGAACCGGCTGATCCAGGAAATCGGGATGCACCGGGGAAGCAGCCGCTCCCTGGCCCTGGATCAGGACCGGCTGTGGACGCGCGAGAAAGACCTGCCCCTCTTCCCCCTCGGCCGAGACGAAAGTGGCGACGCGCCCACCCGGCTCGGGCTCGACAACCTCGCAGACGATCCCCCCGCTCAACCCCAGACGACCATAGGCCGGTAGATCCGACTCCTCCGCAAGCGTACCTTCAGCCACGTAACCAGGTTCCGCCGGCAGTGTATAGCCTTCGACCCACTCCACGTCCATCCCGGTGAGAATCCGCAAGCTGGCAATCTGCACGCAACCGCCACCCGAAACCTCGGTCGGCAATCCACCCGGGATCGCCGCTCCCGTCAGCCGACCTATATTCCCCTGCCGCACCCACTCGACCACCTCGGGCATATGAGGGGTCGCCCATCCCGCCTGCGAGCATCCGAGCAGGGTAGATCGCTCGCGGCAAATCCGAATGATCTCATCCGCCTCGTGCAACTCGTGCGAGATCGGTTTCTCGCAGGAAACAACCCGCACGCCCGCTGCGGCGCAGGCACTGATACAGGGATAGTTTTGACTCACCGGCACGACGATCGAGACTATATCGGGCACACCCGCTGCCAGCAGGTCGTCCAGCTCGTCGTAGACCTTCCGCACGCCATAGCGCGCGGCGATCTGATCCCGCCTTTCCCTGGCGCGGTCGACGAGACCAACGATCTCGCAATCGGGGTTTTCGGCGTAGGCGCGGGTGTAGAAACGACCCCACGTACCGGCTGCACCGACCACGGCCACCTGATATTTTCCATTGGTCATAATTCACCTATAGCGAATGATCGTCTGCACGACGATAGATCTCAATCGGACCGGATGGGGTACCGAAATTTTCGGGCTTCCAGTACCAGATATAGCCAAAGTCGGCGCCGACAAGCAATTCCCACCGACCATCGCCGTCCCAATCCACCGGCGCCGGATGCGCTCCGTGGCGAAAAAACTCCTGCGGCTGTCCTTGCGCATTGAAGAGCAACACTTCGGGACGTTTGAAAACCGGGTCGGAATTCGAACCTAGATTGCGGCACAAGAGCACGAAACTGCCCCGGAAGGGGCTGCCCGGCTGCGGTCCAACACCCAGCAGCAAATCGAGAAGACCGTTCCCGTCCCAATCGACGACCTGAATCTTGGTCCGACCGCGGCCATCGCCGCCCTGCGGCGTATACGGACCATGGGTCTTGATCACCTCGCCGTCTTCGAAGCGCAACTTTTCACCCGGCTGCAGACAGACCACTTGGTCGCGACCGACGCGTCGATAAAGCGCCAGGTCGAGATCGAGATCCATGGTGACAATGTCGGGCAGACCATCGCCGGTGAAATCGCCGATACCGGGTTGCACCCGCCATGGACCGAAAAGCGGCTCGTCGCCAACCCGCAGCCGATGCGGTGGATCGAGCTTCGGCTCATTAGACGTGCCGCGGTTCGGATACCAATCGTATAATCCGATCATGCTGCCGACGACCAGGTCGAGCAGACCATTGCCGTCGAAATCGACGAGTACGGGGTTGCTATAGCCCCCTTTATTGCCATCGAGAGGCCCCTGTGAGCCACCCCAGTGGTGACCGGCGGCCGGATTGGGCTTGGCCGTATAACGAATTTCTTCGTCGCCGACGCGAACGCGCTCCGGGGGGGCGAAGCGCAGCGGATCAGTGGCCAGGGTTCGGTACCAAAAGATATAGCCCTCAATGCTGCCCACCACCAGGTCGGCGGTGCCCGTCGCACGCCAGTCACCGGTAGTGGGCACGCTGAAAGACCCGCCATTGATATGGGGGTCGCGCTCTTTGAGCGTCTTCGGGTCGGCGTAGATCGGTCGATCGTCGCGATCGCAACCGCACCAACGGCACCAGTGGACATTGCCGCCATCATCGGATGCGAACAAATCGACGCGATTTCCCTCGATCGCGGCAGTATCGATATGGGCAAAGTTGGCACCGCGTGTGAAGGGGGCACGGTGCAAGGTGAAAAGCTCAACGAGCTCTCCCCAGCGCGGCACCTCACCGGGCTCGGGCAACGGCAGATGCCACAAGGCACCGTAGTAGTCGAGAAGCAGGAGGCCCGTTTCGGGCTTCGCTTTGTCCACCGCTGCGAGCGGCCCGCCGGGGACCGCTGCTGCGACTCGGCCGCTGTATTCAAATTCACAGCGTTCAGAGGTGCTGGTATTGCGCAGTAGATGCAGCGACCACCGACCGATAACGCCCTTCCAGGTGCCGTCGCCGCGATAGCGATCGCGCTGGTCTTCTGCGACCCGATCAACACCGGGTGGCAGCCAATAGCCCTGATTTTCGTGCACAGCGGCCACCAGATCGACGCGCCCGTCGCCATTCCAATCCAAGGCCACCAACCAGGCTCCGGCCCAGTCTATTGCCCCGCCGTCGCCGGTGACAACCAGCGGTTTGCCTTGCGATCGGTGGGTCGGAGGCCCTCCCTTGAGCGCGACCACCACCACGGGCTGCTGCGAATATCCCCGCGGCGCCAGGATCAGTTCGGGGTGGCCATCGCCATCGAAATCGCCGATGGCCTTGATCCCACCACAGAGCCCTGCATCGTTTTCGTCGCGCTGGTGCGAACGCGACATCTCGCCCAAGCGCTCACCACCGCCGACGATCGGCGTGCCATCGGCGATTGCCCCTGTGAACCGATGCGCAAAGAGCGCCGCACCCGAGTCGACGAGCTCGATCTCACCATCGCCATCCCAATCGCAGAGATGAATCCGACCATTGCTTATGAAGAGATCACCGAGTTGACTCGAGTCGCCCAATCTGAGCGGTGAGCCATCGCCGCTCTGACCCCCTTCGATGGCCTGGGGGAAGCTCAATCGTTCCATGCTATTCCAACCTCCTGAAATAAACCCTGGTACTTCCACAGCATTGCCGTTGGTAAGTACATAGGGTTCTCAGATGCCAACCCCCGCCCACGGCGGCGGATCGATACCGAGCTCGACGGCAATCGCCTCCAGCAACGCGCGGTGGTCATCGGGGATCGGAAGACCCGTCTCGCGCCACTCGCGTTCGCGGCGCCATTCCAGCGTGCCCGGCAGCGCTGCCGCATCGGTACCAGCCATCGGGCGCAAACTGAGGCTCGCGTCGATGATCTCCCGAACCCTGGTGCGAAAAACAACCCCATCGCCGATGAGATCGGGATCGATGGCGACGAAGACGAAACCCCGAGTAGCCGCAGCAAAGCGGCGCGGGGTCTGATCGTCGAGAGACCCGGAAAGGACTCCGGCGATCAGCGTCGACACGAAGCGCATACCGAGACTGCCAAATACCGAGCGCGAGAAACCGGCGGCGAGCGCTTCTTCGGCGCTGGGACTACGCGAGAATTGATTGGCGTTCATATCGAGAACCAGCGGCGGCCCCCCATCGTCGGCCGGAACGGCGAAGCAAAGCGGCGGTGCCGCCATCGCATCCCAGACCGTCGCCTCCGGATCCTCCGGTTTGCGCCACTCAGCCCCCCCGGCGACGCACCACGAGATCAACCCGTGCTCAAGGGCCCGACGCGCATAGATTCCAACGCTACCCACATGACCGTGATTGCACGTCGAGGCCAGAGCGAGACCGACACGCTCAGCCCTGGCGCACGCCGCATCGGTAGCCTCTGCAGCAACCAGATAGCCGGCTCCGCCGTCGCCGTCGAAACGAAGGGCATTTTCGGTTTGGCGCAGCGTGCGGATCTGCGGAGCACAATTGATCCGTCCGTCGCGGAACTCACCAACATAACGCCGGAGTTGACGCGTGCCATGGGTCTTTACCCCGCGCAGGTCGACATCGACGAGACAGCGTGCAATATGCGCCGCATCGGCCGCGCGCACCCCAACCGTTTTCAGGACTCCGGTCGCCCAGATGCAGAGCTCCTTTTCGCCAATCGCAATCATAAGATCGTATTCCTAAGCCTCCCCCTGGCCATGTCTTCTCTTCGACTCTAAGACTTCGACGAGACGCCGTGCCACAATCTCCTCCTCCCCATCCTGCAAATGCTGAGGATTGATCCAGATCGTGGCCTGTGCTGGCTCCGGCAACACCGCCACCGCCGGCTGACCCTGCTCCAACTCCGTCTCGATCTGGCCCACCGTACAGCCCAGCAGGTCCTCGTCGATCCGCAATCGAGCACGGGGAATCACCAGCGGTCTGGCCCCATGCGTCGGGTGGGCGATATCCACCTCGACTCCCTTGAGCCCGACCAACCGGGCAGCGATCGCTTCGGCCTGTGTCTGCCAGCGTTCCATCCGCTCCGCTTCGTCCAGCGCCTTGAAACGGCGCAGCGCAAAGACCAGCCCGATAATTTGCTCTTTGCTCACTTTCAGCGGGCGACCGATTCCCCCATTGGGAAAGCTCTGGGCACGTGCCGCGGCAATCAAATCACTGCGCCCACAGAGAATACCCGTATCGTTCGGCCCCGCGATATCTTTGCCCCCGCTGAAAATTACCAGATCGCCGCCCGCCTCGACAAAGGCCGATAGATTCTGCGCCGGCGGCACCTCCGCCGCCGCATCGACGATCACCGGCACACCCCGGGCACGGGCAATTTCGACCACCTGCTTCAAAGGCACGACCGGCTGCGGATCGAGCACCACGTGGAGCACCGCCGCCGTACGTTCCGAGAGCGCCGCCTCAATCTGCTCGGGCCGGGTCGTCCCCTCCGTCCCCGCTTCGACGATCCGCCCCCCCGCGACCCCTACCGCGTGGTCAAAGCCGATCCGGTGTGCTTGCTGCATCACAAACTCATCCTTGCCCCCCTCGGCCCTCGGCAGCGCCTTCCTCCGCTGGGGGTCTCCACCGGTGCGGCACGCTGCACAGGCCAGCAGGATTCCCCCGGC
>CAZFMY010000169.1:0-9842 GCA_964520345.1 uncultured Gemmatimonadaceae bacterium | reverse complement strand
CGCGGTGGGGAGGGACGGTCTTCAACGTCCGTCGAGAAGATGTCGCCCCAGCACCAATGGGAATTGCAATAACGCTAGCCGGTCGCGCAGCGCGAGACCGCACCGCACCGCATATCAGCCATACACGTAAAAGCTGGCAACGCTATTTTGCGCTGTGAAGGTTCGCGCGGCCAGTCTTGCGATGTGTCCGGCAGAGCCGCAGGCGAAAAGACACCACATCCTTTGAGTTGAGCCCTAAAAGGCTTTTTGCAATCTCTGTGTTCCGCCGGCTCCATTGGTGCCGCGGGATGCGCAGTAGCATGTCAGGTCGACACCAGAACGCTTCAGCATGCGGACTTGCTTAAAGACATCTTCAGTGACGAGCACATTTCCGTTCGCATACACATCTTCGCCAATGTGGTACGCCTCGTTGGGAACCGCGCCGTGCAGCTTCCCGTCCTTGTCCACGATGACGTCATGGTCGCAATGCACCCCCACACCGTTCAAGCGGACCTTGAAGTGCTGTCTATCTGGCGGCAGACTTTCCGCGTAGCGCCGTAAAATTTGTCGTATCTCGAATGACGCTTTTACCGCGTCCTCGACAGCCAAAAATACTGGGATGAAATTGTCCGCCTCCGTGAGTCGGACGCCATGACGGCGACCATTCGATCGTCGTAGGTGCGGTCGACCTATTGGGATAGGTTTTCCATGTGCTCCGATCTACTTCCTCAGTCTTCTCTCACCGTGGCGTTCTAGTGCAAAGGACGCGCCAGACGAGCATGGGCTTGGATCAGCGCACCAGCAGCATCTTGCTGGTATACTCTAGCTGGTCGACCTGCAGGTGACAGAGGTATACGCCGCTTGCTACGGGGCGACCCATGTCGTCCGATCCATTCCACGACACTGGTTGAACGGATTCGGATGGGAAGGGAAGAGCATGGGCAAGGGTACGGTGGGATTGGACTTCGCCGCGTTCCGCGAGATCCTCGAAGAGATCGGCTACGACGGTAGGGTGATGGGCGAGTTGTCGACTTACGCCGATAACGACGCCACCGAATCGTGTTATCTCAATCGCAAGTACCTGGCATCGGTCGGCTATTGATACCCGGAAGGGGCCCCAGTGTCTGCCCGGTAGGACCCCATCGGGTTTAGCTCGTTTCCCGGTCCAGGCCCGGGTTTTGGACCTCAGTCCCGACCTCCCAATAGCTCCATTCGGTCCTCCATTATGTCCCAATGCTTCCCAACACGCGCTCTAGGGCCGATGCCTGGGTGCCAGATTAACTTGGAATAGGGCGTTTGAATTGCCTTTACTTTACTTGAGCAACATAATCTTTCTTAGATCGTTCATATCTTTGCCACGCAGCGCGACCAGATAGACACCTGAGGATACGGGCTGAGCCTGATCATCTAGGCCATTCCACGAGAGCGTATGTAAACCAAAGGGAATAAAGCCCGAGTGCAACGTACGGACCAACTGCCCCGTGGTGTTATATACAGCAACCAAATATTCTCCTTCCAACAGAACTTGAAAGGGAATAGTGGTCTCCATGTTAAACGGGTTGGGGTAATTGGGTAATAGCCCCGATTGCTCCGGCAACCCGATCATCTCCTGTGCCATAGCGATCAACTTGGCCTGAGCCCCCCTGCCAAAATTATCGGCAAAAATAAAGAAATCATTGAAGTCGACCTGTCCCGATCCATCGTAATCGAACGCTGGATCGGTTGTACCAAACGCATCTGCGAACGCGAAAAAGTCATTAAAATCAACCACACCGTTTCCATCGCTATCGCCAACTAAATCCACTTCGTCGGAGAGAGTTACCACGTGCAATACTTTTAACTTTATCTGTTGACCGTCAACCGATCGTAAAGCGACTTCAACAATCTGCAACGTTGTCTCTCCGGAAAACTCTTCAGCCACTCGAAATCTCATTTGCCCCAGCGTGCCAGAGCCTTCTCCCTGCCCATCCGTACCAAGCACAGTCCCTCCTATACTCACTCGGTTTACTTTGGATAAATCTTCAAGGGCAATGAGTCCTGGGATAAACGAGCCCGGTGCGAAACTACTAGCGACATACTCAACCTGATCTGAGTCAAAGGCGACCGTAATATTCCATCCATTGATCGCATCGACATTCGCTATGTTCAGATCCAATGTATACTCTCTACCAGAACGCGCCCCTTTGGCCAACCGCTGCCCTTGGTCGCCTGCACTGGTATTAAAGTCGATTGAAACGGGACCTTCTGGCTGAGGACCTTCCAAAATCGCTATACTTGAACGGCTCACTTCAAGCCCATTTACCTGTAGGACCACATCATAGGTGCCCGCCTGGAGATAGCCTAGGTTTACATACGTCTCGAAGTCTATGGCGTCGACGTCGCCCGTATCCCCATCCCACTGAGTCTGCATATTAACGACGATTGGTGAGTCCGTTGAGCTAACAACATTTGCCTCAGAGACGCTGGCGTTTGCCGAAAGAAGTTGACCACGAACCGTAAGCGCAACCTCATCAAAAACCGTCGCCGGATGCGGCAAGGTCGACAAAGCGATCGATTCGGTTACGACCATTGACAACCCGACCACTTCAAGGTCGCCCGTGGTAAAGCTCTTAGGCTCGGTCCAATCAGACTCATTCACCCCGAGTATTGAGCGCATCCGCCAGTAGTAGGCGGTGTTAGGCTCCAAAGCAGAATCCAAGGTGGCAGAGGTAACCTCATCTTGATACACACTGGTGGCCCCTTCCACATCCATAGTGTAGACAGGGGAGGAGAAGTTTTGGCTTAGCGATAGTTGGATCTGATAGCTACTGAAGTCAGTGCTGGCGACCCAGGCAAAGTCGGGCTTTCGCCCCACAGCTTCAGCGCCATCGGCTGGCAGCGAGGTCGTAAACAACTTGGGATAGCGGAACAACTCGGTGGAGTGCTCCGTGGGAAGGATATAGGTCCAGTTGTTTGCATTCACAGTAAGCATCCAGTCATAGAACTTCTGGCTGAACTCCGTGACAGTCATTCCAAAGGCATCCTCGAATTGTTGCTCGAATGGCTTCGTCCAGGCACGGTCGTCATATCGGTCAATAAAGACAAGCTGCGGACTTGTTAAGTAAGCCAAGTAATGACCAGCGACTGAGGTATATCGTTCGTCAGCGCGCAGCATTGAGTCTCTTTTGGCCGTTTCATCAGTGGGGAAAGAATCAAAAATCCAACTCAAGCTGTGTCTTGTATGATCGGGTTCAGCAGGAACAGTTGTTGTATATCCATTGCCGGTGCTATCTGTTACACCTCTGATGTAGTTTGATTCATATTTTGCATTGAGTGGATACCCATAGTCACGATCAAAAACATATCCAAAAGGTGCAGAGGTCATATGCAAAAACCACAATGGAGTGCCTTTATTGTAATTACCCCCGGAAAACGAGCGTGATGATTCAAAGTTGTGTGTCCATTCATGGGTGTCCTGCAAGACACCAGGGCCAATGAAATCACTGTTCTGGTCTGCATTTTCATCCACGCTACTCCATATCCATCGGTGGCCAATCCCTTTGTTTGGAGTTCCTACTAAGTTCGGGGCTACACCGCGATTTATTCCCATCCAGTGAGGTGCTCTTTCACAATAATCGCCTCCCTTCATACAATCTTCATAGTTTTGATCAAGTACAGGGTCCCATAACGCCTCATCAGCCCCAAAGATGTAGATGGATGAGCCAATATGGCCAATCAAATCCCCCTGTGCTTTGTAGGATTCTTTGTGCAGTTCTAGAATATCTTCGGCTACATCTTCCGTGTAGTAAAACTTTGTCGAATCCCATACCGTAGGTTTGTACCATCCAACCATGTCCAGCATTTGTTGGTCTTTATCATTCGGAACGATCCAGTCGGCCGTCGTAAAAGACCATTCATCACTCCATGTCCGGGCAGTGTCATCCACAATAGCCCTAACCCTCCAAAGGTAGGTTTCAGCTCGTCCAAAGCAACACCACACTCCATCGGGTGAGCCCATAGTTATTGTCGTATCTGTTGGTGGCCAAAAATCACTCAGGCGTTGCCAATTCGGATAATTTACATCTCTAAAATCCAATTCATAACCAGTTGCTCCATCAACAGCTGCCCATCTAAAAATCCAACGCATATCGCCGTTTAGATTGCCATTAATTGGATCAATAATTCCCGTTGCTCCATTTTCAGGATACAACAGTACAACCTTGGCATCTTGGGCCTGGCTTAGATTTGTAGCTGCAAGGAGCAGAGCCACCATTAATAGTAGATGTATAAGAGACGATCCCTTCCACCATAGGCCCCATCGGCATAACACAGAGCCCCGGTTCAGGTGATAGTACAGAAAATTTAAAACTCTCTTCCAAGTGATTATTGCACCCAGGCATCGCGATAGAACGCGCACCGGTGAGCATCTGAATTTGCTCAAATGCATCGAAATACCGGCTGATTTTCGCAGCCCAACTGTGCCAGTTTTTAGGTCTCGCTCGCTGCGAAACAGACAACCAAACACTAGTGTGACAAGCTAGCTTTGATTCGCGCCCATGAGTCGGTTACAACTGCAGCTTTACCGCTTCTTCGTCCTTTATTTGATCGGGCCCTTTCAGCCATATCAATACCTTTGTTTGCTTGATCTGGAGTGCGATCTCGAATTTCCGAATAATCCCCTTCGCGAACGCCATTTGAAATTTCCACCAATCTGGCATCTACGAAACGGTCGGCATATCGCCAAGTCGCAGCTTGATCGGAAAGGGTGTGGAAGGCGCGATCCATGCCGGGGCCCTGATCGGTATCCGGGATCGATATCTGAAATCCGATTATATCGCCATCGGCCAAATCTGAAACCGTGCTCCCCTCGGGATCATTCCAAATTAAATCATCAAAAGGAGTGACATAAAATTCGATGATGCTCTTCGTCGGCATAGAGCCGATCGAGTTCCCGCCACCATTTGCATAGGGCACATCGTTGACCCACTCAGAACCAGCGCCCAAATAGGAGACGTGACGGCCACTGAGATCATCAGCAACAGTAATGTAATGCTGGGCATGACGATTGTTATTCAGGGTCTTCTCTTCGTCAGTCCAGTCCGGGTTGGCAAAACCAGTGTAATCGCCACCAGTGTGATCGCCATCAAGCATCAGTTCGACGCCTTCGTAGTTCCAAGGAGAGCTACCGGCATATTCCCGACCAAAGTAGACGTTGTCGTAGCGTTCTATGGCAAAAAATACGTGTTTATTTTCGCTATTATAACCCATCCAGATTTTATAATCCAAATCCTGAGGATCGTACTGAGCGCCATCACCCACGTTCGGATGCTGATAAAGATCCGTCGGGAGGAACATGGGCTCGCCCATCAGATCTTTCCATTCATCAAGGCTTTGCCCATCTAACGGAAAGAGAGTCCCAAGGTCTTCTGCGGAATATTCATATATCGGGTAGATCTTATCGCCGATATGCGCATGCACGCCCGAACAAAAAACTACCGAAAAAATAATCACCATTTTCTTAAGCATAAGGTGTTTCCAAATGTAAATTCTAAACATTGTCGTGAGCGAATGTATATTTTGAATTGTGATCAATAAATCATACGGAAAATTTAAGTTGAAGTAGCCAAACCGACCTACCGCAACAACATCATCCTCTGTGTCAAAACAGCATCAACCGTCTTCAATCTGTAGATATAAACCCCGCTGGCCACCGAAGCCCCTTTATCGTCGCGGCTATCCCAACTTACGCGGTGAGCACCTGAAGGATAATGATGATCTATAAGCGTGCGGACTGATCGACCCATCACGTCGAAGATCTCGAGATGAACTACGGATTCGGTGGCCAACGTGAAGCTAATCTGCGTCTCGGCGTTAAACGGATTGGGGTGGCTCTGTACCAAACTGGTAGCCATTGCGACGGTCTTTTTTCTTCCCTTGTTTTTTGGCACTGCGACGGTAACCGTTTGCTCGGCACTGTTTCCTGAGGCATCAGTGGCTACGATCTCGATAGAATAGAGACGACCATCTCCCCTGCCGGACCGTTCGGCACGCAGGCTGACACTATGCGTACCATCCAACGCCTCAACCACTTCCCAGTCAATCCCGGTATTACCGCTTCCTGCACCGTTCGTAGATTCGTTGCTCGTCACCGTCACATTGAGGTCGACCGCACCACCGCAAACATCAGTCGCCGTGATGCCGCTGATAGCATCGACCATGGTGTGATTCGGAGGCCAAAGCACTGCGGCGGCCTGGGTCAGACTGATGGAGGGTGGTGTAGTATCGACGATGGTGATGAGGACCTCGTCCTCGTCGGACAGGCCTTCGGGGTCGGTGACCGTCAGCGAGGCGTTCGTCTCGCCGAGAGCAAAAGCATTCGAGGTAATCGCCGTCGTGGCGCCAGTAGACCACAGAAAGGACAATAGATCACTGTCGGGATCGCTGGAGCCACTGCCGTCCAACTGAGCTGCCGTCGTCAGCCCAGCACATTCGGTGGTAATATCTGTGCCAGCGCTGGCCACAGGTGGGCGATTGGTATTCAACACGGTAATGGTAATGGTTTCTGTTACTATTCCGCCATTGCCGTCGTCAGCCGTCAGCATGATTTCATATACTCCAGCCTGGCTGTAGTTCGGCGTCCATTCCATAAGGCCATTTACCAAAACCAGCCCATTTGGGGGGGAGGCGACACTCAGAGTTACGTGATCACCATCTGCGTCTTCTACAGATACTTCGAAAGAGATTGAAGTGCCTTCCGTCACTTCAATCGTAGCAGGAAGGTTAAATTCTGGAGGCGTATTACCAGAAGACGATGAAACGATCATTGGTGCGCAGAGTCCGCCGAACATATGACCATGCTTAACCAGGGTCTGCTGATAGAGTGGCTCTTGATATACTCCACATATTGTGTGTCCGTTTGTGTGTCGCTGATAAAAAACCCCGTACCCAACGTCTCTACCCAAGCACTCGGCCGCAACCTCTCTCTCATTGAGGGCTGAATCTAGTACAAATTGGTTGTATGTGATATCTAAAGCAAAGTTATAATCAGTATTGCAAATTGTACCTGCGATCCCGCCAAACTTATGGCCATGTTCAACTAAGTTCTGCTGGTAGAGTGGCTCTTGAAAAATGCCGCATATTGTGTGGTCATTGTGATGGCGTTGGAAGAACACACCGAACCCTTGATCTTCTTCAATACACTCTGACAAGATCGAGCTTGTATTAATCGTCGATGACAAAACCACCTGTTTATAGTCTGTTTCTACGGCAAAATTGACGTTTTCATTAAATTCCCAAGGCGGATTTATTTTAGAGCTATCATACCATTTGAAATTGTCCACGGCCCCATAATGGTGATTGGCTGTATGCAACCAGGCTACGCCGAATTGAGTAATATCGCCGACCGGGAGTCCCCCCCCAGCAACCGGGTTCGCATCCCATTGGTTCCCATCTCTCCATACATAACCGTCGGGAGCTCCCGCCAAGGATGCGTACCAGTTGTCAGTGTCCGCATTTGCACTCACACCTACTTCCCAAGCCGTGACTTCAGTACGATTCATAGCCCCATGGTCATCATCGGCCATACCAAACTGACTACTGGCATACCACATGCCGTCGACTACGGCAACAAATCTCGCTCCAAGATTCGTATTAGCAGCGAAATCGGCAGTGAACACAATGCTACCCCGCTTGGCACTCGAAATCGTACTCTCACCGGCTTTGGTTACGGCATACTTGGAAGCTGAACTACCACCAGAAGTTGCCGAAACGAAATAGGTGTCCCCATCGGGTGTGTCGAAACCCGACGGCTGAACAGCAACGTGAGGCCCGACCCATATCCCCAATTCACCAGTATAGTAAGTATGCTCGCCGCCGCCTTCCCAGCCAGTACTGGATAGGGACAACTCAATATTTTTACCGTCAGGATCCACAAAGTTTTCAGCATAGGTGTCAGCTGAGGTAGCTGTGCCCGTGCCCGTTACGCCAGTAACAGCCATGCCCGGAGCCGTAAAAAGGAATGCGAATAGAAAACCAACCAGGAATGATATAGTGTAGCTATCGTAAATAAGTTGTTGTTTTCCTTTAGTCATAGGATCATCTCCTAAAGTTAATTGATGGCTAAAAATGTGCCTGCTGATCTCCCCCCGTGGTAAACTAGCACCTCGTGAGCTGAAGCAAGTTTAAATAAGCTCAGTTGGCAATAATCGCCTATACAACATGGTGTCATTACCCCTATTTGGTTGCGATCTATGAGTCACAATCAAGTTACGTTGACCATTAAAATCGGCGTTTGGTGCGATGGATCACGCTGCACTATCCCTCGATCAAGGGCTAGGCGGTCGAGATAAATCATCCAGATATAGGCCAGACAGACGCCATCACCCAATACATCAGGCGGTGTGGGTCAGCCAGATGACTTTTATGTAGATCGAACCCTCAGCATTTCTAGTTAGAAAACAAGATTAGCTGTCGGATTTCGCTCTTCAGTTGTATTTGATGTGTAGACGTAAAATCAAGGAAACCTCCTGCCAAAGGTTATGAGAGTGTGCCTATTTTGCAGCGATACAAAACCAGCTGGATTGCTAAATAAATAAAAATTACGTTTTATTGTCAAGTAATTCATGAATATTTTTTGTTTTTGCTGAATAAGTATACAAAATCGATAATTCAGACAATATATTCTCGATTTTTGGCTATTTCTACCCACAGCTCCGTTCGGCATCGTATACCACTGTGACAAAGCGTCCACCGACCGGTCCATTAAGCGATCGGCAGGGCACCCTTGTGTTCCACTAGGTAGCACCTCATGGGTTTGTTCCCGTTCGCCGACCGTTGCGCTAAGCGATCGTAAGGGCGCCCCCGTGCCTGCCCGGTAGGGCCCCCACCGGGTTTAGCTCGTTTCCCGGTCCAGGTCCGGGTTTTGGAACTCAGGTCCGGCCTCCCAATGGCTCCATCGGTTCTCCATTACGCCTCAATACTTCCCGGCACGTGCTCCAGAGCCGACGCCTGGGGGCCAGATTAACTTGGAAGAGGGCGTTTGTATTTCCTATACTTTCCTGCCGGGCGATCTGGGTGTGGCCATGGCAGGTGAGCCGCTGCCATTGATGGCGCGCGCTCTGCCCTTTGAGGAAATCTGCTGCATTTATCCCGCCTCCGGTTTGATAGTATTATACTTCGATTCACCACCAGGAGACCGCCATGACCAACGCCGACATCCCCCTCCAACCCATGACTGAATACGAGCAATTCCTCTTCGACCTCAAGGGCTTTCTCGTCATACCCGCCGTGCTCTCGGCCGCAGAAATCCAGATTGTCCGCGATCACATGAACGCCTATACTCAAGACCCCAACAGTCTGCCCGAGCCCCACCGCGCCCCCATCGCCGGCCCGGCCGAATTCCTCATCGACCATCCCCGCGCCATGGGCATCCTGCAGACGGTGATCGACCCCGATCCCGAGCGCATCCGCCTCGAAAGCGTCTTTATTTCGCAGCGTGGCATCGACGAAAAAGAGCCCTGGCGGCCGCACGTCGGCGGCGCCAATGTCCTGCCCTCGTTTTCCTACCGCTACCACAACGGCCGCATATACGGCGGCATGACCCGCGTCGTCTGGGAGCTCAACGAGGTCGTCGAGGGCAAGGGCGGCACCTGCCTTGTTCCCGGTTCGCACAAAGCCAATACGGCCTCGGCGCACGCCGGCGACTGGCCGGAAAAAGCCGACGACCCCGATTCCGGCGTCTGGGAGACCTATGGCTGCCCGCCCGGCAGCCTGGTCGTCTTTTCCGAGGCGGTACGCCACACCGGCGCGGCCTGGACCCACCCCGACCACGACCGCAGCGCCATCCTCATCGCCTACAACCACGTGACCGTGCGCCACCACGAGCC
>CAZFMY010000168.1:6218-9947 GCA_964520345.1 uncultured Gemmatimonadaceae bacterium | reverse complement strand
CCCGTCGCCTTCGGCAACCGGCCGCATGGCCTGGCCTGGGCCGACGACGCCAAAACCCAGCTCTGGTGCAACGATAGCACCCTGCACACCGCCTACCGCTACGATATCCAGACCGGAGCTTGCCTCGAAATTCTGATTCTGCCCCAGGATGCGCCCCAGAGCCACGGCATGACCATCGTCGACGGACATCTCTGGTACTGCGAAGACCAAACGACGGGCAGAATCTGCGAAATTATTCCGCTTTAATCCAAGGAGAATACCATGATCAACCCGCACGGTGCAGACGAACTGAAACCGCTATACATTGAAGACGACGCCACGCGCGTCGGCCTGGAAGCAGAAGCAGAGAACTTACCTTCGATCGTCGTCTCCTCCGGCGCCGCCGCCTCAACCGTAATGCTTGGCTCGGGCTACTTCACACCACTCGATGGTTTTATGAATCTGGCCGACGCCAGGAGCGTCGCTGCCGAGATGCGAACTAGCAGCGGTCTGCTCTGGCCCACACCAGTACTCAATATCGTGCCTGCCGACCAGATACCGGCAGGGGTCGGTTCCGGCAGCCGCATCGCCCTGCGCGACCCCAATGTCGACGGTCATCCAACCATCGCCATTCAGGAAATCAGCGCCATCGAAACGCTGAGCGACGCCGACCGCGATGCGATCATCGGCCAGGTCTTCGGGACCATGGACGAGGCGCACCCCGGTGTCGCGGCCTTCAAGAGCGCGGGCAATACCCTGATCTCCGGCCCGATCGAGGTACTCAATTTTTCCTACTTTCCCGGTGATTTTCCCGAGACCTTCCGCACCGCTGTCGAATTGCGCGCCGAAATCGCCGAACGCGGCTGGAATACCGTCGTCGCCTTCCAAACCCGCAACCCGATGCACCGCGCTCACGAAGAGCTCTGCCGCATCGCCCAGGATACCGTCGGAGCCGACGGTATCCTCATTCATATGCTGCTCGGCAAGCTCAAAGCCGGCGATATCCCCGCCGATGTCCGCGACAACTCGATCCGCAAAATGGTCGAGCTCTACTTCCCGGAAAATACCGTGATGATCGCCGGGTACGGTTTCGATATGCTCTACGCCGGACCGCGCGAAGCGGTCCTGCACGCCATCTTCCGCCAGAATAGCGGCTGCTCCCACCTGATCGTCGGCCGCGACCACGCCGGCGTCGGCGAGTACTACGGCGCTTTCGACGCCCAGACCATTTTCGACGATATCAGCGCCGATCTCGAGATAGAAATCTTCCGCGGCGACCACACCGTATGGTGCAAGAGCTGCAACGAGGTAGTGATGATGCGCGAGTGCCCGCACGGCGGTGACGACTATCTCTTCCTCTCGGGCACTCAGGTCCGCGAAAAACTGGCCAATGGCGAGGCCCTCCCACCCGAGTTCGCCCGCCCGGAAGTAGCCGCGATTCTCTCGGAGTACTACCAGCAAGAAGCCGCCAGCGCCTGAACATCGAGCAAGCAGACACACTCCGAGAACCGTGTCTGCTCGCTCATTTTCAAGGAGGTCCGAGGATGGAATACCGCCGCATGGGCCGTACCGGCCTGAAAGTTTCCGAACTTTGTCTGGGCACCATGACCTTCGGCCACAGCACCGACGAAAGCGAAGCGCAAAAGATCGTCGACCTGGCTCTTGACGCCGGCATCAACTTCTTCGACACCGCCGATTCCTATGGCAACGGCGACTCCGAGGTGCTCACCGGAAAGACGCTCAAGGGACGTCGCCGAGACGCGGTCGTCGCCAGCAAATTCTTCAATCCCATGGGCCCAGGTCCAAACGACTCGGGGATGTCGCGAGTGCGTATCTTCAACGCCGTCGAAGACAGCCTCAAACGGCTGCAAATGGACCATATCGATCTCTACTACATTCACCACGTCGATACTCAGACTCCTCTAGAAGAGATGCTGCGCGCCCTCGACGACCTGGTGCGTCAAGGCAAGGTCCGCTATATCGCCTGTTCTAACTACCAGGCCTGGCGACTGATGGAAGCGCTGTGGATCTCCGATGCCAACGGCTTGGCCCGCTTCGAGTGCTACCAGCCCCAGTACAGCCTCGTCGTTCGCGATATCGAGCAAGAGTTGATTCCGGTCTGTCAGCTCAAAGGACTGGGCGTAGTCGTCTGGTCTCCACTAGGCGGCGGCTTTCTTTCCGGCAAGTACAAGCCCGGCGAGCGGACCGTCGCCGGCACCCGCTCCGCCGACGAGTGGGCCTATCCACAGCGCTATTTCGCGGCCAACGCCGACCAGAGTCTGCAGACCCTGATCGATATTGCCGCCGCAACAGGGCGTTCTCCTGCCCAGATCGCCCTGCGCTGGGTGCTCGAACAACCGGCCATCACCTCAGTCATCATCGGCGCTCGCACTGCAGAGCAGGCACTCGACAATATCCGCACCAGCAGCTTTCGCCTCGATGAGGAGGCCCTGCTCAAGCTCAACACCGTCTCCAACCTACCGCATCGCTATCCAGAAGCGATGGAAGAAGATATGCACCAACGCCGTAACGACGCCGTCGATATGCCCTCATTGGACTAGCTCAGATCGGAGCAACCGACGCGAGACACCACTTCTATAGAATCTTTACAATCCACGGTGATACCGACTCGTCGAAATATGATACGTCCTATCGGCTCACTCGCCCCGCTCCTCCTCTATCTCGCCGCCTGTAGCAGCGAGACTCCGGTCGCCCCGACCGACCCTGTCGGCTCGTCGCCCGACCATCCTGAATGGGGACAAAGCCTTTACGAAAACGGCACCACCAAGGAGCAGTTTCAATTCTACCTCGACCAGGATCGAGAAATCAAACACGGCGTCTACCGCGCTTTCTACCAGAGTGGATCTCCCCAAGAGGAAGGCTTCTACAAAGAGGGTCACAAGGACAGCCTCTGGTCTTATTTCGACGAGCGTGGACACACCACGCTGACTCATACCTGGCGCGAAGGGCAAAGATGGAACGGTCCCTTTCGACTCTACTGGCCCAACGGCAATCTCAGCGAATACGGCACCTACCGCAGAGGGCAGTGGCACGGGGCCTACAGCAGCTACTATCCCAGCGGCAAGACCAAAATCCGCGCGCGATACGTCGACAACCAATTACACGGGATTTATATCGAGCTCTACGAAAGTGGCAATCGCAAGATCATGGGCTCGTACTCGCGGGGGCTGAAGACCAGAAATTGGACCTACTATGCCGAATCCGGCATCGAACTCCAACGCGAAGAGTATGAAAACGGCGAACTGAAAAACAGCGGACGCGTCGAGTTAGAGACCTTCTCCGACGGTAGTATCAAGTCCATCACTCCCCTGCGAGAGGGCCAAATCCATGGCGTCTACATCGAATTCTGGTCCAGCGGGCAGAAGCGGGTGGAAAAGACCTTCGAAAACGGTCGAGCCTCGGGACCGGCCTTCCTATACTGGGATAATGGCCAAATCAAAGAGCGAGGAAACTACGCGCGCAACGGCAAACAAGGCGTGTGGCACACCTATTCAAGAAACGGAAGGACCACTAGCGTCGCCGAATACGACCGCAATCGATTCTCAGGCCCCTATATCTCCTACCACCTCAACGGCAATGTACAATGGGAGGGCACCTACGAGCGCGGCCTGCGCATCGGCCTGTGGACCAACTACTCGCCCGAAGGCCAGAAGCGCCTGCAACAGCACTGGGAAGGCCACGAACTAAAGAGCGTTATAGACTGCAGCGAGCAAACGTGCCAATAGTGCG
>CAZFMY010000168.1:0-6118 GCA_964520345.1 uncultured Gemmatimonadaceae bacterium | reverse complement strand
CGATTGAAGAGAGCAATGACCGAGACCGCGCTGCAGGCCGCTCGAAGCTGCGAACTCCACGTCCACCTCGGCGGCTGCCTCAACGCGGCAGAGATCTTCGAACTCGGCCGCGACCATTGCGCAGAGATCGATTGGTCGCTCTATATCGAAAGCTTCGCAGCAGCCTACGGCCAACGACCCGACCCGGTGGCTCTCTTCCGCGAGGCACTGCAAACTCAGCAGCTCGACCGCTTTAGAGAACACTATGTCTACGGCGAGGACGACGGGGGCGACTTCGCCCGGTTTCAGGCCAAATTCAACATGGCGCTCTGCGTCTACCGCCACTGGTGGAAAAAATCCGGCAATCAGGACGAAATATGGCATCGCATCCTCGCCCGCCATCGCCGCGAAGGGCTGCGCTACGCCGAGTACCGCGCCATGGCCCCCTACGACCACACCCAACCGGAAGCATTCATACAATTTCACCAGCAGACCGCCCGCACTCTCCGCGAAGCCTCCACACCTGAGTTCGAAGCCCGCTACCTGGTAAGCCTGCCGCGCTGGGCACCACTTGAATCTTACCAGCAGGTCCAGTCCCTGCTGGACCGCAATGAGGACCTGATCTGCACGATCGTCGGACTCGACTTCTGCCATTTCGAGGAAGGCTATCCGCCCGAGAGCACCCGAGCCTTCTTCCACCACCTGCACCGCGACAACGCGCAACACCCGGAGCGCGCACTCGATGCGGTCTACCACGTCGGCGAGGTCTACTTCGACAAATCGCTCGAAAGCGCCGTGCGCTGGTGCCACCAGGCCGCCGAGTTGGGGGCGACCCGCCTGGGACACTGCACCGCGCTCGGGCTCGATCCCGAAGCCGCCATCGCCCGCAAAAACCAGGCCCACGAACGCGAACCCGTCGCTGAGCGCCTGGACCAGATCGCCTACGATTTGCGCTATAGGGAAGCCCTGGAGAAATTCGGCGTCGAGGTCGATGCCAAAGCCCTCGAACGAGAGCGGCAAGATCTCGCGACCCGGCCCCGCGATCAGCCGGTGCAGCGCACCTACGACCCCGTGCGGCTCGAGGCCATCCGCCATCGCCAAGACTTCGTACTCAAGTGCCTGGCCGAACTCGGCATCGTCATCGAAACCTGCCCGACCTCGAATCTGCGCATCGGCGCGGTGCCCGATGCCGCCCGGCATCCGGTCCACCGCTTGCTGCACTCAAAAGTCAACGTGGTCATCGGCGCCGACGATCCCGGCATCTTCGATTGCACCCTCTCCGACGAGGTCGATTGGGTCCAGCGCCATACCGGGATCGAGGCCGGAGCACTGCAAAAGCGTCTCGGCGACCCGTATCTCTACCGCTCCGGAACCCGACGACGAGACGGCCGATAAGTGTGGTCGGTGCTTTCAACCCGTCGCGCCAGTCAACCTCAAACCGGGACACGCCAGGGTCGATAATGCGCCGGCAACGGTCCTACCCCAAATCGATCTCGCCTCGCGCGATCTGCGCCAGAGTCGCCGCGTAGAGCCGGTGCTCCACCGCCAAGACCCGCGTCTGCAGCACCTCGGGCGTATCCCCCGCCTCGACCGATACCTCTTCCTGCGCCAGAATCCGCCCCTGGTCGTATTCTCCATTGACCAGGTGGATCGTCGCTCCACTCCGCTCTTCCCCAGCGGCCAGCACCGCCTCGTGGACGCGGATCCCGTACATTCCCCGCCCGCCGAACTTGGGCAAAAGCGCAGGGTGGATATTCAAAATCCGCTCTCTGTAGGCAGCCAGTATCTCCACTCCCAGCTTCTTCATATAGCCAGCCAGACAAACCACCTCCACCCCATGCCGCTGCAGCACCGCTACGATCTCCCGATCAACGGTCCCCGGATGGGTCTTCTCACTGAGATGATAGGCCGCAATCCCCTCAGTCCGCGCCCGCACCAGCGCGCCCGAATCCGAATTATTGCTAACCACCACGCAGGGGTCGGCCGAGAGTCCCCCCGACCTGCAAGCATCTATGATCGCCTGCATATTCGACCCCGAGTGCGAAGCCAACAACCCCAGCTTCAGCATCTCAGAGAATATCCAGGATCTGCTCCGGTGGCCGCCCGATCCGCGCCTGATTCCCCTTAACCACGATCGGCCGCTCGATCAGAATCGGGTTCTCCACCATCGCCTCAATCAATGCCCCCCGATCCCCTAGATCCGCCAGCCCTTGTGCCGCGTACTCGTCCTCTTTGGTCCGCATCAATTCCCGCGGCTCCAATCCCAGCTTTTTCAAAATCCGATCCAGCGTCTCGGCATCCGGTGGAGTTTTCAAATACTCGACGACTTCTGCTTCAACACCCTGCTCCTGCAACAAGGCCAGGGTCTGCCGGCTCTTAGAACACCGCGGATTGTGATAAATAGTTACACCAGCCATTTCCTCTTCCCTGCGATTTGATTAGCGCCAGAGAAATTAATATCTTGCCTCCATGTCTACAACCAGCCCCAACACCGAGAGCGACGCCGAATTCTTCCAGCGCAACGGCTATATCCGCTACGAGCACTTCTTCTCCAGTGCTGAGATTGCACCGCTGCGCCAAGCTATAGACCACGCCATCGCCACCCACCGCGCCCGTATCAAGGGCGCCGAACACGATGGCCGCGGCTCGGAAGAGTACGAACGCGTCTTCAACCAGATGGTCAATCTGTGGACCGACTTCCCGGAGGCGAAGCAAATCGCCTTCCACCCGCGACTGGCCGAAACCGCCCGTCGTATCTCAGGTTGCCGCCATGTGCGTATCTACCACGACCATGCGATGATCAAACCCCCTGGCCAGCGGAGCAAAGAAACCAACTGGCACCAGGACGCTCCCTATTGGCCGATGGACCCGGTGGGCGCACTCTCGGCCTGGATCGCTATAGACGATGTGAGCGCCGAAAACGGCTGCCTGCACTTCGTGCCTGGTTCGCACAAGTACGAACGCCTCGAGCCGATCAAACTCGGCGTCGAAGGCGAGAGCATCGTCGACAAAATGAATGCCCAGGGCTACGATGTACCCGATCCGGTGACCATGGCAATGGCCAGCGGCGGTGTCACCTTCCACCACGGCTGCACCTTCCACTACGCCGGACCCAACCAGACTGCGAACCCACGCCGGGCCTTCGCCATCATCTACATTCCCGACTACACCACCTTCACCGGTACCCACGACGCGGCTGGTGCCGGCGACGAGATGGAAACGGGCGGCTTCTGGGACCATCCGCTGCACCCGATTCTGGCCAGCGACTGACCGGATCGCAGGCCAGGTCAAGGCCCTGTACTCCGCGCGGGTACGGGGCCTTATTGAAATTCACTTCCCCATCTGCTGCAGGTTCCGCAAACAACGCTCCACGCACTCGAGTGGCGGGTAGGCATAGGATTCCTGCTCGACGATATACCATTCAGTCGCACCGCTGGTCTCGCAGATTTCGAAAACCCTTGCCCAGTCCACTTCTCCCTCGCCGATCAACGCCTGATCATTGCGCTTTGAATGCTCCTTGAGATGTACCAATTGCGCGCGACCGGGGTATCTTTCCAGAAAACCCACAGGCTCGGCACCGCCGTGATACATATTGCCCGTATCCAACTGCATCACCACATCCTGCCGGGTATTGCCAAAGAAGGTGTCCCAGGGCAGTTCCCCCTCCATCTCCTGGAATTCGATGTAGTGGTTGTGGTAACCGGTCTGCATATCGTGCGCTTCGAGCCGGGCAGAAATCGCATTGAAGAGCTGCGCTGTCTGCAACCACGCCGCGCGCGAATCCCGCCGTTCCTCGACCAGTCCGGGCACGATCAGATAACGGTTATCCAGCGTTTTGTTAAAAGCCACCGTCTCTTCCAACGCCTCGCCCAGGAGCGTATCCAAGCCGATATGAGTGCCGACCACCTCGAGGCCATGCGCAGCACAGAGGCCCTTCAACTCATCGGCGCCCCGTTGGTAGTACCCGGCGAATTCCACACCCTCGTAGCCCATTTCGGCCACGGCTTCGATCGAACCTTCCAAGTCGCGGGCACAGTCTTCGCGAATCGAGTACAGCTGTAGCGCAATCGGTATGCGAGTCATCGCGTTCCTTTCTCATCGCGGTTACGATCTATCCAAGCATCAAAAACTTATGCAAAGGTTTCGCTGGCTTCAACGTACTCCTGATTCGCTTGCGGACCGCATACGGGCAGGCCCTGCCCAAGATCCACAACGCACAACCAGCGCAGACTTGCTATTCTCATCTTTCGATACTACCCTTTGGTCTTCGCACCCCATCCCAACAATTTGAGCGATAATTAGGTCATGGTGCAAAACGAAGCCAACTACCACGAGTACAAGGTCCCACAGTACACACTGCCCGACCCGCTGATCACGACCAGCGGCAGCCCCGTCAGCGATCCCTCCGCCTGGACCCAGGAGCGTCGGGCGGAAATACTCCAACTCTTCAAAACGCATGTCTACGGCGAAATGCCCGGCCCTCTGTCCGACACTCACTGTTCTATCCTCGAAGAAGGCGAGGCGCTCGCCGGCCGGGCCCGCCGCCGCCAGGTCCGCATCCATTTCAGCGCCGATGGCCCGTGTATGGATCTGCTCCTCTACCTGCCCACCGACGCTACAGCTGCGGTGCCGACCTTTTTGGGTCTCAATTTCTTCGGCAATCACGCGATCCAACCCGATCCCGAGATCCACCTCTCGAGCCAGTGGATGCGCGCCGAGCCCAAAAACGGCATCGTCGACCACCGCGCCACCAACGCTTCGCGCGGCGTACTCGCCAGACGCTGGCCAGTAGAAAAAATCCTCGCTCGCGGCTACGGTTTGGCAACCGCCTACTGCGGAGACCTCGATCCGGACTACGACGACGGCTATCAAAACGGTATCCACCCGCTCTTCTATAGAGAGGGCCAACACCAACCCGATCCCGACCAGTGGGGAGCCATCGGCGCCTGGGCGTGGGGCCTGAGCCGAGCCATGGACTACCTCGACACCGACCCCAAGATCGGGCCAGTCGCCGTACTCGGTCTCTCGCGATTGGGCAAAACCGCACTCTGGGCCGGTGCCTGCGACGAGCGTTTCGCCGCAGTTATTTCCAATGAATCCGGCTGCGGCGGAGCCGCGCTCTCGCGCCGGTGCTACGGCGAGACCCTAGCCCATATCAACGCGAGCTTTCCGCATTGGTTCTGCGACAACTTCAGACGCTTCTCGGCAGCCGAAGACCAACTCCCGCTAGATCAGCACATGCTGCTGGCACTTTGCGCCCCGCGCCCGCTCTACATCGCCAGCGCGGTCGAAGACCGCTGGTGCGACCCACACGGCGAATTCCTCGCCGCCCTTGCCGCCACTCCCGTCTACCACCTCTTCGGCACCAACGGTCTGCCCACCGACCAGATGCCCGAAGTCGACCAGCCGGTGATGGGCCAAATCGGCTACCACATTCGCAGCGGCGACCACGACCTGACCGAATACGACTGGGAACAATATCTGACCTTCGCCGATATCCATTTGCCGAGGCCCTAGGTGATCATCTCTTCAAGCACCGCAATCGGCCACGAACCACTCCTGGACCGTTCATCTGGTGAGCGGAAGCAGCCCGATCGGGTACGCAGACAACCCCGGATAGACCATCGTTGCACGAGCGTCGCAGCAATCATCCCAGCACTGATCGCCCTGTTGATATGCGCAGATTCTGCACCCGGTCAGGAAGACTGGAAACTCGTCTGGTCCGACGAATTCAACGACCCGGGAGCACCTGCTCCATCGAATTGGCGCTACGATACAGGAGGGCATGGATGGGGCAATGCGGAGTTGCAGTACTATACCGCCGCACGCCCGCAAAACGCCCGGATAGAAAACGGCCTGCTGATCATCGAAGCCCACCGCGAAGCTTACGGTGGTCGCAATTACACCTCTGCGCGCCTGGTTTCACAAGCCGAGTGGACCTATGGGCGCTTCGAAGTCCGCGCCAGGCTGCCCTCGGGCAGAGGCACCTGGCCGGCGATCTGGATGTTGCCGACCCAAGACACCTATGGTCCACAATACTGGCCCGACAACGGCGAAATCGATATCGTCGAGCACGTCGGCTTCGAACCCGATGTGGTCCACGCCTCAATCCACACCCGCGCCTACCACCACTCGATCA
>CAZFMY010000167.1:0-10092 GCA_964520345.1 uncultured Gemmatimonadaceae bacterium | reverse complement strand
TGGTGGAGCAGATGGGGATCGAACCCACGACCTCCAGATTGCGAACCTGGCGCTCTCCCAACTGAGCTACTGCCCCTATCCGGATCCAATTATGGCGGAGAGAGTGGGATTCGAACCCACGGTAGGGGGTGACCCTACACACGATTTCCAGTCGTGCACCTTCGACCACTCGGTCATCTCTCCGTGAAAAATACGGTTTATGGCGGAGAGGGTGGGATTCGAACCCACGGTGACCGTACAGCCACACCGGTTTTCGAGACCGGCCCGTTCGACCACTCCGGCACCTCTCCCCAATCTATTTGGCCGATCGCAATAGAGCGAAAAAACCTCGGAGCAGATCAGCGCATTCTCGTTCGAGCACTCCACCGCGAACCTGACAACAGTGGTTGAGCCTGGAGTCCTGCACTACGTTGCGGAGCGAACCACAAGCACCGGCTTTGGGGTCAGCGGCCGCAAAAACCAGCCGCGGCACCCGGGCCAGGACGATCGCACCGGCACACATCGCGCAAGGCTCCAGAGTCGCATAGAGCGTCGTCGCCAGGAGTCGGCGCGATCCCACCGCAGCAGCGGCCTGGCGAATTGCCAGGATCTCCGCGTGCGCCGTGGGATCCTGCAAAGCTTCGGTGATATTACCGCTCCGCCCCAGAATCCGATCATCGCCGACAATTACGGCGCCGATCGGCACCTCGCCGCGCTGGCCGGCGGCCTCGGCTTCAGCCAGCGCTGCACGCATCCAGCGCCGATCTAGATCATCCCCACACCGGCCCCGAGCACCTTCGAGTCCGTGTCCGCCAGACTCGGATTCAATAGAGCTAAGTTCTTCCGTAGAGTTATTTTGAGGCCTTTTCAGACCGAGCTCCCAAAGAGAGTAAATATAACCGCTGCCCAAAACAAGATCAAGACCTAAGGCCGTTCAAAACTGCTTCAGATAATGCTCCCGTGGCAGCAGAGAAGACGTCCTGCGCTGCCAATAGCTATCCTGGTCCGGAACGATCTTGCGATCGAGCGGATCGCGGCCAAAGAGGCGCATACCGAGTCCGATCAGGGTGAACATCGAATAAAAAACCAGCCCCAAGAGCAAAGGGGTGGTAATGGACGACAGGATCCGCCCCAACCACATCCAGGGGAAATAAATCGGCTTCAGAACAACGGGCAGCGTCAGTCCCAAAAAGAGGAACGCGGCAGCGACCACACCGACTGTCTGTGCCGGACCGAGGGCGTCCCGATACCACCACAAATAACCACCCGCGATGAGCGCCAAGGCCACTGCCATCACCAAGCCGAAATTGCGCAATTCGCGGCGTGCAGGCACCGGCACGCCCCAATAACTCCGAATATCAGTCAAGTTCGAACTCCTCGCGCCAATCCTTTTCCTCCTGCCACTGCGGCTGATCCTGCTTGGCGAGCAAAAAAGAGCCCAGAACCAGAAAATCCATTTCAGTCCGCATAAAACAGCGATAGGCATCTTCAGGGCTCTGGACAATGGGCTCGCCGCGGACATTGAAAGAGGTATTAACCACCACCGGATAACCGGTCAAGCTCTGAAAAGCCTTGATCAGGTCGTAGTAACGAGGATTGTCCTCCCGCTGCACCGTCTGCACCCGCGCCGAATAATCGACATGGGTAACCGCCGGGATATCCGAGCGCGGAATATTCAACTTTTCGATCCCGAAAAGGTTCTGCTGATCCTCGCTCATCGGGATCTGGCGCTCCTCCTTGATCGGAGCCACCTGCAACATATAGGGCGAATCGGCATCGAGTTCGAAAAATTCGTGCACGTGTTCGCGCAGAACCGTTGGGGCGAAGGGCCGAAAACTCTCGCGATATTTGATCTTGAGATTCATCACCGACTGGGTCTCCGTCGAGCGCGGATCGCCGAGTATCGACCGCGCGCCCAAAGCCCGCGGCCCAAACTCCATCCGACCCTGGAAAAATCCCACGACCTTACCATCGGCCAGGTGTTCGGCTACTCTGACCGGCAACTCGTCGTCCGACAACTGCTCCGCAACACCACCGCAGGACTGCAAAAAGCGGTCGATCTCGTCGTCGTCATACGCCGGCCCCAAGAGCGCTGCCTGCATCGCGTCCCTACCCCCGGCAACTACCCGCTCGTTGTCCAGATGGTGGAACCAGAGCGCCAGAGCCACCCCCAATGCGCCGCCGGCATCCCCGGCCGCTGGCTGGATCCACATATTCTCGAAAGGCCCCTCGCGTAGAATCCGACCATTGCCCACGCAGTTGAGCGCTACCCCACCCGCCAGACACAAGTTTTTAAGCCCGGTTTCCCTGTGCACCGTGCGGGCGATGCGCAACATGACTTCCTCGGTGACAACCTGGCAGGAGCGCGCAATATCCATCTCGCGCGAACTCAGCGGGGTCTCGGGCTGACGCGGCGGCCCCTCGAAAAGCGCGTCCATCGCCGGGCTGGTCATCGTCAATCCGGAAATATAATTGAAGTAGCGGGTATTGAGTTTGAATGAGCCGTCTTCCTTGAGATCGATGATATTATCCAGCATCCGATCGACGTATTTCGGCTCTCCATAGGGAGCCAACCCCATCAGCTTGTATTCGCCGGAGTTAACCTTGAAGCCGGTGAAATACGTAAAGGCCGAATAGAGCAGTCCCAGCGAATGGGGAAATTTGATATCAGCCAAAGTATGGATCTCAGCCCCTCGCCCGAAGCCATAACTGGTAGTGGTCCATTCGCCGACGCCATCTAGGGTCATAATCGCGGCCTCAGCATAGGGAGAAGGATAAAAAGCCGAGGCCGCGTGCGATTCGTGGTGGTCGCCGAAGAGCACTGGAACGTCACACCCCAATTCTTCCTGAATCAGCTGCGGGATCCACAGCTTTTTCTTCAGCCACACCACCATGCTCTTCAAATAGAGACGAATCCCCAGAGGCGCGGTGCCCATATGGGTTTCCAAGAGCCGTTCGAAGGTCAGCAGGGGTTTATCGTAAAAACCCACGCAATGGAGGTCTTTGGCTTCTATCCCCCCCTCCTGCAGACAGTAGCGCACGGCATTGGCGGGAAAATCTGGATCGTGTTTTATCCGCGTAAAACGCTCCTCCTGAGCAGCGGCGACGATTTCGCCATCGCGTACCAAACAGGCTGCGCTATCGTGGTAAAAAGCGGAAATACCGAGGATATAGGTACTCATAACCACCTTGACAGAATCGGATCACAGCGCGATAATCTAAGCCTTAGTAAGTTATGGTTTGCATTGAAAAATATCAACTTAGAGATCGCAATGGAAGAGCTCTCATTCCTCTCCACAGACCAGGTCCACACCGTCCAACAACGCTTCGGGACCCCGGCCTTTGTCTACGACCAGAAAACGCTGGAAAACCAGGCCCAAAAGGCCCTGTCCTTCCCCAACGCCTTTGGCCTCACCGCCCGCTATGCGATGAAAGCCTGCCCGGCGGCCGGAGTGGTCCGAATCCTCAACCGCGCGGGCCTGCACATCGACGCCAGTAGCGGCTACGAAGCACTGCGGGCCATCCGCTCCGGCGTAGCCGCAGACCAGATCCAAATCACCGCGCAACAACTGCCCGACAACCTGGCCGAATTGGTGAATCAGGGCGTGCTCTTCAACGCCTGCTCGCTGAATCAGCTCGCCGCCTACGGCAAGCTCTTTCCGCAAAGCGAGGTTTCGATACGCGTCAACCCCGGCCTGGGTTCGGGCCACAGCAACCGCACCAATGTCGGCGGCCCCTCTTCGAGTTTCGGCATTTGGCACGAACACCTCGACCAAGTCGTCGCCATCGCTTCCGAATACGGACTGCGGATCACCGGTCTGCACAGCCATATCGGCTCGGGCAGCGACCCGAAGGTCTGGCAGCATTGCGCCAGGCTGACCCTCGATGTGGCCGCGCGCATACCCGAGGTCGGTCGCGTGAGCATGGGCGGCGGTTTTAAAGTCGGCCGAATGGCCGGTGAAGCATCTACCGATCTGCATGAAGCCGGTCGGCCCGTCGCCACAGAATTCGAGCGCTTCGCCCAGCAGCACCAGCGCCAACTCCATCTGGAGATAGAGCCGGGCACCTTCTTCGTAGCCAACGCCGGTGCGTTGATCTGCAGCGTCATTGATAAGGTAGATACTGGTGCGGAAGGTCATCGATTTATCAAAGTGGACAGCGGCATGACCGAAGTCTTACGGCCCAGCTTATACGGTGCCCAGCATCCCATCGTCGTCGTTCCCACCGATGCGGCAGAGCGCCAGCTAGGTGAGTTTCTGGTCGCCGGACACTGCTGCGAAAGCGGCGATGTCCTCACCCCCGAACCCGATAATCCCGAGGGCCTCGCTGCCCGGACCCTGATCGAGCCGCAGCTCGGTGACGCGGTCGTTATCGGCGGCAGCGGCGCCTATTGCGCCGGCATGGCGGCTAAAAACTACAACTCCTTCCCCGAAGCACCCGAGGTCTTATTGGACCGAGCCGGCGAAGTGCACCTTTTGCGGCGGCGACAAACACTCGATCAACTGCTCGCCAACGAAGAACTACCCGATTTTCTCGGAGTTTGACTCCCGCAGCTTCGGATCCAGTGCATCGCGCAACCCATCGCCGAGCAAATTATAGAGCGTCACCGTAGCAAATATCGCCAACCCCGGCATGACCACCAGCCACCAGGCCGCTGCGTTGCTGCGCGCCCCTGCTAGAAGCGCACCCCAGGTGATCACCTCTGCCGGCACCCCGATTCCAAGAAAACTCAATCCCGACTCGGCGAGAATCGCTCCAGCTACCCCGAAGGCTACCGGAATCAGAATCGGACCGATGGCGTTGGGCAGGATATGGCGGAACATAATACGCGAATTCGAATAACCTAAACTCCGAGCGGCAGCCACGTAGTCGTAGCTGCGCACCTGCAGAAACTGCGAACGCGTCAGACGAGCGATATTGACCCAGCCGGTAAAGCCGATGATGATCATCACGAAGAACAGACTCGGGGGGAAAAAAGCCGCTGCCGTCAGGATCAGGAAGAAGCTCGGGATCGTAATCCACAGTTCGAATACGCGAGACAATGCCAAATCGATCCAACCGCCGAAATAGCCGGCCAATGCACCCAGAAACAGACCGATCGCCAGCGAGATACCCACGGCGACCAGGCCGATGGTCAGCGCATAACGAGTACCGTGGATCAAACCCGACAAGACATCGCGCCCCAGACGGTCGGTACCCAGCCAGTGTCCGTCCCCAGGGGCCTGATACTTATCGCGCAGGCGGATCTCGCCGGGAGCGTAGGGCACTGGAGGGAAAATCGCTGCCTCGACCTTGAGCTTCTTGAAATTGCGTCGACGTTTCAATTCCGCAGGCCACTCTACGAGCCCCAGGTAAACGCCGTACTGGCGAAAGGCGGGAAAATAGGTATTGCCTTTGTAGCGCATATAATACGGCTTGTCCCCAGCCAGCAAATCGGCACCCAGTGCCACCAGCGCCAGCAGAGCAATGCCGTAAAGACTGATCAATGCCGGTCTATTCTTCTTGAATTGCCTCCAGACGACCCGCGCATAGGATTGGCCCGCTTCGACAGTGTTCGTCTCCACGCTCATCGCTATACCCCCGAAAAATCTATGCGTGGATCCACTGCTTTGAGCAGAATATCTGCCACTAGGATCCCCGCCAGCGAAAGCGTACCACCGATCGTGAAGATCGCCATTGCCATCGGATAGTCGCGCACGATAACCGACTGGAAAGCGAGAAAACCCATCCCCGGGATCGTAAAAATCGTCTCGATAAAAACCGAACCAGCGATCATCCCCGGCAGCAGGCCGGCCATCAGCGTTACGATCGGGATCAGCGAATTTCGCAGCACGTGACGCAACACCACGACCCGGTAGCGCAGCCCCTTGGCCTGGGCCGTGCGCACATAGTCCAGGCGCAGATTCTCCAGCATGCTGGTGCGCATATAGCGCGAGATACCGGCGAAACTGGTATAGGACGACGCCAGCACAGGCAAAACCATGTGATGAGCATGGTCGACAAAACGCCGCCACGGCCCCCAATCATCCCCAATATCGAGCGATTGGATGCCCGAAGCGGGAAACCAGTAATAAAACTCTTTGTTGCAGAAAAACAGGATCAGCAGCATACCAACCCAGAACGAGGGCATCGAATAGAGCATAAAGGTTCCGGTAGTAGCCAGTCGATCAACTAGCCCATTGTGCTTGACGGAAATCAGCACGCCTAGCGGCACCCCCACTACATAAGCAATGATCAAGCCGATCAGGTTTATTTCCAACGTGATCGGCAGTCGTTCGAGAATCCGATCGATCACCGGTTGCTGGTCCTTGAACGATCGTCCGAAATCGAGCGTCACCACGCGCCACTCGTCTCCCCGCATTAGCTCAAGACCAGAACCTGAGTATTGGTAATTCTCGGCCATTGCAAAAACCCGGCTTTGCCAGAAGAGCGAAGCTCTCAGGTCGTCTACCCGATCTGGTCGCAAAGGGCTAAAATACTCCAGAAAGAGCGTTTTCCTCGCTTCGCCCTCGAGTGCGGCAAGTTCGGCCCGAGACTCTTCATTCAATTCGTCAAGAACGCCGTCGGCCAATAGCGCCCCACGCTCAAAATCGTCCAGACTTTCTACTCTAAACACCAGACTCGAGAGCCAACTCAGATACTGGATATGCAGTGGCTTATCCAAACCCAGTTGACGGCGTAAATCCCGACGCGCCTTGTCGACATCCACCTGGCGATCGGTCGAGATTCCCTCGCCTCCGGCAACTCCGCCCAAAAAGAGATCGACCGGATCGCCGGGAGCCAAACGCATGATCAGAAAGGAAAGCAGCGTAATCCCGAAGAGAGTCGGAATCGCGAGCAGGATGCGCTGAATGGTATAACGAAGCATGAACGATTAAAAGATCAATCCCGTACCGTGCGTGAAAATTGGATGAACAGCTATCACTCCTGGCGTTTACAACTCAGCTAACAACCCCCTGATCGAACAAGAGCTCAGAGCAACTCGACCCAGCGCATTTGCTCTCCGGCAAGATCGACTATATACCCTCAGAGCCAACCGACGGACTCTCGACGAATCCCTGCTGAGCATAAACTCGAAGCATTCAGCACTTGCTAGAATGTGGCCCTTCGGTCAAGCCATCATCCACTAGCATCTTTGTCATTGGTGGCCAGATTTTCCCCGATCTCTTCTCTTAGCCCAAGAGTCAATCCGCTTGTAGAGTCTCAGCCAGAGAGTACGCTCGTTTGCTCTCCTCAATCTTCCCCTTGTGGGCATAGATCCGCCCCAACTCCTTCCATACCGAAACATTGTCCGGCATCTCTTCGGCAAGCTGCTCCAAGAGTGGCAATGCGCCATCCATATCCTGGAGAGCCAGGTAGGTAATCGCCAAATTGTAGCGAGCATCCCAATCGCCGGGCTTGAGCTCGACCGTCTTCTCGTAGGCCTGCAATGCCTCAGTATAGTCTTCCTGCTGCCAGTAGAGGTTGCCCAGATTGTAATAGGTATTAGACGCTTGAGGATCGATTTCGATCGCCTTGCGGTAATTGTCCTCAGCGCCCTTATAATCTCCAGTGCGTACCTGAGCTACCGCGAGATTGATATGCCCCTCTAGATGGCGCGGATCGGTCTCGACCAATTGCGATAGAACACCGACCGCCTCCTGATAGCGATCCTGATTCATATAAAGCACTCCAAGGCTGTGCAAGGAACTGACATCCGCACTATCTACCGAAACGATCCGCTGGTAGGTACTAATCGCAAAGTCGGCCTGGTCAAGCTGGTAGTAGACATAAGCGAGGTTGCGCCAGGCCTCTAAACGCTCGGGCCTGATGAGAGTGGCATTCTTGAATTGGATCAGCGCGCGGTCAAACTCAACCTCTGCGCCTTGAGCGACGTTTACGCCAGCATTGTATTCGCGAGCCCAGTAGTAATCGCGTATCTGATCGATCTGGTCCTCGAACTTGGGACTCAAATCCACTGCGCGTGCAAATGAAGCATCCATTGCGGCGTAGTCGCCCTCGCCGCTGTAGATTTTTCCCAGCAGAAAGTGGGCCTCCGCATTTTGCGGTTCGGTTTCAAGGGCCAGCACGAGTTGGTCTTTGGCCTTTTGCGTTTCTTCCTGCTTGAGGTAAAGCTTGGCCGCCGTCAGGGCCGAGCTCTGGCAACCCAATGCCAGGGAGATCAGGGCAAGGCTCAACAAGTGCGCATATTGCATAGAGGGCTCCTCATAATAGAACGACGGAGAGGGGTTAGAGCATACCAAGAGATGCTGCGAGCTTCACCAACACAGCTGAAACCCTTGAACGAGCACTTTGCATCACCTCGTGCAGCACAACAGGAAAATACTGCGAATTCCTATCGCCACCGGTGCAAGTGCAGGACTAATGCGGCAACTAAAAGTATTCAGCACACCGGAAAAGTCAACGGGAGTGCCGCCGCAATTGAGGAAATCACCGCACTGACGATCGTCGAAAGGCACGCTGCAAACAGCACCTCCAGCACCCATCTACTCAACTGGCGCGCGACAATCCCGATCGCATATTCGCTATGCATAACAGGCACAGCACTAGCACCTAAAAACCGCAGGTGGGAATATTGCTCCCGTTAGAAGACAGCGAAAAATGACAAGCGCGATAGCAATAATCCATCGAGACGCTTAATCGCCTTGTAGCCACTACATCTACGGACAACAAAAAAACAGGTCGCGCACCAAAGGTGCACGACCTGTCGACACATCAGGTTCAACCAGATCGACTACGAACGGAATAAACCTCGCAGCTCAAAAATCCAGTTTGAACGCAAAGGTATTGAGCGCGTCGAAATACTCTACCCCGGTGTAGGCGTAGTCCAACTGCAGATCGCGAATTGGCCCAATATTGAGTTTGAGACCCACGCCAAAGCTGGTACCGAAGATAAAGGTATCGTCCTCGGCACTGGACGGCATATCAAATCCCGCACGCAGTACCAGGGAGTTGTTGAATATATACTCGGCCCCAATCCGATATTCGTCATAGTCGTAATTCTGATGCTGGAAGAGCGTGTTTACGCTGAGCGCCTGGGTCTCACCCATGGGCATGCGATAACTGAGACCGATCTCGAAGAGCGAGGGCAAATCGGCCGAGCTGGTCTCGACTCGATAAAACGATCCCGCACGGCGCAAGCCATCGACCTGTCCCTGAAAGAGCAGTCCCGGCCCGCCGTAGGTCATGCGCGTACCGATGTGCTTTATGCCGATGCCCAAATCCAGCCCCTGTATCGAACCCAGATTGTCGTATTGCACACCGGCGCTGAAAGAAAGTCCGCTCGCATTGGCGCGACCGACATTCTCCGATATGAAGTGTATAGTACTGCCCATCCGGATCCGATCGGTCAGATTATTGGCATAGGTCGCACCTATCGTGAAAAAGGTCGGTGAAAACGTTCCGCCAGTACCATCCGGAGCAGTCGCAGTTGTAACCGGAATATCGCCAACGCCCAGCGCCTTCATGCTGACAGCCAGGTGTCCGAGCGAACCGAATCGGGCTCCGACCGCAGCATAGTTGAGCTGCATATCCGCGAGATAGCTCATCGTCGACACCAAGATCGTGGCCGATGACGAAGATCCCGCCAGGCCCGCCGGGTTCCAGTGCAGCGCTTCGATTCCCGTAGTGCTGGCGGACGAAGCGCCACCCAGCCCCATGTCCCGAGCCCCAACGGGAATCAGCAACTGGGCCGCAGCACTTCCCCCGACGCGATTCCGTCCGCCGGCCTCGACCTCAGACGCGCTCCAGAGGAGGCCGACCAGCGCCAGCGCCAGCGTTAACTTGCCAGTAATACGCATTGTCTTGATCTCCTGTCTGATTTCCACGTCTCGCCTAGTAACTTTCCAGGAACTGTTGTTCCTGCACGATCGCCAATTTCAGTACTTTTTCCATCTTCACCTCGGGCATCTCAATGTGGGCGATATACAAACCACTGGCCACGGGTAGACCGTTGTCGTTATCGAGATTCCAGGTAAAGAATTGATCGGGATCGTTCTTAGCTAACTTCCGCACCATATGCCCGGCCACATCGAAAATACGAATCGTGGCCTTAGCGGGAAGGTGGCTGAACGTGACGAAATGCTCGTAGCGAGATGTCTCCATCTCGTTGAG
>CAZFMY010000166.1:0-10124 GCA_964520345.1 uncultured Gemmatimonadaceae bacterium | reverse complement strand
GGCTTGGGCACCGCGTGGTTCGGCCTGAGCTATATGGCGATGCTGCTGGTCGCGGGTTATCCGCTATTGCTGCTCGTGGCTCTTGCTGCGGGTACGGGGGGCGGCGCCTATCATCCGGTCGGTACCGCGTTGATCGCCAATATCTTCCCGCCATCGCGGTCCGGGGCGGCGATAGGCGCGTTGAATACGTTCGGCGATGTGGGCAAGGTGGTCTTTCCCGCCTTGACGGGGATGCTGGTGGTAGCCGTCGGTTGGCGCTGGAGCTTTGCTGTGCAGGGTGCTGCTGGTATGGCGGTGGCACTCTGCTATCTGTTCTTCTTCCGTCGTGAGATCGGGGCAGCACGTCGCCGGATCGCGCTGCGTGGAAAGAGGGAGAAAGCCAGTCCCCGAGCGGGCAATAGAACGCTGCGGAATTGGATGATCGGTTGGGGGATCTGCGCGCCGCGCCAGTTCGCCCTCTACTCTGTTATCGGGTTCCTGGATGTGGCAGTGCGCACTGCCGCCACGGCCTTTCTGGGCTTCGTACTGATCGGGATCGGGGTGGAGCAGGGGGCGCTGGGCTGGCTCTTATCGCTGACTTTTTTCGGCGGGGCCTGCGGCAAATTGCTCTGCGGCATGTTGATCCGATGGTGGGCTTCGAAGTCGATCATCCTCTTCACCGAGCTGCTGATGATTCTGGGGTGTTTGGCCTTACCTCAGATCTCGACAGGATGGCAGCTTTTTATTTTTTTGCCGCTCTTCGGTTTTGTGCTCAACGGTACGTCTTCGGTGATCTACATCGGACTCGCTCCCACCATTGCGCCTCAGGAGCGGAGTCGCGGTTATGCGCTCTACTACACGTTGAACTTTTTCTCCAGCGCCCTGGCGCCCTATATTTTTGGTCTGGTCGGTGATACCCTTGGCCTCGAGGCGATTTTTTTTGGCGCTGGAGCGCTCATGGCCCTGGGGTTGCCCCTTGTTTTTTTCTTGCGCGATATCGAGCATCCACCCGCAACCACTGCCTAGGCCATGCGCGTAGATTGTCAGACCCATATTTTTCCCGCCGAGTACGCGGAAGTATTGGCGCGCAGCCCCGAGTGGCCGCGGACGGAGATCCAGGCCGACCAATTCGTTCTCGAGTATGGAGATGCACAGACCTTTGCGATGGGCCGGGAGGCTTATGGTGTAGAGCGCAAGCTGCGCGCGATGGATGCCGCCGGGATCGACCTCAGCGTGTTGAGCGTGAATATGCCCGGGCCAGAGAATCTGGTTAGTGAACTGGCGCTGCCTGCCGCTCGTGCAGCCAACGATGCGCTGGCCGAGGCCGTGGCGCAGCATCCGGATCGATTTGTCGGTTTGGCCTGTCTGCCCTGGCAGAACACCGTGGATGCCCGCGGGGAACTGGAGCGGGCTGTGGGCGAGTTGGGGCATCGCGGCGTGATGCTCTATTCGCATATCGCAGGGGTTGCGGTCGACGATCCTAGTTTGGATCCGTTGTATCGGCGGATTGCCGAGCTGGGTGTTCCCGTCGTGCTGCATCCGAGTGTGGCGCCCTGGGCCGGGGCGATCAAAAGCCATTCGATGATTCCGATGGCAGGACTGATGGTACATCAGAGTTTCGCCACATTGCAGTTGATCCTGGGCGGGGTCCTCGAACGCCATTCCGAACTGGTGGTGGTGCAGCCCCATTGCGGCGGCGTATTGCCCTATCTGTGGGGGCGGATCGAACATCAGACCGAGGTGATGGGCCGGGGTCGGGAACAGATCAGTCGATCGGTGCGCAGCTACTACGATCGGGTCTATCTCGATCTGGTCTCGCCCTGGCCGCCGGCGCTGAAGCTGGTCTGCGAGTTCGCCGGCGCCGATAGGCTGCTCTTTGCCAGCGATCATCCCTGGGTGGAGATCGGAGTACTGCGTGAATTGGTGGAGGCGCTGGAGATCTCGGCTGCAGACAAGGAAAAGATATTTGGCCGCAATGCCTGCGCGTTGTTTGGAATTGACCATTGAGAGCAATTAAATAGAGGGAGTAGATCCTATGTCTCAGCTCAAAAGCGAAGTACTGGCTGCGTTCAAAGAGTTCGATTCACCGACGATTTTCAATGCCGTAGATCTGAAAATCGGCCCGTCCAATGAAGACTATACCGACCACCGGATTTGTTCTTTACTCCCGGAACTGGGCCCGATCATCGGTTATGCGGTGACGGCGGAAGTCACGACCAACGATCCCGATTCATCAGCGCTGCCCTGGGAAGAGTACTACGGCGCGATTCACCAGGCTGAGGGCCCCGTCGTTGCGGTGATTAAAGATGTGGACTCGCGGCCCGGGCGCGGTGCGAGTTTTGGCGACGGTATGGCTCGGCTGCATCAGCGTCTGGGGGCGGTGGGAGCTATCGTCGATGGAACGGTGCGCGATCTGCCGGGGATTCGTCAGGTCGGGCTGCCGATCTTTGCCTGGGGTACGGTACCGGGGCACGGGGTCTTTGCCGCGACCCGGGTCAATACGCCGGTTACGGTCGGGCAGGTGCGGGTGCGGCCGGGGGATCTGATCTTTGGCGATGAGGATGGATGCGTGCGTATTCCGGTGCAGCATGCGGAGGAGATCCTGGAGTTGGCGGCCGGAGTGCGAGAGAAGGAGGCGGGGATTTTTGCGTTTTACGAATCGGACGAGTTTTCGTTTGAAAAGTGGCGGGATTCGCGTCGCTCAGGCGGCCAGCATTCCTAGCGAATCGCCTAACGACGATTCCCCGCTCCACGCCCAAACCATATGAAAAGGTTGGAATATTGACCCAGATCCCCTGTAATCGCCCGCGCGCGATAGACTATATGCAACGGTCTAATCTCGACGCTATTGTCGCGACCTCGCCAGCCAATATCACGTATTTTACGGGCCAGTATTGCTGGCTCGATGGGCAGTTTAAAGAGTATATGGTCAAACCCGGGGCGAGCGGAGCGCTCTTGCCCCTTTTTGCCCTCTATCCCCTAGAAGGTATGCCGGCCCTGGTGGTGGATGCGGCGTTGGCGGTCAATGCGATGGATGTGGAGGGGCTGGAGTTGCGGGTTTTTGGCGGAGGTATTTTAGATCGCTCGGAGTTGCCTGGGGCTTTGAGCGGTCGCCAGAGCGAGATAGCTGCTCTGCTGACCGAGGTGCCGCTTGCGGAGACGGCGGTCGAGGCCCTGGGGGAATTGCTGTGCCGGCGCGGGTTGAGCGAGGCGCGGATCGGCCTGGAAGCGGAGGGATTGCCGGCGGGAACGAAGGCGGCGATTGCGGCGGCTTTTCCCCGCGCGGAATTCGTGGATTGCTCGAATCTGATTCGCCTGGTGCGGATGGTCAAGACCGCGGCGGAGATCGGGTGGTTGGAGCGGGCGGCGGCGATTGGCGAAGAGGCGGCTCATGCGAGTTTGGCCGATGCACGGGTCGGGGGATCGATGCGCGATCTGGGACAGCGGTTTCGCGTGGAAGTGGCCCAACGCGGTGCAGATCTGGACCACTTCGCTTTTGGGGTCAAGGGGATGGGATTGGCGACCGAAACCGATTATATCGCCGTAGAAGGAGACGCCTGCTATATCGATTACGGTTGCGTCTATCAGTACTATTGCTCGGACAGCGGTCTGACACTGGCGTTCTCACCGCTGAGCGACGATTGGGCGCGGAAGTACGAGGCGCTGTACGAGTGCCTGCGAGAGGGCACGCGCGCGATGGTTCCCGGTGCCCGTGCTTCTACCGTACCGGCCGCGATGTGGGAGGTACTGCACGAATACGGCATAAGCGCCTCCTTTCCACACGGTCACGGTCTCGGGCTGGAGGTCCGCGATTATCCGATCCTGGTCGCCGATACCGGCTTGCGGATCTGCGATGAGTGCGTCGATGAGCCGGCGGATCTGCCGCTGGAAGCGGATATGGTGCTCAACCTCGAGGCCATGGTTTTCGCCCTGGGGCTGGCCTCGGTGCACATCGAGCAAAGCTTCGTAGTCGGCAGAGAAGGTGGCCGGGCGCTGACCGCGCAGGATCGGACCCGGCCCTTTTATCCCGTCTAGCTCTGCTTCGATATTCGCCGTGGCCACCGGCTCTTTTGAACGGCTACTTTGCCTTGAACTTTGAGGTCGGATCTGGTGTCCGATAGGTCGTTCAGGGGATTGGATTATCCCCGGCAAAGACCCGTTTTGCAGCAGGGGAGAGCCTGCCCGTTGCCTCCTGGCGTTCGACCCACTGCAGGGGCACCCCTTCGGACCATCTGGCCGGTTCCGCCTGCGGATCCGGGGTGCGGTAGGCCATCAGCAGGGTGCGCCGGGTCGGGGCGTCCGGGTGGCGGGGTCCGACGTGGTGGGGCATGTGGTGGACGAAGGAGACCATGCTCCCGGGTGGCAGTGAGAGATGAATCATTTGCAGCGGTGCTCCGGTGCGCGGATGGGTCTTACCCTGCAGCCAGCCTGAGCGCAGGTCCTCGTCGTGGTCGGGCCGCGCGGTACTCCACTTGTAGGGGATGCGGTAGAGGTGGGCACCGGGGATAACGCCGAGTTCACCGCCCTCCTCGCGGCTCGCCCCCTCGGTGTGGACCAGCGTGCGCACACATTGTCGCTCGAGAAATTCGGGCGTTGCGGCATTACCGGTTCCGATCGGATCCTCGACTTCGTACTCGGCGTTGCGATACGGGTGGGCGTGCCAGCCCGAGCCCTGGTTGCCGGGAGCCCGGTTGAGCATGATGATATGGTCGAGCACCAAGCGCGGGCCGAAGAGCTTGGCGAAGAGCTCCATCATCTGCGGATGGGCGGTGGCGACGTCGAGGATGAACTCGTCGTAGGCCGGGGCGAAGTGCTCGGGCATCAACCCCTGCGACTCGAAGCCGCGGGTGACCAGCGAGGGCTCGGGGCCGAAGAGCCCGTGGTCGTGCATGTAGATGCGCAGGTCGTTGGGGATCAATAGGCCCAGCTTCTTGCCGCCGCAGCATTTTCTTTTGTACTCTGCACTGAGGGTCTCTGGCGGTGGCGGTTGCAGGCCGCGTGCGGCGTAGTCGATGGCGGCCCAATCGGTATCCATGATCATAGCGTCGCACATCGCCTGCAGCTTGTCGAGGCTAGCCGTCCACTGCTCGCGTCCGGCGTCGGTCAGGATTCCCTCCCAGACCCAGTAGCCATCGCGTTCGAAGGCGGCGCGGTCAAAGGCCGCCAGTACCTCGGGTCGCAGCAGGTCGTGGATTCGGCAGGCGGGACTTTCGCCTGCGCCTGCGTCGCTGCCTGGTGATTCGTTTGCGTTGCTCATACTTTCCGCCTTTTCGGTTGCGGCTTTTGATCGTTGTCGCGATGCTCAGGTCGGCACGACTGCGGTCGGGCGTCCGTTCGCATCTTCGGCGACGCGGTAGCCGCAGGTCCTGTGCATTTCCTAGTTGCGAAATAATGTGCAATTGTGCTGTGTCGCTGGCGTGCCCATTATATGGTAGGCTTCTAGATAAGGAGGAAAACATGGCTACCACAACGGTAAAAATCGACCCCGAAGAAGAGATCGGCTTTTTGGAACTCGATAAAACCGATTTTGCCAGCTTCACCTTGAGCCAGCAGATCCGCCACCTCGAAGTGGAAGGCTATGTGGTTCTGCCGGATGTACTCGCGGCCGAGCATATTGCGGAGCTGAAGGCGGAGGTGAAAGATCTGCCGATGCAGCACAAGGACTACAGCGAAGCCCAGACCTATCATATGGAGCCCCAGTGTACGAGCCGCAGGGTCGCCGAGTTGATCGGTTGTCCGAGTGTGGTCGAATTCCTCCGCGCGCTGATGGGGCCGGATATCGTCTTCACCCACGGACTTTTCACCCGCACGCTCTCCGGCTCACCGGGAATTTCGATGCACACTGATGGGCAGCCCTACGGCTCGTCTATTTTCGGTTTCGAGGGCTCTTCGCCGCGGCTGCTGCGGGTTTTGTACTATCTCGACGACCTGCCGGTTGAGCGCGCTCCCTTCCGCTTGATTCCGCGCTCCCATCTCTCGTTCCACGCTCAGGCCAATCCTTATCTGCGCTATATCTCGCATCCGCAGGAGGTCACTTTGACCCTCAGTGCTGGTTCGGTGGTTGTGATTCCGGCGCTGCTCTTTCACGGCACCCATCCCAACCGAGCCGACTCACCGCGCGAGCTGATCCAGTTCGGCTACCGGCCGAGCTGGGCCGGTCCGGTGCAGCCGGTGGAGGAGTGGGATTCTGACTGGGTGGAAAACGCACCGGAAGGGGCCAGAGCTTTTCTGCGCAGTCCCAACACCACTGGTAAGGAGTGGCAGCAGGCGCACAAGCCTGCAGGGATGCAGCGCGAGGCGCCTGGGATCAATCCGGATCGCTGGGGAAGTTGAGGGTCGGATCGCCGAGTTGGGGCATCCACGTTCACCCGAAATCTCTCCCGAAATCGGATTTGCATGCGCCCCTAGGCAGGATCTTTTGATCCAGTCGGGATGCCCAATACCGTTTCTGCGTTTTTAGATTCCTTGCGTCTGGTGCGGTTTTTTTGCCATCTTAGCGGGTGGTTTCGTATCGCGTGAGCGTGGAAGCGCTCAGCGGGACACGCGATCTGTGCGGATAGGTAATATACACACCCTCTGATAATCGATTGGAATATTATGGACGAAATACTGGATCCCAGGAGAGGACTGACCCTGGCAGGGGCACACAATATTCGCGATCTGGGTGGATATCGAACCCAGAGCGGGATGGTTACCCGCTGGGGGCGATTTTTGCGGGCCGCTACCATGCACCGGCTCACCGTCGACGACCAGAGCGCCCTGGTGGAGTACGGAGTGCGCAGCGCCGTCGATTTGCGCCGGACCAGTGAAACCGAGTCTGAGCCCAATGTCTTTGCTCAATCCGCTCTTGTGGCCTACCACCACTTGAATATGATCGGCGATGCGGATCTGGATACCGGGCCGGAGCTCGACGACCCTGCGCGTCGAACCGCTCAGGGCTATTGCGGCTGGTTGGATCTGCGCCAGGATATGATCCGCGAAATCCTGGCCGTGCTCTCCGCGGGTCCGCATGCGGCGCTTTTTCATTGCGCTGCCGGCAAGGATCGCACCGGGGTGGTGGCGGCTCTGCTGCTGGGGCTGGCCGGAGTGCCCGAGGAGACGATTATCGCCGATTACAGTCTGACAGCTCGGTTTTCGATCGACGCCTATCGCCGGAATCCGGCCGCCGATCCGGCGATTCGCACCTGGGAGGATTACCAGCGTCAGAGCTGCCCGCCGGAGACCATGCGGCTGGTTCTCGATCATCTGGCGCAGCGCTATGGCGGGGTTGAGCTCTATATGCGGCAGATCGGACTCAGCGAGGAGAGCATCCGCCGATTGCGCGATACACTGGTGGCCTAAACGAGCGGCATTGGATCCTATACGAGGAGCGACTCATGAAATTGGCCGAACTCACCTGGCCCGATCTGGAGCAGGTGTCGAGAGATCTGGTAGTGGTGTACCCGATTGCGGCACTCGAACAGCACGGTCCGCATTTGCCTTTTATCACCGATACGGCCGAGGTTGCGGCGATCATCGACCGCCTCGATGCGGAGATTCCGGATGAGATTCTCTGCCTGCCGGTGCAGTGGCTCGGCTATTCGCCGCACCACATGCGGTTCAAGGGCACGATAACGGCCCGTTCGGAAACCCATATCAGCATGATTGTCGATACGGTGAGCAGCATGGTCAGCGCCGAGTTCGACAAGATCGCGATCATCAACGGACACGGTGGCAATGTCGCCAATATGAATGTCGCTTTGCAGCGGCTTATGGAGGGATGCCCGGACGCGAAAGTGTACGGGACTTCGTGGTTCGAATACGACGAGGTAGGTGCGATCAGGGAGGCGGGTCCGCACGGCTGGGGCCACGCGGGCGAGATGGAGACCTCGGTGATGATGGCGCTGCACCCCGAGCTAGTTAAGGAAGACCGCTTGCAGCGGGACGGTCATCCGCAGCCATCCGAGCTCGCCGGCCAGGTGCGCCGTTACCGGTGGATTCACGAAGCGACCGACCGCGGTGTCTACGGCGACCCAACCTACGGTTCGGCGGAAAAGGGCGAGCGATTTATCAGCGCTGCGGTCGAAGTGCTGATGCGGGTGGTCGCTGATATCAGAGCGGGACGCTTATAGGCGGGCCATTATCAGCTCGCGAAAAAGATCAGCCGGAGTTAACTACGAGAGGAATGAGTGCATGACCCGTGAACGCGATGCGCGGACGGTCGCCTGGTATCGCACACCGCTGACTCGTGAACAAATGCGCGAACTGAATCAGCGCAGCGACTGGAAGGGCCTTTTGCAGACGCTGGGGCATCTGAGCCTGATCGCCCTGATCGGGATCCTCGCCTGGCAGGTTCAGGACCGGATTTATTTGCTGCTGCCGGTGCTCCTGGCGTATGGCACGGTTTATATCTTTCTACTCAACGCCACGCACGAGCTCAGCCACAACTCGGTGTTCAAGACGCGGTTGCTCAATCATTTTTTTCTGCGTTTGTTCTGCTTCATAGGCTGGCGCAGCCATCTCCACTTCTGGACCAGTCACGCCGAACATCACAAATACACCCTGCACCCGCCCGACGATCTCGAGGTGGTCTTGCCGGCCAAATTGACGTTGAAAAACTTCATCCAGCTCGGTTTTGTAGATCCGTGGACCTTGTACTCGACGATCAAGACGCACATCGAGCACAGCTTCGGCTTCATCCGGGGAGAGTGGTCGAATCACCTCTTTCCGCCCGAGGCCAGGGACAAGCGGCGGCACTTGTTCTGGTGGGCGCGATTTCTGCTGGCAGGGCATGCGACGCTCGTCGCGGTTTCGCTGTACTACGAGTTGTGGCTGCTGCCGGTGCTCACTTCCGGCGGTGTGTTTTACGGCGGCTGGCTGCGCTATCTGTGCAACGGGACCCAGCATGCGGGATTGCAAGACGACGTGCCGGATTTTCGCCTGTGTACTCGCACTGTCATCTTGAATCCCCTGGTCCGTTTTCTCTACTGGCACATGAACTACCACATCGAACACCATATGTACGCCGCCGTACCCTGCTACAATCTGGGCAAGCTGCACCAGGCGATAAAGCGCGATACGCCGGAGCCCGCACGGGGCCTGATCGCGGCGTGGAAAGAGATCGTTGCGATCGTAAAAAAGCAGCGGGTGGATCCGGAATACCAATATGTGCCCGAGCTGCCAGCACCGCTCACACCCTAAAAGAGAGGTAGATATATGTTTGGTTTGCACATCGCTGATATCGTAGTGCTGGTCGTCTATCTCGTGGGGATCATCGCCATTGGGATCGGGGCGGCGCGGCTGATCAAGGATATCGGCGATTATTTTATGCCCCGGACCTTCGGCAAAGGGATGCTGATCATGCACGCCTTTGGCACGGGGACGCACTCGGATCAGGCGGTTGGTGTCGCTTCCAAGACCTTCACCAGCGGTCTCTCGGGGATCTGGTATCAGTGGCTCTGGCTCTTCTGCACCCCGTTCTACTGGCTGATCGCACCGATCATGCGCCGATTCCGCGCGATTACGGTTGCCGATGTTTTCGCCGTGCGCTACCACCAGAACGTCGGCATGCTTTTCGCGGTGGTGGGGATGTTCAATCTGATGGTGACGATCGGCGTGATGCTCAAGGGCTCCAGCGCGGTCGTTGCCTCCTGTTTCGGTGAAGCGGTTTCGCCCGATCTGATCATCGTCGCGATGACGGTGATGTTCCTGGCTTATGGTCTGGCCGGTGGTCTGGCGGCGGCGATTATCACGGATTTTATCCAGGGCATCATGACCATCATCTTTTCGTTTGTCCTCTTGCCCTTTGTGCTCTCTGCAGTGGGTGGCCTGGCCGGTTTGCGCCAGGCGATCACCGATCCGCAGATGTTTTCCCTGGTGGCGCCGGCCGAGATCGGGGTATTCTATATCGCAGTCATCGCGGTCAATGCCTTGATCGGGATCGTCACCCAGCCGCATACCATGGGCAACTGCGCTGCCGGGCGCACTGAATCAGACGGTCGTTTCGGTTTTACCGTGGGCAGCTTTATCAAGCGGATCTGCACCATGGCCTGGAGCCTGACCGGGCTGGCTGCAGTGGCCTATTTCGCCGGGCGCGAAGTCAATCCGGACCAGGTCTACGGGCTGATGGCACGCGAGTTCCTGCCGGCGATCCTGCCGGGTTTGCT
>CAZFMY010000165.1:0-10268 GCA_964520345.1 uncultured Gemmatimonadaceae bacterium | reverse complement strand
TTCCCACTGTGCAGTGCCGACGGCGAAGTACTTGTTTTCAAAGGGTGGTGCAGGCCGCGAAGCGTACCAGATGCGCAGCGAGCCATTTTCCAGGCGCAATATGGTCTGGCTGGTTGTATAGTGCGATTCCCAGCTGCGCGACGGATCGGGGCCGAAGACGGGGTTGTGCTCGTCTTTGCGCCAGTGCAGGCCATCGTCGCTGTAGGCGCAGCCGAGTGCGGTCTGCATTTCCTCGCCGCCGTGATGGCTGTACGAGCCGTACCACATCCAATACTGTCCCGCAATTTTCAGCACCGTGGGGTAGAAGAGCCGGTGGTGTTCCCAATCTTGGTCGCGGATCAAGACGGGGTCGGGCGCGAGATCCCAGTCTCGACCGTTATTGCTTTCGGCGTAGCGGAAGCACCACGGTTCCTGTCGTACATCGGTAAACCAGAGCTTGTAGCGCTCGCCTTCTTTGATCAGCGTCGGTGCGTAGGCATCGGCGAGTTCTTCGTCCGAGGGTTCGTCCCACGTGACACCGTCCAGACTCGAGGTTTCGTGCAGCGTGTGGCGCGGGTCGCCGGAGGGAAAATCACAGCAGGAAAACCACATCCGCACTCGCCCGTCTTCGCGACAGAGCGAGCCGTCGGGGTGGCGCAGCAGAGTCGGGGTGAGGATCGAGCGGCTGCCGGTAAAACGGCAGACGGGCGAGCGGGGGTCCTTGGCGAAGTGGATCCCGTCGGTAGAGGTGGCCAGTCCGAGGGTGAAGACCCGCTGTGCGACCGTGTCCTGGGAGCCGCTGTACCACATTGAGTAGACCCCGTTCTCATAGGCTACACAGGGCGCGAAGAGATGCATATCATCAAAGGCGCCCGCCGTACCCAGGCCGATGCAAGGACCATCGTTGCCGCGCTGCCAGTCCTGGTGCATGGGGTCTTATTCTCCTTCGCGCCGGGGTTGAACCAGTGCGTTCGCGTCGTCTTCGATCAGGGGTCGGTTATAGACATAGGGTGGTTCGAGTACGGCCTGTTGTGCCGGAGTGAGTTCGGAGACCCAATCGGGCATGCTGGTCTGATAATGCCCGCCCGTGTAGTGCAGGTATTTAGGTGTGTAGCGATAGAGGAGCGTACGCCGCTCTTTTTCTCCCTGCCAGGGCAGTGTGCCGTGGGTGGTCGCCTCGTTGAATATGACCAGGTCGCCGCTTTTGAGCGGGATAGGGTAGACCAGCTCTTGATCGGCCTCGTAGAGCAGGACCTCCCGGGGGCATTCGTAGTTGGCCTTGTGGCTGCCGGGAATGACGCATAGGCCTCCGTCGCCAGGATTGACGTCACTGAGGTAGAACTGGCAGTTGATCAGCCCACAGCGCATCCGCCCGTTGTGGTAGGTATAGAAGCGCGAGCCGTTGAAGTTGACGTTGCCCGAACCATGGAGGTTGAGGCCTTCGGCACCTTTGGTAGCGGTGAGAATATCGGGCGAGTGATCGAGTTTCCAGCCGCGACCAAAGAAGGTGTTGAGGTAGGGCACCAGTTTGGGATGGGCGAGAATATCGCGGAAAGGTTGACACCAGGGCTGGTCCCAGGTCAGCATGCCGGAGTAGTGTCCGCGCAGATGGGAGCCTTTGAGCTGGTTGCTGTCGGCCGCGCCGACGTGCTGGCCGCGCTTGTCCTGGTTGGCGTCGATGGCTTCGTTGAGCGCCTCGACCTCGTCGGCGTTTAAAAGACCTTTGACGACCAGAAAGCCCTGGAGGTCGAAGAGGTATTGCTCGCGATCGCTCATGGTGGCGAAGGACACTTGTTCATTCATGGTCTGCCTACGTGCTGAATTGCTGGAAGCGAACGCCTACCTGTACTGGGAATTTCGAAGTTTGTATGCGACAGGGGCTGCGAAAGACTACTAAAGAGCAGGGGGGGGCGTCAACCCGCGGCAGGCAAGAAAAAACCGGCCCTGCGAAATGTCGGACCGGTCTGGTTTGAGCTGAGTAAATAAGCTAATCCGTTTTGGCTGCGGGTTTCCCACCGCCCTGGTGGTTTCCCGCCTTGCGTCGGCCTCCACCGCGTCTGCTTCTACCGCGTCCACCTCCACCGCCTCCACCTCCACCGCGTCCGTTGCGTCCCTGACTGCCGTTGCGTCCCTGGCCGCCGCTGCGCCTGGAACTGATATTGTCGAGGTTGGGCGCCTCGCCTTCCCAGTTGGCTTGAATATCATTAGAACTGATCAGACGCTTGAGATCGCGGAGGTCGCGGTCTCCGACGAAAGTCAGTGCCGTGCCTGTGCGGCCCATACGTCCGGTGCGTCCGGTGCGGTGGGTATAGATCTCGGTGTTGAATGGGAAGTCGTAGTTGATGACGTGGGTAACGTGCGAAAAGTCCAGCCCACGCCCAGCCACGTCGGTGGCGATCATAAAGCGAATCTTTTGCTGGCGGAAGCGTCGAAAGATAGAAGTGCGTCGATCCTGATCGAGACCGCCATGGATAATATCGACCGAGTCGACGCGCCGCTGCAGGTCTCTGCAGAGGTCAGAGGCTTTGTCGCGCGAGTTGCAGAATATGATGCCCTGCTGGATTTCGCGATCTTCGATATAGTCGATAAGATTGTTGAAGCGGTGGCGGCCGACATGCAGGAAGTGATGAGTCAGCGATTGTGGTGCCTTCTGATCGCGGTTGAGCTGGATGCGCACCGGTTCTTTGAGGTATTGCCGGGTCAATCGCTCTATTTCGCTGGGCATGGTCGCCGAGAAGAGCAGGGTTTGGTGCTCCTGCATGATGCAGGTCATGATGAAGTCGACGTCTTCGATGAAGCCCATCTTGAGCATCTCATCGGCTTCGTCGAGGACCATGGTTTTGACCTGGGTCAGGTCGAGACGGTGGTTCCATATAAAGTCGATAAGGCGGCCGGGAGTGGCGACGAGTACGTGGACTCCGTGATTGATCTTGGCCTTCTGAATGTCCATGTCAAAACCGCCATAGATGGCGAAGGGGACGACATTGGAGTGCTTGGCGATTTCGTCGACTTCCTGTACGTACTGGAGAGCCAATTCGCGAGTGGGGACCAGGATCAGGACCTGGATGGCTTTGTTCGTAGGGTCGATGGCGTTGACGAGCGGGATAGCACAGGCACCGGTTTTTCCAGAGCCCGTTTCGGCCAGCCCCATGACATCTTTATCGGCGACGATATGGGGGATAGTCTCTTCTTGGATGGGGGTCATTTCCTCATAGCCCATTTCGTCGAGGGCTTTGAAGATATGTGGAGATAGATCTATTTCGGTAAAGCGCATTAATCTCTACTATTCGGTGATACGCGGTATGCAGAGAGGAAAGGAGGGATACTCTGTGCAAGGGCAATGCGTATGGTAGGTATAGTCTAAACTTAGGCAAAACAGCGAAATATGCAATGGTGCTGAATTGCGTTGGAACGCTTATGGAGTATTTTTGTACCCTTTGCGGCTGATGAGTCGAAAGGCTTCCTCGGGGTTGGTACCGGTGATGGATAAGGGGCGTTGGACGGGTTTGAGCGGCTCGAAATCGGATAAATGGATAAATATAGATGGATGAGGTGAGAGAGATATGAAAGATCTTCGGGTGCGGATTGCGCCTTCGCCCACGGGGCCAGTACATGTGGGCACGGCGTATCAGGCGTTGTTTGATCTGGTCCTGGCGCGGAAGTTCGGGGGGAAATTTGTGCTCAGGATCGAAGACACCGACCAGGTGCGTTCGCGCAAAGAATACGAAGACCAACTCCTGCAGGCGCTCAGCTGGCTCGGCCTGGAATGGGATGAGGGACCGGATGTCGGAGGGGAGTACGGGCCGTATAGGCAGAGCGAAAGGCTGGAGATCTATCAGTGGCATGCGAAGGAGTTGGTGGAGGCCGGCCATGCCTATCCTTGTTTTTGCAGTGCCGAGCGGCTGGATGCGTTAAGGGCGGAGCAGATGCAAAACAAGGAGCGGGTCGGTTACGATGGTCATTGCCGCGCGTTGAGTGCGCAGGAGGTGGAGCGGAAGAGTGGAGAAGACCACGTGATCCGACTGAAAATGCCGGGGGAGGGGAGATGTGTAGTCAAAGATCGGCTCCGGGGGGAGATCGAATTCGATTTTGCGCAGATGGACGACCAGGTACTGATCAAGTCGGATGGGTTTCCCACCTATCATATGGCGGTGGTCGTCGATGACTATCTGATGGAGATCAGCCATGTGGTCCGCGGTGAGGAGTGGATCACTTCGACGCCGAAGCATCTGGCGCTCTACGCGGCCTTTGGCTGGGAGCCGCCCGAGTATATTCATCTCCCGTTGCTGCTCAACCCGGATGGATCCAAGATGTCCAAGCGGCGTAATCCGACCTCGGTGGAGTACTATAGACGGGCGGGGTATTTGCCTTGGGCCCTGCTCAATTATCTGGCGCTGATGGCCTATCCGCCGATCGATGAGGAGAAGTTCAGTTTTGCCCAATTGATAGAGGATTTCGAGCCGGATAAGATTAATTTGGGCGGATCGATCTTCGATATGGAAAAGCTCAACTGGCTCAATGGGCGCTATCTGCGCGAGGATCGCACGCCGGAGGAGTTGCTGCAGGAGTTAAAGGGCTGGTTGCTCAACGACGATTATCTGGGGGAAATGCTGCCGCTGCTGCAGGCGCGGATGGAGACGCTGGGTGATTTTATGCCGCGAGTGGCATTTTTTCTTGCGCGGCAGGTCGAGCCCGGGGCTGAAGATCTGGTACCCAAGAAGCGGGAGGCGGAAGAAGTGGTGGCGATGCTGCAAACCACGGTGTGGTCTCTGGACGAGGTGCTGCAATGGGATAAAGAAGGGGTGGAGACGGCGTTGCGCGGCGTTGCGGAATACTGGGAGTGGCCGGTGCGCGATGTGACCGTGCCGCTGATCGCGGCGCTGACGGGTGCGCGGGTAGGGCCGCCGCTTTTCGAGTCGGCGGCGCTGCTGGGACGGGATCTGACCAGAATGAGGATTCTGGACGCGATGGCTGTGCTGGGCGGGCTCTCGAAGAAGAAGGCGGCTAAATTGGAGAAGGCCTGGAAGCGAGCCTAAGGCGAACGGGACGCAGGGGTGAAACGACCGCCGATATCGTAGGGCGCTGTCAAGGCTTATGCGATTAGATTTATACTGTCGTTGATAGGGATGGTATATCTGTCTGTGGTGAAGCGCTGAATTTTTGGGAATCCGCAAAAGACGAATCGAATATAGCGCATTAGCTGATTTTACCCAACAGACTCAAGAGTGTCGGATGGGGCACTACCGGATCTCTCGCGAAGAAGAGGGAATACCGCTCTTTGCAGGTTCAAAAAGAGAGGAAGGGGCATGCGCGTCGGCATGTGGATATTCGCACTGATAGTTCTGCTGATCTCCTCATCTGTCAAAGCCGAGATCACTTTTTGGAAGCTGGGAGGCAGCGGCCTGGAGTGGAGCGCTAACGATACCACCCGCCTGTTTATCGATTTCACCAGCGTGCCGAGAGCGATTCAACCGATCTACCTGACCCCCGAAGAAACCGTCTTTTCCCATCTGGAGCAGTGGGCCCACTGGCGCACTCCGGACGATCGGATACTCGAATTCGTCGAAGGGGAGATGCCGCGCATGTGGCGCTGGCGAGACGGCTTGCCCGCACCCAACGGCAGCCTGCTGATCGACGGGGATCGGACGACCTACTATTCGACCAAGGCAGTTCCCCTCGAAAGAGGTATGTACACCTTTGACTTTGCCGTGCCGGTACCGGCCGTATCCTTTGGATTCGCCACCCCCAGCCAGGGGATTCGGGCTGATGGCGGAATACTGGAGACGGATGCAGTCCCCGGTTACGATGTCTCCATCGCCGTCGATCAGGGAGAGCAGATCATTGAGGGAACACTGGATCCTATCGACAAACTGATAAGCGATGTCAATGAGAACTTCGAGTCGATCGTCAGTATCGAGATTCCCCGCCAGTACGTGCGCTTTTTGCGCTATCGGCGCCAGCCCTCGCTGCTGGATCAGGACTATTTCGCTTCCTTTACCGGGGGGCAGTTCCGCCAAGCGCCACCGGGCACCATCGGGGAGTTTGAGTTTTACGCGCTGGGCGTACCCCGTCAGGTGCTCTACAAGAGCAAGATCACCAGTCTGGGGGCTTCGCTCAACTTTGGCCGCCTATTCTGGAAGGCCACACCCATGCGGATGGAAAAAGGAGTGCCGGTAGAGGCGCCCGATGCCGATGTGCGGGTGAGTGTAGAGGTGCGCACCGGGCGCGATGATGACCCGGCGGTGTATCACGGATTTCTGGAAACCGGCTTCGAAAGAGTCGTCACGCGCGACTACTACGAAAACACCCTGCGTACCCGCTATATTCGTCCGAATCTGGAATCGCCCATGGTGCTGATGCAGCCCAAGCCGGACATGCGCGCCTCGATCGGTTACGATGCGGAAAACTGGACCTTCTGGTCGGTGCCGTTTACCGCATCGGGTCAGCCGCTCAATCTGCGCAGTGGTTCCTTTCTCCAACTGCGTATCGCCCTGGAAAGTGAAGATTTCGATGCATTCGTGCGTCTCGACTCCCTGTGGATCGAAACCGCGCCGTTGCTGGCCAGGGAGGTGACCGGCGAACTAGCCCGGCAGGACGACCTGGAGGAAGGGCGCGGCTTCACCGAGGTAACTCTGGGAGAGGAGACGGATTTCGTCTATGCGCTGCAGGCCGATTTCACCGGATTGGATGCGCTGGGTTTCGATGTATTGCGGATCCGCACCGGAAACCGCACCCGCTTTCGGGGGCTGGAAATGGGAAATCCCCTGGTTAGCGTAGTACCGGAAAGAGTAATAGAAGAAGAAGGCGGCCTGCTGGTCTATTTGCCGCAGCGGATTACGCGGCTCGACAACCCGCCGATGCGAGTGCGTTTTACCAGCTCGCTCTTCGATTTTGCCACCACCTTCGAAGGAGAAGTACTCGATAGCCAGAGAGAGGTGCTGCCGCAGCCGGTGGTGTCCGGGGATGTGAGCGAAGAGCTGGCGACCAACAGCTTGCGCGTTCTGGGAACGCCGGAGGACGAACCGGATTTCATCCAGCAGCTGGTCCTTTCCGTTCGCGTGTTTACCCCCAACGACGACGGGATCAACGAAGAGGTGGAGGTCGAGTATCTGCTCTTCCGACTGCCCGTGCCCGTGCCTGTGACCCTGAACATATACTCTCTCGATGGACGCCTGATGGCTCGCATCGAAGGAGGGGTACAGGACTCCGGCCCCCAGAAAATCATTTGGAACGGCCGGGATGAGCTAGGCAGGCTGCTGCCACCGGGGATCTATCTGGCCAGCGTAGAATTGAACGCCGAATTCTCCACCGCGCCCGGAATACATCCCGTAGGCCTGGTCTACTGAACAAGTGAAGAGGACGATGCGCAACCTACTATGTGGATTGCTGCTGCTTTTGCCGGCCGTCAGAGGATCTGCCGACCGCCTGACTTTCGACAGCGCCGCGGAGTGGACTCTCTGGGAAAAACCGGCTGGCGTGACCCGGGTGGATGATGCCGGCCAGCTGCAGCTGGTCCGATTTCGCAAGGAGATCGATGTGGTGAACGACGCTCATCTCTTCCGGCACCAGGTCAAGTCGAGCAGCGAAAAGGTGCCGGGAGGAATCTGGAGCGCCGGTTCCAGGGAGGAAACGGCCGGGCGTGCCATCGATGGCGATCCGGCGACCTTCTGGCAGCCTGATCCGGCCGCTCCCCGCGAAGACTGGTCCCTCATCGTCGATCTGGGTCGCACGGTGCTGGCTCGGGAGATCCGCCTGACCTTTCCCGATCGCGAAGGGGCCCGGCCTTTCCGCCAGTTCACCGTGCTGGTTAGCACCGGAATGCGCGTCATCGCCACCGAGGACATATTCAACTATCGCTCGGTGTACCGCACCACCCTGCCCAATGAGCAGACATCGGTCGTCATTCCACTCTCGTTCCCGGCCAACGACAGCGTCAGAGTGGTCGATCCGGCGCTGGCAGTGGATCCGGCTCGGCGCGATCAGTACCGACTCATCCAATATCTCACGATCATGGCCGATGCAAAAAATGAGGATGCCGCCCTGGCCGAGATCGAGGTGATCGGCGTCGGTGACAATCTCGGCCTGGGTATAGATCCCGGCCAGCGGGGCGGATTCACCGACGGACTCAATGCTACCAAGACCTACCAGATCTTCGACGCCGATCTCAACACCAACAATACGATCTCCTCCGGCACCGAAGAGCAGGACTGGAAGGAGGGCGGGGTCTGGTTCGCAGTCGATCTGGGAGCGGTGTTCTTCGTCGACGAAATCTTCATCTACGCCCTGAGCCAGCAGGAGGGTACTATCGGTTTTGGAGCGGCCGGGATAGGCTTCGGCCACACCATTCTCTACTCCGATGCCGACCGGGTGCTGAGCGCCGATTTGCCGGTGACCGATGCTTTTGACTACACCGAACTACTCTCCCATATAGATCCCCATGTGGACGGATTGCGCTATCTCCGCTATCTCTTCGAACCGCGCAAGATGCGCCACCTGCTTTTGCACGGCAATACCGGTTCCGCCTGGGGTTGGGCCAAATGGGGAGAGCTCATGCTCTTTTCCCCCGGCTATCCGGCCCGGGTGTTGCTCACTTCCAACTTTATCGATCTGGGACAGGAGGCGGGTGACGGCCGGCCGAAGGTGATCAAGGAACTGCACTGGGACGCCGATCTGCCGGCCGGCACGCGGCTGCAGCTTCGTTCTCGTGCCGGCAATGATTTGGCCCCGGTGTACACCTTCTACGACAAGAAGGGAGCTCAGGTCTCGGAGGCCAAGTGGAACAGTTCGCCGCAGGTGATCCGGGGGCCGGTCGATACGACCCTGGTGGTGGGCGAAGAGTGGGATGCGTGGAGCGACGAGTACCGGGAGTCGGGCCTGAAGTTCAAGTCGGCGACTCCCCGTCGTTTTTTGCAGCTGGAGATGATTCTCTCCACCGAAGATCCGAACCGGACCCCGATCCTCAATTCCCTGACCGTCGAGTACGAGGAAGCGCTGGTGCAGGAGGCGCTGGGTGCCATCCTCCCTCGCCAGGTTCCGCCCAACGAAAACGTGCGCTTCACCTATTCCCTACTCACCCGCGCCCGGGCTGACGACAGCGGTTTCGACCTGCTGCGCTTCACCCTTTCTCAACCGATAGATCTGGCAGCGGGAATAAACGTCGAGGTAAACGGAGAATCCATCGTCCCAACCGGAATAGAAACAGTGGAGGACTCGCTCTTCATCGCCCTGCCCCAACGCCTGAAAAGCGATTCCCTGCAAGTGGCTTTCACCACTCGCGTGCTGAAAAATGCCACGGTTTTTCCGCTGGATCTGGGTTATAGCCAACGGCCGTGGTTGTGGCAGTCTACCGAAGCGGCCACGCGCAAATCCGATATTGTCTTCCTGCCCGCCCTGCCTGCAAGCCCGCACTTGATCGGCGATCTGGAAATTGCTCCGGCGGTGTTCAGCCCAAACGGCGATGGTATTAATGATGAGGTGTCGATCCGTTTTGTCATGTTCAAGGTGGAAGGAGTTCGTCCTCGGGTGCGGATCCTGGACCTGGCCGGCCGATCGGTGGCCGAACTGATAACGGATGGGCAGCAGGGACGGCAGGAGTCTGTCTGGGATGGCTTGAATAGAGCGGGAGCGCCGGTGTTACCGGGAATCTACCTCTGCCATATAGAGCTGGGCGCCGAAGCGGGCGAAGATGTGGCAATGCGGACTATCGGAGTAGTTTACTGAGCCGATCGGAATGAGAATTCTGGATGCGATGGCTGTACTGGGTGGGCTCTCGAAGAAGAAGGCGGCTAAATTGGAGCAGGCCTGGAAGCAGAAGAGCTAGGGATTTCAGCGCAGTGTGGCTGGATTCGCTGCCACATGGGGCGATCGTCACCGAGAGGTTGGAGGATCTTTTTAAATGTGGAGGTGCAGATGGATTTGTACATATTGATGTTGCCCATAATAATTGCTCTATTCTCGATCTTCTTAGCATATACACAGCAAAAAGAAGAACAAGAGCGGTTTGAAGATCTTGTCTCTAGATTGGAGTCGTTGTCAGAGGCAAGTCGTGCGCGACTTCGCCGTCTGCGACGATTGAGCCGTTTCAATCTCTATGCCAATATCCAGGGACTTAGAGAGTTCGATCGAGAGGTCAGGTTTGTTGAGCGCAATAACGGGATCTATGCATCGTATCGTTTGCGTCGCCTGACGGTCTCCGTTGGCCAGATTTTGGACAATATGGAGGACCGAATAACAGAGATAGAGCGAGCTCTTGCGGCATCGCGTTAGTGTTGGTGCGTCGATTGCCTTGT
>CAZFMY010000164.1:7179-10289 GCA_964520345.1 uncultured Gemmatimonadaceae bacterium | reverse complement strand
GGATGGCTGTTTCCGGTACAACACAAGGTGTATCCGATTCTTCACATCCAGCATCGACGGTTATAATCGCCTTTTCTATTGTTTCGCGCTCTTGCTCCTCCCTCCTCGGGTCTCTATTTTCAACCCCAACACCCAGTATTTCCATCGCGTGTGATCAAGCACAGATTTTCACAGTCAATCTGCCACTACTAGATACATCTATTCATCGGAACTCCACTATGCCCCGTCCCAATATCCTCTTCATCATGACCGACGACCACGCAGCCCACGCCATGGGTTGCTATGGCTCGGTTATCAATCAGACCCCTCATCTCGACCGCATCGCTCAGGACGGCATGCGCTTCAACAATTGTTTCTGCACCAATGCCCTCTGCGAACCGAGCCGCGCCACCATCCTCACCGGCACCTACAACCACATCAACGAAGTCACAACCATCGGCGCCCACCTCGACAACCGCCAGGAAAACGTTGCCAAGATCCTGCAGCGCAACGGCTACCAGACCGCCATCGTCGGCAAGTGGCATCTGGGTCAGGGCGAAGCCCATTGGCCCACCGGTTTCGATTACTGGAATATCCTCCAGGGCCAGGGCCCTTATTTCGACCCGGAGATGGTCCGCAACGGCGAAAAGATCCAGTATGAAGGCTACACTACCGACCTCATCACCGATCTTTCGTTGGAATGGTTAAAAGAACGCGATAAAGACAAGCCCTTCTTCCTGATGTATCACCACAAAGCACCGCACCGCCCCTGGGACCCCGACGACAAACACGCGGACATGTATGAGGATATCGACATTCCCACTCCGGAGACCTTCGACGACGATTACAGCAATCGCGCCGCCGCCGCCGGGGCCGCCCGAATGACGGTCGCCGAGGACCTCACCGAGCGCGATCTCAAGCAGCCGGTGCCCGAAGGTCTGTCGCCGGAAGAAGAGAAGCACTGGAAATATCAGCGCTATATAAAGGACTACCTGCGCTGCGTCGCCAGCGTCGACGATAATGTCGGTCGCGTCTTGGACTATCTCGACGAAGAGGGCCTCACCGACGACACCATCGTCGTCTATACCTCGGACCAGGGCTTCTTCCTTGGCGATCACGGCTGGTACGATAAGCGCTTCATGTACGAAGAATCGCTGCGCATGCCCTTCATCATCCGCTATCCCCGGGCCATCCAGGCCGGTTCCGTCAACGACGATATCATCACCAACGTCGACTTCGCGCCGACCTTTCTGCACTATGCCGGGATCGAGATCCCGGGCGAGTTTCAGGGCCGCAGCTTCGATCCACTCCTCGGAGGCAGCACACCCAAAGACTGGCCGCAATCGATGTACTACCGCTACTGGATGCATCTGGCCCACCATCACGTCTACGCCCATTACGGCATCCGCACCCGGCGCTACAAACTCATTTACTACTACGCCGACGCCCTGGGCCAGCCCGGGGCGATCGACGAGAAAAAAGCGCCGGAGTGGGAGCTCTTCGATCTCGAACGGGACCCGCACGAGCTCAATAATGTCTATCATCACCCGGAGTACGCCGACACCGCAGAGGAACTGCGGCGGGAGTTGCGCAGCTGGCAGGAGTGCGTGCGCGACGAACCGTATCCGGCAGAAGCACCCTGAACCAACCGGCCGCTCCGACAACCGCCCGAAAAACCGAAAGAATACCAATGACTGATCAGGCCTTCCGTCTCAGCGACGCCCAGATGGCCCAGTTCCTGGCCCATGGCTACATCACCATCACCCCGGATCTGCCCGCAGAATTCCACGCCGAAATCTTTGCCAGGCACGAGGAGGTTTTCGAGCAAGAAGGCAATCCGGGCAACAATCTGCTGCCGCGGATCCCGCTCGTGCGCCAGGTCTTCGATCACCCTTCGGTCGTCGGTGCCCTGCAGAGCGTCGTCGGCGACGACTACTACCTGCAGCCCCACCGGCACCCACACCACAACCCCGCCCAGAGCAAAGGGCAGGGCATGCATCAGGACGGCGGCAAGCGCTGGTCGCACCGCACCCGCTACCTGCTGGCCTTCTACTATCCGCAGGATACGCCGCTGGAGCGCGGCCCTTCCGGCATCGTGCCCGGCAGCCATTATTTCAATACCCCCGAGGGCGCCCGGATCGACCAGGAGCTCCCGCTGGTAACTCCGGCGGGCACCGTGACAATCACCAACTACGACCTCTGGCACCGCGCAATGCCCAACCACAGCGACAGCGACCGGTTCATGATCAAGTTTCTCTTCGCCCGCATGTCCGAGCCCGAGACACCCTCCTGGAACAACCAGCAGCCCGAGTGGCCGGGTGCCGCACCGGCCCTGACCGGAGACAGCCCGGAATTGTCGAAGATGCACCAGCATATCTGGCACTGGCACCGCGGAGCCGAAGCCCGACTCATCCCCAATGGCCACGAGCCGGCAGCGCTCTTGTCCCTGCTCCGTTCCGAGCAGGAGCGCAAGGGCATCGACGCCGCCTACGACCTCGCCGCCTTTGGTGCCGAGATCGTCCCGGCCCTGATCGACACCCTGAGCGACGAATCAGAAATGATCCGCCGCCACGCCGCCTATGCGCTCAGCGCCATCGGCGAGCCTGCGGTCGAGGCCCTCATCGAGGTGCTGAAACACGAAAATCCCCTCAGCCGCACCGATGCAGCCACCATCCTCGGCGATATAGGCCGCGCCGCAACACCCGCCATCGACGCGTTGATCGACGCCACCAAAGACCCGGAGGCCAATCTGCGTCATCGCGCCGCCGAATCGCTCGGCATCATCTGCCAGTCTCCGAGTCCGGTCCCGGCGCTGATCGATGCGCTGGCCGACCAAGAAGTGTCGGTGCGCACGGCTGCGACCTTTGCTCTCTGCCGTCTCGGTCCCCAGGCTGCCGAAGCCGTCTCGGCACTGGAGCAGGTCCTCGACGACGAGAATCGCTACGTCCGCGGCGACGCGCTCTACGCCCTCGAACGGATCGGCACAGCACAGGCCAAAGACACCCTGATCAAGCACCTGATGCCAGCCCGCTGGTGTCCGCTGACCACCCACCAAAGCACATTTTAGAAGGAAAACGAACCACGATGCCCGCACTCAACTCCGAGCAGCTCGCCGCCTTCGAACGCGACGG
>CAZFMY010000164.1:0-7079 GCA_964520345.1 uncultured Gemmatimonadaceae bacterium | reverse complement strand
AGGTGGGCGGCGCCTGGGCCTGGCACCAGGACTACGGCTACTGGTATCACAACGGCTGTCTCTATCCACTGATGGCCAGCGTCTCGATCGCCGTCGACCCGGCTACCCGCGAAAACGGCTGCATGCAGATCCTCAAAAGCTCGCACCACATGGGCCGGGTCGACCATCAACTGGTGGGCGGCCAGACCGGAGCCGATCTCGAGGTGGTCAACGCCGCCTGCGAACGACTCGAGCTCGTCTACTGCGAATTAGAGCCGGGCGATGCGCTCTTCTTCCACTGCAACGTACTGCATCGCTCCGACCAGAACCGCTCCGCAGATCCGCGCTGGTCGCTGATCTGCTGCTACAACGCCGCACGCAACGATCCCTTCAAGGACTCGCATCACCCGCGCTACTCGCCCCTGGCCAAGGTCGCCGACAGCGCCATCGTCGAGACCGGCGCCCGCCGTTTCCAGACCGACGACGAAGCCTGGATCGACGCCGACCAGGCAATGGAAGACCGGCAGCGGCAACTCGCAGCGCAGGAGGAGCGGGCGCGGTAGAGCGAATCAACGAAGCCGCTCAGACTTCTTTGAGAAACCGCTCGAACCACGCTACCATCCATTCGAAATACTCGACCTCGAAGACGTGGTTGCCCGGCGGCTGGTAGACCTTGAAGCGATCCGGACATCTCGCGTCGGCGTAGGCCCGCTCCACCACCGGCACCATCGCCTCGACCCCCGAGCGCGGCATATCCTCATCCTCGGTCGGTCCAACGTGCATAAAGGGCCGTGGAGCGATACACTCGGCAACGATACGCGGATGGTCGAAATAGCGCAGCAGATGCGGCACGAAGATCAGCGAGCTGTGGCGATCGACATTGCCCTCGTGGATCACCCTGGCCAGAGAGCCGAGCCCACCGCAGATCGAAGCCGCGGCCGCGATCCACGGCTCACAGGCCATCGCGTACCACGAGGCCAGACCCCCCAGCGACATCCCCGTCAATCCGATCCGATCCCCGTCTACGAAATCGAGTGCTGCCAGCGCCCGAGCCGCCAGCAGCGCCTCCTCGGCAACGATGCCCATATGCGGCCGACCGTAGGCCTCCAGCAGCTTGGCCTCCCCTTCCCAGGCCGCGGCAGTACCCCGGCGCACCACCGACCCTTTGAGCGAAATCGAGATCGTCGCAAAACCCCGCTGCGCCAGCGCGCGGCTCCAGCCCAGCAGCTGTCCGCCCGGCGCTTCCAGACCGAGCTGCCCGCCGGTGACGCGAGCGATCGAACCGCTGGTGCCGTGCATGCAGACCACGCCCGGCAGCACCCCGGCATGCGCCGGTGCCAGTACTTCCGCCGCGAGCTTTTCACCCAGCGAATTGCGATAGCCAAGCTGCAGCGAAACCAGCCCGTCTTCCTCCGTTTTGTTCTCCACGGTTGCCTCGACCGCACCCGGCAATTCGTCCAGGCCCAGGAGCTCGCGCAGCTTGGCGCGTACCTGGCCGTCGGCGACCTCCTGCGCAAAAGCCGGCTCTATATCTACGGGTAGAGGATTGGCCATGATCCTGTTCGCTCCTTTTTTTAGACAGTCCTAGCGTCTCTGCTCGAATCGTACTCTAAACACATCTCAAGGGTGTACTCATGCGCATCTTCATCACCGGATCCAGCGGCAAGATCGGCTCGGTTTTTGCCGCGCTCTGCCGCCGCGAAGGTCACCAGGTCGTTGGCTATGACAAGGCCGACGGCAACGATATCCTCGATTCCGCAGCCCTGAAAAAAGTCCTCGAGGGCTGCGATGCAGTCGCCCACCTGGCGATGGCGATGGGCAGGCAGTACACCCCCGAAGAAATCTATGCCAGCGGCACCCTGGGCACCTGGAACGTGCTCCAGGCCGCCGAAAACCACGGCGTGCGGCGCATCGTCTCCTACTCCAGCGTCAATGCCATGGGCATCTTCATGGGCGAGGACACGCCCGACTTTCTCCCCATCGACGAAAGCCATCCCTGCCGACCCGGCCGGCCCTACGGCATCGCCAAATATCTCGGTGAGCAAACCTGCCGGCTCTTCACCCGCCGCACCGGGATCGCCACCGTCTGCATCCGCCCGCCGGCCGTGTTGAACGACGACGATATCGCGCGGACCAAGGCGGCCCGAGCCGAAAACGCCGAATACGAATGGACCCCGCACTGGGAATACGGGGCATTTATCCACGTCGAAGACCTGGCGCGGGCCACCCTCTGCGCTCTGACCTGTCCCGACCCCGGCCATCAGGTGCTCCTGGTCAACGCCGACGATATTTCCTCGGCCGAGCAGCCGAGCCGCGAGCTGGCGCGGAAAGTCCTGCCCGATACCGAGTGGCGCGGCGGCGACGAATACCAGGCAGAGCCCTACAAAGCACTGATGGACACCACCCGGACCAGACGAGTGCTCGGCTGGGAGCCGCACTACCGCTGGCGAGGTGGATCGTAAATTGCAACACGGCACCAAGCCCTACGCGCAGCCGACAAGGCCGCAAATCCTCAGCAACTCTTATCCGCTCTGTCCCAGCGTCGCGATTTCCGCCACGCTCAGCGCACCGCGATAAAGGCGCAGATCGCAGAGGCGGCCGTGAAAATAGTCGTGCTGCCCGGACCCGATCTGCAGCGGCTGCTGGTTGGACAGATCGTAAGCAGCGGGATCGAAAGCGGTAGAAACCCCCACCTCCGCACCATCGATATAGAGGCGCAGCACGCCGCCGCTGCGCACCGCGGCCAGATGCCTCCACCCCGGCGCCAACTGGTGATCGCAGGTCGCGTTCCTGCCCGCTTCCACTGAGAGCACTCTGCCCGACGGCAGGGTCCCGAAGAAGAGTTTGCCCTGGAATACCGCCGTCGACCACGCCCGGCGATAGCGGACATCCGGGGTCGTGTCCAGTTGGCCGGTACAGGTCCACTGACCGTCTCCATCGTAGCGATAGACCTGAGCCAGCGGCAATGTGCCGGCATAGAGCTTGCCGTTGTAGACCGCCATGCCCATCACTTCCAGCTCGTCGCCCAGGCGACCCATATCGCTCCAGCTGCCGTCCTCCTCCCAGCTAAAGACTCGCGCTTCCGGCCAGGTGCCGACCACCATCCGCCCCTCGTAGACGGCCATCGAGTAGACCTGGCTGGCACCGGGCAGTTCGGTCACGCGGGTCCAGCGGGTCCAGTCGTCGCCAGCTTCGAAGCGGATCACGCCATTGCCATTTTCGAGCACGTAGAGCTGGTCGCGATAGACCCCAAGGGTCATCGCCCGCCGACCGTGAGTGCCGCACTCTATCCAACTCTGCTGCCCATCGTAACGGAAAAGACCCTGCGTGTAGAGAGGCAGGCCGTAGAGCTGACCCTGGAAGACGTCCAGCGCATGGACGGTGTCGTGGGTGTACTCGGCGTACTCGCCCTTCACGCCGCCCAGCTTACCGCACTCGACCCACTTCCCATCCTCGAGGCGGAAGACGCAACCGCCTTCCTCGCGATTGAGCGAGGGGGGCAACGACGAGCCCAGCGCTTTGAGGCGGCCCGTACCCGCGTAGAGCTGCCCGCCGAACGAGGCCATGGTCATCACCGCATTGGCCGCATCAGGCGCACCGAGATCCTCCCATTCCTCACCCCCAGCATAACGGAAGACGCGGCCGCTCTCCTCGGCTCCGGTTTCGAAGGTCCCGGCGTAGAGATCGCCCTCGTGTACCACCAGCGACATCACAAAAATCGCGTTGCCCGGCCGACCGCAATCGGTCCACGCCGGATCGATTTGTCCATCGTCGATACCGAAGTGCAGATTCTGTAAATTGGCGAGGCTGTTACAAGCAGCGGAGTGGCGCTTGAGACCGAAATTGAAACCGTTGCGCTGCTGCGGATCGAATTTCGCCGCGATATCGCCGATCGAATCATCGACGTTTTCTTCGCTGTAGATTTTGACCGAGAGCGAGAAATCGTCGGTGCCCAGCTGCAGCGCGGGATCGTGCGGGACGACGATAGAGCTGGATCGGCCATCGAAGGCCGTGGCGCCATTGGCCTGGCCGGTGGGGCCGGGCGCCTGTAGATCAGCTCCCTGGTTCTGGCCGTGAAGGCCGTTGCCGGAAGCATCTTCGACATCGCCGGCGAGCCGCCAGTGGCCGATCAGGGTAGGTTCCATAAATACCTCGATTGGAAATGGGCGTACACTGCGTTTCTATTTCAGCTACTAAAATAATCTTTTTAAAGCGCCGTGTCCGCGTCGCGACCTCGGACGCTTGACGCTGGGCGTGAAAAAACCGTTATACTTTCTCTGCCGATGCGCACGGCGCCAATTTCGCCCAGCGCCTTTTTTGCAACCAGGAGATCGGCGACGGCCCGCACCGCTCGCCGCCAGCAGAATCTCCACCAGCTATGAGGAATGAGAAGATGGAATGGACCCGCAGCGATAACGAGGTCCTCGCGACCCTGCAGGATCTCGTCGCTATCGACAGCGTCAACCCGGCGCTGCCCGGCGGTGAGCAGGGAGAGTCCGGCATGGTCGAGTACCTGTCCGCGTTCTTCGCGGCCCTGGACATCCCCTGCCAACGCAGCGAAGTCCTGCCCGGACGCAGCAATATCATCGCCACCCTCGAAGGCGAAGACCCCGAGCACGCCGTGCTCTTCGAATGCCACATGGATACCGCCTCGGCCGAAGTGATGACCATCCCTCCCTTCGAGCCGCATATCCGCGATGGCCTGCTCTACGGGCGCGGCTCCTGCGATACCAAGGCAGGGGGCGCGGCGATGATTCACGCGATCAAGCGCCTCAAAGAATCGGGCATCAAGCCGCCGCGGACCATCCTCTATGCCGGCGCCGTCGACGAGGAGGCCTTCTTCGCCGGCAGCAAGCACCTGGCCGAGCACCTGCAGGTCGCTGCCGCGGTCATTGCCGAGCCGACCGACCTCGAGGTGGTACGCGCACACAAAGGCGTGGTGCGTTTTCACCTGCAGGTCAACGGCAAAGCCGCCCACAGCGCCAAACCGCATCTGGGCGTCAACGCCATCGCCCAGATGGCGCGGCTCATCGCGCGGATCGAAGACGAGATCCTGCCGCAGTACGCCGAGCAAAGTTATCCCCTGCTGGGCAGCCCGACCCTCAACGTCGGCACCATCGCCGGAGGCGCCCAGGTCAATTTCGTTCCCGACCAGTGTCGGATCGCAATCGATTGCCGGCTGATTCCCGGCCAGACCACGGAGAGCGTGCTCGCAGAATTCAACGCAGTGATCGAACGGGCCAAAGCTGCAGACCCCACTCTCGATGCGGAGATCGAAGATCCGTTCTTCATCTGCGCCGCGCTGGGCACCGCCGAAGAATCCGCTATCGTAACCCGGGCGGCCGAGGCCTGCCGCGCGGTGCTGGGCCAGGCCACCATCACCGGGGTCCCCTACGCCACCGACGGCAGTCCGTTCTCCGCGCGCGGGGTCCCCGCCATCGTGCTCGGACCCGGCAGCATCGACCAGGCGCACGGAGCTGTCGAGTGGGTCGAGTGCCAGCAGGTGGTGCAGGCCGCGGAGATCTACCAGCGCATCATGACCGATCCGGCCTGAGCACTCAGGCCTCCGGCAACACGGTCTTCGAGCGCAGAGTCTGGGCCGCGAGGCGCTCGGGATCGGGTACCGGCAGCGAGCCGCTGAAGGGCTGGAAGGTATTGCCGCTGCTGAATTCCAAGGGCGGATCAGCCAGATCCTGGGCGTAGAATCGCGACGAGGGAAAGAGGTCGCCCGGATAGCTGAAATTCTCCAGCGTCCCCAGCTCGACGCAGATCGCCGACCCCACCGCACTCTCCAGCATGCCGCCGACCCACACCGGGATTCCCGCATCCCGGGCCATATCGTGCACCGCCAGCGCATTGCACAGCCCGCCGATCCGCCCCGGCTTAATATTGATATAGCTGCACGCTCCGACGCGGATGGCCTGCTCGGCAGCCCGAGCGCTGATGATGCTCTCATCGAGACAGATCGGAGTCTGGATCTGCCGCGCCAGTTCGGCGTGGTCGAGGATATCGGCAAAGTGCAGCGGCTGTTCGATAAAGGCCAGACCCAGATCGTCGATCGCTTTGAAAAAAGGCAGGTCGTCGAGGGTATAGCCCGAGTTGCAGTCGATGTGAAAGGTCATCGCCGGAAAGGTCTTGCACACCACCTGCAGCATATCCAGATCCCAGCCCGGAGCGACCTTGAGTTTGATCCGCGGAAAACCGGCGTCCACCGCCTGCTGGATATTGCCCAGCAGCATATCGAAGGAATCCTGAATCCCGAAGTCGGCTCCGGCCACCACGTCCCTGGTCTCGCCGCCGAGGAGGCGGTGCAGCGGAGTACCGCTGATTTCGCTCTGCAGGGTCCACCAGCCGATCTCGATCGCGGCCTTGGCGAAACTATTGCCCTTGAATACATCCAATCGTTCGTTCAGCTCGGCCGCTGTCTCGTACTCGCGGCCGACGATATGCGGGCCGAAGACCTCGGTGACGTGATAGAAAACCGAGCCGGCGCTCTCGTTGAGGTAGGTGGGGGCGAAAAAGCAGGTGCTTTCCGACCACGCTTCGCGCTCCTCGCCGCTGAGCTTGACCAGCACCGAGTGGATCTCATAATCCACCCCGTAGGCCGTGCGCCATGGGTAGATGAGCGGCATGGCCACATAGTAGACGTCTAATCGGTCGATGTGCATCGAATTCTCCTGGGCGATATGGGGACGCGGAGGACGGAGGGAACGGATTGCTGCGACCGCCGTACCGACAAAGCGTCGCAACCACGTCGCTCAGCTTCGTCTCCTTCGCGCATCTCCACACACTCTCCATCTTTCCAAATATCTTCGTCGATTACGTTTTCTTCCTCGTCTTTGTCGACAGTATACGAAAAGCCCTCGTCGCAATATTGCTCTTTGATCCGATCGATGTCCATCTGCGATGGCATTATAATGGAGCACGGGCTCGCAAGTCACTGAGCATTATTCGACCTCAGCCCTCGCTCAGAATCTCTGCCACTAATCGCGGATCGATATTGCCGCCGCTGATGATCGCCGCGATCTTTCGCGCCGGCGGCAACTCGTGCCGCCGGTTGAAGAGCGCGGCGGCCGTCACCGCACCGCTGGGCTCGGCGA
>CAZFMY010000163.1:0-10382 GCA_964520345.1 uncultured Gemmatimonadaceae bacterium | reverse complement strand
CCTTGAGCGCTTCGAGACGCACGAACTGGACCGGCGTCGGGGGTATAGCGGGAATATCAAAGTCGACGCGGTGGGCGCTGTTTGCGCCGAAGCGCTCGACGATGCGGTAGGTCAGGGTGCCGGGGACCGGGACATCGGCTACGTCGATGAACTGTTCCCCTGTCGATAGCAGCAGGTCGAAAATCTCGAAAGGGGGTGCGGCGCCGTCGAAGACCAGTGAGACGCGGCTGGCCGGAACGCCGCGGCCCAGATCCACCTCGATCCAGCCCGTCTCTTCGAGTTCACCCGAAGCGGGCTGCCAGCCGGTTGCAGGGTCGCCGTCGAAGACCAGAGCCGCGGTGGCGCGATTGGAGCCGACGTCGCGGATACCCCCGCCCTGGTCTACGGCATCAAGTGCGGCATTGATGTTTTTGCGAATCAGCAAAGGACGGATGACCCCCTGGGGGGTCAGTTCGACGATCCCCTGGGGCAGAGTCCACTGGCGCCACTGGGCAGCGGTGTCGAATCGCAATTCCTCGGCATGGAGCGGAGCAGCTGCAGCGAGCATTAGAACGGCACAGCGAAGGTGCTTGGGTTTCATGGCCTATCCTTTACGCGATGAGGCAATCCCGGGGAATATCCGCCCTATAGAAACACCCTCTCTTACCCTCATTATACGCTCATTGCGCTCGGGGGGCAAAAGAAGTGGTCCTTACGGCCACAGGTAATCGATTCTATGCAGGACAATAGCGACAAAGAGCGGTTGCTTTGGACGAGGACTTTTCGTACCCCTTGTCAGTATATCCTGCGCTGAGAAATGGGCAATCCTATACGGCGATAGAGAAATATCGCAGAGGAGCAACAAAAGATATGAAACTGGAAGGCAGAGTGGCGCTGGTGGCGGGTGGGGCTGGTTCGATGGGCAGCGCAGTGGCGCAACTCTTCGCCGCAGAAGGTGCGGCCCTATGTGTGGCCGATATGGATAAAGAGCGCGCCGACAAGGTGGCGGGTGAGATTACCGGACGCGGCGGGCGAGCGATCGCCACCGCATTGGACGTCTGCCAGGCCGGGCAGTGGGAACAGGCGGTAGCGGCGGCGGAAGAGGCCTTCGGCCACCTCGATTTGATGGCCAATCTTTCGGGCAGCAACTACCGCGTCAGCTTTGACGAGCAGACCGAAGAGATGTGGCGGAAGATCATCGATGTCAATCTAACCGCTTGTTTTATCGGTATCAAAGCGGTAGTGCCAGCCATGCGCCGAGCGGGGCGCGGAGTGATGCTGCACGTGGGGTCGCTGGGTTCGATCCGCCAGGGAGCGGGCAGCCCGGCTTATGGCGTCAGCAAGATCGGGTTGGTGGCCTTGACGCGCAGCGCCGCCGCTTCGTATGCCCGAGACAATATCCGCTGCGTGCTGGTGTCGCCGGGCCACGTGGATACGAATTTTATTCGTGGCGATTCGGCACACAGTCCCAATAGCTGGGAGACCACTATCGAAAATCCCGACAATTACGAGCGCCGCAAAGCGTCGACGCCGCTGGGGCGGCTGTGTTTGCCCGAGGATATTGCCAGGACCTTTCTCTTCGCCGCTTCGGATGAGGCGGCGATGATTACGGGGTCGATGATCACCGTGGATGGCGGCGCGGGCATTTGAGCTTAGGGCGCGCCTGGCTTTGCGCCGCCCTTTGCCGAGCGCTCATTCAAATTGTATCTACACCCCTGTGGCCGGCAGCGCAGCGGCTACGACGAGCCGCCGTCGATGGATTGCCGACGTTTAAACCACCACCTGAACCGAGGAGAAGCGATGTCCGAGCCCAAGTTCCTGCTCCATCCCGAGACCTCCTTTCCGCTAGGTGTCGAATACTACCGGGGCCCGATTCCCAAACGCGAAGTGTGGGATGATGATTTCGCCCGAATCCGGGCGTCGGGGTTGCGCATCGTCCGCAGTTTCAGCTACTGGAACCACATGGAGCCCGCGCCCGGACAGTACCAGCTGGACGACTTCGACCAGCTCTTTGACCTGGCGGCAAAGCACGGACTCTACGTCTGGTTGGACATCACCCTGGCCACCCACGGCGCCTGCCCCGAATGGCTGACCCGCGAATATCCGGATATCCGCGCCGTCGACCACCACGGCCAACCCAGCGTCGCCCGCGGCAGCGCCGCCTGTCCGCAGGGCAGCATGTTGCACTGCTACGACCACCCGGTCTGGCGCGAATACGGCGGCGGTTTGCTGCGGCACGTAGTCAATCGCTACAAGGATCGACCCAATCTGCTCGTCTGGGGTCTGTGGGACGGGATCAGTCCGATCAGTGCCGGTAGCGAGGGGTTGCCCTGTTATTGCATCCATTCGCTGGCCGCGTACAAGGCCTGGTTAGAGGCGCGGTTTTCCCTCGACGAGTTCAACGAGCGCGCGTTGCGCCGCTACCAAACGTGGGAGGACGTCGAGCCGCCGCGACACCGGCACAATATCGTCGAGATGTTGATCTTCAAGCGCTTCGTCTACGAAAACCTGGTCGACAAACTCAAGTGGATGGCGGCCGAAACCCGGGCGATCGACCCCGGTCACGAGATACGGGCCCACAGCGGGGTGACGCCGCAACCGTGGAATGAGGCCTGTGCCCGCGAAGTGGATAGCTGGGGCATGTCGATGTCGTCGAATAATGTATTGACGGGCCCCGACACGGAAGGTCTGGTCGAGCGCGCCTTTGGTTTTGACGCGGCGCGGGCGCTGGCGCCGAACAGCCGTTGGTGGAATGAGGAGATTTACGCCGGCATGGCGCGGGGGGGCGTGACCTGGAAGAAGCAATCCGACCCACGGGAGTTGAGCGCGCTATTGTGGTTGACCATCGCCGGAGGCGCGGCGGGCTCTATGTTTTGGCAGTATCGGCCCGAATATTTGAGCTTCGAGTCGCCCGGCTACAATCTGGTCGCCCTCGATGGCCAGCCGACCGCACGCCTGGAGGCGGTGAGCCGAGCGATCGCGCAGATAGATGGCATGCGGGACTATCTGCCGGTCGATTGCGGTCGCGCCGAAATCGGCATCGTCTATCACCCGCCGTCGCAGGAGCTATTCAGTTATAACGACGAGACCCAGCGCTACAACGCCGATCTGAAGGGCGTCTACCGCACCTTGTGGCGCAATGGGTTGGCGGCCGATCTGCTGACGCCTGCGATGGACTGGTCCGATTACCGGCTTTTGTTTTTGCCCAATGTGGCGCTGATGAATTCCGCTACCCGCGAGCGGATTGAACGAACCCTGGACCAAAACCCGCAGATCCGCCTGGTCGCCGAAGGCAGCTTCGGGCTCTATTCGGCCGACGGCCAGTCCAGCTATGCACCCCCGGAGGGTTTTGGCGAGCGCTTTGGGGTCCGCGTCGCCGATTTTTCCCAGGTGACCCCCTTTGATATTGCAGAAGGGCGCAATGTATTGGACACCCCGTTCGGGAACGTGCCCATTGCGACCAGTTGCGGGTATGCGGTGCTCGAAGCGCTGGGCGATACCCAGGCCTGGGCCAGGTTGGGGGAGGAATGCGTGGGGGTGCGCAGCGCTGACGGGGCTTTCACCTGGTTGGGGCTGACGCTCTCGGCCGGCTTTGGAGATAATGGAGTGCCGGAGCTGGTTCTGGGGCTGGTGGAGGAAGCGGGTATCCGCGCACCGGTACGAGTTGTGGGGGGAGAAGTAGTGCCGATCGTGCGGCCGGCGCGGCCGGGTGGGTGGCTGGTTTTTCTGTTGAATATGGAGCGGGTGGCCGTGGACGCTCGGGTCGAGAGCGATCGGGTTTTGCAACAGGCGAAAGATCTGTGTTCCCACCGTCCATTGCCCTTGTTGGACCATGGCTCCGGCTTTGCCACCTCCATCGGGCCTTGGGAAATGATGGTGGTGCACTGCATAGCAGAGGAGAGGAGACCAGATGAATAACGAGCTCAGCCAGATTCAAAATAAGTCCCCCCGCGGCACGGCGCGGATCCTCTATGTCAGCGATCCCTCTAGCATCGCCCGCAAACTCCTGCCCGACCCCGTGCGCGAGGAGGATCTGCGCCACTGGGTCGATTGGGTCGCCGACAGCGGGGTCGATATCTTCGACCAGGAAGTTTTCTCCATGGGCTGGACCGTCTACTGGCGCAGCGAGCGCTACGAGTACGACTGCCGCCCCCAACACCGCCGCTTCCTGCCCCTGCTCGCCGCCGGCATCCAACCGCTTGAGATCCTCATCGACCAGGCACACCAGCGCGGGATGCGCTTTATAGCCGGGATCCGCATCAACGACAACCACGCCCACCAGGCCCGGGAACAGGGCGTCGGCATCGCCGAGTTTATCGAGTCCAACCCGCAGCTGCACTTGAAAGAACTTCCCGAGGGCGAGTACTACAAACTCTCGGAACCCCTGGACTTCTCCCACGCCGAGGTGCGCGAATTCACCACCGGCGTCGTCCGGGAGCTCTGCGACCGCTTCGCCATCGACGGCGTCGAGCTCTGCTACCGGGACCACGCCTATTTTCCCCGGGACAGCGGAGCGGAACGGGCCGAGCTGATGACCGATATGGTCCGACAGATCCGCGGCACCCTGGACGAATCCGGCACCGGACGTCTCCTGCTGGGCGCGCGCGTATTCTCCACGGTTGAGGAATGTGCCTGGCTCGGACTCGACGCCCCCGCCTGGATAGGCGAGAACCTCATCGACTATATCAGCCCCCAGGACTCGATGTACGCCGACTTCAGCGTGCCCTACCAGAGCTGGGCCGCCCTGACCCGCGCATCGGAGTGCATGCTCTACCCCGGTCTCTTGCCGTGGACCAGCTTCCGCGCCCGCTATCGCCGCCGACAACGCCCGATCAGCGCCGACAACGCCCGGGCTCTGACCCACACCATGTATCGCGCCGGTGCCGACGGCCTCTCGATCTACAACCACTTCGTCCCCACCCTCTGGCACCCGCCCTTCTACCCACAGGCCATGCAGGTCTTCCACCAGCTCCGCGACCCCACCACCGTCGCCGGCCGGGAGCGCCACTATATCTTCGACCCCACCTGGGCCGGGATGGAAGGTTTCGGCGCCGAAGGCAAATGCAGTACTGGCGCAGTTAAAGCGCAGCGAATCCTGCTCGACCGCAAAAATTCGGCAACCCGGGGCGAATATCGATTCTGTCTCTACGAAGACCTGGCTAAGACCCGCGGTGCGACGCTGGTATTTCGCGGCACGGGTCTTGGTACAGACGACGAACTGGAGGTGTGTCTAAACGGCCATCCTATTGCGGACAACGCTATTGGCCGCACCCTGGCGAGCGATGCCGAGCCGCCGACGCCCGAGGACTACGTGCGGGAAGAAGGCGAAATGAAAATACCGTGTTTCCCCGAGCTGGGCTGGTACGACTTCCGACCACAACCTGGTCCCGTATTCTCAACCCGCTGGTTCGAATTACCCTCTGCCATGGTCTACGGCGAGAATATCCTGTCCATCGCGCTGATCCACAGCGACGGGCGAACCGAGACTCCGATCGTGATCGACGAGGTGGAAATCTGGGTCGAACCAACTCAGGACGAGCGATGACCAACGTGCACGGCTGGAGGTCACAACACCGAGTGTTTTCGCTCCTGCAGCCCTGGACGATGGCCCTTCTCGCGACCGCTCTGCTCGCCTGTGGCGGGCCGATGATCCGCACCGAAGCGGGGATCCAGCTGAAGCTCGAGGCCGTCGACTTTGCGGCGGTGCCGGCAAAGACGCAGAGCCGGCGCATCTCAGCCGATATCTCGGCTCTGCGGCCCATCGTCGCAGGGATGGAGTCGCTGCAGATCCGCGCCAGCGCCTATCTGCGCCAACTCGAGGCTCGTCCCGGGCAGTACACCCAGGCGGAAAACGACAAGATCCGTCAACTCATGCTGGAGTACCTGAACTATAGAGAAGCTTTATTCCGCATGGTGGCCTACCACAGCGGCTACCTGACGGTGGCGGATGAGAGGCGCCGCCTCCAGAGCTTCCTCATCGCCTACGGCGCCGGGCTCACCCTGCAAGCGAAAGGCCTCTCCATCGCCGCGCTCTTCGCCGTCAGCCCCAACGCGGTGCGCAAACTCAACGAACCGGAGCCGGTGTGGGGCATTCCGGCCAATGTGTACAACACGATATTCGACAACGCGACACGGGCGGGAAACGTGGCGCTGCTCGCCCACTCCCAGGCCTATTACGAGTCGATGCGACCGACCTTCGAAGCACTGGGATTGGATACAGACCCCGACTTCGACTGGATTCCAGCGCTCATCGCCGACCACCTAGAGACGGTGGAGACCCTGGCGCCGAGTTCCTGGGAAGCCGCTTTCGTCAAGGCCAGGCGCGAGAGCCTGGGCACGGGTCGCAAAGCGGTCTATGGTCTCCTGGCCTTTGTCTCGCGACTGGCCGGCGACACCAAGGTCCGACCCGCCGAAGCCACCGTCTCCGTTGCGAGCGCCCGCGCACTCGAGGCCGAGCTGGAGCCCGGTGATATCATCTTGACGCGCAAGAACTACTATGTGAGCAACGGCTTTCTGCCCGGCTTCTGGCCCCACGCGATCCTCTATGTGGGCACACCAGAGCAATTGCAAGCGAGGGGCGTGGAGAACCGACCCTGGGTGCAAAAACACCTGGACCAGTACACAGCACCGGGCCGCGATGGACATCCGAACCGCGTCGTCGAAGCCATCAGCGAGGGCGTGGTTTTCTCTTCTATCGTGGAGGCGCTTCACGCCGACTACGTCGCGGTTCTGCGGCCGCGCCTCTCGCAGGAGCGGCGGGACGTGGCCATCGGGCGCGCGTTCTCCCATGTGGGTAAACCCTACGACTTCGAATTCGACTTCTTCTCCACCAACCAGCTCGTGTGCACCGAGTTGGTGTACCGCGCCTACGACGAGGCGATCGGGGGCGAGCGGATTGAACTGGAGATGCAGCGCATCCTCGGCCGGGACACCTATCCCGCCATCGAATACGTCCGCAAGTTCCGCGACGAGGCCCATGCCGATCGCGCTCGCGTCGCCGCTGGCCAACCGCGCCAGAGCGCATTCGACTTCGTGGCCTTCCTCGACGGCGACAAACGCCGGGACGTCAAAGCACTGATGGCCACCGCCAACGCGCCCAGCACCCCGGCGCGCGCCGGCTGGACCCTGGGAGGAGCTGCCGGCTGGAGCTATGAGTTCGGCAGCAGGGGCAACGACGGGGCGACCTTCCACAGTCCCCTTTTCGAGCTTAGCGGGGGGCATTCTCTGAGCCATCAAAGCCTGCTGCAGATCAGCACCTATGCAGGGAGAATCCGCCATAACAAAGGCGCCAGGTGGCAGCTGGCGCATGCACTGAAGCTGCAGTGGCACCCCACGCGGCTGGTCTACCTGGGCCTGGGCGGAGGACTGGCCTATGGGGCGCGAAAGCCTGGCGCGTTCGCCGCGGTGAGTCTGGGTTATGAGGTGGTGCAAAGTCTCCGCTGGGCCCTGGACATTCGACTCCAGCACACCACCAGCACCACCCGCGGCTTTGCGGAGCCGCAATCTGCCCTGGGCCTGGATTTAGGTCTGCGGCTCTACTAAAGAGACCCACCCGGTGCCGCCCATCTTGTCGTAGCGAACTTGCCCGTAGCTGGTGTAGCCACTTAGCTTGGGTAGCGACACCAGGATGGGTTGATCTATCAGCCGAGCCTCACTCGCTAATAGCGATTAGAGCTATGAGCAGACAACAGGAGATATCCCATGGAAAAAATCCCCCTCTGTTTAATTGGCTGCGGCGGCATGGGCCACCGCCATATACTGGCCTATAAAGAACTGGAAGAGAGCGGCATCGGCAATATTGAGCTGATGGCGGTATGCGATTTGAACCCCCAAAACGCCGATCTCGGCAGGCGAGAGATCGAGCGACTCTTCGGCCGCACGCCGCTGGTCTTTACCGATATCGACGAGGTGGTCAAGCACCCCGATATCGCGGCGGTGGATATCGTCACCGATCCGTCGGTGCATCACCAGGTAGCGGTGCCGGTGCTGGAGGCGGGCAAGCACGTGTTGTGCGAGAAGCCGCTGGGGATCACCATTCGCGCCTGCAAGGCGATGATCGACGCGGCGGAGCAAAATAATGTAGTATTGGCGACGGCGGAGAATTTGCGCCGCGACCCGCCCAACAGATTAGCGCGTTCGATCATCCGCGCGGGCCGGGCGCGGCGGCGGCCAGTGGGACCGCAGCGTACACGGGCGCTTGGGTGCGTTGTTTGCGCCGGGCGACCGCAACGGCCAGGCCGTGGTGTTGCAGCTGGAGGGCCAGAAGCTGGAAGGCGACGAGATATTGGAACTCTTGCCCAATTTCAAAATGAGCGAAATTACCGCCCGGGTCTTCGGTGAGCAAATGGTGACCTACGACCCACGAGAATACAATCCAGATACCAAGCACATGGCCATTGAGATGCACGACTTCGCCGAGGCGGTACTCACCGGCGGCAAGCCCGAAGTCGACGGCTATCTCGGGATGACGGCGGTAGCGGCGATCTACGGGGTCTTTGAGTCGGGAATTGCAGGCCGGCCGGTGACCATGGACGAGATGCTTTCGGGCGCAGTGGACGCCTATCAACAGGACATCGACGCAGCCCTGGGGCTGGCGTAAATAAAGGGGAGCTATAACTATGAGCACGACGCGATCGTTTCGCCTGGGTTATTCGATTATCGGCTGGGGCGGAACGCCCGATCTGGACAAGGCCCTGGGCGCTATTAAAGAAGCCGGCTGGGAGGGCGCCGAGTTTACCGGTGTTTCTCTCGAATGGCTGGGCACCCCAAAGTACTTGAAATCGGTATTCGACCGCTACGAGCTGCCGCTGGCCTGCATTTTTGGCTCGCTCAAGCTGGAGGACGACAAGGTGCATATCGAAAAGATGCGCCGCCGCATCGAGTTTGCCGCCGAGATGGGCTGCGAGATCTATTGCCTGCTCGGTGCCCCACGGGTACACCAGCGAGTGCCCACCGACGACGAGTTCAAGCGGCTGGCCGACCAGGCTGAGCTCTTTATCGAACACGCCGAGCCATTCGGCCTCAAAGTGGCCTACCACGCGCATCCGCTCTGCACGGTCGAGAGCGAGGAAGAGCAGGACAAACTGCTGTCCTATACCGACCGCCTGCAGGTCTGCGTCGATGCCTCGGTCGCAGCGCTGATGGGCGAGGACGCCTGCGCCCAGTTGCGCAAATATCGCGACCGACTTGGCTACGTGCACATGAAGGATTGGGCGCGCGGCAAGTTTTGCGAGATGGGCAAGGGTACGGTGGGATTGGACTTCGCCTCGTTCCGCGAGACCCTCGAAGAGATCGGCTACGACGGTTGGGTGATGGGCGAGTTGTCGACCTACGCCGATACCAACGCCACCGAATCGTGTTATGTCAATCGCAAGTACCTGGCATCGGTCGGCTATTGATACAATGCTTCCTCTAGGGCCGATACCTGGGGACCAGATTAACTTGGAAGAGGGCGTTTGAATTTTCTATACTTGACGAAACGCTGAAACTTTTCAATAACTGATTTTTTTCAAGTCATCCCTTGTGAAACTCATCCGATTATTAAAAAGAGAGCTCGCTTCCGAAGCGGTGCGCTGGGTCGAACGAGACTTGATTTCTCAAGACCAGGCGAATCGGATCTTAGCGCTTTACAATGCCCAATTACCCGCAGGCGACCAAAGTACTCGCGGGTACAATATTCTAATGACTTTCGCAGCTCTATTCGTCGGGCTTGCATGTATCGTGTTGGTTTCGGCGAATTGGGAAGAAGTTCCTCGAGCAGTGCGGATGGTGGGGCTTATCGCGCTAACGGTTTCAGCCAACTGGATGGGAATTCGCGCATTTAGCCAGGAGCGAAACGATGCGGGGGTGCGCTGGTTTTTTCTCGGCGCAATGCTCTATGGCACATCTATTATGCTCATTGCCCAGATTTATCACCTCGGCGAACATTTCCCCGATGGGATCTACTGGTGGGTGGTCGGGGTCTTGCCATTGGCCCTTTTGACCAGAAGCATCGTCTTGATGCTTCTGGTACAGCTGCTGAGTACCGTTTGGTTTTTCACCGAAATTGATTTTGAAGTGATGCCGTGGAGCTTTCTCGTATTCGTCGGTTTGGCGCTCTATTTTGCCCATTCGTTGCGCACTAGCGTGCTGGTGTTTTTAGCCGCAGTAATAGGGGGCAATATGTGGCTGGCCGGATTGGCTATGTGGTGGATGGGAAGAGCCAAAGGAGGATTAGAGAGCGGCTTCGAAAATAGTGTACTTGCGATGGCCTTCGGCATCGCCTCGGTGATGATCGGAACCTGGATGGAAAAAGGAGCGGAGCGCGAAACGCCGAAGATTTATGGTGGCGTCTTACGGCTCTGGGGTCTGCGCGGAGCCGTGATTCTACTTTTGACCATGAGTTTCGAAGGGCCGTGGCAAAG
>CAZFMY010000162.1:0-10409 GCA_964520345.1 uncultured Gemmatimonadaceae bacterium | reverse complement strand
TTTTTCAGCGCCGATATTTCGTATCTTTGGGGTAGGGTCAACGGGCTATACTCCTTCATAAGCTCCTCCACGTGGGGCTGGTGAATCGACAAAGGAAATATACCGGTTGACCTTTGTTTTTTCACGCCCTACGTAAATTGCACTTACGAGTTGAACTCACAATCAATAAGAAAATCAGTGCATGACGAAGCCCAACGTCGCCAATGTAATAACTGCCTAATAGAGCGTGAACCGTTACAACTGATTTTCCCCTTGTCTCGTCGAAGCGATCTACCGCCTGCAGCAGGCAACCATATCCCCTCGAAGACCAACTCGTGTAATGGCAATACGAGTCCCCTGTACTTGCTCGCCACACCGATGACGAAGCGAATATTAGCCTGTACTAAAAGCAACTCGCCAGTTGATTCAACTAGCGCCCCACGACAGGTCCGGATTCGTCAAAACAATCCAGAAATTTGTCGGTGGCCAACTCAGGGAATCAGTTGCCGCACCTTGTCCAGCAATTCGGCGACGGCGAAGGGTTTCAGCAAAAAAGGTAGACTCTGATCCGCCATATGGTCGGCATATCCGGTAATCAGCAATATCTGCATCTGTGGGTTATTTTCCGCCAATTCGTCGGCCAGTTCATGACCGCGACCGTCCGGAAGCGCCACATCGCATATAATCAGGTCGAAATCGGTCCCTCGCTGCTCGCATACGCTCCGCGCCTCGACTGCGGTACTGCAAATCTCCACCTGATAGCCCTGCTGTACGAGCAGGCGCTCGATTCGCTCGCGGAATTCCGCTTCATCATCTACGAACAGGATGCGTTCCTGCCGGCCGGTCTTCTCCAACGCATCGGGCGCGGCATCCCCCTCTTCTGCGGCGGCCGCAACCAGCGCCGGCAGATAGATCTCGAAGCGAGTCCCTTCCCCTGCCCGGCTCTCTACAGTAACCCAGCCTTCGTGCGCCTGGACGATACCGTAGACCACCGAAAGCCCTAGTCCGGTTCCCTTACCCACCTCTTTGGTTGTGAAGAAAGGGTCGAAAATCTGCTGGACGACCTTTCGATTCATGCCAGTCCCGGTATCGCTTATGCACATTTGCACGTACGGCCCCGGCCGCGCCTGGGTATGTTGCTCACAGTACCCAGCGTCGATCACCACATTCTGCAACTTGATCTCCAGTACTCCACCCTCAGGCATGGCGTCTCGAGCATTGATCGCCAAATTGATGAGCACCTGGTCTATATTCCCGCCGTCGGCCCACACTGTGGCCAGATCGTCGGCCAGATCCACCTGGATAGCGATATCCACGCCGAGCAGCCGATCCAGCATCCGTTGTAATTCGCAGACCTGGCGGTTGAGATCGAGGGATTGCATCTCCATCGGCTGCCGCCGGCTGAACACCAGCAGTTGCCGCGTCAGATTGGCCGAGCGCAACAGCACTTTGCGGATCTTGAGTAGATCTTCGTGCAGCGGATCCGGCTCGCTCAGCCCGTTGAGCATCATGTCTACGTCGAAGAGGATGATACCTATCTGATTGTTGAAATCGTGGGCAATCCCGCCGGCCAGCCGCCCGACGCTCTCCATCTTCTGCGCCTGCAAGAGCTGCTCCTCGAGGTGCTTGCGCTGGGTGATATCGCGGATGATTCCCGAAAAGAAGCGCTCGCCACCCTGCGCGAACTCGCATACCGCCAGGTCGATGGGAAAGACTTCGCCGTCCTTGCGTTGCCCGAGGGCTTCCCGGCCAATGCCGATGATCTTTTTCTCGCCGGTATGCAAGTAGTGCCCCACATAACTATCGTGCTCGCTGTGATAGGGCTCGGGCATCAGCTTCTTGACGTTGCGGCCAATCAATTCCCCCGCTGCATACTGGAATATCCCTTCCACCGCCTGATTAACCGAGGTGATCTCGCCGCGTTCGTCGATAGTTATCACTCCGTCGACGAGGTTATCCATAATCGCGTGAAAGCTCTCCTCGCTCTCCTTCAATTCCGCCGTGCGCTCCGCTACGCGCGCTCTGAGGGTCAACCTTGACTGCAGCGTCTCCTCTTCGGCAACTTTGCGCTCGGTAATATCGGTGGCGATGCCGCATACGGCATAGACTCGCTCCTCAGCATCGTAGGCGGGATATTTAAGCGTTAAGTAGGTATGAGGGCCGTCTTTGTGGAAGGCTACTTCCTCGAATTGAAACGACTGGCCCTCTTCGATGACCTTCGTGTCGTTGGCTTGGAGAACCTGAGCTATTTCTGCAGGGAAGAGCTCGTCGTCGGTCTGGCCGATAACGCCTTCGTAGTCGAAATCGTACAGCTCCAGGAATCGGTGGTTGACCGCCAGGTAGCGCCCCTGCACATCCTTCATGAATACCACCGCGGGCGCGTGATCCATGACGTGCTGGAATATGGCCTCACCATGGCTCATTGCGGCCGCCGACCTGCTACGCTCGGCAGCCAATGCCTTTTCCAGTTCGACTATCCGCTGCTGCAGATGTTCGAATTTTCTAACAGAGGGCATGCAGTCCCGTCCAGATAGGAGTTCAGACGCTTTGTTTCATTTTGTGGGCACTGATCCGATATTTAACCATCAGCCGGTGCATGGAACGGCGATCGATTCCGCTTTGCTCTGCCGCGCGCGAGATATTGCCGTTGTGCTTGTTCAGTATCCTGGTAATATAGCGGCGTTCGAAATCCTCGATCACCACGGCCTTGGCCTGCTTAAAGGGCCAGTCCAGATCGACCAGCGCTAAATCGGCGCCTTCCCCCACATTATTCTGCATGGCCGGAGGCAGATCTCCGGGCTGGATCTGCTGATCTGCAGCCAGAATCACTGCCCGTTCAATGGCGTGTTCCAATTCCCGTACATTGCCCTTCCACTCGTGCCGCACGAGGTGCTTTATCGCTTCTGGGGAGATGCCCTCGAGCGTCTTGTGGTATAATTCGCTGAAGTGCTCGACGAAGTGGTTTACAAGCAACGGGATATCATCCGGCCGTTTTTTGAGCGGAGGAATATCGATAGAGAATGTGTTGATTCGGTAGAATAAATCCTCGCGAAACAGCCCTTCCGCAACATTTTTTTCCAGGTCCTGGTTGGTTGCGCAAATCAATCGAATATCCACCTTGCGTTCGTCGTTGCTGCCCACCCGCCGGAACGTACCGTCTTGCAGGACGCGCAAAAACTTGATCTGCAGCAGCGGCGGCAACTCGCCTATCTCGTCGAGAAAAAGCGTGCCGCCGTGTGCGGCCTCCATCAGACCGGGCTTGGCCTTAGCCGCTCCGGTAAACGCCCCCTTCTCATAACCGAAAATCTCGCTTTCGACCAGATGTTCGGGCAGGGCGCCGCAATTGATCGGCACAAAGGGCTGTCCATTGCGATGGCTGTGGACGTGGATCGAGCAAGCGATCAACTCCTTGCCCGTGCCGCTGGGCCCGCTGATCAGCACATTGATTTCCGTATCGGAAATCTTCTTTATCGCGTCAAAAATTCGCACCATCGCCGGACTCTTGCCGATGATATTGTCAAAGCCGTACTGCTTGTCGAGTTGCTCTTTGAGGTTGCGGTTTTCCTCCCGTATGCCTCGTTCGGCCAGCACTTTATCGACCACGATACGGAAGTGTTCCGGCGTGAAGGGCTTGGGCACGAAGTTGGAGGCCCCCAGCCGCATGGCCTCGACCGCATCCTCGATCGTGGAGAAGGCCGTCATCATCACCGTCTGGATCTCCGGATGCTGCGCGTTGATCCGTTTGAGCAGTTCCATACCCCCCATACCCGGCATTTTCAGGTCGGTGACCACCAAGTGCGGCTCTTCGTCCTGGATATACTCCAGGGCTTTTTCTGCGCACGAGGCAGTGCGGACTTCGTAGCCTTCGCTCTTGAGGAGGCGCTGGCAACGCAACGCCAGGTCTACTTCGTCCTCAACGATTAGAATACGTTCACCAGCCATGGCACGATCCTTTCTCCCCCGTTTTGATCTTTCTCAAAATAAAGGCAATTTTCGTACCCAGGCTCACAGTAAATCGCTAAGTGCGATATCTGCCAGACTATGCTTGCAATATCCGCCATTTAGGTCGCGGGTTTTCGATGGATAAATAGGGACACGCATAGCCCATTTTTATTAAAATAGGGATATGTACGTCACAGTAAAAGAGGCTTGAAAATCTGCATCTGAATTATCGCAGCCGAACCATAGTACGTCTACTTCCCCCCTCTACACCATACGTTCCATCACTCTTTTATCTTCATCTAAAATATCTTCGGCCTGGCATCAGATTAGCACGACGGCTGGCCTGCCCTGATAGTCCAACCAGACGCTCTTTTCGAAATCGTAGAGCTTGCAGCGCCTAGTCACTCGCAGGTAGTCCCATAGTCTAAAGGGCTGGTCGTGCACGAATTCCCTGTAGTGATCTTTGATGGCCTGGGCAGCAGCGGGAAGATGGTAAAAGGGTATGCGTGGGTCGACGTGGTGGGGGATGTGGATGAAAATATTGTGAAAGAAGACATTGAGCAGAGCGGGTATGTGGATATTGGTGGTGCCGATTACCTGGCCTTTGAATTTGCTCCACAGACCGTCGGCATGCCACGGAATGTTCGGGTGGATGTGTTGGATGTACACGGTGGCGCCGATCGCGTGATTGAAAACCAGCCACGGCACCGCGATCAACTTGATCCAGATCCACAACGCATACAGCGCGGTCGACCCGACGATCCAGCCCAACATCAGCGCCACAACGACAGTTAGCAGCAGAAAGTAGAGCACGAAACGCTTATCCTCCTTGATGGACTGAGCCAGCTTATTTACCGGCCGTAGACGGACCATCTTCTTCCACCATACTTCTACCAGATAGTACAGGCCCGCACCGAACGCCGACCACTCTATCCTGTGCAGGGTCTTCTGCCAGCGGGAGAGGCGATTGTACTCTCCCTGAGTTAGGGGATGCCAAACGAAGTCCCTGTGCTCCTTTGTAGTAAAAACATGGTGGACCCGGTTGTGCCCCATGTCCCAGGCGCTGTAGACATGCCAGGAGGGCAGCATGAGGATCCGGCCGAGCAAGCGGCACAGTTTCTCGCTCTTGAACAACGCCCCATGGCAGGCGTCGTGCCCCAGAATGAACAGGCCGCTGATACTCAGCCCGGCCAGTAGCCACAGGGGTGCGACAAGAAGCGGATTGTCCGTACTAAGCAACCCCAGAATGGACAGCCCGTAGAGCACGACCGCCCAGATCAGATAGGGTATTGCCCTGCGGGTGGGATTGCTATAGCAGGCATCGGGTATGATCGAAATCACTTCTTTCAGTGTGTGGCCGCTATTGCGGTTCTCTGGTGCAGTCATATTTCTCCTGGCCATTTCATTCGATTTAATTGCGCTTTTCCCCTGCAATGCAGATAGACCAGCACCTTGAAGCACCTCCGTGGGACGGGCATCGTTGCGGGCCAGCATGTGTGGCCTCTCCCAGAACATAATCAGAGACAGCGCCATCAAGACCGTAAAGATCTACAGCGACGGGCCGCAGACAGATGTCGATATTGCCGTGTGGTCAGGCCGCACACACTCAGAGCACAGCGTACGGTAAATACTCCCGTACCTTAGTACACGACACCTAAATTGAGTTGCAGTGCAGTCCAGAATAGGTTTACTCTGTGATTGCGACGTCACGAGTTAACCTTCAACATCCTGGAGCTGCACTGTGGAGAATATAAATACACTGAAACAGAGTTTTGAGCAACAAAAGATTTCCTTGTCCCGCTACGGCATCGACCTGTTGTGCCGCCTCATCCTGGCGCTCATCCAGACCCGGTGTGTCAACCTGAAGAAAGTGGCTGCGGCCTTATACGGGCCTGCCAAGGTGGACAGTCATTATCGAAGATTGCAGCGGTTTTTTGCTCAACATATCTCCCCGGAGATCTTCGCCACGCTCATCCTGGAACGAATCGCAAAGGAAGGCCAACACCTTTATCTGAGCCTGGATCGGACCCATTGGAAACTGGGTAAAACGCACCAAAATATCTTATGTCTGGGCATGCTCTTTCAGGGCGTCTCGATTCCGTTTATGTATGAGGTATTGGGCAAGGCGGGCAACTCCAATACCGATGAGCGAAAGCGATTGATGAAAAAAGCATTGAAATACCTGAAAGGCTACTCCTGCACTCTGTTAGCCGATCGGGAGTTCATCGGCAAGGCCTGGTTCACCTTCCTGTTGAAACAGAAAAATCTGGACTTCGTTATTCGCATCAAAAGCAATAGCTGGTTCACGCTAAAAAAGGGCCAGGAAACCTATGTGGATCGACTCTCACCCGGGCAGCGCAGAAACACCACCAAGACCTATGAGGCCATCACCCTTTACGGATCGCTGAGCCTGAATCTGATTGGCCATCGGCCTCAAAAAGAGGAGATGGTTTATCTGGTGACCAACCGTTCGGATCTGGAGGGCGCCTTGAAACGGTATGGAAAACGGTGGTCGCTGGAAACCACGTTTGGATTCTTGAAGTCCAGAGGCTTTGATCTGGAAAGCACCCATCTGACCGATTCCAAAAGACTCAAGATGCTGATCGGCGTGCTGACTTTGTGTCTCTTATGGGGATTGCTGGTGGGCCAAGTGCTGAATCAAAAAAAACCCATCACATGTAAGAAACACGGACGAAAGGCTATCAGCTTATTTCGACTGGGGTTAGACCACCTTCATCATCTGATCAACAACAGCCAACATCAATTCACGGATTTTCGATCCTCTTGCCGCTTATTGGTGTCGTGTACTTAGCTCCCGTACAGATGTCCCGGAAATAGAAAAAGCGGGTCGCCGCAACCGTGCAGGCACTCCTTGCCCAGGCCGGCGACGGCGAAGATCAACAGCACCCACCACCAGGTCCCGGCCAGCACCATGGCGACATGGATTGCCTCCCACCGCGAATGTGCATTGACCACCCCGCAAGAGCATAGGAAGCATGTAGCAAATTGCATACCGCCATCAGTCTACGAGCGCAGTGCGGGGATTTCCGTCGATTATGTTTTAAGAAACCGGGCAATATCCTGGATCCAGCGCTCTTTCCACAATCAATATGGGACATCCAGGTCACAAGTTGCCCTCTACGAGACCGGCTGGTCTCACTAATCATCGCGCGCGGAATCGCTTCGCTACTTCGTTCGCGCTTTGCCACATTTAAAACCAAACTCCATAACCGCCGTCTCAAAAGAAGTTGAAGGTCGACGGCGTGCTCAAAACCCGATTCCCCCTCTGAACACCACGTGCAGTGGGTATTCTAAACGCTGAGGAAGATGTGTACGAAGCACACTACGACCAGCAGTGTAACAGCACGGTCTCAACTGAGACATCACCACTACACCTAACTGACGATTTGGGAGACCTGACCCCCTCGATTCGCCGGTATATGCGTGCGGCACGGAGTTTGCGTAAATCCCCGTTGGCGGCACAAGACCTACGGCATCCTCTCCCTGCTCGGCATCAGCGACTGCGGATTGGACTGGGGCCTGATCTTCGTCGGCATAGTCGCCACACAGTTAAGTCCTTCCGCTTCGCTACTCGGCACCGTGGGCATAGCGCTCAGGATGCCGCTTTATTCGCTGACGATCAACTTCTTAAACCGGGAGACCTATTATGCCCTTCGATTCCTCCTTCACGCTGCTCTATGCAATCATTGTGACCATGGCAGTCGGCCTACTCGGCATTCTATTCGCCGTCCTGATCTACGGTTTTGTATTCATGAAGCCCAGCAAAGACCACTGACCGCAACGCAGCCAGGGCAGAAGATCACCGTCGAAAAGGGGCACAGATTCCAGGATTTTTCGATGCGTAGGCATTGCTATAACCCGCAGCCGGACCCCGGCATCCCAACACGGAGGAGATTTCTCATGACAGTGCTAAACACTAAAATCAAACCGTTTTCTGCTACCACTTTTAAATCTTCCGAAGATGATTTTTTCGAAGTATCTGATGAGACAATCCAGGGCAAATGGGCCATTTTTTTCTTTTATCCCGCCGACTTTACGTTTGTTTGCCCAACAGAGTTGGCAGATCTGGCCGATCACTACGACGAGCTGCAATCACGCGATGTGGAGATTTACGCTGTTTCCACTGACACTCATTTCACACACAAGGCGTGGCACGAATCCTCTGAGGCCATCGGCAAGATTAAATATTCGATGGTCGGCGATCCACTCGGCAGACTTACTCGAAATTTCGAGTGCATGCGTGAAGATCAAGGGCTCGCTAATCGAGGAACATTCATTATCGACCCAGAAGGCATTATTCAGGTGATGGAGATGACAGCAGAAGGTATCGGTCGAGATGCGGCAGAGCTCGTTCGTAAGATCAAAGCTGCACAGTACGTCCACTCGCATCCAGGCGAAGTCTGTCCGGCGGCTTGGAAGGAAGGCGATGACACCTTAGCGCCTTCCCTGGATTTGGTTGGCAAGATTTAAGTTTTGCATGGGCAGCGAAGAAATACCGCCGCTACACTATCATTTCTGAGAGCAGACTCGTGATTTCAGACGAAATCAGAAAAACCTTGATAAGCGAGTATTTCGTAAATATGAAGCAGAGCGTCACTCTCGTGATTCAGACTGGCGAGCACTCAAAGCGAGCTGAACTTGTCGATTTTCTTAAGAGTGTCTGTGCATTGCACCACTCCTGAAGGTCAAGCAGAAGCCCAGCAAAGACCACTGACCGCAACGCAGCCAGGGCAGAAGATCACCGTCGAAAAGGGGCACAATTCCAGGATTTTTCGACGAGTAGGCACTATTCAGGCCGACACGGTGTGGAGATTTTTATCAATGGAACTCCGGTTGCCCGCCCTTTTTTGATCTCGGCCGTGAAGCAGAATTTGTTCAATTGGTAAAAACGCATTTGGCACTGTATCAAAATCAATTGAAGAACGGGGGAACTCCATGCCTATTTGCAGCTATATCGTCTTTCCCCAGCCCGGCATAAAAGAGCAACTTGCGCGCGATCTCGATGCCCTGCCCGGCTGCCAATCGGAAAAGGCGGAAAACGATGATTTATTGCTCCTCCTGACCGAAACATCGTCCAAATCCGAAGAAAAAGCACTGCAGAATCGGCTCACCGAAATGGGCGATATCCAATGTTTGGTGCTGAGCTTTGGTGCCCTCGACGAGGAGGGGAGTGCTGCAGCGGCTTCGCCAGCGGTTTCTGCCGCTTCTAGGAGATACACATGAATCCGTTGGATCGTAGGGCCTTTCTCAAAAAGCTGGCTCTGGCTTCGGCGGCGGCCACGGCCGCCTCGCTGGTGCCGGGTGTTGCTTTTGGCGATTGGAAAGAACTCGATGTGGAGGGGGGCGATATTCAGTGGCGCAAGACGCCCTGTCGCTTCTGCGGCGTCGGCTGCGGCCTGCTCGTCGGGCTGGCCGGAGGGCGCGCCGTCGCCGTCAAGGGAGACCCGGACTCTGCGGTCAACCGCGGACTGTGCTGCGTCAAGGGCTATCACTCTGTGCAGTCGTTGTATGGAAAAGACCGCCTAAAAAAGGCGCTGGTGCGCAAGGGCGGCCAACTGGTCGAAGTGCCCATCGACGAGGCGCTGGAGGTGGTGGCGGCCAAGATGAAAGAAACGATCGCCGAGCACGGCAAAGACGCCGTCTCCATCTATGGCTCAGGCCAGTGGACCATTCCCGATGGCTATGTGGCCTCCAAGCTCTTTAAGGGCGCCATCGGCACAAATAACGTGGAAGCCAATGCGCGCCTGTGCATGGCCAGCGCGGTGACGGGTTTCCTGACGAGCTTTGGTGCCGATGAGCCGATGGGCTGCTACGAAGATATCGATCACGCCGATGCCTTTGTGCTATGGGGCAACAATATGGCCGAGATGCACCCGGTGCTCTTTTCGCGCATGCTCGACCAGCGGCTGAAAAAACCGCATATACACATCATCGACCTGGCCACGCGCACCACGCGCACCAGCCAGGCGGCAGACCACTCATTTTTGTTTAATCCGCAGACGGATCTGGCCGTGGCCAACGCCATCTGCTACGAGCTGGTCAAAAATAACTGGCTCGATCGGGACTTCGTCAAAAAACACGTCTCGTTTAAGACCGGCAAAACCGATATCGGCTACGGCTTAGATGAACAGTTTGCCTTCTCCGACAAGGCGACAACCAGCAACTGGAAGGAATTCGTAACGTTTCTGGACGACTACACGCCAGATAAGGTCGAAAAGATCTCCGGCTTGCGCGCCGAGGACATTCGCTATATGGCCTCGCTCTACGGCGATCCATCTAAAAAGGTCGTCTCCTTCTGGTGCATGGGCATGAACCAGCACACGCGCGGCACCTGGATCAACAATCTGGTCTACAATATTCACCTGCTGGTTGGAAAGATCTCACAGCCGGGTAACGGACCCTTTTCACTAACCGGCCAGCCCAGCGCCTGCGGCACAGTGCGCGAGGTGGGCACACTGACGCACAAG
>CAZFMY010000161.1:0-10528 GCA_964520345.1 uncultured Gemmatimonadaceae bacterium | reverse complement strand
GTTTCCCCCACATGGTCCTGAACCATGCGCGTCTACCAATTTCGCCACTTCGGCAACAGGATAGAAAACTACAGCCGGGGCCTCTGGTCGTCAAGCCCTACAGAATAAGGCAAACGACCTGATTATGGCCAAAGAAGATAATGAGAAAACACGCGAGTTCCTCGTCGTGCAAAACCGCAAAGCCCGGCACGACTTCGAGATACTCGACCGCTACGAGTCAGGCATTGTCCTGCGCGGTACTGAGGTCAAGTCGCTACGCGCTGGCAGGGCCAATTTAAAAGACAGCTTTGCCATTGTCGATCGCGGCGAAGTCTTCCTGTACAATGTCCATATCTCCCATTATGAAGGTGGGAACAATTTCAACCACGAGGCTGAGCGGGTGCGTAAATTGCTCCTGCATCGCAGCGAAATACGCAGGTTGATGGGCAAAACTCACCAGCAGGGACTGACTTTAGTTCCCTTGAAGATCTATTTCAAGCGCGGAAAGGCCAAGGTCGAATTGGCGTTGGTTCGCGGAAAAAAAGAATACGATAAACGGCAGACTTTGGCTCGGCGCCAGGCCGACCGCGAGGTCGAACGGGCTCTTAAGGAGCGAAATTTTTGACTCAGCCGGAGCCTGATCGAGCGGGGACCAAATGTCCGAAGTGCGGTGGGGTGGGCTTGTATTTCGACCCGACTGTAGAAGTCGGCCGCTATGGTCAGCTCAGAGTTTGCGCATGTATCGAGTGCCGGTGTATGGGCCGGGCGCCCTATCAATATTGGGACGATGATTCGCGCAGCCAGTGGTGTTCTTGTCGTCCCTACCGTCGAAAAATGAGTGCAACCAACCGACTCTTTCGCCAGGCGGATATGCCCGAACGCTACAAGTGGAAATTCATCGACGACTTTCATCCAATGGCTCCGGATGGGACGGCGATTGGCCTGGCGGAAACGGCTCATCGATATATTCCGTCCCTGGTTGGTGCTGTCGAAGAGCCTAAGCGTGGTTTTCTCTTCCATGGAAATCCCGGTACGGGCAAGACTTTGTTGGGGTGCATCGCCATTAATGAGCTCATGCTGCGCTGGACCAAACAAGGTCGCTTCCTCAATCTCTCTCGTAAATATTTTCAAAAGTTGCGGGACACCTATTCGGAAGATAGTCAGAACTATGGGCAAACCTGGAAAATTATTGAAGAACTATGCAATATGCCCTATTTGGTATTGGATGATTTCGGCATCCAGCGTGGGACTGAATGGGAGATGGAAATGCTCTATGACCTCGTAGATGCCCGCTATGGAAATGAACGGTTTACGGTGGTGACGACGAATCAGCCTTTGGAGGAGATCAAGGGGCTTTCTCAGGGCCGGATCTATTCGCGCTTAGTTGAAATGTGCCATCTTGTACCTATGGATGGTCCCGATTACAGGATGCATATCTAATGGGGAAAACAGATAGGGTCAGATTTGATGGCCGCCTTCCGAATCAATTGCGTTCGGTGCAGATAACCCCCAGTTATTTGAGTACGGCACCTGGTTCAGCGCTCATTGAAATGGGGGAGACCAAAGTGATCTGTACGGTATCGCACCAAGATCGGGTTCCCGATTTTCGCGTGGGTACAGGCAAGGGGTGGCTGACGGCCGAATACAGTATGTTGCCCGGTTCTTCGCCGCAAAGGATTGCCCGTGAATCAGCCACTGGCCGTCCAAATAGTCGTTCGAGGGAGATTCAGCGCTTGATCGGTCGTTCACTCAGGTCGATAGTGGATCTCGAGCAACTTGGCGAGGCGACGCTCTATGTTGATTGCGATGTAATCCAAGCTGATGGAGGGACCAGAACTGCTTCAATCACCGGAGCCTACATTGCCCTAGTTGAAGCGATAGAAGCATTGCGAGATAAGGGGTTGCTCGCCGGAGACCCTCTTAGCGAAGAGATCGCGGCTATCAGCGTGGGGGTGGTTGAAGACGAATTGCTCCTAGATCTGTGCTATCACGAAGATTCCCGTGCAGAAACCGATATGAATGTGGTTATGACCGGTTCCGGGGGGCTTGTCGAAGTTCAGGGCACCGCGGAAGGTGTTCCTTTTACTCGTGATCAGGCAGTCGAACTGATTGATATGGCGGCGGCGGGAATCGAGCAACTATTAGATGTGCAACGATCAGTTTTAGGTTCGACGAAGCGGGTATAGATAGGGCTTGAGAAATTGCTTGACAGTTTCTAAATCCCAGACTAATTTATAGTTTACGTTTAGTTCGAAGCACGTGTAGCTTTCCTTTTCCTCCCCACTCTAAATGAAGAGGATTGTTCCATGGCGGAGATGACCAAAGCTTCATTTTGGGACATGGATGACTCCCTTGGGAGCTATTTGGGTGAAATTGCTCATTCCAAGCCGCTTTCCGCTGCTGATGAGATTGCTCTGGCGCGAAAGATTAAGCAAGGAGACGAGCGGGCCCGAAATAGACTAGTCGAAGCTAATTTGCGCTTTGTAGTCAGTGTGGCGAAGGAATATCAAAATCGTGGTGTGCCCCTCGCCGATTTGATCAGTACTGGCAACATGGGTTTAATTACCGCTGCTGAGCGCTTTGACGAAGCCAAGGGTTTCAAATTTATTTCTTATGCTGTTTGGTGGATACGGCAGGCAATTCTGCAGACTCTGGCGGAGCAATCACGCACCGTCCGTTTACCACTAAATAAGATCGGTCTGTTGTATAAGATCTCCAAGGTTTCCCGACTATTGCAGCAGGAACGTGCCGACGATCCCAATCCCGAAGTTATAGCCAAGCAGCTTGATGTTCCCGTTGAGGAGATCAAGGAGACCATGATGAGCGGACGCTCAGTGCGGTCGCTTGATGCTAAATTTCGCGAAGAAGAAGATCAGAGTCTGCTCGATGTCTTGCCAGACGACCGGCAGGAATCGCCCGAAACTCAGGTAATGCGCGGTTGTCTGCGTGGCCAGATCGATTCGGCGCTGGATGGCCTCGTCGGGCGCGAAGCAGAGATTATCCGTCTTTACTTCGGTTTAGAAGGAGAAGAACCGATGACACTGGATCAAATTGGTGCGCGCTTTGCCCTGACGCGTGAGAGGGTCCGACAGATAAAAGAGAAAGCACTGCATCGTTTGCGCCATCCTAGTCGTTGTGACCAATTGCGGACTTATAGCAACGCATGAAAACGCCCTTTCCCCAAAACCTCCCTAATTCCCCGGCTCCCCGACAAGTCGCAGGAGTAAGTGATGCCAGAGGATTTGATAGAGGAGGATTTGTTGCGTTCCATAGATGAGATAGACGCCCAGATCAAAAAATTCCGTCAACAAGTGAGGGTTGTTTTGGCTGCTGCACAGGCGGACGGGATCCCAGAGTTGTCTAATCGGGATAATGGAGGTTCGGGTTAGTCTATAGCATTGATTCTTTTTTGGGGGGGATGGCCTAGCCGTCCCCTCTTTTTTATTTTTCAAGTGAAGAGCCAGCCACAATCCGAACCGAAGATAGCGAATTATGCTCAGTGAAAAAGAACTTCTCCAAATTTGCCGCCGTTACGAATTAGTGTGTCCTATCTGCGAGACGAAGAATGGCTATTTTCGTCTGAAGAGGGATATGGCCCGTCCGCTGGAAACCGAAGGTGACGGTCATCCTCATAGTTACAAATGGGGTAAGGCGGGATTTGATTCGGTCGATCCGTTACAATTCTTCTGGGGTACTTGCACGAAGTGCTTTTTTACTGGGGAGATGGGCGACCAGGAATTTCGCCAAGCCGAGCGCCAAGCTAGCAAATTCCGCACTACTTTGCAAGGGGATGGGCTGAGACAATTCTTGACAGCCATGCCTACGGGGAAGGGGATTGCCCAGTCTTTGGGTATGCGTCTGAACGATGAGGATATCCTGGTACATGCGGTGGCTAAATTTCACTTGGGCATCTATAGCCAATGTCTGCGCAACAATCTTTTGCCGGGAAATCTCGCCAGGTACTATCTGCGCATTGCCTGGCTCTACCGGGATCAGGAACGGTTCTATCCCGATTCGGATCTTGGTTCGGTAGATGCCAAATTCGAAAAACTTCACCAGCGTTGGAAGAGCGACTTGCCCCAACACGCGGATTATCCACAATTGCCGGGACTCGCTCTTAACGAGGTCAATGCTCTTAAATTCAGCCTGATATTTTTCGAGCGCAATTACGAAACCCTCAAAGAAGCTAAACACCAAGACGAGCTTAGGCTCATTTTGCTGCTGGGCGAAATTGGATTCCGACTTTTCGAGTTGACCGCCGATAGAGCAGATTTTAAGAAAGCCGGTTCGTTTTTTAGTGGTGCTATGCAAAAATGTATGAATATAATCAACGACAAGAGCATCGTTGGCGGAGCGGTCAACCGCGCTAAAGAGATGTTGGAGATCGCGGGTGAGCGCGGGCGAGATTTACGGGGATTGCATAAAGAAAAACGGGTCGATCTAAAAAAGAGAAAAGCTCAGGTTGAAAAAACACTAAAGAGTAGTGGTGAGGATAAAACGCCCCCCAAAAAAGCAAAGAAGAAGGCCGGAGGGCAGGTCGCAAAAGGAAGCGCGACTACTGGGCAGGCTGTGCCCACTGCCAATGGAAATGATTCAGTTCAGACGACTAATGGAAACGATTCAGGTCAGGCGACTAGGCAGTTGAATATTATGAAGGAGGAATTGGATACTCTAAGGGGACGGCTCAAAGATCTCGAGTCCGACAATAAAAAGTGGAGACAAATGGCGGGACGGGATGCCATGACTGGGTTGCCGAATAAGGTGATGCTATTCAGTATGTCCTTGCCGAAGAAACTGCCGGAATTACGTGAAATGGGTCCTTTCTCTTGTATTGGTATAAGTTTTGATCAGGTGGCTCAAATCAACAAAGGCTACGGGTGGGAAGTCGGCGATCAGATGCTTAAGCAAAGCGTGCGAAATCTGCGCCATTTCCTGGTCGAAGGCGAGGATTTATATCGTCTGGATGGGACCCATTTTGCGATCGCGGGCGCGATGGATAACAATCTGGCGAGAAGGCGGGCAAGCGATATGCGTCGTCAACTCTCTCGCTCAAGTGTCGAAGCGGCTAGCACCCAGTTGCCGCTGGTTTCCAGTATTGGAGTGGTAACGGTCGAGCAAATTGTGGGGCAATCCGCAATCGAGGCATCGAAGAAGATCTTCGATGCCCTCCTGAATGCCGTCTATAAAGCCAAGCAAAAGGGGGGCAACACCGTGGAGTTTTACCATTCCACCAAGTTTTGAAACAGGAGGTATGCAATCGTGGATAAGTGGGCAACGGGTATATTTACCTCTATTGATGAGGGCTTGGGAGCGGGGTTGGATTCAGTACGCGGTTTGGGAGTTGATACGGTTCATTTACATGCTCCGGGTGTTGAATTTCGCCGAACCGAGAAGACGGCAGAGATCAAAGCTCAATTCGCCGAGGCCGGGATTGAGGTCAGCGTCGTCTTTGTCGGTTTTCCCGAAGACGATTATACCACTCCTGAAATTGTTGCGGAGACTGTTGGACTGGTCCCTCGGGCCCGCAGGACAGAGCGATTAGAGGAGACTCTCGCTATCGCCGATTTTGCTCAAGCGCTAGGGGTAGACGCCATCGGCATGCATTTGGGCTTTGTGCCACAAGATACCAACGATCCAGATTTTTCGGCTCTTGTCGAGGTTACGCGGCAAGTATGTGATCATTGCCGTGACAATGAACAGTATTTTCATCTTGAAACTGGCCAGGAAACCGCGGATGAATTGCTGACCTTCATCAATGCGGTCGAGCGCCAGAATCTAGCAGTTAATTTCGATCCTGCTAATATGATCCTCTACGGTTCCGGCGACCCCTTAGAAGCATTGGATCGGGTAGGAGAGTACGTTCGCAGTGTGCACTGCAAAGATGCTTGCTATCAGCGTCGGCCGGGTCAGTCCTGGGCTGAGGATGCGCCTCTTGGCCAGGGTGATGTCAATATAAGAGCCTTTCTTCTCAAACTTCACGAGTTGGGGTATGAAGGGCCATTGACTATTGAACGTGAATACTCACCGGATCAGGTTGGTGATATCGAAGCGGCGCTACAATTACTTGAAAACCTCCGCCATGAGATATTGAGTTGAGTGCGGGATTGCGTAGTGGTTTGGATTTCGTAGTGGACGCAGCATGGCAAGCTGGCAAGATAACACTGCGCTATTTTCAGTCCGGAATTCAGCCTGAATGGAAAGAGGATCTTTCGCCGGTTACAGTTGCCGACCGGGAGGCCGAAACCAAGATCAGGGAACTGCTGGCCCGGGCCTATCCCGAAGATGGAATAGTCGGGGAGGAATTTGGCGTTGTAGAAGGAAAATCCGGCTATAGGTGGTTGATCGACCCAATCGATGGGACCAAATCTTTTGTCCAGGGGGTACCGCTCTATGGTGTGCTCATTGCTCGTGAGGGTCCCGATGGCGTAGATTTGGGCTGCGTTTATATGCCCGCATTGGACGAAATGGTTTGGGCCGCCAAGGGAGAGGGATGTTGGTGGAATGGCAGAAGGGCAGCCGTTTCTACCGTAGATAAATTGGACGAAGCTTGTATTTGTTATACTTCATCGCCGAGCTTTGTTGCAGAGGGTCGCGCGAGTGAATGGCAGCGGATGATCGAGGGGGTCCGGCTCTGTCGGGGTTGGGGTGATTGCTACGGACATATACTTGTAGCGACAGGACGGGCAGAAGCTAGTTTCGATCCAATCATCAACTCCTGGGATTGTGGCCCGCTATTGCCGATACTAGAAGAAGCAGGGGGAACCTTTACCGACTGGAATGGGCAAGCGACGATCTACGGTAAGGATGCTTTCTCCTCTAATGGTCATCTTTTCCCGCCGATTTTAGGGTGTCTAGCGGACTAGACCAATGGGGTTGTCGCGGATTGAACCGATAAGGGATCATTTTCGCTCTGGACTGGCGGTCGCTCGCGAAACCCTGGTCGCGACGGTGCGCCATTCTTGTACAGATGCGGCAGCGGCAATGGCTTTTGACTTTGTATTCGCCGTTTTTCCCGGGATCCTCATCCTTACAGCGTTCTTGGGGATCATGAACATATCGCCCGAGGATTTCGACCGTGTTCTTGAGGCGCTTGGCATTATCATGCCTGCCCCGTTCCTCGGTATGGTCGAAGACAATATCCGGTTTCTCTCTTCTTCTTCTCAGAGTTTGTTTTTCATTGGCATATTGGGTGTGCTTTGGCCAGCGTCTGCCAGTATGTCAACTACGATGACGGCGTTAAACCGGGCCTACGCAGTTGAGGAATACCGTTCGTTTTGGCAGCGTAGGATTCTTTCGGTTTTTCTGGTGGTTGGCGTAGGTCTTGCCCTGGTATTTCTCTTTAACCTTATCATCTTTAGTGAACAGGTTGAACATTGGTTGAGGGGGCAGTGGGAATATTCGCGGAATTTCCCGTCGCTGGTCGTTCAGTTGCGGAGGGGAGCTGGATTGGTCGGGGCGGTGTTTGTCTCTGCCTGTATATATCGGATTGCCCCCGCAATACGTTTAAAATGGTTGGATGTCTTACCTGGGAGCATACTTTTCTTCTTATTATGGACGTTCATCGTTTCCGGATTTAAATACTACGTCAAAGGCTTTAGTTATTACAATGTCGTTTACGGTGTTTTAGGGGCGGTCATAATTATCTTGCTCTCAGCGTATTTAGTAGCATTTATCTTGCTTTTATGTGGGGAGTTGAACGCGGTTCTCTATCGGCGCAGGTCCAGCTAAGAGTTGGGGTTTATACTTGACTTAGGCCGGGTGGGTTCGTAGGTTGGAGTTTCTTATTAGAGGACACCTGGAACATGGAGGTCAACAATGTTTAAGAATGCAGCGATTCTTTTAGTTGCTGGTGGACTTTTTGCTTGTGGAGGGGGTAAGAAAGATGAATTGACTCCGTATATAAAAACCTTACAGGATCTTAATGAACATACTGAAAAATTGATCCGCTACCAGCAATATCTTAAAACTGAGGGGATGACGAACAAAGCCCACGATATCGAAGAGGTCATGCAAACCCTGCTGGCGGAGTTGGAAAAAGTCGAACTCGAAGACAAGCGCCTGAGAGCCTTGCACAATACAGGGAAGCGGGGTCTCAAAGCTGCAATGCGGAAGCTCGTTCAGCCAGATTTTCCTACTTTTGTGCCCAATGCCCAAAAGAGCATAGCGGTTGTTCAGGACGAATTTGAAAAAGTCTACAGCAATCTTGAAAAAATGTGGAAGGATTCGGGCAAGACCGAACCTTTTCCCTTGAATTGGTCTACCGAATAGTACTTCCGCAACGTCTCATATAGTACTAACTCATTATGAAGCTCTCCTTAACGGGGGAGCTTTTTTTAAAACCAGGGGCTATGGAAATAAGCCGCGAAAAGATCCTCGCTTATATAAATACATCGAATTATCGGCCTGGTAAGATGAAAGAGCTGGCTCGGGCAATGGGAGTGCCCCAATCTAGATATCGCGACTTTCGTCGCACCGTGAAGGAATTGGTCGGTGAAGGCTTGTTGGTGCGAGGGCATCACAATCGATATCTGGCACCCTCGGCTATCAAGCAAGTCGTCGGCCGTTTAAAGATTCACAGACGGGGCTTTGGCCTGGTTTCTCAAAAGGAAGGGGTTGCGGATGTTTTTATTTCGGACCGGGATTTGGGTGAGGCTTTAGATGGGGATTTGGTCCGCGTCGCGTTGACGGGCTCTCTAAGCGAGAGGGGGGAACCTCGTGGCCGAATAGTCGAAATTGTCGAAAAAGTCCCCGGTAAATTCGTTGGTACTTACCAGATTCGGGGGCGGCGACATTTAATCAGCCCGGACGACGTAGGGATAAATCGAGATATCTATTTGAACGGATTGCCGGGAGAGGAACTGCGCGAAGGCTACAAAGCTGTGGTTCGGATTGTCGAGCGAGCCAGAGGATACGACGGTTTGAAGGGCGAGGTCATTGAAGTTTTAGGAGATCCAGAGGATCCCCGTCTCGACTTTCTCACGCTGGTTCGTCGATTTGGTTTCTTGGTTGATTATTGCGAAGAGGCCGAGGCCGAAGCCAAAGAGGCGAAGATCGATTTGGCGAGGGAGTTGCCTCAGCGCGAAGATTTGCGGGGACTGATATGCTTTACTATCGATCCTGATGAAGCTCGTGATTTCGACGACGCAGTCTCGATCGAGAGAGGAGATAACGGGGAGTATCTCCTTGGGGTTCATATTGCCGACGTCAGTCATTTTGTTGTAGAGGGGAGTGCTCTGGACCGAGAGGCGAGGGAGCGGGGAACGAGTGTCTATCTTCTCGATCGCGTAATTCATATGTTGCCAAGCCGACTTTCGGTCGAGATTTGTACTCTTGCGCCGGGTGAAGACCGCTTGGCGATTTCTGTTTTGATTAAACTGGATGCAGAAGGTCGTCTCCTAGACTATCGACTCAGCAAATCGGTCATACGCAGTGCCGGGTGTTTTAGCTATGGCCAGGTACAAAGTCTTTTGGATGGTGGTGAGGACCTTGGGGGATCGGTAGAAGATTTCTGCGAGGATTTGAAGCAGATGCACGTGCTCGCGACTTTGAGGACCCAAATACGTTCGCAGCGCGGTGCGTTGGATTTCGACATGGACCAGCCCCTAGTTGAAGTTGATACCGATAGTAATCCCATAGCTTTAGGGAGCTATCCGCGCTGGGACAGCCATCGGCTCATTGAAGAATTTATGCTTTTGGCCAACGAGTGCGTCGCAGATTTTGCACTTCGACGAGAGATTCCGGTGCTTTATCGCATACATCGTCCTCCATCGATAAACAGCCTTAGAGAGTTGGCTAGTTTGGCGTCTTCTATACGCGTCGAACTGGACTCGAGGGATGAGTTGCGACCTGGTGATCTCCAGCGGTTCCTCACCCAGATCAAAGGGCGCAAAGACAGTGTTCTGATAAATAAATTCGTATTGCGGGCTATGACCAGAGCCGAATATTCAAGCGAGGTCACGGGGCATTTCGGTTTGGCCTCTAGGTCCTATTTGCACTTTACCTCACCGATTCGTCGGTATCCCGATTTGTGGGTCCACCGGGTGATTAAAGAAGTGCTGGCCGGCGAAAAAAACAAGCGCAGATCGGTCCAAACGGATGTGCAGAAGTTGGGGCAATGGACATCGGCTCGAGAGCGGAGAGCGGAAGAAGCAGAGAGAAGGTATATTAAAACTAAACAGATGCGCTATATGGAGCGACACATAGGAGATCAGTTCCCGGGTCAGGTTTCAGGGGTTCTGCGCGGGGGGTTTTTTGTCGAGGTCGGTAGTTTTAAGGTCGATGGGTTTTGCTTCCTTCGCGATCTAGACGATTACTTCGAACTGGATCAGAACAGACATCGTCTGGTCGGGCGTCGTAGTAGGAGGGTTTTTCAACCGGGAACGCCAGTTCAGGTTATCATAGCCGGGGTAGATCGGGATGCCGGTGAGATGGATCTTTTGCTTGTAGAAACAGGAAGATCTGGCAAAAAAGGTAAGCAAAGGAAGAGGCGCTGAGTAGGTTCAATGTTGCAAATCTATGGGGTGACTGGCATTTCCTACGCGATATAAAT
>CAZFMY010000160.1:0-11134 GCA_964520345.1 uncultured Gemmatimonadaceae bacterium | reverse complement strand
CAACCAGATCTGTTTTGCCCTCCCTACACCGACCAGTGGTACCACAGATCTTCGGGAATCGCCCTGCGCACCCCCGCATCATCCTGGTGAATCCAGCGCGCGAAAAAACCGATTCGAGGCAAACGGTTGACATTGGTCGATCCGCTGTGGCAAAGCCAGCCATGCCACAGAATCATATCCCCGGCACGAGCCGTAAACTCGCGCGCAGGCTCGTCGTTCTGATCCGAAAAAATGCCCCAGCCACGATCCTCCCATTCCGGCGTCTCGCGGAACGTACCTTCTATCCGATCCGGATGCTGGCGAAAATAGCGGTGGGCGATGCGATGACTGTCGGGCCAGTAGACATAGGAACCGCCCCCGGGCTCGACGTCGTAGAGATAGGTCGTAGCTCCCATCATCAACACGGCCTGACACCCCTCGCCGGGATAACCGTCCAGGTGACCGGAATCCGGCATCGTCCATTCTCCATTGGATTGCGGCCAGCGCACCTGCACACCACAGCCTCCTCCTTGAAAATGCCCGCCCCCGAATTGCTTGGCGATAGCCTGCAAATCGGGCAGATCGCCAAAGACCGGGTCGGGTGCAAAACCCTCGACCCGGTCGGGCCACTGACCTGGCTCGTCGACACGGCACCCGATATGAGCCCAGAATTGCTCGCGCCACGCGTGCACCAGGTCCGAACCCACAAATCCCGGTAAAATCAAATATCCATGGTCCTTGAACGATTGAATTTGGGCGGCTTCTAACATTGACTCTTCTCTTGCTCCTTTTTTAGAAGACATGCGCCGGTTGGGCCATCCAAACCCACGCAGATTCTTTGAACGAACATTCTATATTAGTAGTCAAACCAAAGAATGGATTCAGCCCCGGCCTATCACCGGGCAGCGTTTTGCACCAAACGAGTTTCATCCACCCGTTGCCAGACCGACCGAGCGCAAAGCAGCACCGATCCAGTCCACACAACGTGCGGGTGCTTCGCCATAGTTATAAAACCCCACCGCATCGGCACCGCCTTCCGCAATGGCCTCGACCGAGGCGATCATCTCCGACTCGCTCAGAATCGACGTACCGAACTCCGGCCGACCATAGAAACCCATGCGCAGCACCGAAATCAATTCCTGTTTTTCGTCCAGACCAGCCCGCGCCGCGCGAGTAAGTCCGGAGATGCGCCCGGCGGGCTCGCCGTAGAGCCCGGCCATCACCAGATCCATCGACGGATCCGCCCCGCCCATCAAGCGCACGCCGCAGGGCTCAGCCTCGGCCCGCAGTGAGCGCAGCAACTCGGCTTCGACCTCGCGCCTATATGCCTGGTACTCGGCAAGTGCCGGATGCGCTGCGCTGAACTGCTCCAACGTCGCAGGCAACTCCGCCGGATAATCGGGCGCTGCCGCCAGATAACGCTGCAGATGATCGCGCACCGCCTGCTGCAGGGCGCCCATATCCACTCCGGCGGCACTGGCCCGTTCCACGTCCGCCGGATTGAAACTCAGATCGAATAAATCTGCTTCGAGCGCCCGCAGGTGCGTGCCCTGGCGCTCGTGGTGGTGCCCGCCGACCCACGGGCCACCGTGGGCCCGCGAACGGTAGTTCGGCGCCTCGAGCATGATCGAATCGAGCGGATAGCGCGAGGCCAGATCCCGAACCAGCCCGCGCGCAAAAGCCGCGGCCGCAGGATGGGCCGGGCTCAGCGCGTGCGGATAGACATCGCCGAACACATTCTGCACCGCGGCCTGGGGGTGGGCGAGACCCAGGCGCGAATTGTGCAGCAGCACCGTCCAGGCGCATACCCGCAAGCCCGCCGCCTGCGCCGCCGCGCAGATTTCACCGAACCAATCGCGTTCCTGGCAGAGCGCGGCGCGAGCCGGACGCAGCGGACCGTCGCCATAGTGGCGTTCATCGGGGTGAAAATACGCCACGCCGTCTTCGAGCAGGTGCACTTTGCGCTGCGGGTTGTGCGGATAGAAGAAAAAACCGGCGTGGTAGAGGCTGGCCACCGCCAGATGGGTGATGCCCAGCGCTTGTGCCCGGCCGACCAAAATATCGAGCCCCTCATCGACGAAATCCCACGGATACGCGAAGAGATAGGCCGAGCGCAGTGTCGGATTAGCGGGGCGAGGTGCCGATCCGGCACCCCTGGAGCTTCGCGAGGCCCGTTCGACGGCAGCTTCGTCGGCATCGAGCGGCACCCGATAGCGCTCCAACGCGGCGCGGTCGAGTTCGATCCCGAGTCCCGGTGCATCAGGCACGCTCAAATGGCCATCTATGAACCCTATGGGATCGACGAGTAAATCGTCCTCGCGCAGCACGTGGCCGATGATATCGCTGGGCAGCTGACAGCCGGCCGCCGCCGCCGCGTGGACACTGCTCATATCGCGCACGCCCAGATCCATCCCCGTACCGCGCCAGGTCGGGCAACCAGCCTGCCGCGTCAGTGTCGCCCAATCGACAAACTCTTTCAGCGGCCCGAGTAGATTGTAGTACTCGGCGGCCTCTGCCTTGAGCGCGGGCAACAACTCGTTGATCGACGTCAGATGCAGTGCGACCGCCTGCGGAATCTGGCCGCGCAGCTGCCCATACCAGTCCAGACGGTCCTGGGGCAGCGGACTCTCGAAGACCACCCGGTCGAATCTCTCCAGCGAACGCGCGACCTTTAGCGCACCATCGAGATCGATAAAGCGCTCGTTGGGATCCAGCACGATCGAAAAATCCGGCGCCACCGCGCGCACGGCCTCGACCCGTTCGGCAATGGGGTCGCCCAGCTCGCATTTCATCTTGAGACCGCAAAATCCCAGCTCCAACCCCAGCTCCGCCCGCCGCGCGGTATCTTCCGGCGTGCCCCGACCCATCCAAAAATCCACCGGCACCCGATCGATTTTCTTGCCGCCCAGCAGATGGTGCACCGGAACGCCCAGATGCCTGCCCAGGAGGTCCAGCCAGGCCATCTCATAGGCCTCGTAGATGATATACGACTCATAGTCTTCGCCGTGCGGCAGCGGCAAATGCCCCACCGGCAATTCCTGCAGTGTCTTACCGATGATCAACTCGGCGTATTCGCAAAGCGGCGCATAGAGATCACCACGCCGCGGCTCGCCCAGACCGACCAGACCATTATCGCCGACCAGCTCGATGATCCATTTGGGAAATTCCCAGAAATTCAGCGAGCGACCAGTGACCGGATCGGGCGCGCAGAGCTTGTCTTCGACGCCTTCCGAGTGGACGGCTCCAGAGCGCATCGGGACCACAACTTTGTGAATCCGAACATCGACGATTTGCATGGCTCACTCTCCCAGGAATCTCACTATTGCAGATCGGCCATCGGTCTGAATCCGAACGCGGACACTGCAGATCTCCCTATTCAACATTCTCTTTCTCTTCAGCCTCTACACGGGCAGCGGCGATCACTTCCCGAAAGGGGGCGAAAGACATCCCCACCGAACGGATCCAGCGCCAGTTGGCCTCTTTCAGGGTCATGCTATAGGGCCGTACGGCCTCGATCTTGCCCTTCTCCCACGGCTCCCCTGGCCAGAGCGTGTGCCCCCCTTTGCTGCAGACCTGAAGCCGTCGATCATCGAGTTGCAGATGAACGCGGCGCTCGTCGATCCACTGGGCGGTCCGCCGCGCCTGGAAGATCGCCGCCCCGGTGCTGTCGGCACAGTCGAAGAGCCAGGCCTCCACATCGGACCCGGCAATCGGAATCACCTCCCAGTGCTGCGCCCGGTGCAAAAAGCGCGAATCGTAGACCGTCATCTCGAAGCGCATTCTCGGCGCGTGCCGCAACCCCAAGTACTGGGCGAAGGCCCCGCCATAGCCCGGGACACAGCCCTCGAACGATTCGCCCCAGAGCTCAGACGTGGCATTGAGCGGATCGAAGTCCAGACCGAACTCGGCGAGATGAGTGTGAAAATCGGCTACCAGCCGCCGATAATACTCGGCCAGGTCGCCATCGTCGGGAAACTCGGTCTGCGGATAGAAAACGGCCGGCGCACCCAGGTACTCGATCGCGCGATCGCGCAGCGCCGCCGGGCCGCCCAACTGCAAGAGCAGGGTATGGGCCGGCCGCTCGGCCAACGCTGCCAACCAGCGCGCTTTGACCTCGCGCTCGCACTCGACGAAGAGCTGCAGATTATCGCGGTCTATATCCTCGGGCGCCAGCGGCTCGTAGCAACAAGGATGGATCAAAAAGACGATGTGTTCGACCCGCATGCTCGATTCTCCGCTTTGGGATCTCATTGCCAATCTCTTCTCGCCGACCCACGAACGCAGAACGCATCGATCCACCCGCCCGGGTCTGCTGCCGATGAGTCGGAAGACGGCAACGATAACGAAAAATCGCCGTCGATGCCAATCGTGCCGAAAAGTACCTGCCGATCCTTGTTGCGTTTTCCCGCACACCCTATTTTGAGCCCGATGGGTATATAACATGAAAGGATGAATAATGGCGCGATTCGACGAGATGAAGGGGATCTTCGGGCTTCTGCCGACTCCGTACCGCGACGACCTGGAAATCCACACCGCCGACCTGAAGAAGGTCGCCAATTTCTGCTGCGAGAGCGGCCAGCACGGCATCGTCTGGCCGGTGATGGTCGGCGAGTTCTGGTTTCTCGGCGAGGAGGAGCGCGTACGGGGGCTGGACACCGTGCTCGAAGAAGTCAACGGCCGTCTGCCCGTCGTCTTCGGGGCTTCGGGCATCTCGGTGCCCCAGGTCCTGCTCTACGCACGGGCGGCGCAAAAAGCCGGCGTCGACTCGATCATCGCCATGGCGCCCGACCGCACCGACCAGGCGGGGGCCATCGATATGTACCGGCGGATGGCCGAACTCTTCGACGGCCCGATCATGGTGCAGAATGCCGATCAGTACGCACCACTGACCGGCGAGCAGGTGGCGGCGCTGGTCGACGAAATCCCGCAGATCGAATACGTCAAAGAGGAGCGACAGCCAGGCCCGAAACACATCGCCGAAGTAGCCGGCCTGGTCAGCGAGCAGGTCAAGTGCATCTTCGGCGGGGCGGGAGGCAAATTCCTGCCCGACGAGCTGCGCCGCGGCGCCCGGGGTAATATGCCGGCCTGCGAACTCGCCGACGTGCTAGTAAAAATCACCGAACTGTGGTGGGCCGATGAACAAGAGGAGGCGCGGGCCATGCACCGGCGCCTGCTGCCGCTGATCAACTTGGAAAATCACCCCTTCATGCGCTATATCCTCAAGCGCCGAGGTGTATTCAGCACCCTGGTCGAACGAGCGCCTGCGGGCAAGCTGGCGCTCGACGAAGGCGATAAACACGAGATTTCGACCCTGTTGGAAACCATCGCAGGGGATCTGAGCTCTTTTCCCATCCTCCCGGAATAAACAGACATGAGCAATTCTTGGACACCAACCCGCGGTTATTATCCCGGCGACTGGGTCAGACCCAGAGCGAATTCGGGCAATTGGAAACCCTTCATCGATCAGACCGAAGTCTTTCCAGGGCACCGGTCCACCGATCGACAGGGGGCCTTCGAGCTCTACGACGCGCCAGCAGGTATCCGAGTAGCAATCGAAGAGGCGCAAAAATCAGCACCGCTCGAATTCGACGGCGAAGTCGAGGATTTGGGCAATGCAGTACGCGTTTGGCAGGCCGAAGACCGCTATCACCTGCTCTACTACCAGGCCGGACGAGTCGCCTATGCCCAGAGCGAGGACGGAGAGCACTGGACGCGCCCAGCGCTGGGCCTGATCGAGCACCAGGGCTCGCGCGAGAACAACCTGGTAACCGAGGTCGGCGGCGATCTGCTCAAGGCCGTATTCGAAGATCCTTCGGCACCCGAGCACGAGCGCTTCAAGGGCATGGGCTGCGAGGGCGCGATGATCAACTCGGCGACCGGCCAGATTGCCAACGAGGGCGAAGCCGTCGACGACGAGGAAATTCAACGTTGGTGGGCTGAGCAAGAATATTTAGGTCCGGCGTTTACCGGACCTAAACTCGTTTTGCAGGGACAGGTGATCGGCTGGACCTCGCCCGACCGGGTCCGCTGGACCCGCTCCGAGCAGATCCTGGCCGATTTTCCGATGGATGGCGGTCTATCGGTCCACTACGACCAGCGCTCGGGATACTATTATGCCTACTGCCGAGTACAGGGAGTCGCTCAGGAGCAATTCGACCTGATCGGCAGCGGCGCACCAGAAGCCGAGATCTTCCACCGTGCGATCGGTTTCACTCGCACCAGGGACTTCTACAAATGGCCGGCTCCGAAGCTGGTCCTCTTTCCCGATGGACAGGACGATCCCGACATCTCATTCTACGGCGCCGACTATTTCCCCTATCCGGGCGGCGACGACCTGCACTGCATGCTGGTACAGGTCTACCATCACGCCACCGATCACGTCGACAGCCAGATCGCTTTCAGCCGCGACGGTCTGCTCTGGCAGCGACCCGAAAGAAAGGCCATCATCCCGGTCGGCAACCCGGGTGCCGTCGACGCGGCGATGGTTTATTCCTGGGGCAGCGGCATCGTCGAATTGCCCGGCGGAGCCTGGGGCTCGCTCTACAGCGGCTTCACCTCGCTGCACAACGAACGCGCCGGCGACAACGATCACTCCTGTACATTACAGTGGGCCCAATGGCACCCACACCGATTCTGCGGCGTGGAGGCCGAAGCCGAAGGACGGATAACCATTCCCACCGTCAAACGCACCGCCGACCAGCTGCGGCTCAACTATCGTTGCAAACCCGGCGGCTGGATCAAAGTCGAGATTCTGTACTCTATTCCCTCCCGGATTCACCCCGATGTGGATCCGGTCGCCGGGCTGAGTTTCGCCGAGAGCGACCCCCTCACCGGCGACGCCGTCGACCAGGTGGTCACATGGAAGGGGCAAAGCGATATTTCAGCGGCCGGGGAGATGCTGGCGATCCGTCTGCGGATCTTCCGCGCCAAGCTCTTCGCCTACCAGGTCTGAGCGCAGCACCGGCCAGAGCGCAACCACCGCAACACCGAGACAATAGCCGATCATGGATAAAAACAGGCTGACCCTGACTCAGATCCATCACTTGAGTTATGATCTGCTCATCGCCTGCGGCGCCGACGATCAGAGTGCTGCCTGTCTGGCCCGGGCCACACAGGCAGCCGAAGCGGATGGGTTGCCCAATGTGGGCCTATCGCATCTGGTCGACTACCTGGAAAGCCTGAAGCGCGGCCAGCTCAACGGGCGGGCGAGACCGCGCTTGAAAAAACAGGCTCCGGCCAGCCTGGTGGTCGACGGCGACTCGGGGCTGGCCCATCTGGCATTCGATATCGGCTATACTGCTCTGATCGAAGCAGCGCAGACAACGGGCATCGCCGCACTGGCCATACGCAATACGTTCACCTGTGGTGTGGTCGGCTATTTCGTCGAGCGGATCGCCGAGCACGGCCTGATTGCTCAGGCTTACGCCAATGCCCCGGCCATGGTCGCTCCCTGGGGTGGCGCCCTGCCCTTTTTTGGCACCAATCCCATCGCCTTTGCCGCACCAATGGCCGGGCGGATGCCCCTGCTCATCGACCAGTCCACCACAGCCACCGCATTCGTCAATATCCGCGAAGCGGCACGGCGCAATCAGCCCATACCTTCAGATTGGGGCCTCGATCGCAATGGGCAGCCTACCACAGATGCAACGGCAGCGCTCGCAGGCACGGTAGCGCCGTCCGGCGGCTATAAAGGCACCAACCTGGCATTGATCGTAGATGTGCTCGCCGCCGGACTAAGCGGTGCCTGCTGGTCCTACCAGTCGCCGGGATTGGGTGTGGACAACGAAGCGCTGAACGTCGGACAGTTCTTTATGGCAATTGATCCGCAGCGCTTTTGCGAAGACGATTTTCCCGAGCGTATGACCGCCCTCCTAGAGGTGTACAAACAAGAGTTCGCGGGCCATGTACCGGGGGAAGCCCGCTTCGAGCATCGTCGACGCGCCGAAGCGCAGGGCGTACTCATCGATGCCGGATTATTGGAGAAACTGCAGACTTATTTTAGCCACTAGCGAGCCATATCCATTCTGGGCCCGGTCGCAAGTGGAGGTCGAGTTTAAAACCTTTAAAAGCTGAGATCCCGGGAGTGCAATCGATCAGTCGGTACTATTTGTGCGATATCGCTGCACGGTTTCGACCAAGACCGGTATCCCACCTAAGAGACGCACGGCATAGGCGATAACGCCCAATCCGACATAAACGCTCATTTGCTCTATCGATAACCCCAGTTGTTCAAACATCAAGACGATAAGGGCCTCGCGAATGCCCACGCCACCCGGAGTCAGTGGAAACACGACGATCATCAACTCGATAAGCGGGATGAAAATTATACATTCCTCGATGAATAGCTCATGGCTGATACCGAATATGGCGACCGCCGTTCCGACCACCATGACCAATTGCACCAGAATCGCTATGATTATTGAGTAGAGCAGATGATATTTTTTGTCTCGGTATGCATAGACCGCCTGTCGAACATTTTTGACTTTTTGCAGGATTTTTGACGAATGGGCCTTCTCGATGAGTTCTCGTAGGGGCCGGGTGACGCTCTTTGAAAAGGATAAGATCGATAAAAGCAGCAGTCCTAGCAGGGATAGCAAAATCAGCTGCTGGATATAACTGGGCAGGGCGTCCGTCTCGAAAAGGAAAATGCCGATTAGCGAGAGCGCCAGCCAGCCCAACAAACCGGAGATTTTGTATATCCAGGTAGAGCCCCAGCTGAGCGAATAGTCAATATTGTGTGAAAGAAGCACCGCGCGAACCGCATCTTGAGCCAGGCTCGACGGAATCACCATTGCATAGAAACCAGCTCTCAGATGGCTGCTCCAAACCTTGAGAAGCTTCAGGTCCGGAACGTAAATCCTGAGCAAAACCCACCAGCGGAAACTCTGGAGAAAGAGCACCGCTATGGTTGAGAAAATTACAAAGGGTACCGTCCACCAGGCGATATTGGCCAGATCGCTCAGCGTTTGCTCGATATCGACGCGGAAATAGATCCAGAAAAACGGGGCCACCATCAGCACATACTTGCACCCCTTGATCATCCTAGAAATTGCGGATTTCATTTTACGCTATGACCAGCTAAGTTGTACGAGCCATATTTTTCAACCACCGAACGCACCTGGAAAGATATCAAGATCGATAACCCCATTACGGATCTTCACTGCGCCTGAGCACTCTTTCAATGAATAGAAAAGACGATGCCTAAAAAGCCAATTTACCGATACCTGCGTTATCTGTGGCGCAACCGCATTGGATTCTGCAATATCTGCCGAAAGCCAACCGCCTTTTTACACACCCAGTCACGAGACACACTGCGCGACGATCTGGAATGTCTTTTTTGCCGAAGCATCAGCAGAAATCGACACCTGGCAAAATGTGTCGTGAACCTTTTTGCCGCAAAGGGCGTAAATACGCTCCGCGATTTGGATGCTCAATCCGGTCTCAACATATATATCGCCGCTGCTTCGGGTTCAATAGTAAAAGCTTTGGGAGATTTTGACAATGTGACCACCTCCGAGTACCACGAAGGGTATGAGTCGGGCTCCACCAAGGATGGGGTGCTCTGCCAAAACATCGAAAACCTCTCTTTCGACGATGATCTTTTCGACCTGGTGATTACCGAGGACGTATTCGAGCACGTGCAAAATTACAGCAAAGGATTCGAAGAAGTACAGCGGACGCTGAAAAAAGAGGGAGTGTTCATTTTTACCGTCCCGTTCTATTTCGATCGCAAAACACAGGATCTCTTTCGCTCTGTCGATGGAGAATTCGTCCCGGTGGTGACTCCAGTAGAATACCACGGCGACAGTATTCGGGGAAAGATTCCCGCCTTTTACCGATTCGGCTGGGATGTATTCGATCTCCTGGCCGAGACGGGATTCGAAACCGAGGTTATCTTCTCGAAGTTCAGGGATACTAAGTGGTTGCGGATCTACGACTGCTATACATTCATCGCGCGCAAAAAAACCTAGCGCAGCCCTTATGCTCAAGGCCGCGGCGGCGGTGTCCCCAACCGATGCGGACCATTACTCGCACTGCTGCTCCGGGCGCAAGCATAGACCGCATCCTGAGCTTCGAGAATCCGAACCGCATCGCCGATCCCCGGAGTGAATGGGCGACCTTCGGCAAGCGCCGTCAAGGCCTCGTCCACGATCCGCTGCATGCGTTCTCCGTGCCCAATATCCCGGCTGACGCACACGCCTTCAGGAGTGTGCACTTCAATTAGAAATCCGCCCTCGCTGTCGTATTGCTGGATCACGGTCGCCTTAGTGCCGACAAAGCGGAAGAAATGGTCGCCGCTGCGCGCCCCGGACGGATAGCAATACCCCGTCTCGACAATCCCCGTCGCCCCATCTCGCGCCCGCAGGACGCCGATGGCGCTATCCTCTACTGCGCGTCGATGCAGCGCATTCGACATCACCCCACTCACTGCAACCACCTCTTGATCGCCCACGAGATCCAAGAAGGTATCGAGACCGTGTGATGCCTCGACGGCCCAGCAACCGCCGCCAGAAACACTCGCGTCGTTGTGCCAGGCCGATGGCTTCCCGTCATAGCGCGACGGCGGGCCATTGTTCAAACGGCTGTTGTAGAGCACCAATTCACCCAGGCTGCCATCGTCAATCATCTGCTGCACCAGGGCAATCGTCACACTGGCGCGGTTGGGCAGCGTCAAAGCACTGAATACCCCATAGCGCTCCGACGCCTCGGCCACCGGCCGCAAACGGGCAGCGCAATCGGCGAAGGGCTTGTCCACCAGATAGGGAATCCGCCGATCCACGCACGCCATAATATGACCGGGCATCTCGATGTGTTTGCCGGCCACCACTGCAGCATCGACTGTGCATCCGTCCAGACACGCCGCTGCCGTGGCAAACGCCGGGCACTCGAACTCGCGCTCCAGAGCCCGCCTCGGCTCCTCTTCACCGTCCATAACACCCGCAATCTCGTGCCCCAAACTGCGAGCCACTCGGCCGAGACTCCGACCATGGTGACTATGAGAAAGCAGCGCCACTCGCATCGAAGAAAATCTCCTTCACTGATTAGTCGATCCCCGCCGTGACCTTGACCCGCCGCACCGCCGTGAAACAATCTGTAGCTTGCGGGACAGGACAAAATCACAGCGACTTCTACGCACCGATCTCTATACGCATAC